>NZ_PKMT01000007.1:0-314726 GCF_002849325.1 Variovorax sp. RO1
CGCGCAGGTGCACCTGAGCGCCTGGAACGTCGACGGCAAGCGCCAGCTCACAGGCAGCGCGCCGGCGCGCTTTCCGGTTGGCGGCAAGAACGCCCCGCGCCTGGAGTACGACGACGTGCTCGGCCTGAACGACCGCAGCCGCGGCTGGGACACCAACCGCACGCTCGAGCGCTATGCGGCCTTGATGATGGAAGCGGCCGAATGCCGCGCCGACGTGATGCTGGGCCACAGCACCGTGCGCACCTTGCGTGCGGGCACGCGCATCGAGATCGACGACGCACCCGCGCTGGGCTTGCAGGCCAAGCCTGCGCTGCTGCTGGACACCGTCGAGCATGTGGGCATCAACAACCTGCCCAAGGACACGGCAGCGTCGATTGCGGCGCAGCTGGGCGAGCCGACGGAACACCTGGTGTTCGACCAGCCGTGCGCACCCGTGACGGCCGAGTCCGATGTGTTCGGGCTGGTGTCCGCCGCAACGGGTACGCGCAGCGACGACGCCATCCACCCGCAGCCCCAGAACCTCGCGACCGCGCAGGCCCAGGGCTACGCCAACAGCTTCTCAGGCGTGCATGCCCCTCGCCCCTGGCGCCCCGCACTGGCCGCAGCCGACGGCGCGCGCCTGCACGCCAAGCCCACGGCCAGCGGCGTGCACAGCGCCATCGTGGTCGGCCCGTCGGGTGAGACCTCGCCCAATGGCGCCGACGAGCTGTACTGCAACGACCGAGGCGACGTGCGCGTGCGCTTCCACTGGCAGAACGGATCGAACGACAACGGCAGCAACAACGCCGACAGCGCCCAGGACAACCGCAGCACCCGCTGGATTCGCGTGGCCCAGCGCCAGGCCGGTCCCGGCATGGGCTGGCAGTGGCTGCCGCGCATCGGACAGGAAGTGCTGGTCAAGTTCGTCGACCTCGATGTCGACCAGCCCGTCATCGTCGGCGCGCTGTACAACGGCCGCGGCGACGGCGGCATCGCCCCCACGCCCGGCGGCGCATCGCGAGGCAGCGAGGCCCATGAAGACGTCTTCGCCCAAGCGGGCAACGCCTCGTCCAGTGCCCAGGCCAACCTGGCTGCGGGCCACGCCCCGCCCTGGCACGGCGCCAGCGCCGACGACAAGGGCCACCGCAACGCAGCCGCCCTGAGCGGCTTCAAGACCAAGGAGTTCGGCGGCGAGGGCTTCAGCCAGCTGGTGTTCGACGATTCGAACCAGCAGCTGCGCGTGCAATTGCACGCGAGCACCGCCCACAGCCAGCTGAACCTGGGCCACCTGATCCATCAGGCCGACAACTTCCGGGGCAGCTTCCGCGGCCAGGGTCTCGAGCTGCGCACTGACGGCTATGCCGCCCTGCGCGGCGGCAAGGGCGTCTTGCTGAGCACGTACCACGGCGCAGGCGGCCAGAAGCTGGAGCCCGTGGGCGACTTCGCCGCCGGCATGGCGCTGCTCAAGCAGGTGCAGCAGCTGGGCCAGGCCTTGAGCGATGCAGCCAAGACCCACGAGACCGTGCAACTGGCCGGGCACATCGGTGCCAACAAGGCCAACGAATCGCAACTGGACAAGGAGCGTGCCCCCTACGCCGCGATGGAGCGCACCGCCAGCGGCATGGTCGCTGCCGACGCGCTCGACACCGCCTACGCGGATGCAGCAGACAAAGCCATCGCCACCGGCGAAGGCAAGGTGCCGCACACGAGCGACGCCGTGATCGCACTGGCCGCACGCGGCGGCCTGGCGATGGTGGCAGGTCAGCAGCTGCAGATCGTCAGCGGCGAGACCGCCACACTGGCCAGCGGCGGCGACATCAACCTGGCGCTGGCCGACGTGCTGCGCGTGCACAGCGGGCAGGCCATCGGCGTGCTGGCCGGGGCGCAGAAGGCCGATGCCGAAGCGGGCCTGTCGGTCATCGCAGGCAACGACGACCTGGACTTCCAGGCGCAGCACGATGAGCTGCGCATCCAGGCCAAGGAGGCGCTGAAGATCGCGAGCACCGACCACACGGTGGAGTTCGCGGCCAAGAAGAAGATCCGCATCGCGACCGCGCAGGGCGCGTCGATCACGCTGCAGGATGGGGACATCACCTTCGAGTGCCCGGGGAAGATCACTTATCACGCGGTGCAGCGGAAGTTGGCGGGGCCGGTGCAGAAGAGCTATCCGCTGCCGGCGTTTCCCAAGAGCATCTGCGTGGCGTGCCTCTTGAAGTCGCTCAAGTCGGCGCCGGCCTTCACCCAGGTGGAATAACGCACGATGAATCTGATCGACAAGCACGCGCCCGGATGGATCGACGCCCTGTTTGCGGACGATGGCCTTCTTGCCTCGGATGCTGAGGGATTTCGCTACGCCTTGATCGACTGCGCATTCGCCCCGCAATGCCATCAGCTGCTCAAGAGCCACCTGGGCTCCGGCTCTTTGCGGTCGCTCTACGAGAACATGCCCGGCGCTTCAGACGAAGCGATCCGGCATTCACCGATCCTGCTGAACATCGACGCTGTCGAGAGGCCTTTGCTCGATCGTGTGCTGCAGCTGACGAATGGCTTGCCGATGCTCAGCTTCATCCACTCGGGCGAACCGCTCGAATCGCTGTTCGAACGCTTGAGCCCCTGGTGCATCGTGAATGCGGACGGGCAGTATTTCGTGCTGCGCTTTCCCGACACGCGCCGCCTGCCGGATGTGCTGGCTGCGCTGTCACCGTTGCAGCAGATGGCGTTCTGCGGTCCCGGCACCACCTGGCATTTCCGCCAGCGCGACGCGAGCTGGAGAACTTTTCTTGCACCCTGGCAAACGGCCGCTTCCACGTCGCTGCCTCCATGCGCACCGGTGCTCGATGGTGATCAATGCGCGGCGCTCATTGCCGGCAGCGAAGCGGACGAGATGATCGCGAACCTGCTGCAGCTTTCGCCAGCCTACGAAGCGAAGCATTCGCCCTGGGCCCTGCACGCGCTTGCGACATGCGGGCTCGCCGCAGCCAATGCCATGCAGTTCGACACGGTGGCGCAACGGATGAGACTGTGCGAGGTGTTTTGGCAGCAGCCCGAACTCAGCCGCAGCGGTCGCCCGGACCATGAAGCGCTGCGCGCCCTGATGGCTTAGCGCCTCGCAGCAGGAACAACTAACAGATGCTTCTCAAGAACTGGCTCCTTCTTCCCCTCGTGCTTCTTGCATCCCTGGCTGCGACAGGGTGTGCCATCGGCCGTGCCGACACGGTTCCAGCGTCGGTCAGCGGCGTCAACTACACCGACCAGGACATCCACTACCGGCTGTTCGATCCCAAGGATCCGAAGCAGACCACACTTGCCTCCGAAGACATTGGCCCATTTGCCGCCGGAGGCGTGATCTGCTGCTACGAAGTACCGAAGACCTGGGCGCCTGGCATTCAGGTCGGTGTGATATTGCGGAGCTACGACAACGAGGCGGGCGACTATCGACCACCCCAGACCTTCATCGTTGATCTGCCGCCTTACGACAAGAGTGGCAAGGCGGGGGGTGTTTGGTTCATCAACTATCCAGATGGAACAGTGGGCGTGGTCTCGACCGCTTACCGGCCCAACGGCGAGGAGTGGCCTGGGAAGATCAAGGGGTGGCCCAAGCCTTCTTTGGCTTTTCAGAGGGAGTTGTGGGAGCGGGATATGAGGTTGGCGCAGGAGAGTTTCAGGGCGAGCAAGGAGTCAGCGGCCGAGTTCGATCGGAATCCCACAGCCTTTCTCAAGAAAAAATGGGATTTCTATTTGGAAGAGCTGAAGCAAAAACGACCGCCGAAAGAGCTTCAAATGTTCGCGGGTCCAGTTGACCCGGAATTTCTTGCTTACGAACGTCAATGGCGAATGCGGTTGCTGGAGCATTCGCAAGACAAAGTTGATCGACTTCTGAAAGTAAAGCCATGACAACGCAACTCGTAGGTTCGATGGATGCGGCAATTGATGCTGATCTTTCGAATCAAAGAGGTCTTCTCGAAAGCCAGGTTGGCAATATCGGAAAAATCCGTGTTGCCGGACTGCGCAGGAACTGGCTGTTCCCGTTCGTGCTTCTCGCATCACTGGCCATTGGCGGTTGTGCTCTAGGCCACGCCGAGACGGTTCCGGCCTCGGTCAGCGGCGTCAACTACACCGACCAAGACATCCGCTACCGGTTGTTCGATCCCAAGGATCCGAAGCAGACTGTGGTCGCTTCCGAAGAGATCGGTCCGTTTGCCGCAGGAGGCGTGATCTGTTGCTACAACGTGCCGAAGACCTGGGCGCCTGGTATTCAGGTCGGCGTGATCCTGCAGAGCTTCGACAACCAGGCGAAACGCTATCGGCCGCGCCAGACCTTCATTGTTGATCTGCCGCCCTACGACAAGAGCGGCAAAGCAGGGGATGTCTGGTTCATCAACTATCCCGACGGCACGGTGGGCGTGCTCTCCACCGCGTACCGCCCTAACGGTGACGAGTGGCCCGGGAAGATCAAGGGATGGCCCAAGCCCTCTTTGGCCTTTCAGATGGAGTTGTGGGAGCGGGACATGAAGTTGGCACGTCAGGCCTTGGAAGCTGATCAGAGAGCGATGGATGAATTTCGGAAAGACTCAAAAAAATATCTCAAGGAAACGTGGGATCAATTTGAGAACGAGCCCGCTTTTCGAAGCAAGCTAGAGCCATTCTCAGGACCGGATGATCCTGTATTCTTCGCAGATCGAAAGGCCGCACTAGAGAAGCTTGTGGCTTGGGATCTAGAGAAAGTCGATCGACTGATGAAGATCAAACCATGACCGCACAGCTCGTAGCGCCGATCAACGAGGAAGTATTTTCCGACCCATCGAATCGGGAAGTTTTTTTTGGAAAAGCGAGCGTAACAATTCGAGAAAACTACGAAATCAAACGCGAGCTTCGTCCAATAGGTCAACCCGGGAAGTCCTGCGACGTGAACCTGTTCATGGGGTTCTTTTTCGACGGCACGCGCAACAACTACGACCGCAGCACCGACGACAAGGACTACACGCATTCCAACGTTGCCCGCCTGTATGGTGCTTATCCAGGCCAGAGCGTGCCCGGTGTACCGAGCGACCCCGATGCGCAGTGGACCACTGACTCTGACAACTACCAGCATTTCTTCAAGGTGTATGTGCCGGGTGTGGGAACACCCTTCAGACAGGTGGACGACAGCGGCACTGGCAAGGATGCGCTGCTGGGCAACGCCACGGCTCGCTACGGAGAGCGCCGCATCCTCTGGGCATTGGCGCAAGCGCTCAACTGCGTTTACCGCTACCTCACTCAGAGCGGCAATGGGCCAGGGTTGTTCTCCATCGAAGAGGTACTGCAGTTTTGCAAGGCCTTCGATCTCGGGCGAGAGGAACTGCTGGAAGCGGGAAAAGGGCCCGCCGAGAAGCGCCAACGCGAGAACAAGAACCGCCGCACGCTTGAGTCGATGCTCAATAAATTGCACGAGTCGGTCAAGCCGCACATGATTGATCCCGAGACGGGGCAGTGCAGCAAAGTCGATCCGGGGCGCGTGCAACGCATCTTCGTCAGCGCATTCGGCTTTTCGCGGGGGGCAGCGGAGGCCCGGGTCTTCGTCAACTGGTTCCTGGCGATGTGCGAGATCGATGCTGAACTTCGCGGGCAGACCGGGCCGACGCTGGCTTCGTTTCCGGTGACCTTTGACTTCCTGGGATTGTTCGATACGGTCGCGTCGGTCGGGGTGGCAGCTTCGTCCTTGTTCGCTGATGGGCATGGCGGATGGGCTGATGCGGACACTTCGATGCGCATCCCGGCCGACGTGCCCTGTTTGCACATGGTGGCCGCGCACGAGTTTCGTCGCAGCTTTCCATCGGACTCGGTTCACGTCGGCAATACGTTGTCGGAGAACTGCCGGGAGTGGGTGTGCCCCGGCATGCACTCGGACATCGGTGGAGGCTACATGCCAATGGAGCAGGGCAAGGGAGTGGCCGAGGAGGGTGAAGATATGCTCTCGCGCATTCCCTTGGCGCTGATGTACCGCGAGGCAAGAGTGCGGGGCGTGCCACTGAAGCTGGAGCTGGCACGTCCAGTCATCAAGGCGCAGTTCATGGTCGCCAAGGATCTGATTCGTGATTTCAACGCTTACCTTGCCGTATGCCGGGTCAAGGAAGGGGTTCTGCGCGACATCATGGCGGAGCAGCGCAAGCTGTTCATCCTGTGGCGCAAATCATGGGCCGGTCGCCCGTTGGAGATGGATTTTGTCCTGCGCGCGTCGGCCCCAGACCGGGCGGACCTTTTGTCGGCCGACGAGCAGTTCGTCAAGGAAGTGAAGGACTTCGAAGCCTGGCTCAAGAAAAAGAAGCGGATCAGCGGCCGTAACAGCCCGGATGGCACACCGCACGAAATCGACAACGTGCCCGGCATCGATTCGGAGCGGGTGGGCGAGTGGGGCCGCATCGAGCCGTACTGGAACGAGCCCGTGCTCACCAGCAAGCTGTTCGAAGACCGTGTGCACGATTCGCATGCATGGTTCAAGCTCACCGGGCCCGAAGCGGCCGAGTTCAAGGAGCAGCTCGACAAGCTGGTGGCTCGGAAGAAAAGGGCGGACGAGGCGCGCGGGCAGATCGATCCACCCAGAGGCGGGGCGCCCGCCGGGCTGACGCGCCGGCAAGAGCAATGGGTGAACCTGTACCTGACCAAGGGCGAGTACGCGCCCGAATTCACGGAAGGGCGCGAATGGTATGCATGGGGTGCCGGCTACTTGCGCTATCGCCGTGTGTACGCAGGCGCGGACGAGACACGGCTGACTCAGAACCGTCGACCCGCAGAAAGGGAGTCGCCGGAGCCGATGACGGCCTGATGCGAACGGCAGGGCGGTGCCCTGCCGTTCCCTTGTTCAAAACGGATACTGCCGCGCCGTCGTCTGCACCGTAATCCACCGCAGCTCCGTGAACGCCTCCACCCCCGCGCGCCCCCCGAACCGCCCATACCCCGAAGCCTTCACACCGCCAAACGGCATCTGCGCCTCGTCATGCACCGTCGGCCCGTTGACATGGCAGATCCCCGCCTCGATGCGCTGCGCCACGTTCCACGCGCGCGCCACGTCGCGGCCGAACACGGCGGACGACAAACCGAACTCGTTGTCGTTGGCCACCGCCACGGCCTCTTCGACGCCGTTCACCCGCACGACCGCCTTCACCGGACCGAACGACTCCTCGCGGTAGATGTCCATCGCGGACGTGACGTGGTCGAGCACGGTGGCGGGCATCAATGTGTTCTGCGCCTTGCCGCCGCACACGAGCACGGCACCCTTGGCGAGCGCGTCGTCGATCAGCGCGTTGCAGCGCGTCACGGTGCTCATGTCGACCACCGAGCCCAGCACCACCGGGCCTTCGCGTGGGTCGCCCAGCGGCAACGCCTGCGCGCGGGCGGCGAACTTCAATACGAACTCGTCGGCGACAGCGTTGTCGACGACGATGCGTTCGGTCGACATGCAGATCTGGCCCGAGTTGGCGAAGGCGCCGAAGATCGCACCGTTCACGGCCGCGTCGATGTCGGCGTCGTCGAGGACCACGAAGGGCGCCTTGCCGCCGAGCTCGAGCACGGCGGGTTTCAAATACGTGGCGCAGGTCTGCGCGATGAGGCGGCCCACGCGCGTTGAGCCCGTGAAGTTGACGCGCCGCACCGCCGGGTGCGCGACCATGGCCTCGACCACGGCGCCGGCATCGGCCGGCGCGTTGGTGACGAAGTTGACGGTGCCCTTGGGCAGGCCGGCCTCGGCCAGTGCTTCGATGATGAGTGCGTGCGTCTCGGGGCACAGTTCGGACCCCTTGAGCACGACGGTGTTGCCGCAGGCCAGCGGCGTGGCGATGGCGCGCGTGGCCAGGATCACGGGGGCGTTCCACGGCGCGATGCCCAGCACCACGCCGGCCGCCTGCCGCACGCCCATGGCGAGGCTGCCGGGCACGTCGGACGGAATCACCTCGCCGGCGATCTGCGTGGTGAGCGACGCGGCCTCGGTGAGGATGCCGGCCGCGAGGTGCACGTTGAAACCGGCCCACAGCGCCGAGGCGCCGGTCTCGCGCGCCATGGCCTGCACGAAGGCGTCGGCGCGCGCTTCGAGCGCGTGCGCGGCCTTCAGCAGCAGGGCGCGGCGTTCGTTGGGGCCGGTCTGCGACCAGGTGGCGAAGGCGCGATGGGCGGCGTCGACGGCGGCCACGGCATCGGCGGGCGTGGCGGCGGGGGCGCGCGTGGCGATGCCGCCGTCCAGCGGATTGCGCCGCTCGAAGGTCTTGCCGCCCGTGGCGGCGCAGCGTTCGCCGTTGATGAACATGGAAATGTCGGTCATGGGTGTCCTTTGCGAAAGAAGAGGAAGAGGGGTGTTCAGGCCACGCCCAGGTAGGCCTGGCGCACGGCGTCGGAATGCAGCAGCGCCTGTGCCTCGCCCGAAGCGACCACGCGCCCGCGTTCGAGCACGTAGCCGCGGTCGGCGGCCTGCAGGGCCTTGCGCACGTTCTGTTCGACCATCAGCACGGTCACGCCCTGGTCGGCGATGCGGCGCACGATGGCCAGCAGTTCGTCGACCATGCGCGGCGCGAGGCCGAGCGAGGGCTCGTCGAGCATCAGCAAGCGCGGGCCGCTCATCAGGGCGCGCGCCACCGCGACCATCTGTTGCTCGCCGCCGCTCATGGTGCCGGCGAGCTGCGTGGCGCGTTCTTTCAAGCGTGGAAAGTCGTCGAAGGCGCGCGCGAGCCGCTCGGCGCGCAGCCGCGCGGGAATCAGCCAGCCGCCGAGTTCGAGGTTCTCGGTGACGGTCATCTGCGGGAACAGCTGGCGGCCCTCGGCGACAAGCGCCAGGCCGCGCCGCACGCAGGCGGTGGCATCGGCAGACGGCAGCGCCGCACCATCGAGCACCGCTTCGCCCGTGCGTGGCAGCAGCCCCGCGAGCGCCTTGAGCAGCGTGGTCTTGCCTGCGCCGTTGGGCCCGAGCACGACGGTGACGCCGGGTGTCACGTCGAGGTCCAGGCCCTGGATGACCTCGAAGCCGTGGTAGCCGGCCGACAGGCCGCGCACGGTCATGAATGTGTCGCTCATGCCGTCGCCTCCATCTCGTCGCCCAGGTAGGCCTCGACCACCTCGGCATTGCGCACGACCTCGGCCGGCGTGCCGTCGGCGATCTTGCGGCCCTGGTGCAGCACGAGCACGCGCTCGACGTACTTCAGCAGCGTGGTCACCGCGTGCTCGATCCACACGACGGTGAGGCCGTGGTCGTCGCGCAGGCGGCGGATGCGCCGGGCCATCGCATCGACCTCCGCTTCGGTGAGGCCGGCCGCCACTTCGTCGAGCAGCAGCACGCGCGGCCGGGTGCCGAGCGCCATGCCGATTTCCAGCAGCCGCTGCTGCGAGGGCGTGACGTCGGCGGCGATCTGCGTCGCGAGGCCGCCCAGGCCCAGCATGTCGAGGATCTCGCCTGTGCTGCCCAGGCCCGCGATGGGCGCGCGACGGCGCCCGGCGAACTGCATGCCGAAGCGCACGTTGTCTTCGAGCGTCATGTCGGCCATGACGCGCGGCGTCTGGAAGGTGCGCGCGATGCCGTGCGCGGCGTACAGGTGCGGGCCGCGCCGTGTCAGGTCGACATCGCCTTCCACCAGCAGCCGTCCCGAGGTCGGCATGACCACGCCCGAGATCGCGTTGAAGAAGGTCGTCTTGCCCGCGCCGTTCGGGCCGATGATGCCGACCAGCTCGCCCGCGTGCAGCGTCGCGCTCACGGCATCGACCGCAGTGAGTCCGCCGAAACGCACCGTGAGGTCGCGGGCTTCGAGAAGAGGCGTTGCCTTCATGGCGCATGCCTCCGCAGGGCCGCCCGCTTGCGCTGCCACAGCGACGCGAGGCCGTTGGGCAGGTACATCACGCACAGGATCAGCAGCAGCCCCAGCACCATCATGTAGCCGTAGGGCAGCTGCAGCCGCAGCGTCTCCGACAGCAGGCTGAACACGATGGCCGCGGCCACCGGTCCGCCGATGCTGGCGGCCCCGCCGATCATCGCGATCAGCACGGTCTGGAAGCCGATGAAGGGGCTGAACACGGCTGCCGGTTCGATGTAGGTCCAGCGCACCGCCATGGCTGCACCGACCGCACCGGCGAAGGCGGCGGTGAGCGCAAAGCCGGCGATCTTCACGCGGCGCGTGTCGACGCCCAGTGTCTGCGCACGTTGCTCATCGGCGCCGATGCCGGCCAGCGCGAGGCCGAAGCGGCTGCGTTTCACGAGCAGCGCCGTCGCGATTGCAACTCCCGCAATGACCAGCACCGTGAGGTACACCGTCTCGTTCGACGGCACCACGGTGAGCACGCGGCCCACCGTGCCCGAGACCTGCTTCTCGACGAAGGTCACGGCATGGCGGATCAGCTCGGTCATGCCGAAGGTCAGCACCGCGAAGTAGGTGCCGCGCAGGTGCAGCACGGCCGCCCCCATCAGCACCGCGACCGCGCTCGCGATGGCCGCGCCGCTCAGGATGACCAGCGGCCAGGGCAGCACCTCGAGCAGCGTCGCACTCGCGTACGCGCCGAGCCCGAAGAAGGCCGAGGTGGCGAGCGACAGGTAGCGCGTGGCACCGCAGAACAGCGACCAGCTCGTGGCCAGCGCGATGTACATCAGGCAGCCGAGCGCGACCGATGCGATGAACTCGCTCGCGACCCACGGCACGGCGGCTGCCAGCGCGAGGCCGATGGCGAGCACCCACCAGGGCTTGTTTTGAATGAGTGAAATCATCTTCTGGAGAACAGTCCGTTGGGCCGCCAGATCAGCACGCCGATGAACACGGCGTACGACAGCAGCATCTTGAGCGAGGGGCTCGTGTAGTACATGCCCAGCGCTTCGACCACGCCCAGCAGCAGGCCGCCGACGAGGCTGCCCGCGATGCTGCCGAAGCCGCCGAGGGTGATGACGATCAGCGCCGTCACGGTGTAGGGCTCGCCCATCGAGGGC
Organism: Variovorax sp. RO1; assembly: GCF_002849325.1. Lineage (NCBI taxonomy): Bacteria > Pseudomonadati > Pseudomonadota > Betaproteobacteria > Burkholderiales > Comamonadaceae > Variovorax > Variovorax sp. RO1. The sequence continues at coordinate 10,907 of NZ_PKMT01000007.1, forward strand.
GAGATCTCGTAGGTCATCGACAGCAGCGCACCGGCCACGCCCGACAGGCCCAGGCCGACGCCGAACATCAGCGGGTGCAGCCGCTTGGTGTTGATGCCCACGAGCTGCGCGCCGGTAGGCGACTGCATCAGCGCGCGCACCGCCTTGCCCAGCAGCGTGAGCTTGAGCAGCGCGATGAGCACGAGGCTCAGCGCCAGCGCCACGCCGAACAGCACGAGCTTGTTGGCGGTGAAGCGCATCTCGCCCAGCTGCACCGGCTCGGCCAGGTAGTCGTAGCCGCGCAGGTCGCCGCCCCACACGAGCAGGGCGGTGTTCTGCACGAAGAACATCAGGCCGAAGCCGACCATCAGGCTGCGCGCCTCGAACACATCGACGTTCGGCGCGCGCGCCGCCACCTGCCGGAAGCACAGCCAGTGCACCGCCATGCCCAGCGCCATCAGCAGCGCGAAGGCCACCGGCATGAACAGCAGCGGCGAGATGCCCAGCGCCGTGTGCGCCCACCATGTCAGAAACGCGCCGAGCATCAGGAACTCGCCGTGCGAGATGTTCATGATGCGCATCAGCCCGTACTGCAGGTTCAGTCCGATGGCCACCAGCGCGTAGATGCCGCCCGTGATCAATCCGCCGGCCAGGAGCTCGGCCCATCCAGAGAACGACACGCTGTTATTTCCAGGCCGGCTTGGGCATCAGTTGCGCGGTGGCGCGGTCTTTCGGCCACACCACTTCGAAGTCGCCGCCCTGCCATTGCGACACGGTGCCGGGAATCGACGCGTTCTCGCTGCCCTCGAAGCGGATCGGCCCGAGGATGGTCTTGAACTCGTTCTTCGCGATCTGCTCGCGCAGCGCCTTGCGATCCAGGCCCACTTTCTCCACCGCCTGCTGCAGGATCTGCAGGCCGGCCCACGCGTGGCCACTGGCCCAGCGGTCGGGCTCCTTGCCGAACTTCTTGGTGTGCGCATCGAAATAGGCCTTGGCCTCGGGGCTGGTCTTGCCGTTCCACGAGCCCATGCCGATCACGCCCTCGGTGTTGGCGGCCATCACGTTCTTGTAGAGCTGGAAGGCGGTGCCCACCGAGGCGTAGAAGTACTTCGGGTTGAAGCCCACCTCGCGCGCCTGCCGGCTCGCAAGAATGGTGTCCGGCGGGTAGGTGATGCCGATGAAGGCGTCGGGGTTCAGGTCCTTCATGCTGCGCAGCACGGGCGCGAGGTCTTTCACGCCGAGCGGGTAGCTCTTGCGGTCGAGCACCTGGATCTGCGTCTTCTTCAGCGCGTTGTTCAGCGCCGCGAAGTTCTCCAGCCCGAACAGGTCGTCCATGTAGACGATGGTGATCGTCTTCACGTTCTGCGCCACCAGCATGTCGACCAGCGCACCCATCATCTTGTCGGGCTGCTGCAGCAGCGAGAAGAAGAAGGGCAGGCGCATGTCGATGAGCTTGCGCGACAGGGCGGTGGGCGCGAGCAGCGGGTAGCCGAAGCGGTTGGCCAGCGGCGCGACCGCGAAGTTGGCGCCCGATCCCCAGGGCGGCAGCACGAGGTCGACCTTGTCGCTGCCCATCAACTTCTCAAACGTGCGCACGCAGGTCTCGGTCTCGCTGCGGTCGTCGTAGCCGATCAGCTCGATGGGCCGCTTGGCGCCCTTCACCGACAGCCCGCCCGCGGCGTTGACCTGCTCGGCCCACAGCAGGTAGTTGGGTTCCTGGCTCACCTGCGCGCCCGCGGCCCAGGGGCCGGTGCGGGCGATGGCGTAGCCGATGCGAACGGGGGCGCTTTGCGCGAACAGCTGCGGCGCAACGGCGGCCGCGCCCAGCGCGGTGGCCGTGCCCTGGATCCAGTGGCGGCGGGTGGGGTGAAGCATGAGGGTCTCCTTCCGGGCGTCGGTATGCGCCCGCTGACCGGGATCGTAGAAACGGACGCACTTCGCCGCTGTGCCCGCCGCGCACAAAGCACTTGACGCAGCGTGCAGGGGCCTAGTGGTTAACCCGCAAAGGCGAGGGCCTTGCGGGCACTCCACAATGCGCGGCACCCCGGCTCCGTGCTGCAATCTTTCGTCTTCACTGCTTTCGCCCCATGACCGCGTCCCTGCTCCTGTCCACCGACGAGATCCCGCCGAAGGAACGCGGGCCGCTGTGGTGCGAATGGGTGTGGCGCCACTTCGGCGGGCTGGGTTCCGACCTGTACGGCGACAGCGATTTCGATGGCCACCTCGCGTCCTCGCACGCGGGCGACGTGATCCTCACGCGGCTCGAGGCCAACCGACATCGCGTGCTGCGCACCCCGCAGATGGCGCGCCTGAGCGACGCGCCGTACCTGAAGATCGTCGCGCCCTGGCAGGGCTCGGCCGAGGTCACGCAGCGCGGGCGCGCGGCGGCCGTGCGTGCGGGCGGCTGGACGCTGTACGACACCACGCTCGACTACACCGTGGCCAACCCCGAGCGCAGCGACCACCTCATCGTGATGCTGCCGAAAGACCAGATCGCCTCGCCCGCATTGCCGCTGGGCGACCTCGTCGCGCGGCGCATCGGCGGCGACAGCGGCATCTCGCGCGTGGCGCTGGAGACCATGCGCAACACCTACCTGGAGCTGCCCTACATGAGCGAAGCCGCCGCGCGCGGCGCGGGCGAGCTGCTGATCCAGCTGGTGCGCCTGTCGCTCATGGAGCTCGCGGGCCAGAGCACGGCGCAGACCCAGCGCGAGGCGCTGAAAGACCGCATCCACCGCCACGTGGCGCAGAACCTGCGCGACCCCGCGCTGTCGATCGACGGCATGGCGCTGGCGCTGCGTTGCAGCAAGCGCCTGCTGCACCAGGCCTTCGCGGGCGATGACGACACGCTCACCGGCTACATCCAGCACCAGCGGCTGGCCGCCAGCATCCGCGACCTGATCGACCCCGCGAACGCCGCGCGCTCGATCACCGACATCGCGCTGGGCGCGGGCTTCGGCAACCTCTCGCACTTCAGCCGCGTGTTCCGCGCGCACACGGGCGGCAGCCCGAGCGAGTTCAGGCGGCAGGCGATGGTGCCGCACTGACCACGCGCGCGTGCGCGATGTGCGCCGCGCCGGCGGGCTGCAGCCCGTTGCGTCCGGCGGGGTCGTAGCGCGCCAAGGCCGCGTGGCCGTCGATGTCTTCGAGCAGGTCGAGCCCGGTGCCGCGCAGCAGCGCCGCCAGCGTCTGCGGATCGAAGCCCGACAAAAACTCTTCGCCGACCGAGGCCACGTCGCTGCGCAGCTTCTGGAAGGCTGCGGGGCCTGCGTGCAGCGCGGCCTCGTCGATGTAGGTGAAGACCAGTTCGCTTCCCGGCGCTGCGCAGGTAGCGATATCGCGCAGCGCGGCAAGGTTGGCCTCGCGCGTCAGGTACACCGTCACGCCGAGCCACGAGAAGAAGGTCGGCTGCGCGGCGTTGAAGGGCGAACGCGCGAGCGCCGCGCCGAGGCTTTCGGCCGACAGGTCCGCTTCGACGAAATGCACCGACGGGGAAGGCGGCACGCCGCAGGCCGCGAGGCGCTGGCGTTTCAGCGGCTGCGTGGCCGGGTGGTCGACCTCGTAGATGTCCAGGCCCTGCGCCCAGGCGGGGATGCGGCACACGAAGCTGTCGAAGCCCGCGCCGATCAGCACGTACTGCGTGATGCCGCGTGCGACCGCATCCTGCAGCGCATCTTCCGTGTAGCGCGAGCGCAGGATCACGTCGGGGTAGGCGGCGTTGGCGCGCATCGCGTCGTCGAGCGCTGTTTCAGATGTGCCTGTCGCGGACGCATCACGCCGCGCCAGTGCGCGTTCGCGGAAGGCGGCGCGTACGGTGTCCGGCACGAGGCGCTCGCCCCAGCGGTCGTCCAGCAGCGGCGCGGGCGCGCTGCGCGAATGGATGGACCGCATGAGCGCGGTGGCGAGGGCGGTGCGGCTGGCTTGCGAAGAAGGATTCAAGGGCGGGGCTCCGGTGTTGCGAGGGTGCAAGGGCGCGAAGTTTCTGCCCGCGCGACGCGTCTGTACAGTGCATTGTTCAAAGCAATGACCTGCACCAAATGAATTCCATGGACCTGAACTTGCTGGCCGCACTCGATGCCCTGTTGAGCACCGGCAGCGTGAGCGCGGCCGCCGAGTGCATGCACCTGAGCGCGCCGGCCATGAGCCACACGCTCGCGCGCATCCGTGAGGCGCTGGGCGATCCGATCCTCGTGCGGGCCGGTCGCAAGCTGGTGCCGACGCCGCGCGCGGTGGCGTTGCGCGATCCGGTGCGCCGCCTGATCGCCGACGCGCGCCTGCTGATGCAGCCCGACGGCGGCGTGCCGCTGGCGCGTGTGACGCGCGAGTTCACGGTGCGCGCGCCCGAAGGCATGGGCATCGTCTACGGCGCCACCTTGCTGGCCGCGCTGCGACGCGACATGCCATTGGCGCGCCTGCGTTTCGTGCCCGAAAGCGACAGCGATGCGATGGCCTTGCGCGAAGGGCGCATCGACCTCGACGTGGGCACGCTGCCCGACAGAGGCCCGGAGACACAGACCGCGCTGCTGTACGAGCAGCGCATCGTCGGCGTGGTCGGGGCCGGGCACGAACTGCTGAAGGCGCGCGTCACGCCCAAGCGCCTGGCGGCCCAGCAGCATGTGGCGGTCACGCGGCGCGCCAGGTCGGTCGAGCCCCTCGACAGCCTGCTCGCGGCACAAGGCTGCGCGCGGCAGATCGCATTGACCGTGCCCAGCGCCTATGGCGCGCTGATGGCCGCCGCGCGCTCGTCGCTGGTGGCTTGCGTGCCCGAGCCGCTGGCGCGCACCGTGGCGGCGAGCCTCGGCCTGGCGATGTTCAAGCTGCCGGTGGCCGTGCCGCCCGAGCAGGTGCTGCAGGCCTGGCATCCGCGCGACGAGGTCGACCCGGCGCACCGCTGTCTTCGTGAGGCGGTGTCGGCCGTGTCGAAAGATGCGCGCTTCGGTCCGCTCACGGGCCGCGACGCGCAGGCCCCGATGCGCGGGCGTGCGCTGGCCGCCCACCGCGCACTGCTTGCAGAGTTGCCATGAATGCTTAAGCAGCGGTTGTGTCGAAGAGGGTATCAAACTTAAATCTTCTTGATTAACTGGCTCTGCGGCAGGCGTCGTTCGTTCAAAAAAAAGGTGCCGTAACGCCCGCGAAGCCTCGAGAGTGACGCTTCTCGCTGGTATCTTCGTGCGCGCAATTCAGCTCCACGCCACCACGCCCGTTGTCGACGCATTGGGTACTTGCTTCACATGCCCCTTCGTCACGACCGCATCTTTCCGCGCTACGCGTTCTACTGTGTGCTGGCCGGCCTGGCCGCCATCTATGTCTTCTGCGCCATGGTGCTGGTGCCGGCCAAGATCTACATCCTTCCGTACCTCATCACGCCGGACTTCGTGCGCTACAAGGGCGCGTTCTTCGTGCTGGTGCTGGCGATTCCGGCTGCGATCTATTTGATCTGCTGGAAGGGCAGTGACTTCTTTGCGTGGCTGCGAAGCCCGCAGGTGCTGACGCTGAACGCGCGGGGCCTGCAGTTCGGCACACAGACCATTGCCTTCGCCGACGTGACGCGGCTGCGCCATCGCCACAACCGCAACCACCTGCTGCTCACCACCCGCGACGGAAAGACGCTGCGCCTGCGGCTCGACCTGTGGGACGACGCCTTCGAGTTGCTCGCCGAAGTGGAAGAAGCCGTCGGCGAGGTGCTGCGGCACGACGTGGAGCGGCGCCTGCATGCGGGCGACACCGTGCCCTTCGGCGCGCTGGCGCTGAATGCGGAAGGGCTGGTGCACAAGGGCCAGCTCATCGCGTGGTCGAGCATCGACACCATCCGCACGCAGTCGGACGCCGAAGCCATGGACGTCGACGAGCACCTGGTGATCGTCGCCAACGGCAAGACCCGCAAGATCGATCGCTCGAAGATCGACAACGAGCCGGTGCTGATGGGCTGCCTCATGCAGCGCCTGCCGTCGGCCTGAGCCCTGCTTCTTTTTCTTTTCTTCATCTCCAAAGTACAGCGATACCGGGACTCAAAAAAAATGGAAATCTACAGCTCCGCCAACCAACAGGAAAAAACCCGCCAGGACCGCCCGGTCTTCTACTCCCGCACGCGGCTGATCGCCGGTGCCACGCTCTGGGTGGTGGTGACGGTCGTGCTCGCCGTGCTGTGCATCCGCGCGCAGGACAAGAACATCGGCATCCTCATTGCGGCGGGCTTCGGCCTGCTGGCCGCGTGGCTGGCCGTCAAGTGCATCCGCACGCTGGCCAACATCGCCACGCCCGCGTTCGTCATCGGCCGCCAGGGCCTGACCTTCGAGAACGGCCTGCTGCTTCCGTGGGGCAACATCGTCGAGAACACCTGGGTCAACCAGGACTACATGGGCATTCCCATCGGCAAGCAGATCCAGATCAAGACCGATCTGCCCAAGCCGAAGGCCCGCGTGCTGCGCCGTGCGACGGCGCTGGAGATTTCGGGCGACGAGTACCTCGCCCTGTGCGACGCCTACGCGGCGTAACGGGCAACAGCCGGGCGTTTGAGCAACCCGGCACCTGCTGGTAGGCTGGCGGGCCTCCATCCTCCGGGCTCGCCTTCGCGGGCCCTACGCGCATGAACGCCTCTCACCGCCGGCCGGTTCCGTTGAACAAGGCCTACCGTCTCCTGAACCACGGACCCACTGTCCTCGTGAGCGCCGCGCACGATGGCCGGCGCAACATCATGGCCGCGGCCTGGGCGATGCCGCTGGACTTCGATCCGCCCAAGGTGGCGGTCGTGCTCGACAAGAGCACCTGGACGCGCGTGCTGCTCGAAGGCGCAGGCACCTTCGCACTGCAGGTGCCCACGCGCGCGCAGCTCGACCTGACCGATGCACTGGGCAACAGCTCGGGGCGCGAGATCGCCGAGCGCGACGGCAGCGACAAGTTCGCGGCCTACGGCCTCTCGACCTTCGCGGGTGAGGCCACCGGCGCACCGCTGCTCGAAGGCTGCGCGGCCTGGCTCGAATGCCGGCTGCTGCCCGAGCCGCCGATCCAGCAACGCTACGACCTGTTCCTCGGCGAGGTGATCGCGGCGCAGGCCGACGCGCGCGTGTTTTCTGAAGGGCGCTGGCATTTCGAAGGGCACGACGAGTTGCGCACGCTGCACCACGTGGCGGGCGGGCACTTCATCGTCGATGGCGAGGCGGTCGATGCGAAGGCGCTGCCGCGCGTGACACCGTAGCCTGCATGCCGGAGCTGAGCCAGGTCATCACCGTCGTCGCCTACAGCCTCATGGGCCTGCTGGTGGCCATGATGGGCTCGCTGGGTCTGGCCGCGCTGTGGACCTGGCGCGACTGGCCTGGCGCCGACCGCCTGACCGGCCTGGCCGCGCGGCTCGCGATCCTGACGTGGATGGTGGGTGGCGTGATGCTGATCGTCGGCGGGCTGGCGATGGCCGGGCTGGCGACGTGGGTCATCTTCTGGGCGTCCAAGCCGCTGCCGTCCACCGTGCTCGGCATCGCGGGCTACGTGGCCTCGCGGGCCGTGCTCGTGGTCATGGCGGTGCTGCTGGTGCGCAAGGGCGGGCTGGTCCTCGCGGCCTGGTGGGGCGCGCGCACAGAAGACGGCGCGCCCGAAAAATCCAGCGCTACAGCAGGAAAGGAATGAAGCGCCGCGTGTCGCGCATGTACTCGCGGTAGGCGTCGCCGAAATGCGCGAGGCATTCCTTTTCGTCGCGCAGCGCCGTCAGGAACAGGAACAGCGTGGCCGCCAGCACCAGCGCCAGCGTGAGCCAGGTGAACTGCTTGAGAAAGGCGCCCCAGGCCAGCAGCATCAGCGCCGTGTACATCGGGTGGCGGATGTAGCGGAAGGCGCCGGAGGTCACCAGTGCCGAGGTCTTCTCAAAACCGTACAGCGCCGGGTCGTCGTTGCGCACGTCGCTTGGCTTGCCGTGCGCCTTGAGCAGTCGCACCGCGTGGATGGGCAGCCAGATCGACAGCGCCAGCAGCACGCAAGAAATCAGTTGCGTGGCCGAGAACGGATCGACATGCCACACCGGCAGGTTCAGCACGATCAGCACCAGCATGCATTCCCACGCGAAGAAGCGGAAGAAGCCGTGGGAGCCGGGCTGGCTGAGCGGGCCGCGCGACACGTACAGCAGCGCGGCCGTGCCGACGACAAAAAGAAAGAGCTGGAACCAGAAGAGCATGGCGGCCGAATTTACACGGCCCGCAGGGCTCAGCCGGAGATCGAAAACCCGCCGTCGACGGGAATGGCGGTGCCGGTCACGTAGTCGGACGCGGCGCTCGCCAGGAACACGGCGGTGCCTGCGATGTCCGAAGGCTGGCCCCAGCGGCCGGCGGCGGCGCGCGTCTTCACGCGCTCGTACAGGCCCGGAATCTGGGTGCGCGCGCCGTCGGTCAGCTCGGTCTCGAACCAGCCCGGAAGGATGGCGTTGACCTGGATCTGGTCGGCCGCCCACGAGAGCGCGGTCGACTTGGTGAGCTGCACGATGCCGGCCTTGCTCGCGGCGTAGGCCGGGGCGTAGGGCGCGCCGAAGATCGACATCATCGAGCCGATGTTGATGATCTTGCCGCCGCCCGCGGCCTTCAGGTGCGGGTGCGCGGCGCGGCTGCACAGGAAGGCGCTGGTGAGGTTGGTGTCCATCACCTGGTGCCACTCGGCCAGCGCGAGCTGGTCGACGGGCTTGCGCACCGTGGTGCCGGCGTTGTTGACGAGGATGTCGAGCCGGCCGCAGCGCGCCACGACCTCGTCGAAGGCCTTCTGCACCGAGGCTTCGTCGGTCACGTCGAGTGCGAGCGCGAAGCTGTCGCTGCCCAATGCCTTCAGCGATTCGACCGCGGCGGCCGACTTCTGTGCATTGCGCGCCGCGACGATGACGCGGGCGCCAGCTTTGGCGAGGCCCTGTGCCATGCCGAGGCCGATGCCGCCGTTGCCGCCGGTGACGAGCGCGACTTTTCCTGTGAGATCGAACATCAGTTGGTTTCTGGTTTCTTGGAGACAAGGGTCAGGATATCGTAGCTCGCGACCAGCTCGCCCAGCTGGTTGGTCACCTCCACGTCCCAGGCCACCACGCCCTGGCCCTGGCCGCTCGCGTCCTTCTTGTTGCGGTCGATCTTGCGCTTGCAGGTCAAGCGCGCCTGGATGGTGTCGCCGATGCCCACGGGCTTGACGAAGCGCAGCGTGTCCAGGCCGTAGTTGGCCAGCACCGGGCCCGGCGAGGGCGAGACGAACAGGCCCGCGGCGGCCGACAGCACGAAGTAGCCATGCGCGATGCGCTTGCCGAAGGGCGAGGCCTTGGCCGCCTCTTCGTCGAAGTGCATGTAGAAGTAGTCGCCCGAGATGCCGCCGAAGGCGACGATGTCGGCCTCGCCCACGGTGCGGCGGTGCGTGAGCAGCGAGTCGCCGATGCGCAGCTCTTCGAAGTAGCGGCGGAAGGGATGCACTTCGCTCTCGCGCAGCGCGGCGCCGCGCACGTGCTCGCCGGTGACGGCCGCCAGCATGGTGGGCGAGCCCTGCAGCGCGGCGCGCTGCAGGTAGTGCTTCACGGCGCGCAGGCCGCCGAGTTCTTCGCCGCCGCCCGCGCGGCCCGGGCCGCCGTGCTTCAGCACCGGCAGCGGCGAGCCGTGGCCGGTCGATTCCGCAGCGGCCTCGCGGTCGAGCACCAGCAGGCGGCCGTGCCAAGCGGCAGCGACCGGAATCGCCTTGGCGGCGATGGCCGGGTCGCGCGTGACGAGCGTGCCCACGAGGCTGCCCTTGCCGCGCGCGGCGAGCGCCAGTGCTTCGTCGATGCCGTCGTAAGGCATGAGCGTGCTGACGGGGCCGAAGGCCTCGATGTCGTGTGCGGCGTCGTGTTCGAGCGGTTTGCGGCTCAGGAGCAGCGTGGGCGCGAAGAACGCGCCTTCGCTCACGCCGTCGCCCACGGGCGAGAAACCGTCGCGTTCGCCGTACACCAGCTCTGCGCCCTGCAGCAGCGTGGCGACGCGCTCGGCCACGTCGGCCTGCTGGTCGCGCGAGGCGAGGGCGCCCATGCGCACGTCTTCGCGCGACGGGTCGCCGATGACGGTCTTGGCCAGGCGGGCGCGCAGCTTCTCGGCCACCGCATCGAGGTGCTGGCGCGGCACGATCGCGCGGCGGATGGCCGTGCACTTCTGGCCGGCTTTTGTGGTCATCTCGCGCGCCACCTCTTTCACGAAGAGATCGAACTCCTCGTCGTCGGGCGTCACGTCGGGCGCGAGGATCGCGCAGTTGAGCGAGTCGGCTTCGGCGTTGAACGGGATCGACTGGCGCACCAGGTTCGCGTTCACGCGCAGCTTGGCGGCGGTGTCGGCCGAGCCGGTGAAGGTGACCACGTCGGGGCCTTCGAGGCGGTCGAGCAGGTCGCCCGTGCTGCCGATCACCAGCTGCAGGCTGCCCTCGGGCAGGATGCCCGACTGCACGATGAGCTTCATCAGCGCTTCGGTGAGGTAGCTGGTGGCCGTGGCCGGCTTGCCGATGCAGGGCATGCCCGCGAGGAAGCTGGGCGCGAACTTCTCGAGCAGGCCCCACACCGGGAAGTTGAAGGCGTTGATGTGCACCGCCACGCCGCCGCGCGGCACCAGGATGTGCGTGCCCGCGAAGCCGCCCTTCTTGCCAAGCGGAAAGGCCGGGCCTTCGTGCACGAGGTTGCCCGAGGGCAGCTCGTTGGTGCCGATGCTGGCGTAGGCGCTCAGCGTGCCGGCGCCGCCTTCGATGTCGATCCAGCCGTCGGCGCGCGTGGCGCCCGTGTGGGCCGAGACGGCATACAGCGCTTCCTTGTTGGCGGCGAGGTACTTGGCCAGCGCCTTCAGGCGCTCGGCGCGCTGCTGGAAGTCGAGCTTCATGAGCGCGGGAATGCCGACGCGGCGCGCATGCGCCAGCGCCTCCGCGAAGTCGATGGCCTCGGCGTGCGTGCTCGCCACGGCCTGGCCGTTGACAGCGCTGCGCAGCGATTGCGCGGCTTCCTGGCCGATCCAGCGGCCGGCGATGTAGCTTTGAAGGGTGGTCATGGTGATGTCCTTTGGCTGTTGTGTTGCTCCTTCCCCTTCCGGGGGAAGGCTGGGATGGGGGCAGGCGGCGCTGGTTCGGCGCGGTGCTTTATCGATCGCCGCTGGCCCCCACCCCGACCCTCCCCCGGAAGGGGAGGGAGGAAAACGGGGGCGGCGTCATTTCTTGTTCCCGATGCCCAGGTAGGTATCGATGATTCTTTGGTCGTGCAGCAGGTCGCCGGCATTGCCTTCGAGCGCCACCGCGCCCATCTCGAGCACGTAGGCGCGGTCGGCCACCTGCAGCGCGGCGCGGGCGTTCTGTTCCACCAGCAGCACCGAGACGCCATGCTTGCGCAGCTGCGACACCACGCGCAGCACCTCGCGCACCACCAGCGGGGCGAGGCCCAGCGAAGGCTCGTCGAGCATCAGCAGGCGCGGGCGCGCCATGAGTGCGCGGCCGATGGCCAGCATCTGGCGCTCGCCGCCGGAGAGCGTGGAGGCCATCTGCGGACGGCGCTCCTTCAGGCGCGGAAAGATCTCGAAGACCTCGTCCATGCGCGCGCGCTGGTCGCGCTTGCCCTTGCGCCACTGGTAGAAGCCGCCGAGCAGCAGGTTGTCTTCGACTGACATCTCGCCGAACAGCTCGCGCCGCTCGGGCACCAGCGCCACGCCGCGCGCCACCATGGTCTCGACGCCGGGGCGCGCGATGCGCTCGCCGTCGAGCGACAGCTTGCCGCTCGACACCAGCAAGCCCATGGCCGCGCACAGCAGCGTGGTCTTGCCGGCGCCGTTGGGGCCGATCACGGTGACGATCTCGCCTTCGTTCACGTGCAGGCGCACGCTGTGCACCGCCTCGACGGTGCGGTAGGCGACGCAGAAGTCTTCCAGTTGAAGAATGGGGTGGCTCATCGGGCGTCTTCCAGCAGTTCGTCGTCGGCGCCACCGAGGTAGGCCTCGAGCACGCGCGGGTTGGCCTGCACTTCGGCCGGTGTGCCGGTGGCGATCACGGTGCCGAACTCGAGCACGGTGATGCGGTCGGCGAGGTTCATCACGAACTCCATGTCGTGCTCCACCACGAGGATGCCCAGGCCTTCGGCGCGCAGCTGGCCCAGCAGCTCAGAGAGCGCGCGCTTTTCAAGATGGCGCAGGCCGGCTGCGGGTTCGTCGAGCAGCAGCACCGACGGCTGGCCGGCGAGCGCGCGTGCGATCTCGACCACGCGCTGCTGTCCCAGCGAGAGCGAAGCGGCCGGTGTGTCGGCATGCGCGCCGAGGCCGCAGCGCTCGATCTGCTTGCGCGCCTCGGCCATCAGCGCGGCTTCTTCGGCGCGGTCCAGCCGCAGCATCGCGGCGAGCCAGCCGCGCTTGGCGCGCAGGTGGGCACCGAGCGCCACGTTCTCGACCACGCTGCGCTGGCCCAGCAGGCGCACGTGCTGGAAGGTGCGGCCCAGGCCGCGCGCCGCGAAGGCGCGCGAGGGACGGCCCGACATGGCATCGCCTTCGAGCCGCACTTGGCCCGAGCTGGGGTCGTCCACGCCCGAGATCATGTTGAAGAAGGTGCTCTTGCCCGCGCCGTTCGGGCCGATCAGTGCGTGAATCTCGCCGGCCTTCAGCGTCATCGAGATGTCGTTGTTGGCGATGAGGCCGCCGAAGCGCTTGCTGACCGCGTCGGCCTGCAAGAGCATCGTGCCCGCCGCCGGCAGCACGCGCTGTGCGAGCTGCGCCGCCGGGGCCGTCGATGTACCGGCTGCGGGGGCCTTGGCCACCGGCCGCACCCAGCGGCTCACCAGCCGCGCCAGCGTGGGCCACAGGCCGTCGGCAAAGCGCTGCAGCACGAACAGCATCAGCAGGCCGAACACCACCACCTCGAAGTTGCCGCTGGTGCCCAGCAGCGCGGGCAGGATGTCCTGCAGCTTCTCTTTGAGCAGCGTGATCAGCGTGGCGCCGAGCACCGCGCCCCACAGGTGGCCCGCGCCGCCGACCACCGCCATGAACAGCATCTCGATGCCGATGTTGAGGTTGAAGGGCGTGGGGTTCACGAAGCGCTGCATGTGCGCGTAGAGCCAGCCCGACACGGCCGCGAGCAATGCGGCCAGCACGAACAGCTTGATGCGGTGGCGCGCCGTGTCGACGCCCATCGACTCGGCCATGAGCCGGCCGCCCTTGAGCGCGCGGATGGCGCGGCCTTCGCGCGAGTCGAGCAGGTTGTGCAGCGCCCACAGCGCCAGCAGCAGCACGGCCCAGATCACCACGCCGAGTGCGCGCGGCGAGGCCAGCGAGATGCCCGCGACCACCAGCGGCGGCACGCCCGTGATGCCGGTCTGGCCGCCCAGGAACTCCATGTTGCCGAGCAGGAAGTACAGGCTCAGGCCCCAGGCGATGGTGCACAGCGGCAGGTAGTGGCCCGACAGCTTGAGCGTGACCGCGCCGAGCGCCCAGGCCAGCGCGAAGGTCAGCACCAGCCCGAGCAGCAGGCCGAGCCACGGCACCAGCGCCGAACCGGCGAGGCCGCCGAGCCAGCCCGCGGCCGTGGGCGAGGTGCAGATCCACGCAGTGGCATAGGCGCCCATGCCGACGAACGCGGCCTGGCCGAAGGAGGTCATGCCGCCCACGCCGGTCAGCATGACCAGCCCGGCGGCCACCAGCGCATACAGGCCGATGTTGCCGAGCACCGCGACGGTGAAGTCGGGCAGCCAGCCCCAGGCCAGCGCGAGCGCGACGATGCACGCCAGCGTGAGCGTGCGCGGCGTGACCAGCGGACGGCCCGCGTGGGCCGTGTTGGAAGAAGTGGTGGGCGACGCGCTCATTCCTCGTCCTCCACGTGGTGGCTGCGCAGCGAACGCCACCACAGCACTGGAATGATCAACGTGAACACCAGCACTTCCTTGTAGGCGCTGGCCCAGAACGAAGAGAAAGCTTCCAGCAGGCCGACCAGCAATGCGCCCGCGAGCGCCAACGGGTAGCTCGCCAGTCCGCCGACGATGGCGGCCACGAAGCCCTTCAGGCCGATGAGAAAACCGGTGTCGTAGTAGACCGTGGTGATCGGTGCGATCAGCAGGCCCGACACCGCGCCGATGAGCGCCGCGAGCGCAAAGCTCAGGTCGCCCGACAGCTCGGTGGGGATGCCCGAGAGCCGTGCGCCCACGCGGTTGATGGCGGTGGCGCGCAGCGCCTTGCCGACCATGGAGCGGCCGAAGAACCAGAACATGGCGATCACCAGCAGCAGCGTGACGCCCACCACCACGATCGACTGGCCGCTCACGGGGATGCCGCCGATGTCGAAGCGCACGTCGGAGAACGGCGTGGTGCGCGAACCTTCGGCGCCGAAGAAGAACAGGCCCAGGCCGACCAGCACGCCGTGCAGCGCGACCGAGACGATCAGCAGCATCAGCACCGTGGCATCGGCCAGCGGGCGGTACGCCAGGCGGTACAGCAGAGGGCCCAGCGGCGCGATCAGCACCAGCGTGGTGACCGCCTGCAGGGTCATCGACGTGGGCTTGACGCCCAGCACCAGCACCGCGGCGACGGCCGGGAAGGCGACGCACCACGTGAAAGCCGAGCGCCAGTCGATCGTCGCGCCGCGCTTCCAGCGCCACACCTCCACGACGAGCGCCATGGCGCCCAGCGCCACCAGCAGCCACAGCGTGGCCGGCGTGCGCCCGCCCTGCAGCGCGGCCATCGAGAGCGCACCGAAGGCGACGAACTCGCCCTGCGGAATGAAGATCACGCGCGTGACCGAAAACACCAGCACGAGCGCGAGCGCCATCAGTCCGTAGACCGCGCCGTTCACGATGCCGTCCTGCCCCAGCAACAGGGCAATCTGCAAGTCCATATGAAAACCTTCGGGCGGGGCCCGTGTGTCGAGTCAGTGTCTGTTGCTAGCGCTGTCGGTCGCGCGCGCTGCTGTCTGTCTGCGTCTGTATTGCTCCTTCCCCCTCTGGGGGAAGGTTGGGATGGGGGCTGCCCCCGCATTCGGAGCCGTGCGGCATTCAATGCCGCCGTGCCCCCMCCCCCGCCCYCCCCCGGAAGGGGAGGGAGCAAGGCAGGAAGGCTCAGGGCTGGTATTTCCAGGCGCCGTTTTCGATCTTCACCATCACGCGCGCGCGCTGGTCCAGCCCCAGGTGATCCGCCGCCGTCATGTTGAACACGCCATGCGCGCCCGACACATCCTTGGTCTGCTCGAGCGCATCGCGCAGTGCGGCGCGGAACTCGGGCGTGCCCGGCTGGGCCTTCTTCAGCGCGACCGGCACGGCCGAGCTCATCAAGAGGCCCGCGTCCCAGGCGTGCGCGCCGAAGGTCGAGACCGTGCCCTTGCCGTAGGCGGCTTCATAGGCGGCGACGTAGGCGAGCGCAGACTTCTTCACCGGGTTGCTGGCGGGCAGCTGGTCGGCCACGAGCACCGGGCCGGCCGGCAGGAAGGTGCCGTCGACGTCCTTGCCACCCACGCGCAGGAAGTCGGCATTGGCCACGCCGTGCGTCTGGTACATCTTGCCGGTGTAGCCGCGCTCCTTGAGCGTCTTCTGCGGCAGCGCGGCCGGCGTGCCGGAGCCGGCGACCAGCACCGCATCGGGCTTGGCCGACATGAGCTTCAGCGCCTGGCCGGTGACCGAGGTGTCGGAGCGCGCATAGCGCTCGTTGGCCACGATCTTGATCTTCTTCAGCTCGGCGGCTTTGGCGAACTCCTGCGACCAGCCTTCGCCGTACGCGTCGGAGAAGCCGATGAAGCCGACCGTCTTCACGCCGTTGGCGGCCATGTGCTCGGCGATGGCCAGCGACATCATGATGTCGTTCTGCGGCGTCTTGAAGACCCACTTCTTCTTCGCGTCCATCGGCTCGATGATGCGGGCCGAGGCGGCCACCGAGATCATCGGCGTCTGCGCTTCGCTGGCCACGTCGATCATCGCGAGCGAGGCCGGGGTGGTGGTCGAGCCCAGGATCACGTCGACCTTGTTCTCGGCGATCAGCTTGCGCGTGTTGTTCACGGCGGCCGTGGTGTCGGAGGCATCGTCCAGCACGATGTAGTTGATCTTCTGCCCGCCGATGGTCTTGGGCATCAGCGAGATGGTGTTCTTCTCGGGGATGCCGAGCGACGCCGCCGGCCCGGTGGCCGAGATGGTCACGCCGACGTTGACGTCGGCCCAGGCCGAGAAGGCCGTGGCGCACAGGGCGGCGATCAGCAGAGGCTTGAAGAATGTCATGGTTGGTTTGTCTCCGGGTTGGTATGGGAAAGGCCGAGGGAAAAGCGGGCGTTCAGCGCTCGTCGAAAGACAGCGTGACGCGTTCGGTCAGGGGGTGGGCCTGGCAGGTCAGCACGAATCCCGCGGCCACTTCATTCTTGTCGAGCGCAAAGTTTCTTTCCATGCGGACTTCCCCGTCCACGCACTTCGCGCGGCAGGTGCCGCACACGCCCGAGGTGCACGAGAACGGCACTTCGAGCCCGGCCGCCGACGCCGCATCGAGGATGCTGGGCTGGCCCTCGGTGTAGGTGATCTCGCGCTGCAGGCCGTCGCGCACGATGGTCACGCGCGCCTGCTTGGCATCGCCCGGCTGCGCCTCGTGCACCACCGCGCCGACCTGGTTGGCCGACGTGGCCGAGGGCAGCGCGACGCCGAAGCGCTCGATGTGGATGCGGTCTTCGGGCACGCCCGCGGCGAGCAGCGCGGCCTCGGCCTCGTCGTTCATCTGGAACGGGCCGCACACGTACACCTGGTCGATCTGCGCGGCGGGCACCACCGAGGTCAGGAACTCGCCGATCTTCTCGCGGTTCATCACGCCGAAGCCCAGCGGCGAATCGGTGTGCTCGTCGGAGAACACGTGCTGCAGCACGAGGCGCGTCATGTAGCGGTTCTTCAGGTCCTCGATCTCTTCCTTGAACATCGTGGACTGCAGCTGGCGGTTGCCGTAGATCAGCGTGAAGCGGCTCTTCGGCTCGCGCGCCAGCACGGTCTTCATGATCGACAGGATCGGCGTGATGCCGCTGCCGCCCGCAATGCCCACGTGATGCCGCGCGGCCTCGGGCTCGATGGGCACGAAGAAGCGGCCTTGCGGCGCCATCACCTGCAGGCTGTCGCCGGGCTGCAGGTGGGCGTTGATCCAGTTGGAGAACACGCCGCCGCGCACCTTGCGCACGCCGACGCGCAGCTCGCCGTCGTCGATGCCGGCGCAGATCGAATAGGAGCGGCGCAGGTCCTGGCCGTCGATGTCATGGCGCAGCGTGAGGTACTGGCCCTGCGTGAAGCCGAAGACTTGCTGCAGGTCGGCCGGCACCTCGAACGAGACGATGACGGCCTCGTGCGTGTCGGGCTCGATGGCCTTCACGCGCAGGGGATGGAAGAGGGTGCTCATCGTGGGCGTGCTTCAGATAGGCTTGAAATGTTCGAAGGGTTCACGGCAGGCCATGCAGCGGTACAGCGCCTTGCAGGCGGTCGAGCCGAAGGCCGAGAGCCGCTCGGTGCGCTCGCTGGCGCAGCGGGGGCAGGCGATGCGTTCGCCGGCCATGCGGCCGAAGAGCTTGATCGGCACGGCGGTGGTGGAGGCCTGCTCGGGCGTGAGGTGCGCCGGCGGCGCGATGCCGTAGGCCTTGAGCTTGTCGCGGCCTTCGTCGCTGATCCAGTCGCTGGTCCAGGCGGGTGCGCGGCGCAGCGTGGCGCGGGCGCGGCCCAGGCCGGCCTGTTCGATGGCGGCCAGCACATCGTGCTCGATGGCTTCGGTGGCGGGGCAGCCGGAGTACGTTGGCGTGAGCACGACCTCCAATCCGTCGTCGTGCTCGATCACCTCGCGCACGATGCCCAGGTCGCAGACCGACACGGCCGGCACTTCGGGGTCGGGCACGGTGTGCAGCACGGCCCAGGCGGCCTCGACACGCGATGCCACTTCGGTGGTCACCACACGCCTCCGGGGAAGCTGCGCTGCAGGTGCTGCATCTCGGCCAGGATGTAGCCCATGTGCTCGCTGTGCACGCCGTGCTTGCCGGTGCTGCGGAAGGCGGCTTCCTTCGGCATGGCGAGGCCGGCCGCGTCGAGCACCTGTTGCATGTCGGCAAGCCAGGGCTCGCGCAGTTCGCTCCAGGCCGGGCCGAGGCCGCTGGCGCTGGCTTGCGCATCGACGTCGTCGCTCTCGAACAGCTCGGGCACGTAGAGCCACAGCTGCTTGAGCGCCTTCTCGGTGCGGCGGCGCGACTCGTCGGTGCCGTCGCCCAGGCGCACGACCCAGTCGGCCGAATGCTGTTGGTGGTAGCGCGCTTCCTTCAGCGCCTTGCCGGCGATGGCGGCCACTTCGGCGTCGCTCGATGCGGCCAGGCGCTGCCACAGCAGCTTGAGCAGCGTGGCGACCATGGTGTTGCGCAGCACGGCAAAGGCGAAGTCGCCGCGGGGCAACTCGACCAGCGTGAGGTTGAAGTAGTCGCGCTCGTCGCGCAGGTAGGCGAGCTGGTCTTCGTCGTGCGCGCGGTCAGCCCCTTCGAGCTTGCCGGCGTGCGTGAGCACCGCGCGGGCCTGGCCGACGAGGTCGAGCGCGATGTTGGCCATCGCGATGTCTTCTTCGAGCACCGGTGCGTGGCCGCACCATTC
The DNA here is from genome assembly GCF_002849325.1 of Variovorax sp. RO1. NCBI lineage: Bacteria > Pseudomonadati > Pseudomonadota > Betaproteobacteria > Burkholderiales > Comamonadaceae > Variovorax > Variovorax sp. RO1. The sequence goes on from NZ_PKMT01000007.1 coordinate 29,430, forward strand.
GCCCAGGCGCTGCGCGAGCACCAGGCAGGTGTCGCCGATGCGCAGCAGGTAGTGCACGGCGGGCGTGCGGTTCAGTTCGATCGAGGCTTGCATGGCGTGCCGTCCTGGGCTCACATGTGGTCCACGGACTTGGGCAGTGCGTAGAAGGTGGGGTGGCGGTAGACCTTGTCTTCGGCCGGGTCGAAGAACATGTCCTTGTCGCCCGGGTCGCTGGCCACGATCTGGTCGGAGCGCACCACCCAGATGCTGCTGCCTTCCTGGCGGCGCGTGTAGACGTCGCGCGCCATCTGGATCGCCATCTTCGGATCGACCGCGTGCAGGCTGCCGCAGTGCTTGTGATCGAGGCCGGCCTTGCTGCGCACGAACACTTCCCACAGGGGCCACTCTTGCTTCACTTCGGTGCTCATGCTGCTTCCTTCAGAGGTTGTTTGTTGGCGTGGGCCATCGCGGCTTCGCGCACCCAGGCGCCGTCGTCCCAGGCGTCCACGCGGGCCTGCAGGCGTTCGCGGTTGCAGGGGCCATCGCCGGCGATCACGCGCCAGAACTCGCTCCAGTCGATGACGCCGAAGTCGTGCGACTGGCGTTCTTCGTTCCACTTGAGGTCGGGGTCGGGCAAGGTCACGCCGAGGATTGCGGCCTGCTCGACGGTGGCGTCGATGAACTTCTGGCGCAGCTCGTCGTTGCTGAAGCGCTTGATGCCCCAGCGCATCGACTGCGCCGAGTTGGGCGACTGGTCGTCGGGCGGGCCGAACATCATGATCGAGGGCCACCACCAGCGGTTGACCGCGTCCTGCACCATGGCCTTCTGCGCGTCGGTGCCCTGCTTCATCATTGTCAGCAGTGCTTCGTAGCCCTGGCGCTGGTGAAAGCTCTCTTCGCGGCAGATGCGGATCATGGCGCGCGCATACGGTGCGTACGAGCAGCGGCAGATCGGCACCTGGTTCATGATGGCCGCGCCATCGACCAGCCAGCCGATGGTGCCCATGTCGGCCCAGCTGAGCGTGGGGTAGTTGAAGATCGAGCTGTACTTGGCCTTGCCCGTGTGCAGCGCGTCGAACATCTGGTCGCGCGAGGTGCCCAGCGTTTCGGCGGCGGCGTACAGGTACAGGCCGTGGCCGCCTTCGTCCTGCACCTTGGCCAGCAGGATGGCCTTGCGCTTGAGCGTGGGCGCGCGGCTGATCCAGTTGCCCTCGGGCAGCATGCCGACGATTTCGGAGTGCGCGTGCTGGCTGATCTGGCGCACCAGCGTCTTGCGGTAGTGCTCGGGCATCCAGTCTTTCGCCTCGATGAAGTCGCCGGCGTCGATGCGGGCGTCGAAGCGTTCCTCGAGACGCAGCTCGTCGGCGGAGCGCACGGCCTTCTGCTTGCCGTCGCCTGCGTCCTTGCCCATCGTGTCCATGGCCTGGGTGTACATGTGCGTGTCCTTTCGGTGCGGTGTGTGGGGCGCGCGGGCGGCTCAGCGCGGGCGCGTGTCGATCACGCGGCGGGCCTTGCCGGTCTGCGTGCGTTCCATTTCGTCGGGGCCGTGCACGACCACGCGGGTGGAGATGCCGATGAGCGTCTTCACGCGGTGCTGCACCCAGTCGGAGATGGCATTGCGGTCGGCCGCGGCGGCCTCGTGCGGTGTGAGTTCGCAGTGCACCTCGACCTGGTCGAGCAGGCCTTCGCGGCTCACGCGCACCTGGTACAGGCCGGTGAGGGCGCTGTGTGCGAGCACGATCTCTTCCACCTGCGTGGGGAAGACGTTCACGCCGCGGATGATCATCATGTCGTCGCTGCGCCCGACGATCTTGCCCATGCGGCGGAACGCGCGCGAGGTGGGCGGCAGCAGGCGCGTGAGGTCGCGCGTGCGGTAGCGCACGATGGGCATGGCCTCCTTGCTCAGCGAGGTGAAGACGAGCTCGCCTTCTTCGCCATCGGCCTTCAGCGCGCCCGTTTCGGGGTCGATGATCTCGGGGTAGAAGTGGTCTTCCCAGATCACCGGACCGTCCTTGCTCTCGACGCATTCGCTGGCCACGCCCGGGCCCATCACTTCGGAGAGGCCGTAGATGTCGACCGCATCGATGCCGGCGCGCGTCTCGATGTCGCGGCGCATGGCTTCGGTCCACGGCTCGGCGCCGAAGATGCCGACCTTGAGCGAGCTGTCTTTGGCATCGAGGCCCTGGCGCTCGAACTGCTCGATGATCACCTGCATGTAGCTGGGCGTGACCATGATGATGTCGGGCTTGAAGTCCTGGATCAGCTGCACCTGCTTCTCGGTCTGGCCGCCCGACATCGGAATGACGGTGCAGCCCGCGCGCTCGGCGCCGTAGTGCGCACCCAGGCCGCCGGTGAAGAGGCCGTAGCCATAGGCGACGTGGATCATGTCGCCGGGCCGTCCGCCCGCTGCGCGGATGGAGCGCGCGACCAGGTCGGCCCAGGTGTCGATGTCGTTCTTCGTGTAGCCCACCACGGTCGGCTTGCCGGTGGTACCCGACGACGCGTGGATGCGCGCCACCTGCGTGCGCGGCACGGCGAACATGCCGAAGGGGTAGTTGTCGCGCAGGTCGGTCTTCACCGTGAACGGGAACTTCGACAGGTCGGCCAGCGACTTCAGGTCGTCGGGGTGCACGCCCTTCGCATCGAAGGCTTTGCGGTAGTGCGGCACGTTGTCATAGGCGTTGCGCAGCGTGGCGCGCAGGCGCGTGAGCTGCAGCGCGGCGATTTCGTCGCGGCTGGCGGTTTCGATCGGGTCGAGGTCGCCGGGGGCGGGGCGTTTCACGGTCATGGTGTCTTGTCTCCTCAAGCCGGCACGGCCGGGCGGCCCTTGGCGGTGTACGAGCGGCCGCGGAACATCGCGATGCGCTCGCCGCGCTGGTTGGTGATTTCGGTGTCGTACACGCCGGTGCGGCCGGCCTTCGACACTTCGAAGCAGCGCGCGGTGAGCACGTCGCCCTCGCGCGCCGGCGCGAGGAAGTCGATGGCGAAGCCCGAGGCCACGGTCAGCTCGTTGTACGAGTTGCAGGCGAAGGCGAAGGTGGAATCGGCCAGCGTGGCCATGAAGCCGCCATGGCAGATGGCGTGGCCGTTGAGCATGTCGGGGCGCACGCGCATTTCGAGCGTGGCCTGGCCGGGGCCGACCTCCACGATGCGCATGCCCAGGCCCTTGCTGGCGTTGTCGTTCGCGAACATGCCGTCGCGCACGAACTCGGCGGTCTGTTGCGGGGTGCGGGAGGAAGCGTCGGTCATCTCAGCGGTCCTTGAACACCGGGGCGCGCTTGGCGCGGAAAGCCTCGACACCTTCGCGGTAGTCGTCGGCATTGCCCATCTCACGTTGGATGCGCGCTTCTTCGGCAAGTGCCGCGCCGAGGTCGAGGTTCTGTGCTGCGGCCATGGCCTCGCGGGTGGCGACCAGTGCGCGCGTGGGCATGCCGGCCAGGCGCGACGCCAGCGCAGCGGCGGTGTCGGCCAGGGCCGTGTCGTCCACGCACTGCCAGATCAAACCGATGCGCGCGGCTTCTTCGGCGGGCAGCTTGTCGCCCAGCATCGCGATGCCCAGCGCGCGCGCCGGGCCCACGAGGCGCGGGAGCAGCCAGGTGCCGCCGGTGTCGGGCACGAGGCCGATCTTGGTGAAGGCCTGGATGAAGCTGGCCGAGCGGCCGGCCACGACGAGGTCGCAGCACAGCGCGAGGTTGGCGCCCGCGCCGGCCGCCACGCCGTTCACGGCGGCAACCACCGGCACCGGCATCGAGCGCAGGCGCGCGACCAGCGGGCCGTAGTAGGTGGAGATGACGTGGCCCAGGTCCTTGGGCGCGGCGTCGGGCGTCGGGTCGGGCGCGACCGATGGGTCGGCCAGATCCTGCCCGGCACAGAAGGCGCGGCCGGCGCCGGTGAGCACCACGCAGCGCACGCTGCTGTCGGCGGCAGCGGCTTCGAGCGCGGCCAGCAGTTCGGCGTGCAACCCGGTCGTGAAGCTGTTGAGCGCCGCAGGGCGGTTCAGGCTCAGCGTGCGGACGGCGCCGCTGTCGCTGATGAGTACCAAAGGCTCAGTCATGCGTGTCTCTTTCATCCTTTGTGGGGCCGGATCGGCAGGCAAACACTATTGACCGACCGTTCGGTTGATTTTAGGATCGACCTCGATTCCGGCACAAGCGGGGTGCCTTCAGGGCAAACCCTAGGAAGGTGTGAACGAACCCGGCATGCCCGCTCATCCCGCCCAGACACGCCCCCTCGGCGTTGCAAATGCTCGCCATAGCCCGAGCTATGGCTGCGCTTTGCGCCTTGAGGGGGCGCGCCTGGGCGGGCTGCTCGGCCACGCCGGATTCATTCACACCTTCCCCAGCCCGCGAAAAAACAAGGAGACCGAATGCCCAGCTATTCCATCGACGGCGTGATCCCCGTCGTCGACCCGAGCGCCTACGTGCATCCCACGGCCGTGCTGATCGGTGACGTGATCGTCGGCCCGCACTGTTATGTGGGCCCCTGCGCCAGCCTGCGCGGCGACTTCGGCCGCATCGTGCTGCAGGAGGGCTCCAACGTGCAGGACCACTGCTGCATCCACGGCTTTCCCGACAACGACACGGTGGTGGAGGTCAACGGCCACATCGGCCACGGCGCGATCCTGCACAGCTGCATCGTGCGGCGCGACGCGCTGGTCGGCATGAACGCGGTGGTGATGGACGAGGCCGAGGTGGGCGAGCAAGCCATCGTCGCGGCCTGCGCCTTCGTGCCCGCCGGCATGAAGGTGCCCGCGCGCTCGCTCGCGGCCGGCATTCCGGCCAAGGTGCGGCGCGAGCTCAGCGACGAAGAGATCGCCTGGAAGCTCGAAGGCACGCACACCTACCAGGCGCTGACGGTGCGCAGCCTCGCGAGCCTGCACGAGGTGGCGCCGCTCGCCGAGGTCGAAAAAGACCGGCCGCGCCTGCCCGCCACCGACGTGAAATCCCTGATCGCCACCCGCCGCGGGTAGCCCTGCGGCTTCATGCAAGATCGAGCCTGCTGCATGCCAGCAACCGACAGATAACCCAGGAAGAAGACCCGATGCCGCGTGGAAGATCCGCCACCTACGACGACCAGCGCGAACTGATCCTTGCGCAGGCCGCACAGCTGTTCGCCCGCCGTGGCTACCCCGCGACCTCGATGAACCAGGTCGCCGAGGCCTGCAACCTCTCGAAGGCCACGCTCTACCACTACTACAAGGACAAGAGCAGCCTGCTCATCAGCATCGCCGAGACGCATGTCTCGAAGCTGGCGGCGCTGGTGGCCGAGGAAGAGGCCAATCCGCACACCGACGAGGAGCGGCTGCGCCGCTTCATCTACCGCATCGTCGAGGAGTACGCCGGCGCGCAGGACGCGCACCGCGTGCTCACCGACGACGTGCGTTTTCTCGCAGACGAAGACCGCGAGCGCGTGCTCGACCAGGAGCGCGCCGTGGTCGCGGGCTTTGCGCGTGCCGTGTCGGCGCTGCGCCCCGGCGCGCCGAGCGATGAACTCGCCAAGCCGCTGACCATGCTGCTGTTCGGCATGATCAACTGGATGTTCACCTGGATGAAGCCCGGCGGCCGGCTCGACCATGCGGCCATTGCGCCGATCGTGGCCGACCTGTTTTTGGGCGGGGTGGGGGCGGTGAAGATGCCGCCCGCTGCACCCTCACAGAGCGCTAAAGAATCCGGTTGAACCAGAGCAGCGACAGCCCCGCCGACAGCAGCGTGAGCACCGCGGCGGCCAGCGCGAACAGGGCCGACACCTCGGTCTCCTTCTTCTCGACGGTGAGCTTGGAGCTCAGCGTTTCGTAGACCTTCTTCAGGTCGCTCGCGGTGCCGGCGTAGAAGTACTCGGCGCTGGTCTTGTTGGCGATGGCCTTGAGGGTTTCTTCGTCGAGCCGCACGCGCATCGACCAGCCTTCGAAGCCGATGGTTTCGCCGTCGACCGTGCCCACGCCCACCGTGTAGATGCGCACGCCGCGGTCGGCCGCGGCCTTGGCGGCGTCGAGCGGGTCGACACCGGTGGTGCGCTGGCCGTCGGTCAGCATGATGATCGCGGCCGAGGTGAACGAGCCGGGCGCCACGGGCGTGAACTCTTTCAGCTGCTTCTCGTTCTGGTCGATCGGAATGCCGCGTTGGCGGCTCGGCGCGCTGAACTGCGAGATGTCGATGCCCGCGTCGGGGAACAGCGTGGCCAGCGACACCACGATGGCGTTGCCCGTGGCCGTGGCGCGCTGCAGCTGAAAGCTGTCGATGGCCGTCACGAGGTCGTCGTGGTTGGTGGTGGGCAGCTGCGCCACCTGCGCGCTGCCCGCGAAGGCGACGATGCCGACCTTCACGTGGCGCGGCAGGTCCTTGATGAAGCTCTTGGCCGCCTCCTGCGCCGCCACGAGGCGGTTGGGCAGCACGTCGGCCGCGCGCATGCTGCCCGACACGTCCATCGCCAGGATGATGGTCTGCTGGTTCGACGGCAGCACCACCACCGCCATCGGCCGCGCCGCCGCCACGAGCATCGCGGCCATCGCCACCAGGAACAGCAGCGGCGGAATATGGCGCCGCAGGCTCTGGCCCGGGCCCATGGCCTCGCGCACGATCGACAGGCTGGCGTAGCGCACCGCCATCTTCTTCTTGCGGCGGATCAGCCAGACATACAGCAGCACCAGCAGCGGCAAGGCCGCCAGCAGCCAGAGGAATTGAGGCCAGAGGAATGTCATGCCGCCACCACCGCCTTCCCGCCACCCGCTGCGACCCCGCGAACCCGGCGCTTGCGCAGGTCCGCGAATCGCACGATGGCTTCGACCAGGTCGTCATTGGTCGAGAGTTCGAGGGCGTCGACGCCGGCCCGGGCCAGCGTGGTGCGCAGGGTGGTCTCGCGCTCGGCGGCCAGCCGCGCAAAGCGTTTGCGGAACCCCGCGTCATGGGTGTCGACCCACAGCTGCTCGCCGGTTTCGGCATCGCGCAGCGGCACCAGGCCGAGGTCGGGCAGCTCGAGTTCGAGCGGATCGAACAGGCGCACGGCAATCACTTCATGCCGCTGCACCAATTGGCCCAGCGGGCGCTCCCAGCCGGGCTCGCTGAGAAAGTCGGACACCACGAACACGGTGGAACGGCGCGGCATGAGCGAGGCGGCCGAGGTCAGCAGGTCGGCCAGGCGCGTCATGCCTTTTTGCGTGGGCGCGGCCTCGGCCTGGTTCGCGCGCTTTTCCATCGCGTGCAGCAGGTGCAGCACATGGCGGCGGCCGGTGCGCGGCGGAATCACGGCCTCGAGGTCGCGGCCGTAGACCAGCGCACCGACCCGGTTGCCGTGCCGCGTGAGCAGCCGCGCGAGCACGCCGACGAAGCCGGCCGAAATCTCGCGCTTGGCCTTCAGGCCCGAGCCGAAATCGACCGAACGGCTCAGGTCGAGCACGAACCAGGCGGACATCTCGCGGTCTTCGGTGAACACGCGCACGTGCGGCGTCTGCAGCCGCGCGGTGACGTTCCAGTCGATGTGGCGCACGTCGTCGTGGTGCTGGTACTCGCGCAGGTCGGCTAGGTCGAGGCCGCTGCCGCGCATCAGCGTGCGGTAGTCGCCTTGCAGCAGGCCGTCGAGGCGGCGGATCACGGTCCATTCGAGCCGGCGCAGCGCGCGTTCGGCCCCGCCGGCTTCGAGCGCGAGCCGGTCGTCGTTCGCGGCCTCGGGGGCCTTACGCCACCAGCTTTTCATGTTCGAGCGGTTTGGGGGGAGCGGGAACGGCCTTCATGATCTTCTCGATCAGCCCGTCGGGCGTGAGCCCTTCGGACAGGCCTTCGTAGGACAGCGTCACGCGGTGGCGCAGCACGTCGGGCACCAGCGCGCTCATGTCTTCGGGCAGCGCGTAGCTGCGGCCGCGCAGCAGTGCCAGGGCGCGCGCGCCTTCGGTGAGGCTGATGCTCGCGCGCGGGCTGGCGCCGAAGGTGATGAAGCGGCGCAGGTCTTTCAGTCCGTGTTTTTCGGGCGTGCGCGTGGCCGACACCAGCTTCACGGCGTACTGGATCAGCGAGGGGTCGACGTACACGCGCCGCGCCTCGGCCTGCAGCTCGGCCAGCTGGTCGGTGGTGGCGACCGGCGTGGCCGAGACGGGCGGGCCGATCACGCGCTGCACGATCACGAACTCTTCTTCGTCGCTCGGGTAGTCGACCATCACCTTCATCATGAAGCGGTCGACCTGCGCCTCGGGCAGCGGGTAGGTGCCCTCGGTCTCGATGGGGTTCTGCGTGGCCATCACGAGAAAGGGGCGCGGTACCTTGTGCGTTTCGCCGGCGATGGTGACTTGGCGCTCCTGCATCACTTCGAGCAGCGCGCTCTGCACCTTGGCCGGCGCGCGGTTGATTTCGTCGGCCAGCAGCAGGTTGGCGAACACCGGGCCCAGCGAGGTGCTGAACTCGCCCGTCTTCTGGTTGTAGATGCGCGTGCCCACCAGGTCGGCCGGCACCAGGTCGGGCGTGAACTGGATGCGCTTGAACTGGCCGCGCACGGTGTCGGCCAGCGTCTTGATGGTGAGCGTCTTGGCCAGCCCCGGCACGCCCTCGACCAGCAGGTGGCCGCCCGCGAGCATCGCGACCATCACGCGCTCGAGAAAGCGGTCTTGCCCCACGACCACGCGCTTCACCTCGTAGAGGATCTGCTCCATCAGCTCGGCGGTGGCGGGCGCTGTGGAAAAGGTCGAGGAGGTCGGGTTTTCTGTGCTCATGCGAAGGGCTTTCTTTCGAAGAAATCAGAAAGGCGGCGAGCCTGCCGCAGAGGCGGCGTTCTCGATCGGCACCGCGAAGCCGATGCCGATGAAGGTGCGCTGCTGCGTCGGGTTGAGGATGGCGGTGACGATGCCGAGCACCTCGCCGTCCATGTTGATGAGCGGCCCGCCCGAGTTGCCGGGGTTGGCGGCGGCATCGAACTGGATCAGGTTACCCAGCTCCTGCTTGCCTTCGGGCGAACGGAAGGAGCGCTTCAGGCCCGACACCACGCCGGCCGACACCGAAGGCCCGATGCCGAACGGAAAGCCCACGGCGGCCACCTGGTCGCCGGAGCGCAGGTCGGCGGTGGAGCGCATCACGGCGGGAATCAGGTCGTCGGGAATCTTCTGTGCCTGCAGCACCGCGAGGTCGTTCTCGGGCTGCACGCCGGTGATGACGGCGATGGCTTCGAGGCCATCGGCGAAGGTGACCTTGATCTTCTCGGCGCCGGCGACCACGTGCAGGTTGGTGAGGATCACGCCCTTGTCGACGATCACCACGCCCGTGCCCACGCCGCGCTCGACCTCGCCCGGCGTGCCGCCGTCGGCGGGCGCCTCGGGCGCCTTGCCCTTGGCCATGTTGCGGCCACGCTTCTGGGTCTTGGCCTCGGGCGTGGCCTTCTCGGGGCCATAGCCGACCACGCGCACCACCGAGGGCCGCACGATGTCGGCGGCCCTGGCAGCCGGCGAGGGGAGGGTGTTGGTCTGCAGCGTGCGCAGCACGGCGGCGTCGATGTCTTTTTGCGTGAGCGCCTTGGCGCCGTGGTGCGGTGCCCAGTAGGCGCCGCCGGCGGCGATGGCGATGCAGCTGACGGTGAGCAGTGCGAAGGCGCGGCGCCCGGGTTGCCAGCGTGCGCGAGGTGGTGGGGCTTGCACGGCGTTGGCCTCGGCCACAGCCGCGGCATCCGCCGGCGACCCGGCCGCCGGTTCTGCGGCCGGTGGCAGCGTGCGGGGCGAGCGGCTGTAGAAAGCGGGCCTGCGCATCGGAGCACCTCCGGCAAAAAAGACGCGTGAAGGAGTTCACAGTAGCACGCTTTCCGCGCCTGTGCATCCCTTCGGGCATCATGGCGCGATGGCTGCGTTTGTCGATACCCACTGTCACCTCGATGCGCCCGAATTCGGTGCGGAGATGCCAACGATTCGCGCCCGTGCGGCTGCGCAGGGCGTGGTGCTGTGCGTCATTCCGGCCGTGGCGGCCTTCAACTTCGCCACCGTGCGCGAGCTGGCCCACACGCAGGGCGACGCCTACGCGCTGGGCATCCACCCGCTGTGCACGGGCGAGGCGAGCGATGCCGACCTGCAGACGCTCGATGCCGAACTGCACGCGCGACGCGACGATCCGCGCCTGGTGGCGGTCGGCGAGATCGGGCTCGACTACTTCGTCGAAGGCCTGGACGCCGATAAACAGGAACGCTTCTTTCACACTCAGTTGCAACTGGCGCGCAAGCATGGGCTGCCGGTGCTCATCCATGTGCGGCGCTCGGTCGACAAGGTGCTCAAGCATTTGCGGCAGACGGCGGGCGGGCGGCCGTGGCACGGCATCGCCCACGCGTTCAACGGCAGCGAACAGCAGGCGCAGGCCTGCATCGAGGTCGGGCTCAAGCTGGGTTTCGGTGGCGCCGTGACCTTCGAGCGCGCGCTGCAGTTGCGCCGCCTCGCGGCCACCTTGCCGATGGACGCGCTGGTGATGGAAACCGACGCGCCCGACATCCAGCCGCACTGGCTCTACCGCACGCAGGCGCAGCGCGACGCCGGGCAAGCGCAGGGCCGCAACGAGCCCGGCGAACTGCCGCGCATCGCCGAAGTGGTCGCGCAACTGCGGGGCATCGACATCGACTCGCTGGCCGAAAACACCACGCGCAATGCGGTCGCAGCCCTGCCAAAGCTCCAAAGTCTGCTGAACGTGTCGGAGGGGCGTCCGCCCGCCGCGTAGGTCAAGGTCCCGAGTTGCGCCAGCGCAGGTTATCGGGCCGTTTTTGCTGTCATCCTTGAAGTTCGAAGTGACGTTGGTTGTCCAGTGGCACTGTCGTCACTCCGCTAGTTCACTCAAAAAAGGAGTCTTTCATGACCACATCTTTTGTTCGTACCCTGCCTGTCACGCTCGCACTGGCGCTGGCCTCCATCGGTATGTCGGCCGTCGCGCAAACCACCGCGGCACCCGCCACGGCCGAGCCCACGACCACCGAGAAGGTGAAGGAAGCCGGCAAGGACGCCGTCGACGCGACCGCACGCGGTACCGAGAAGGCCTGGGACGCCACCAAGAGCACGACCAAGAAGGCCGTGAACGCGACCGAGAGCGGCGCCGAGAAGGCCTGGGATGCCACCAAGAGCGGCACCAAGAAGGCAGCCAACGCCACCGAGCGCGGCACCAAGAAGGCCTGGAACGCGACCAAGAACACCACCAAGAAGGCCACCACCGCCACCAAGAAGGCCGCCGTGAAGACCGGCGACGCTGTTGAAAACGCCGGCCACAAGTCGGCCGACGGCATGCGCAGCACCGGCAAGGCGATCGGCGAGAAGGTGCCGGGCACGGCCGAGCACGACGCAGCCAAGAAGCCGTAAATCCACGCACCGGGCTTCGGCCCGTGCTTCAAGAAAGAACCCGCTTCGGCGGGTTTTTTCATGGGCGTTCAAGGCGTCTGCGCGGCAATGCCAAGATACCGCCCATGAAACCGACCGCCGCCCCGTCGCCGACCGTTGCTGCCGCCACCGCCGGCACGGTGCTGACCGGTCTCGCGCCCCTCGTCTCTTCGAACACACGTGTGCTCATTCTCGGCAGCTTCCCGGGCGTCAAGTCGCTCGTGCAGCAGCAGTACTATGCGCATCCCCAAAATCAGTTCTGGAAGATCTTGCAAGCCCTCTGGCCCGACCCTGCGCTTCCGACGGGCGCGGACAGCTACCCTCAGCGTTGCGCGTGGCTGCTCGATCGCGGCCTCGGCGTGTGGGACGTGTACGGCGCCTGCGAGCGCGAGGGCAGCCTCGACACGGCGATCCGCTCGCCGGTCGTGAACGACATCGCCGGCCTGCAGCTGCCCAAGCTCGCGGCCATCGCCCACAACGGCGGCGAGAGCTTCAAGCACGCACGCCACACGCGCACCCTCGGCGTGCCGGTCTATTCATTGCCATCCACCAGCCCCGCCAACGCGTCATGGTCCTTCGAGCGCAAGCTCGCGGCCTGGCGCGAGGTCTTCGTTGCCCACCACCTTCTCTGATGGCTTCCTCCGCAAATAAGAAAACCCTCGTCCTGCCCGAAGTCAATTTTTCCGACTGGGGCGACATCCGCTACCTGCACCTGGGCACCGAATGGGTCCAGGGCTCGATGAAGCTCGACGCACCTTTTGATATCGAGCTCGAGTACGTGCAGCGCATGATGGCCTGGCTGCTGTTCGTCGACAGCAAGGGCGTGGGCAACCGCCACGCGATGCAGCTCGGCCTGGGCGCGGCCACGCTCACCAAGTTCAGCCGCAAGACGCTGCGCATGCGCACCACCGCGGTCGAGCTGAACCCGCAGGTGGTGGCCGCCTGCCGCGGCTGGTTCAAGCTGCCGGCCGACGACCTGAAGCTGCGCGTGGTGATCGCCGATGCGGCCGAAGAAATCCGCAAGCCCGAATGGCAGGGCACGGTCGATGCACTGCAGGTCGACCTGTACGACCACGAGGCCGCCGCGCCGGTGCTCGACAGCGAAGACTTCTATGCCGACTGCCGCGCGCTGCTCACCGAAGACGGCTGCATGACGGTCAACCTGTTCGGCCGCTCGTCGAGCTACGAGCGCAGCCTCGAGAAAATCGCCGCCGCCTTCGGCGCCGATGCGGTGTGGGCCTTCAAGCCGACGCGCGAAGGCAACACGGTGGTGCTGGCCCAGCGCACGCCGTCGCGCCCGAAGCGCGAGGTGCTTGCCGAGCGCGCCCAAACCATCCAGACTCGCTGGGGCCTGCCCGCGCCCAAGTGGCTGCGGGTGTTCAAGCCGATGACGCTTTCCCTCACCACCTGATTTCCGGTTCATGAGCGCTGTACCCGCCGCCGCCTCCGCTGCTGCTCGCCACGAAGGTCCGCTCGACCTGCGTCGCCTGATCGAATGGCTCGCCACCGACGGCGTGATCTCGCCGATGGAAGCCAAGCGCACCATCGCGCGCTGCGCCCAGGCCGAGAGCCGGCAGGCGCCGCTGGTGCGCCTGGCCAATGTCGCCATGACGCGCGAGGCCGACGGCAAGCCGCTCGACCTCGAAGCGCTCACGCAATGGCTCGCCGGCCGCGCCGGCTTGGCCTACCTGCGCATCGATCCGCTCAAGGTCGACGTGGGCAAGGTGGCCGACACCATGAGCGCCGGGTATGCCGAGCGCCACAAGGTGCTGCCGGTGCAGGTGCTGCCGAACGAGGTGGTGGTGGCCACGGCCGAGCCCTTTCTCACCGACTGGATCGCCGAGGTCGAGCGCCAGTCGAAGCGAACCGTGCGCCGCGTGGTGGCCAACCCGTCGGACATCCAGCGCTACACGGCCGAATTCTTTGCGCTCGCCAAGTCGGTGCGCGCCGCGCAGAAGGCCGGCGGCAACACCGGCGGTGCGAGCTTCGAGCAGTTGGTCGAGCTCGGCAAGAGCACCAAACAGCTCGACGCGAATGACCAGAGTGTGGTGCAGGTGGTCGACTGGCTCTGGCAGTACGCCTTTGACCAGCGCGCCAGCGACATCCACCTGGAGCCGCGCCGCGAGCAGGGCGTGATCCGTTTCCGCATCGACGGCATCCTGCATCCGGCCTACCAGATGCCGATGGGCGTGATGAACGCGATGGTCGCGCGCATCAAGCTTTTGGGCCGCATGGACGTGGTCGAAAAGCGCCGCCCGCTCGACGGTCGCATCAAGACCCGCAACATGCGCGGCGACGAAGTCGAAATGCGCCTGTCGACCTTGCCGACCGCCTTCGGCGAGAAGATGGTGATGCGGATCTTCGACCCCGACACCGCGGTGAAAGACCTCGACGCGCTGGGCTTTGCGCAGCACGACGCGCAGCGCTGGGAACAGCTCGTCACGCGGCCCAACGGCATCATCCTGGTGACCGGGCCCACGGGCTCGGGCAAGACCACCACGCTGTACTCCACGCTCAAGCGCGTGGCGACCGAAGAGGTCAACGTGAGCACGGTCGAAGACCCGATCGAAATGATCGAGCCCTCGTTCAACCAGACGCAGGTGCAGCCGCAGCTCGACTTCGGTTTCACCGAGGGCCTGCGCGCGCTGATGCGGCAGGACCCGGACATCATCATGGTCGGCGAAATCCGCGACCTCGCCACCGCCGAGATGGCGGTCCAGGCCGCGCTCACCGGCCACCTGGTGTTCAGCACGCTGCACACCAACGACGCGCCGAGCGCCATCACGCGGATGATGGAACTCGGCGTGCCCTCGTACCTCATCACCGCCGTGATGCTGGGCGTGCTCGCGCAGCGCCTGGTGCGCACGCTGTGCCCGCATTGCAAGCAGCCCGACGACGCGGTCACGCGCGAAAGCCTCGAAGCCATCGTCAAGCCGTGGCAGATCACCGGCTCGGTGCGGGCCTACAAGCCGGTGGGGTGCGTCGATTGCCGCATGACCGGCTACATGGGCCGCATGGGCCTGTACGAACTGCTGAGCGTGACCGAGCCCTTCAAGGACAAGGTCACCAAGGAGCCCAACCTCACGGGCCTGCGGCGCCAGGCCGTGATCGACGGCATGCGGCCGTTGCGGCTGGCCGGCGCGCTGCGCGTGGCCGAAGGCGTGACGACCATCGAAGAAGTGCTCAGCGCCACGCCCCCGCTTGAGTAGAAACACGTGCCCCCCGCGCGACGGGGCATGAGTCATTTCGGGTTATCCCTAGTCTTCCGGTTAGTGGAATCCACATCAGCCTGACCGGAGGCTGACTCGACAATTCCGCATCGAAATTGTTCGAGGAGACTGTTCGTGAAAATCAAAAGTCAGAAAGACTTTTTCTCGGGACTGATGTTCACCGTCGTGGGCGTGGCGTTCGCATGGGGCGCCACCACCTACAGCGTGGGCAGCGGTGCTCGCATGGGCCCGGGTTACTTCCCGTTGATGCTCGGCATCCTGATGTCCTTCATCGGCCTGGGCATCATGTTCAGCGGGCTCACCGTTGAAACGACCGACGGCGAAAAAATCGGCAAATGGGCCTGGAAGCAGGTCGTGTTCATCCTGGGCGCCAACATCGCCTTCGGCATCCTGCTGGGCGGTCTGCCGAGCCTGGGCGTGCCGGCCATGGGCATGATCATCGCCATCTACGCGCTCGTGATCATCTCGAGCCTGGCGGGCCATGAGTTCAAGCTGCCCACCGTGCTGATCCTGGCCACCGTGCTGGCCGTCGGCAGCTACGTCGCGTTCATCTGGGCGTTGAAGCTCCAGATCCAGGTCTGGCCGACCTTCATCACCGGTTGAGAAGAAAGCTGCTCACACCATGGAACTGTTTGAACACCTCTCGCTGGGTTTTGGCGTTGCCTTCACCTTCACCAACCTGCTGTACTGCCTGGCCGGTTGTATTCTGGGCACGCTGATCGGCGTGCTGCCGGGCATCGGCCCGGTCGCGACCATCGCGATGCTGCTGCCCGCCACGTACGCGCTGCCGCCCGTGTCGGCGCTGATCATGCTGGCCGGCATCTACTACGGCGCGCAATACGGTGGCTCGACCACCGCGATTCTGGTGAACCTGCCGGGCGAATCGTCGTCGGTGGTGACCGTGATCGACGGCTACCAGATGGCGCGCAAGGGCCGTGCAGGTCCGGCGCTCGCCGCTGCGGGCCTGGGCTCGTTCTTCGCGGGTTGCGTCGGCACGCTCATCCTGGCCGCCTTCGCACCGCCTCTGACCGAGCTGGCCTTCAAGTTCGGCCCGGCCGAGTACTTCTCGCTGATGATCCTGGGCCTGATCGGCGCCGTGGTGCTGGCGTCGGGTTCGCTGCTCAAGGCGATCGCGATGATCGTGCTGGGCCTGCTGCTGGGCCTGGTCGGTACCGACGTGAACTCGGGTGTCGCGCGCTTCAGCTTCGACGTGCCTGAACTCACCGACGGCATCGGCTTCGTGGCCATCGCCATGGGCGTGTTCGGTTACGGCGAAATCATTGCCAACCTGTCGCGTCCGGACGAAGAGCGCGAAGTCTTCACCGCCAAGGTCTCGGGCCTGTTCCCGACCAAGGAAGACTTCAAGCGCATGCTGCCCGCCGTGCTGCGTGGTACCGCGCTGGGTTCGTCGCTGGGCATCCTGCCCGGTGGCGGTGCGCTGCTGTCGGCCTTTGCGGCCTACACCATCGAGAAGAAGACCAAGCTGCATCCGGGCGAAGTGCCCTTCGGCAAGGGCAACATCCGCGGCGTGGCCGCGCCTGAAGCCGCCAACAACGCCGGCGCGCAGACCTCCTTCATTCCGCTGCTGACGCTGGGCATTCCGCCCAACGCCGTGATGGCGCTGATGGTCGGTGCCATGACGATCCACAACATCCAGCCGGGTCCGCAGGTCATGACCAGCAACCCCGAGCTGTTCTGGGGCCTGATCGCCTCGATGTGGATCGGCAACGCGATGCTGGTGATCCTGAACCTGCCGCTGATCGGCCTGTGGATCAAGCTGCTGTCGGTGCCCTACAAGTTCCTGTTCCCGGCGATTGTGCTGTTCTGCGCGATCGGCGTGTACTCGACCAACAACAACACCTGGGACATCTGGATGGTGGGTGTGTTCGGCTTTGTCGGCTACACCTTCTTCAAGCTCGGCTGCGAACCCGCACCGTTGCTGCTGGGATTCATCCTGGGCCCGATGATGGAAGAGAACCTGCGCCGTTCGCTGCTGCTGTCGCGTGGCGACTGGAGCGTGTTCGTCACGCGCCCGATCTCGGCCGGCCTGCTGATCGCTGCAGCCCTGCTGCTGATCATCGTGCTGTTGCCTGCAGTGAAGTCCAAGCGCGAAGAAGCCTTCGTCGAAGACTGATCGACGGCCTTTGCCTTCACGCACAAACGGCGCCTTCGGGCGCCGTTTTTCGTTGGGGCTTCGACGTGGCACGATTGATGCGTTGGATTCATATATCTATCCGATAAATCCATTTCCCTTTTCAATGCCCTGCGAGTCCAATCCTGCGGCCACGTCGGACAAGGCACGCCTCGACACACCACCTCGGACACAATGAATTCCATGAAACGAACCACCCGTATCGCGCTCGCCGCGGCCGCGCTGGTGCTGGCCGCGGTGCCTGCCCTGGCCCAGCAGACCTATCCGAACCGTCCGATCCGGTTGATCGTGCCGTTCCCGGCGGCCGGCGCCACCGACCTCTTCGCCCGCACGCTGGGCCAGAAGATGAGCGAGAAGCTCGGCACCCAGCTGATCATCGACAACAAGCCCGGCGCGGGCGGCGCGATCGGCTCCGACCTCGCGGCCAAGGCACTGCCCGACGGCTACACGCTGCTGCTCGCGACCACGAGCACGCACGCCATCGGCCCGGCCATCACGGCCAGGCTGCCCTACGACACGGTGCGCGACTTCGCGCCCATCGCCCACGTGGGCGATGCGCCGAGCATCATGCTGGTGCCGGTCAACACGCCCGCCAAGACGGTGCGCGAGTGGATCGACCACGCGAAGAAGAACCCCGGCAAGCTCAACTACGCATCGAGCGGCAACGGCACCATCGTGCAGCTCACGGCGGAGCTGTTCAAGGCGCAGGCCGGCGTGTTCGTCACGCACATTCCCTACCGCGGCACGGCGCTCGCGGTGCCCGACCTCATCAGCGGCAAGGTCGACGTGCTGTTCGATTCGCTGCCCACCGGCATGCCGCATGTGCGCGACGGCCGGCTGCGCGCACTGGGCGTCACATCGCTCAAGCGCAGCCCGCTGGCGTCCGAGCTGCCGCCCATTGCCGACACGCTGCCGGGCTTCGAGTCGAACACCTGGTTCGGCTTCTACGGCCCGAAGGGGCTGCCGGCCGACATCGTGGCGCGCGTGAACAAGGCCGCCAACGAAGCGTTGGCCGACCCCGAGCTGAAGGACAAGCTCGCCCGCCTGGGCATCGAGCCGGCGAACGCGGGCACGCCCGAGCAGTTCGCAAAGATGGTGGCCGTTGACGCCGCCAAATGGAAAAAGATCGTCGTCGATCGCAAGATCACCAACGACTAACGAGAGCACGCCGACATGAACTTCGACTTCAACAACCCCTACCTCTCGACCCGTCTGCCGGTGTTTGCGCGCAACGTGGTCGCCACGTCGCACCCGCTGGCCGCGCAGGCCGGCCTGCGCATGCTTCAGCAGGGCGGCAACGCGGTCGACGCGGCCATTGCCACGGCCGCGGTGATGACGCTGGTCGAGCCCGTGAGCAACGGCCTGGGCAGCGACGCCTTCTGCATCCTGTGGGACGGCAAGGAACTGCACGGCCTCAACGCCTCGGGCCCCGCGCCGAAGGCATGGACGCCCGCGTACTTCAAGGCCAAGTACGGCGCCGACGCCGCCACGCCGCCGATGCGCGGCATCGACTCGGTCACCGTGCCCGGCGCGGTGCGCGGCTGGGTTGCGATGAGCGACCGTTTCGGCAAGCTGCCTTTCGCCGACCTGATGGCGCCCGCCATCGACATCGCCGAGCGCGGCTACCTCGTGCCGCCGGTGGTGCAGGGCAAGTGGGCGGCGGCCACGCCGATCCTGCAATCGCAGCCGGGCTTCGCCCAGGCCTTCCTGCCCTGGGGCCGCGCGCCCGAGATCGGCGAGCTGTTCCGCTTCACCGCGGCGGCCCGCGCGCTCAAGGCGATTGCCCGCACCAAGGGCGAGGCCTACTACAACGGCGAGATCGCCGAAGCGATCGCCAAGTTCTCGCAAGAGCAGGGCGGCGCGCTCACTGTGGCCGACATGGCGGCCTACCAGCCCGAGTGGGTCAAGCCCATCTCGCGCGACTACCGCGGCCACACGCTGCACGAGATTCCGCCGAACGGCCAGGGCATCGCGGCGCTGATCGCGCTGGGCATCCTCGAGAAGTTCGACATCGCCTCGCTGCCGGTCGACTCGGTGCAGTCGCAGCACCTGCAGATCGAGGCCATGAAGCTGGCTTTCGCCGACGTGTACCGCTACGTGTCGGAGCCATCGTCGATGACGGTGACCCCCGCGCAAATGCTCGATGACGCGTACCTCGCTTCGCGTGCGAGACTCATCGACGTGAACAAGGCGCAGGACTTCAAGGCCGGCAACCCGGTCAAGGGCGGCACCATCTACCTCACCGCGGCGGACGAGAGCGGCATGATGGTGAGCTTCATCCAGAGCAACTACATGGGCTTCGGCTCGGGCTGCGTCGAACCCGAGTTCGGCATCAGCCTGCAGAACCGCGGCCACGGCTTCAGCCTCAAGGCCGAGAGCCCGAACGTGGTGGCGCCGGGCAAGCGCCCGTTCCACACCATCATTCCGGCCTTCCTCACGAAGGACGGCCAGCCGGTGATGAGCTTCGGCGTGATGGGCGGCAACATGCAGCCCCAAGGCCACATGCAGACGCTGGTGCGCATGCTCGACTACGGCCAGAACCCGCAGGCCGCGTGCGACGCACCGCGCTGGCGCTTCAACGCGGGGCTCGAGATCAACGTCGAGGCCGCGATGAAGGCCGACACCGTGCAAGGCCTGCGCGACCTGGGCCACCACCTGGACGTGATCAACGACTCTTACCAGGACTTCGGCGCCGGCCAGTTCATCTGGCGCGCGGGCGAGCCGTCGGTCGAAGGCTATGTCGCTGCAAGCGACCCGCGCCGCGACGGCCTCGCTGCAGGCTACTGAGGATCAAGGGATGATCGGGGGATGAACAAAGCAGCCGCATCGGCCGGCATTCCCCCGCACGGACACGAGGCCGCCCGCAAGGGCTACGCCACCGGCCTCGTCCTTGCCACGCTGGGCGCCATCGCCTTCAGCGGCAAGGCCATCATCGTCAAGCTGGCGTACCGCTACGGCGTCGACGCCATCACGCTCATCATGCTGCGCATGCTCTTTGCGCTGCCGCTGTTCGCGCTCATGGCGTGGTGGGCCGGGCGCGGCAAGCCCGCACTCACGACGCGCGACTGGCTCGGCATTTTGGGGCTCGGCTTCTCGGGCTACTACCTCGCGAGCTTTCTCGACTTTGCCGGGCTGGCCTACATCTCGGCCAGCTTCGAGCGGCTGATCCTGTACCTCAACCCCACGCTGGTGCTGTTCTTCGGCTGGCTGCTGTACCGGCGCCGCCCGACGCGCCCGCAGGTGTTCGGCATGGTCGTGAGCTACGCCGGCGTGCTGCTGGTGTTCGGCCACGAGCTCTGGACCGGCGGCGACGGCAAGGGCGGCGGCGCGGCGGCATGGGGCGCGTTCCTCGTGTTCCTGAGCGCGGTGAGCTATGCGGGCTACCTTGTGTACAGCGGCGAGTTCGTCAAGCGGCTGGGCTCGCTGCGGCTCGTGGGGCTGGCGACCACTGTGGCCTGCCTGTTGTGCATCCTGCAGTTCGTGCTCACGCGGCCCATGAGCGCGGCGATGGCAGTGGCGCCCGAGGTGATCTGGCTGTCGGTGCTCAACGCCACGTTGTGCACGGCGGTGCCTGTCCTCATGGTGATGATGGCCATCGAGCGCATCGGCCCCGCCATTGCGGCGCAAACCGGCATGATCGGGCCCCTGTCCACCATCTTCATGGGGGTGGTCATATTGGGTGAGCCGTTCACCGCGTGGATCGCGGCCGGCACGGTGCTCGTCATTGCGGGCATCTTCGTTTTCACACGCAAGGGGCGCTAGCCGCCCCTGCACGATCAATCGATCGATCGACTGGAGCAAACACATGGATCTGGGCATTGCAGGCAAGACCGCGCTGGTGTGCGGCGCGAGCAAGGGGTTGGGCTACGGCTGCGCCGAGGCGCTGGTGCGCGAAGGCGTCAACGTGGTGATCGTGGCGCGCGGCGCCGAGGCGCTCGATGCTGCAGCCAAGCAGCTGGTGGCAGCGGCCGGCCCGTCGGGTCCGTTCGTCAAGCAGATGGCGGCCGACATCACCACCGAAGCCGGCCGCGCGGCCGTGTTCGCGCTGGGCCACGACTTCGACATCGTCGTCACCAACGCCGGCGGCCCGCCGCCCGGCGACTTCCGCAACTGGGACCGCGAGGCGTGGATCAAGGCGGTCGACGCCAACATGCTCACGCCCATCGAGCTCATCAAGGCCACGGTGGACGGCATGGCGAAACGCGGCTTCGGTCGCATCGTCAACATCACGTCGAGCTCGGTGAAGTCGCCGATCGACATCCTGGGCTTGTCGAACGGCGCGCGCAGCGGCCTCACGGGCTTCGTGGCCGGCGTGGCGCGCACCTCGGTGGCGGCGCAGGGCGTGACCATCAACAACCTGCTGCCGGGCTCCTTCGAGACCGACCGCCTCAAGGGCACGATGGCTGGCGCCGCGCAGAAGTCGGGCCAGGATTTCGACACCGTGTGGGAAGCGCGCAAGAAGAACATTCCGGCCAAGCGCTTCGGCAACCCGGCGGAGTTCGGCGCGATCTGCGCGTTCCTCTGCAGCATGCAGGCCGGCTACATGACCGGGCAAAACGTGCTGGCCGACGGCGGCGCGTACCCGGGCACTTACTGACCGACGCAGCGGCGCGCGTTCAGCGCCGCGACGACACCACGATCCCGCCGACGATCAGCACGAACGCGGCGCCGTGGTACCAGTGCGGCGCCTCACCGAGGAAGGCCGCCGACAGCACGGCCGCGAACAGCGGTGTGAGGTTCATGAAGATGCTCGCTGCCTGCGGCCCCGCGCGTTGCACGCCGGTGCCCCAGCAGCGGTAGGCCAGCACGGCGGGGCCGATGCCGATGAACAGCATCGCCGCAATGAGCGGCCAGCCCAGGTCGATGTGGGCGTCGGTCAGCGTCCATTCGCCGGCGGCCAGCGCGCCCGACCATGCGAGGCCGAACACCAGTTGCGCCATGAGGAAGGCGGCCCAGTCGTTGCGCACATCGCCGGGTTCGTGCGTGCGCGCCAGCAGCCAGCTGTAGAAGGCCCAGGTGATGGTGCCCACGATCATGTACAGGTCGCCCGGCACCAGCCGCAGCGCCAGCAGCTGCTGCCATTCGCCGCGGCTGAGCACCAGCAGCACGCCGAGCATCGACAGCAGCGCGCCACCCACCGTGCGCCGGCTGGCACGCGCGCCGAAGCACAGCGTGCCCACGGCCAGCATCCACAGCGGCAGGCTCGAGCCCACCAGCGTGACGTTGATCGGCGTGGAGGTCTGCAGCGCCAGGTATTGAAAAGCGTTGTACAGGCCGATGCCCAGCAGGCCCAGCAGCGCGTAACGCTTCCAGTGCGCCCACAGCGGGCTGCTCCGTCGCAGCACCCACGCTGCCAATGGCAGCAGCAGCACGAACGCGATCACCCAGCGCACGAAGTTCAGCGTCAGCGGCGACACCAGCGCGCGCACCAGACGGCCGACCACCGCATTGCCGGCCCACAGCAGCGGCGGCACGGTGAGCAGAAGGGCGGTGAGGGGCGTGAGGCGGGGGTGCGATGCGGAAGACATGGCCGCCGACTCTACCGGGCCGCACGATCTCCGCGCAGTGCCCATGGCCCGTCGCGAAAAGGCCAAACGTGGCACGATGCCCGTCCCATTCTTTTTTCCCCTGCGTGGAGACAGCAACGATGTTGAGCAAAGCCGTCCGTATCGACCGCCATGGCGGTCCCGAGGAACTGAAGGTCGTCGAGGTCGAGGTGGGCGAGCCCGGCCCCGGTGAGATCCGCATCCGCCACAAGGCCGTGGGCCTGAACTTCATCGACACCTACCAGCGCACCGGCCTGTACCCGTTCCAGATGCCGCTGCAACTGGGCATGGAAGCTTCGGGCATCGTCGAGGCGGTGGGCGAGGGCGTGACGCACCTGAAGGCCGGCGACCGCGCCGCCTACGCGAGCCAGCCGCCCGGCGCGTATTGCGAGCTGCGCGTGATGCCCGCCAAGTGCGTGTGCAAGCTGCCCGACGACATCTCCTTCGAGACCGGCGCGGCCATGATGCTCAAGGGCCTCACCGCGCAGTACCTGCTGAAGAAGACGCTGCCCGCCGAAGGCCTGCAGCCCGGCGACTTCGTGCTGTTCCATGCGGCGGCCGGCGGTGTCGGCCTCATCGCCTGCCAGTGGGCCAAGGCGCTCGGCCTGCAGCTCATCGGTACGGCCGGCAGCGACGCCAAGTGCAAGCTCGCGCTGGCGCACGGCGCGGCGCACGCCATCAACTACAGCACCGAGAACTTCGCGGCGCGCGTGAAGGAGATCACCGGCGGCAAGGGCGTGAAGGTGGTGTACGACTCGGTCGGCAAGGACACCTTCGAAGGCTCCGTCGACAGCCTGCGCCCCTTCGGCCTGCTGGCGATCTTCGGCAACGGCTCGGGCCCGGTGCCGCCGATCAACCTCGGGCTGCTGGCCTCGAAGGGCTCGCTCTACGTGACGCGTCCGACGCTGTTCACGCACATCGCCACGCGCGAGAGCACGCAGGCCATGGCCGACGACCTGTTCGCGGTGGTGCGAAGCGGCGCGGTGAAGATCCCGATCGACCAGCGCTACGCCCTGGCCGACGTGCAGCAGGCGCACCGCGACCTCGAGGCGCGCAAGACCACGGGCTGCACGATCCTCACGCTCTGAACCAGCGCAGAGGCCGGCGGGTGATGTCCTACGCGCGGTGGGGTGTCACACCTTCGACTTGTGGCGGGCGCAATTTGTAGCCTCATTCGTCCCCTCCGCAGAGCCCGCCATGACCACCGTCCGCGCCTTCATCGTCGAAGACAACCCCGCCCTCCGCGCGAGCCTGGCGGGCACATTGCGCGAGATGGCGCGCATCGATCCGGTCGGCCAGGCCGAGTCGGAAGCCGAGGGCACGCGCTGGCTCACGCACAACCCGGCGCTGTGGGACCTGGCCATCGTCGATCTGTTCCTGGGCGACGGCACCGGCTACAGCGTGCTCGAGGCCTGCCGCAACCGCGACCCGAAACAGAAGATCGTGGTGCTGAGCAACCACGCCACGCCCGAGACGCGCCGCAAGTGCGCGCAGCTCGGCGCCGACGCGGTGTTCGACAAGGCCACCGAGGTCGAGGACCTGATCGACTATTGCGTGCGCCAGCGGCAGGAGCGCTTTTTCAGCGCGCCTTCGTCGTTGGTGAAGCCGCCGATGGCGCCTCACTGAGCGCGGCCGTCTCGCGCACCATGCGCCAGACCCGCTGCGCCAGCGGCGACAGCTCGCGGTTGCGGCGCCGGATCAGCATGATCGCGCGCTGCACGTTCGGCACCAGCGGACGCACCACCAGACTCGCCAGCCCCTCGGGCGGCAGCGACAGCCCTGGCATCACGCTGATGCCGATGCCGGCCTCGACCATGCGGAACACGGTGGTCGCATGGCCCAGCTGCTGCTTCACGTCGCAGCGCGCGCCGTGCCGCTCCAGCGCCAGGTCGATGAGGCGCCGGCTGCCCGAGGCGTGATCGAGCAGCACCAGCGGCTGGCCGTCGAGCGCCGACCAGTTCACCGAGGCCTTTTTTTGCGTCAGCCGGTGGCCGGGCAGCGTGACCACCATGAAGGGGTCGGCGAGGATCGATTCGCAGTGCAGGTCGTCGGCTTCGGAGGGCTCGATCACCACGCCGAAATCGACCTCGCCGCTGCGCACGCTGTCCAGCACGTCCTGCTGGATGCGGTCGAGCAGCAGAAACTGGATGCCCGGCGCCTGCACCGCGCAGGCCGCGATGCAGTCGGGCATGAGGTTGGCCGACAGCGTGGGGCTGCTCGCCACGCGCACCTTGCCGCCGCGCGCGCTGGCCAGGCCCGCCACGTCCTGCAGCGTCTGGTCGAGTTCGTCGAGCACGCGGTCGAGCCGGGCCGCGAACGACTGGCCGGCCTCGGTCAGCACCACCTCGCGCGTGGTGCGGTCGAGCAGCTTGAGGCCGAGCTGGGCTTCGAGTTCCGAGATCGACCGGCTCACCGCCGGCTGGCTCAGGCCCACCTGGTCGCCGGCGCGGCTGAAGTTGCGGCCCTCGGCCACCGAGCGGAAGACGCGGAGTTGGCGCAGCGTGACGTTCATGCGCTCAAATCATATATCCATCCGATAAATCCATTTCTCTTTTGAATGGGCGAAAGGTCCAATGCAGGCCATGGCACGTTCACGCTTTCTTCCTGACAACTTCACGCTCACGCTCGTCGCGGTCGTCACCCTGGCCAGCCTGCTGCCCGCAAGCGGCCGCGTGGCGCATTTCTTCGAAGGCCTGACCACGGTCGCGATCGGGTTGCTGTTCTTTCTGCACGGCGCCAAGCTGTCGCGCGAGGCGATCCTTGCGGGCATCACGCATTGGCGGCTGCACCTGCTGGTGTTCGCCTGCACGTTCATCCTGTTCCCGTTGCTGGGGCTCGCGCTGCGGCCCGTGCTGGGGCCGCTGGTGACGCCGCAGCTGTACACGGGCGTGCTGTTCCTGTGCGTGCTGCCTGCGACGGTGCAGTCGGCGATTGCGTTCACGGCGATGGCGCGGGGGAACATGCCGGCTGCGATCTGCAGCGCTTCGGCCTCGACGCTGCTGGGCGTGTTCATCACGCCGGTGCTGGTGAGCCTGGTGGTGTTGCCTGAAGGCGGCGCGGTGGCGTCGTCTTCGTCGCTCGATGCGATCGGGCGGATTCTGTTGCAGCTGTTGGTGCCGTTCGTGATCGGGCACCTGTCGCGTCCGTTGATCGGGAAGTGGATTCAGAAGCGGGCTGCGGTGCTGAAGTTTGTGGACCAGGGGTCGATTCTTTTGGTGGTCTATACGGCGTTCAGCGCGGCTGTGATCGAAGGGCTTTGGAAGCAGATTCCTGTGAGTGCGTTGTTGGGGCTGCTGTTGGTTTGTGGGGTGTTGCTGGCGTTGGCGCTGGGGCTCACGACGTTCATGGCGCGGCGCTTTGGCTTCAACATCGAAGACGAGATCACCATCGTCTTTTGCGGCTCTAAGAAGAGCCTGGCGAGTGGGATTCCGATGGCGAAGGTGCTGTTTGCTT
This sequence comes from Variovorax sp. RO1, assembly GCF_002849325.1. Lineage (NCBI taxonomy): Bacteria > Pseudomonadati > Pseudomonadota > Betaproteobacteria > Burkholderiales > Comamonadaceae > Variovorax > Variovorax sp. RO1. The sequence goes on from NZ_PKMT01000007.1 coordinate 55,104, forward strand.
CGCACGCTGTGGGGGCCATCGTTTTGCCGTTGATGCTGTTTCACCAGATGCAGCTGATGGTGTGTGCGGTGCTGGCTCAGCGGTATGCGCGGCGGGCTGCTGTCGCTGCTGCTGCTGGGTTGAGAGCTGCTGAGTAGTTTTTTTCCGAGGCCGGGACTCGCCCCGGCGGGCGACTTACTTTCTTTTGCTTCGCCAAAAGAAAGTAAGCAAAGAAAAGGCGACCCCACTGTCTGCGACCCTCCGCTTCGCTGCGGGCAACCTGCGGTGCTCGCGTTTCGCGGGGTCTCGCAGAACTCGCTTCGCTCAAACAGCTGCGAGCCCTGATCCGCAAAACGCTGCGCTCCTCGGCGCAGCCAGAGGGGCTTCGATACCGGGCGGGCCATCGCTTCGCTCGGCCCGGGAACTTCCAACAGCCGGATGCAACGGCTTTGCTCGTGCTCGTGCTCGTGCTCGTGCTCGTGCTCGTGCTCGTGCATGTGCAGGTGACAGCGATAACGCCCATGTCGAGGCCATCAATCGCCCCTACCAACCCCCGCCGCAGCAGGCGCGAAGCGCCTGCTGCGGCCCACTGGCCGAGCGCAGCGATGGCCCGTGAGGTATCCCAACCCCTTCTGTATGCGCCGAGGAGCGCAGCGTTTCGCGGATCAGGGCTCGCAGCTGTTTGAGCGCAACGCAGTGGAGCGAGTTCTGCGAGACCCCGCGAAACGTGAGCACCGCAGGTTGCCCGCAGCGAAGCGGAGGGACGCAGACAGCAGGGTCGCCTTTCTTTTGCCTACGTTTCTTTGGCGAAGCAAAGAAAAGTAGGTCGCCCGCCGGGGCGAGACCCGGCCTCGGGAGAAAAAACGATCAGCCCTCGATCTTCCCAAGCCGAGACTCACGAAGCCGGCTAGGTGCCAACGCCCCAGCCGATTCAAGAATCGGATAAGCAATCGAGCAGATGTGCGAATTGATCCGCTTCAAATCGCTGATCAAGTCGATGTGCAGCGAACTCGTCTCGATGCTGAGAGTGGTCCGATCCGACAACCGGTCCAGGTGAGTCGTTGCATAAGCCCGCTCCAGATCACGAAACCGCGCCTTCTCTTCCAGAAGCTTCTGCGCATCCCGCACATTCCCATTCAAGAACACACTCATGCTCAACCGCAGATTGGCAATCAACCGCCCATGCAGCTCCACAATCTCCGCCATCCCCGCGGCCGAAAAATTGCGCTGCGGCTTGATCTTCTTGTCCTCGATATCGATGATCACCCGCTCGATGATGTCCCCGATCTGCTCCATGTTGATCGTGAAGCTGATGATGTCCGTCCAGCGCCGGCTTTCCTCTTCGCCCAGCGCCTCGCGCGAGATGCGCGTCATGTAGTACTTGATCGCCGAGTACAGCTCGTCCACCGTGTCGTCGAGTTGCCGCAGCTCCTGCGCCAGCCGCAGGTCGTTGTTGCGGATCACGTCGAGCGTGCCGATGAGCATGGTCTCCACGATGTCGGCCTGGTGCAGCGCCTCGCGCGCGGCATTCGAAATGGCGAGCGAGGGTGTCGATAGCGCCGAGGGGTCGAGGTGGTGCGGCCGGCTGGTGCCCACGGGCTGTGGCGGCACGGGCAGCATGCGCGTCACCAGCTTGGCGACCCATTGCGTGAGGCCGATGAAACCGATGCTGATCACGACGTTGAACGCCAGGTGGAACAGCACCACGCCGTGCGTCTGGTTGGGCAGCTGGGGCTGCACGTAGCGAATCCACAGGCCGACGAACGGCGTGACCAGCGCCACGCCGAGTGCCTTGAACAGCAGGTTGCCGACGGTCACCTGCCGCACCGACACCGCCGATTTGGCCGTGGTCAACACCGCGAGCAGGCCGCTGCCGAGGTTGGCGCCGAGCACGAGGCCGAGCGCGACGTCCAGCGGCACCACGTTCGACGTCGCCATGGCCGCCACCAGCAGCACCACTGCCAGGCTCGAATACGCCACGATCGCCAGCGCGGCGCCGAGGGTGATCTCCAGCAGCACGTCGCTGGTGATGGACGCGAGCAGCGCGCGCACAGCCGGCGATGAGAAGAGGGGCTCGGTGGCCGCGACCACCAGCTGCAGCGCCAGCAGCATCAGCCCCAGCCCGATCAGCACCCGCCCGACGCGGCCGGCCACAGTGGCCGAACGCGTGATGAACAGCACCACCCCCACGAAGATGAACATCGGCGAGAGCCATGAGAGGTCGGCCGAGAAGAGCACCGAGATCAGCGCCGTGCCCACGTCGGCGCCGCGCATCACCGCCAGCGCGGCCGGTAGCGTGACCAGCCCCTGCCCGACGAAGGACGAGGTCATGAGCGACGTGGCCGTGCTCGACTGCACGAGCGCCGTGACGCCGATGCCCGAGAGCGCCGCCGTGAAGCGGTTGCGCATGCTCTGCACGAGGATCTTGCGCAGGTTGGCGCCGAAGACGCGCAGCACGCCGGTGCGCACGAGGTGCGTGCCCCAGACCAGCAGGGCGACGGCGGCAAGCAGATTCAGAAGGTGCTTCATGGAGGGCGGGGTCTGACCTTTCTCTTGTTTTCGTTTTGGTTCGTTTCAGCCCCATTTTCCACAAGTGGACGCTTCAGTCGATCAGGGCTCCGTTGTCGTGGAAAGGATAAGGGCCTTCGAAGCTGCCGGAGGCCGCCAGGTGGGTGACGAGCCGGCGCCCGGCCGGCGACCAGGCATGCACGCGGAACGAGGGCGGCTCCAGCGTCCAGGCCGAGGCGGCGTCGGGCGCCAGGTCGAGGCAGACCTGGTGGGCCTGCGCCGGCGAGGTCGAGGCGATGGTGCCGCCGAAGCGCACGTCGATGGCGCGGTGCAGGTGGCCACAGATCACGCGCTCGACGTTCGTGTAGCGGCGCAGCAGGGCTTCGAGCGCGTCGGCGCCCTCGAGCAGGCCGATCTCGTCCATGTGGCCGATCAGCGTCTCGAAGGGCGGGTGGTGCATGGCGACCACCACGGGCTCGTGGCGGCAGGCGTCGAGCTGGGCTTCGAGCCAGGCCAGGCGTTTGTCGCACAGCGTGCCGTGGCTGGCGCCGGGCACGCAGGTGTCGAGCGTGAGCAGCCGCAGGTCGCCGACGCGCACCGAATACTGGACAAAGCCGTGCGTGTCGGCGCCCGTGCCCAGGTAGGCGTGGCCGGGGAAGCTGCGGCGCAGCTGGTCGCGGTCGTCGTGGTTGCCGGGCAGCAGGTAGACGGGCATCGCCAGCGGGGCGAGCAGGGCGGCCAGGTGTTCGTACTCGGCGGCGCGGCCGAAGTCGGTGAGGTCGCCGGTGATCACCACGGCGTCGGGCGGCTGGCGCAACGCGAGCACCGACTGCACGGCACGCGCGAGGTACGGCGCCGTGTCGATGCGGCCATAGGCCAGCCGACCGGGCTCGCGGATGTGCAGGTCGGTCAGCTGGACCAGGAAGGTGTTGGGGTTCGCGGTTGTCGTGGTCATGCGCTGGTTTCCTGCGAGGTCATCAGGCGGTCGGCGGGGATGCGCAGGCCCACCGCGTCGCCCGGCCCGAAGGGGTTGTCGCGCCCCACGTCGGCCACCAGCACGGGCTGGTCCTGCACGCGCAGGTGCAGCTGCACGCGGTCGCCGAGGAAGGTGCGGCGTTCGACCATGGCGCGGCCCCAGCCGGGCGTGTCGTCGGGCGGGGGCGCGCCGATCTCGATGTCTTCGGGTCGCACCAGCAGCGTCGCATGCTGCTGCCAGGGCGCGGGGCAGGGCAGGTACGACCCTCCGAGTCGGACAACGCCCTGCGCGATGGCGTCGGCGGCGCGCTCCAGCCGATTGACCCGGCCCAGGAACTCGGCCACGAAGGGGTGCGCGGGCGCGCGGTACAGGTCTTCGCCGCGGCCGACCTGCACGATGCGCCCGGCGCGCATCACCGCGAGCCGGTCGGCGATGGCCAGCGCTTCCTGCTGGTCGTGCGTGACGTGGATGGCCGTGATGTGCAGGCGGCGCAACAGCTCGGCCAGTTCGTCGCGCAGCGATTCCTTGAGCTTGGCGTCGAGCGCGGCCAGTGGCTCGTCGAGCAACAGCACGCGCGGGCGCACGGCCACGGCGCGCGCCAGGGCCACGCGCTGGCGCTGACCGCCCGAGAGTTCGGCGGGACGCTTGTTCTCCAGGCCGCCCAGGCGCACGAGGTCGACCAGCTCGCCGACGGCGCGTTTCTCTTCCGCGGGCGACACGCCGCGGATGCGCAGGCCATAGCCGATGTTGGCTGCCACGGTCATCTGCGGAAAGAGCGCGTAGCTCTGGAACACCATGCCCACGCCGCGGTGCTCGACCGGGCGCTGCGTGACGTCCTGGTCGCCGAAGACGATGCGGCTGCCGTTGTCGGGCGCCTCGAGCCCGGCGATGAGGCGCAGCAGCGTGGTCTTGCCGCAGCCGGAGGGGCCGAGCAGCGCGAGCACCTCGCCGGCCTCGACCTTGAGGCTCGTGGGTCGCAGGCCGCGCGTGCCGTCGGCATAGGTCTTCGCGCAGTTCGAAATGTCGACGGGGATGCGTTCAAGTTCCATGGCGTTTCTGCATCAGGTTGGCGAGATATTGAAGGCCCCACAGCACGGGAAGGATCACGGCGAAGAAGACCAGCGTGTAGGCCGATCCGATCTCGATGCGCATCGAGGCGTAGCTGTCGGCCAGGCCCACGGGCAGCGTGCGCGTGAGCGGCGTGTGCAGCATCCAGGTGAGGTTGAACTCGCCCACCGAGAGCGTGAACACCATCAGGCTGCCGGCCACGATGGCGGGGAACACAGCAGGCACCAGGATGCCCATGAAGCGCTGGCGGAAGTTCGCGCCCAGCGAGCGTGCGGCCTCTTCGAGCGCGAGCAGGTCGTCGCGCTGGAAGGCGGAGCTCACGGTGCGCACCATGAAGGGCAGCGTGAAGACGATGTGGCCCACGAGGATGAAGGCGAAGCTGGTGCGGAAAGCCGTGAGCTGGCCGTAGGCGAGGATGAGCGCGAGCGCCGTCGCCAGCCCCGGCACCGCGACCGGCAAGGTCAGCAGCTCTTCGAAGATGCGCGCCGCACGCGAGCGGCTGCGTGCCAGCGCATAGGCGCAGGGCACGCCGAGCAGCACGGTGCACACGACGCAGGCCACGGCCAGCGCGAGCGACCAGCCGACGGTGCCGCCGTAGTTCTCCCACACCTCGCCGAGCCAGCGCAGCGTGAGGCCGCTCTTGAGGCCCACGCTGTAGTTGTTGACGAGGCCGGCCATCACCGACAGCAGCATCGGCGCGATCATGAAGAGGCTCACGATCACCGTGATGGCGAGCAGGAACGGGGCGCGGGGTTGTGAAGGTGTCTTCATCATCGGGCGACCGGGTTGGCGCCGAAGCGGCGTGCCACGAAGAGCACCAGCCAGGTCACGACGCCCAGCGAGATCGACAGCGACGCGGCGAGCGCGAAGTTGGCGTAGTTGGTGAACTCGTTGTAGATGGTGATCGGGATCACCTCGAACTTGCTGGCCAGCGTGAAGGCCGTGCCGAAGGCGCCCATCGAGGTGGCGAACAGGATGGCGCCGCAGGCCAGCGTGGTGGGCGCGAGCTCGGGCATCCACACGTCGCGCGCCACGCGCAGCTTCGAGGCACCGAGCGAACGCGCCGCTTCTTCGAGCTGCGTGTTCATCGACTCGGCCGCCGCGGCATAGGTGGCAATGGCGCGCGGCAGCGAGAAATACAGGTACGCCAGGAACAGCCCGAGCAGCCCGTAGGCGAAGGTGATGCGCTCGCCGATCAGCGTGTCGCTCAGATCGGCCACCACGCCCTGGCGCCCGCCGAGCAGGATCACGAAGAAACCGATGATCACGCCCGGGAACGACAGCGGCAGCGTGAGCAGCGACAGCAGCATGCGCTTGCCGGGAAAGGCATGGCGCGCGAGGTAGATACCCACGGCCGCGCCCAGCACCAGCGTGGCCAGCGTCACCGCCACCGACAGCGCGACGGTGTTGGCCATGCTTTGCAGGTAGCGCGCATCGGTCAGCACCGCGAAGTAGGTGGCGGCGCCCTTGTCGGCCGGCAGCGCCAGCAGGCGCACCACCGGCAGCAGCCAGAAGGCCGCGAAGAAGACGGCCGCCGGCGCGACGCAGGCCAGCAATCGCCAGCGCGGGTTCCAGGCGTTGGAGGATGTGGAGCTGCGTGTCATCGCGCGCGGCGCCGGGTCAGCGCACTTCCTTCAGGTACTGGTCGGAGAAGGCGCGCTGCGCTTCGGCCATGCGGGCGTAGTCGACGGTTTTTGCACGCGCGTAGTCGCTCGCGGGCAGGAACTGCGCTTCGATCTCCTTGGGCATGGCGCTCGCGCGCACCGGGCGCAGGTAGGCCTTGGCCCAGATCGCCTGGCCTTCGTCGGACAGCGTGAAGTCGAGCACCTTCTTCGCGTCGGCTGCGTGCGGCGCCTTGGCGACCAGGCTCATCACGTAGGGCACGGCCAGCGTGCCTTCGCTGGGAATGACGAAGGCGACGTTGGCCTTGTCCTTGTACTTGGCGCGGTAGGCGTTGAAGTCGTAGTCGAGCAGGATCGCGATCTCGCCCGACAGCACGCGCGCGTACGAGGTCTGCTTGGGCACGATGGGCTCGTTCTTCTGCAGCGCCTTGAAGTAGTCGATGCCCGGCTTGAAGTTGTCGAGCGTGCCGCCGCGCGCCTGGTTCACGGCCACGGCGCCCACGTAGCCCACGAAGGCCGAGGCGGGGTCGAGATAACCGATGAGGCCCTTGTATTCGGGCTTGAGCAGGTCGGCCCACGACTTCGGCACCGGCTTGCCCTTGAGCGCGTCGACGTTGACCATGAAGCCGAGCGTGCCCGAGTGGATGGTGAACCAGTTGCCTGCGGGGTCCTTCAGGCCGTCGGGAATGTCTTTCCACGCAGCCGGCTTGTAGGGCTCGATCACGCCGTCTTTCGCGGCCTGCACCGCGAAGGTCACGCCGAGGTAGGTGACATCGGCGACGGGGCTGGCCTTTTCGGCGACCAGCTGTGCGAGCGATTGGCCCGAGTTCTTGTTGTCGGCCGGCACGGTGATGCCCGTCTTGGCCTTGATGGCCTTGAGCTGGGTGCCCCAGTCGGCCCATTCGGTCGGGCAGTTGTAGCAAATGGCGGTCTGGGCCATGGCGCCGCTGGCGGCGACGAGGGCGGCGGCCAGCACGCCGAGGCGGGCGAGTCGGTGGAAGCGTAGGGACATGGAAGAACTCCTGGGAGGGGTGGTGAGGTCAGGACACTGCGGCGTCGTTGTCTTCGCGCGCACTTGCGCACGACTCGCCGTCTCGGAAGGCATGAGGAAGCAGCAGGCTCGCGTCGGCCCGCAGCGCGCGGCCGCCGGCGATCGCCTGCACCAGCAGCTCGACGCTGTGGCGGCCGATGTCGCTGTTGGGCTGCGCGATGGTGGTGAGCGCAGGCGTGAGGTCTTCGCCGAGCGCGATGCCGTCGAAGCCGACGACGCTGAGGTCGTCGGGCACGGCAAGGCCGCTCAGGTGCGCGGCGCGGATGCTGCGGATGGCCAGCAGGTCGTTCGAGCAGACCAGCGCGGTGGGGCGGCTGCGCGGGCGCAGCTCGGCGCACAGCGCATCGACGGCGGTCTCGACGAACGGCACTTCGATCAGCGGCGGCGCCGCGAGGCCGGCCTCGGCCATGCCGCGCTGGTAGCCGCGGTAGCGCTGCTGCGCGCGGTCCGACGCGGCCAGCGTGCCGCTGACCATCGCGATGCGGCGGTGGCCCAGCAGCACGAGGCGCGTGACCGCATCGGCCACGGCGCCTTCGCTGTCGACCGACACACAAGGGTGGTCGGCGTGCCGGTTGTAGGCCAGCACGTAGGGCACGGCGGCGGCCTGCAGGCGCTGCAGCGCGGCCGACGTGGACGGGTTCGACACCACGAGGATCAGCCCGTCGACGTTGCCCGCCAGCAGCAGCTGGACGGCGCGCTCTTCCTCGTCGAGCCGGTAGCCCGTGGTGACCGGCAGGATCGCATAGCCGCCCGCGACGGCCGCGCGCGCAATGCCCTGCAGGCATTCGGCGAAGGTCGGGTTCAGCAGCGTGGGCAGCACCACGCCGAGCGTGCGGCTGCGCTGGGTGCGCAAGGTGCGGGCGCTGGCGTTGGGCAGGTAGTTGAGCTCGCGCGCCACGCGCTCGACCAGTTCACGCGTGGCCGGCGTCACCTTGTCGGGGAAATTGAAGGCGCGCGAAACCGTGGCCACGGAGACCCCGGCTTGGGCGGCTACAGCTTGGATGCTCATCGTGCGGGGTCCGTGGTGTGGTTCATGTAATCGATTACATTGGACCGGCGCAGTATGACTTCGCGATGACAGGGTGGGGAAGTGGGGAGAACCCCGGGGCCGCCGGCGCAGCGTGCGGCCCAAAGAAAAAGGGGCCCGTGGGCCCCTTTGGTCGAGAACTGGCTTACTTGCCCCGGCGCACTCGCCGGATCTCGTCGACGATCAGGCAGATGGCCCCGAGCGTGATGGCGCTGTCCGCCGCGTTGAACGCCGGGAAGTACCAGTTGCCCCAGTGGAAGCTCAAAAAGTCGACGACGTAGCCGTGCATCATGCGGTCGACCACGTTGCCGATGGCGCCGCCCAGGATGCAGGCCATCGCGAACGAGAAGAGCTTCTGGCCCGCGTGCGACCGCAGCATCCAGACGATGAAGATCGCCGCCGCCACGCCGATGGCCGTGAAGAACCAGCGCTGCCAGCCCGAGTGGTCGGCCAGGAACGAGAAGGCGGCGCCCGTGTTGTGCGCGCGCACGACGTTGAAGAAGCTCGTCACGTAGGTCGCGTCGCCGAGCTTGTAGTAGCCCAGGATCAGCGTCTTCGTGAACTGGTCGATGATCACGATGATCGTCGCCAGCCCGAGCCAGGGCCAGATGCTGGCCCCGCGCGAACGCGAGGCCGACGAGGCGGAGCGTGCGGTCGCCATCAGGCCACGCTGCGCGATTCACCCGCGCCGAACAGGTTGCTCGTGCAGCGGCCGCAGATGGTCGGGTGCGCCGGGTCGTGGCCCACGTCCTCGCGGTAGTGCCAGCAGCGTTCGCATTTCTGCGCGGTGCTCGGCGTGACCACGGTCGACAGCGTGTCGCCCGCCGCCAGCGCCACGGCCGAGGCGATGAACACGAACTTCAGGTCGTCGCCCAGCGAGCCCAGCAGCGCGAGGTCGTCGGCCGGTGCGTTCAACTGCAGGGTGGCCTGCAGCGACGAGCCGACCTTGCCTTCGGCGCGCACTGCCTCGATGTCCTTGTTGACGCCGTCGCGGATCTCGCGGATGCGGCTCCACTTGGCGAGCAGTGCTTCGTCGGGTGCGGCGAACTGGCTGTAGGTCTGCGTGAAGATCGACTCGCCGGCCTTGCCGGTGCCCACGATCTTCCAGGCCTCTTCGGCCGTGAAGCTCAGGAACGGCGCCATCCAGCGCAGCATGGCTTGCGAGATGTGCCACAGGGCCGTTTGCGCACTGCGGCGCGCGAGCGAGCCCGGGGCCGTCGTGTAGAGGCGGTCCTTCAGGATGTCGAGGTAGAAGCCGCCCAGGTCTTCCGAGCAGTAGATCTGCAGCTTGGCCACCACCGGATGGAACTCGTACACCTGGTAGTGCGCAAGGATCTCGGCCTGGAACTGCGCCGCGCGCGACATGGCGTAGCGGTCGATCTCGAACAGCTGGTCGAGCGGCACCGCGTCTTTCGCGATGTCGAAGTCGCTGGTGTTCGCAAGCAGGAAGCGCAGCGTGTTGCGGATGCGGCGGTAGGCGTCGACGACGCGCGCGAGGATCTTGTCGTCGCCCGCGATGTCGCCCGAGTAGTCGCTCGCAGCCACCCACAGGCGGATGATTTCCGAGCCCAGCTTGTTGCTGATTTCCTGCGGGTCGATGCCGTTCTTGAGCGACTTGCTCATCTTGATGCCCTTGGCATCCACCGTGAAGCCGTGCGTGAGCAGGCCCTTGTACGGTGCGCGGTCTTCCAGCATGCAGGCGATCAGCAGCGACGAGTGGAACCACCCGCGGTGCTGGTCGTGGCCTTCGAGGTACAGGTCGGCTTCGGGGCCGGTCTCGTGGTGCACGTTGGGGTGCGTGCCGCGCAGCACGTGCGAGAAGGTCGAGCCCGAGTCGAACCACACCTCGAGGATGTCGGTGCTCTTGGTGTAGCTCGGTGCGTCTTCGGCGCCCAGGATGTCTTCGACGGTGACGCGGCTCCAGGCCTCGATGCCGCCCTTCTCGACGATGTCGGCGGCCTGGTCGAGGATTTCCATGGTGCGCGGGTGCAGTTCGCCCGAATCCTTGTGCAGGAAAAACGGGATCGGCACGCCCCAGCTGCGCTGGCGGCTGATGCACCAGTCGGGCCGGCCGGCGATCATGTCGTGCAGGCGGGCCTTGCCGTTCTCGGGGTAGAAGCTGGTCTGCTCGATGGCGTCGAGCGCGGTCTGGCGCAGCGTCTTGGGCGCCTTGTCCTTGGTGAACACGCCTTCGCCCTCGTCCATGCGCACGAACCACTGCGCGGCCGCGCGGTAGATCACCGGCGTCTTGTGGCGCCAGCAGTGCGGGTAGCTGTGGGTGATGGTCTCGGTGGTCAGCAGGCGGTTGGCGTCGCGCAGTGCGGCGATGATCACCGGCACGGCCTTCCAGATGTTCTGGCCGCCGAACAACGGGAAGTCGGGCGCGTAGCTGCCGTTGCCCTGCACCGGGTTCAGGATGTCGTCGTACGCCACGCCGTGGGCGATGCAGGAGTTGAAGTCGTCCACGCCGTAGGCAGGCGAGGAGTGGACCAAGCCCGTGCCGTCGGTGGCGGTGGCGTAGTCGGCCAGGTACACGGGCGACAGGCGCTGGTAGCCCGCATCCGCGTCGTACAGCGGGTGCTCGAATTCGAGGCCGCCGAGCTTCTCACCCTTGACCGTGGCCAGCACCTTGCCGTCGAGCGCGTAGCGCGTCATGCACATCTCGACCAGCGAGTTGGCCAGGATCAGCAGGCCGCGCTCGGTGTCGACCAGCGAGTACTCGAGCTCGGGGTTGAGGTTGATCGCCTGGTTGGCGGGGATCGTCCACGCGGTGGTGGTCCAGATCACGGCAAAGATGTCGCCGAGGATCGTGTGGTCGGTCTCGAAGGCCTTGAGCACCTTCTCGCGCTCGTGCGCCTTGAAGGCCACGTCGATGGTCTGGCTCTTCTTGTCGGCGTATTCGATCTCGAACTCGGCCAGCGACGAGCCGCAGTCGAAGCACCAGTACACGGGCTTGAGGCCCCGGTACACGAAGCCGCGCTCGATCACGCGCTTGAACGCGCGCAGCTCGCCGGCTTCATTGGCGAAGTCCATCGTCTTGTAGGGGTGGTCCCATTCGCCCAGCACGCCCAGGCGCTGGAAGTCGACCATCTGCTGGGCGATCTGCTCGGTGGCGTAGGCGCGGCTCTTGGCCTGCATCTCGTCGCGGCTCAGGTTGCGCCCGAACTGCTTTTCGATGGCGTTCTCGATCGGCAGGCCGTGGCAGTCCCAGCCGGGCACGTACAGCGCGTCGAAGCCTTCGAGCTGGCGCGCCTTGGTGATCATGTCCTTGAGGATCTTGTTCACCGCGTGACCCATGTGGATCTGGCCGTTGGCGTACGGCGGGCCGTCGTGCAGGATGAACTTGGGCGCGCCGTGTCGGGCGTCGCGCAGGCGGTGGTAGCGGCCTTCGTCGTTCCATTCTTTCACCCAGCCCGGTTCGCGCTTGGGCAGGTCGCCGCGCATCGGGAAGGGGGTGTCGGGCAGGTTCAGCGTGGAACGGTAATCTTTGGGGGAAGCAGCGTCAGACATGTTGGGTGCGGCGAAACAGAGGGGGCTTCGACAGGCTCAGCCCGAACTGCATTGAGCGGTCGGTGCGGAAGATATAGCCGTTCGCCCTGAGCTTGTCGAAGGGCGGCAGCACGGGGCGTGCAGGGCTAAATTCGGTCGCGCGTGGTCTGGCGGTGGGTCTCGGCGTGGGTCGATGCGAAGAACGCGCGTGCGTCGCGGCCATCCTTCGCGATGCCCGCAGTGAGGGCTTCGAGGCTGGTGTAGCGCAATTCGTCGTGCAGTTTGTGCAGGAGTTCCACGCGCACGATTTTACCGTAGGCCCCTTCGGCCCCCAGATGCGAGGGCCACTCCAGGCAATGCGTCTCGAGCAACACGCGCCCGGCGTTGACGTCGTTGGCGTCCAGCGAGGGCCGCACGCCGAGGTTGGCCACCCCGGGCAGCGGCTGGTCGGCCAGGCCATGGACCAGCACCGCGAAGATGCCGCTGGCGGCCGGTTTCCAGTGCTTGAAGCGCAGGTTGAGGGTGCGAAAACCGTCGTCCTTGCCCGGCGACGAGGCGCCCAGCGCCCGGCCCAGCTTGCGGCCATGGACCACGTGGCCAGAGATCGTGTAAGGGCGGCCCAGCAGGGTGTGGGCGTCGGCCATGCGACCTTCGGCCAGCGCCTCGCGCACGGCCGAGCTGGACACGCGCAGGCCGTGCACCTCGTAGCTGTTCATGCGGGCGACGTCGAAACCGTGGGCTTCACCGGCGGCATCGAGCATCGCGTAGTCGCCGGCGCGCTTGGCACCGAAGCGGAAGTCGTCGCCCACCAGCACGTAGCGCGCGCCCAGGCCGTCGATCAGCACGTTCTGGATGAAGGCCTCGGGCGACTGGGACGCCAGCCGGCCGTCGAAGGGCAGCACGATGGTCTGGTCGACGCCGCAGGACGCCAGCTCGGTCAGCTTGTCGCGCAGCGTGCCGATGCGGGCCGGGGCCAGGTCGGGTTTCTTGGTGACGGCGGCGAAATAGTCGCGCGGGTGCGGCTCGAAGGTCAGCACGCAACTGGGCAGCCCGCGATGGCGGGCCTCGGTCTGCAACAGCGCCAGCATGGCCTGGTGGCCGCGATGGACGCCGTCGAAATTGCCGATCGTGAGGGCGCAGGCCGGAGCTACGCCCGGGTGTCGGAAGCCGCGGAAAACCTGCATGGGAGAGTATCTTTTTGATAGCGCCTGATGCCCGTCGAATGGGCAAATCAGGCCGATTTGTCACAAAGCCGGTATATTGTGACGCAGTGCGTGGGTTGGCGTGAGTCACCGATGCACCCCGAGTCTCTGGTCTCTGCGTGGTTTTCTCGTTCGAGGAGGCGTGTGTGAAGGTCTTGAAGCTGTCGGCCCAAGGGCTGCCCCAGTCATGGATATCGCTGGAACAGGCGGTGATCCACTACGCAGCGGACGAAGTTCGCTGGGAAGTGGGCGCGCAGGTGGCCGTGTTCCGTGGCGGCCATAACGCGGTCACGGGCGAGCAGTCGCAGATTGCGATCAACAGCATCATCGGCACCAAGGGCGTGCCGCGCATCAACCCCTTTGCGCAGCGTCCGGGTCTCACCAACAGCAAGCTGTTTTCGCGCGACCGCAACGTCTGCGCCTACTGCGGCGGCCATTTCCACGAAGATGAACTCACGCGCGAGCACATCATTCCGTTCGCGCAGCGCGGCATCGACACCTGGATGAACGTGGTCACGGCCTGCAAGCCCTGCAACCACCGCAAGAGCAGCCGCACGCCTGAGCAGGCGAACATGCCGCTGCTGTATGCGCCGTATGTGCCCAGCCTGTGGGAAGACTTCATCCTGCGCAACCGCCGCATCCTGGCGGACCAGATGGAGTTTTTGATGGCGCACCTGCCGCAGTCGTCCCGGTTGCACGACATCTAAAAAAAAGAGGCTTCGAGCCTCTTTTTTTTAACCCTTCCAGGCCGGCGGCCGTTTCTCGATGAAGGCCTGCACGCCTTCCAGCGCGCTTTCGTCCATCATGTTGCAGGCCATGGTCTGGCTGGCGTCGGCCAGCGCGGCCTCGATGCCGGTCTCGAGCTGGCGATAGAACAGCGCCTTGCCCAGCGCGAGCGCCGTGCGGGGCTTGGCGACGATGCTGGCGACCAGCGCTTCGACCGCGGCGTCGAGCCCTTCGAGCGGCGCGACCCGGTTGACCAGGCCTTTCTCGCGCGCGTCTTCGGCGCTGATGAATTCGCCCGTCACCAGCATCTCGAAGGCTTCCTTGCGCCCGAGGTTGCGCGACAGCGTGACGCCGGGCGTGGCACAGAACAGCCCCACGTTGACGCCGCTGACGGCAAAGCGCGCATCGCTGGCGGCCACCGCGAGGTCGCAGACCGCGACCAATTGACAGCCTGCCGCAGTCGCAATGCCATGCACGCGCGCGATCACCGGCACGGGCAGCCGCTGGATCGACAGCATCATCGCGCCGCACCGGTCGAACAGCTGCTGGTAGTAGCCGAGCGACGGTTCGGCGCGCATCTCCTTCAGGTCGTGGCCCGCGCAGAAGGCCTTGCCTGCTGCAGCGATGACGACGGCGCGCACCGTGTCATCGGCGGCAACGGAACCGAGCGCCTCTTCGAGCGCGCCCAGCATGCCTTCGGAGAGCGCGTTGAAGGCGGCGGGGCGGTTCAGCGTCAGCGTGACCACGCCGCGTGCGTCGCGCGCCGTCAGGACAAAGGGGGACGTGTCGTTCATGCCGTTCAGTACGTCAGCTCGAGCACCGTCGTGTGCCCTTGCGCGGCGGGCCAGCTCTGGCCGGTGAGGCGTTCGCCGTTGAACTCGGCACTGACCGTGCGCTGCGGCGCGCCGGCCGCGATGCGCAACCGCGAGGTCGACTGTCCCGCGCCCTGGGCTGGCACGCCGGCGGGCGGGCTCTGGCCGTCGAATTGCATCGTGTCGCGCTGCGCATCGAAGTAGCCGCGCGGACGCGTGAAGACGACCACCGCACCCGCACCGCTTTCGGCCGACGCCAGGCGCTCGGGCCGCAGGTTGACGAAGCCGCTGCTGCGCACGAACGGGCTGCGGTAGATGTGCGTGGTGCCCTGGCCGGGCACGTCGAGCACGAACTCGTAGCGCGCCGCCGGCTGCGCGCTGAACGGCCCCCAGCGGCCGTCGGCGCCGACCGTCTGCTGGTGCGCCGCCTCGCCGCGCCGCGCGCCCGAGGCCGGATCGACCGCAAAGACCGTGACACGCGCGCCGGTCAGCGCGAGGTTGTCCGCACCGATCGCGCGGCCGTCGAGCACGACCTTCGATTCCGGCGCCACCGCCGTGCTGGCGGGCGCCTGCCCGGTCAGGAAGCGCCAGGTCGCTGCGAAGGCAGCGGGAGAGAACGAGGTCTCGCGGTGGTCCACGCGCGGCAGCACGAGGTTGGTCGCGCCCTTGAGCGCCGGCCCGTCGAAGCCGATGTTCGTCGGCTGACCGGGTGCGCCGATCCACAGGCCGTCGGGCTGGGCGTACTTGTCGTTGGTGTCGGAGCGCAGCGTGAGCCACTGCACGCCGGGCGCGACCTCGTCGCCGTTCGGGCCCTTGGGCGCATTGAGCTGCTGCATGAAGGCCGAGAGCCCCGAGAACTCGTTGTTTTCGCGCAGGCCCTTCACCTTCCAGATGCCGTGCGCGGGGTTGCCGCCGAGCACGACATGGCTCACCACGGCCGCGCCGCCTCCGTTCTGCACGTAGTTGCGGATGGTGTTGCCGCCGCGCGAATTGCCGATGAGCACGACCTTGGGCGCGCCCGTGGCCTTCAGCACTTTCTCGACCTCGGCGCGCAGGAACGCGGCCGACTCGGCGGTGGAACTGCGCCCCGGCTGGGCCACGGCGTCGTCGTCGCGGGCCAGGGGATTCGGCTGGTCGACGGCAAACAACCGCTCGCGCGGCCAGCCGTTCGATTCGAAGCGCCAGACCGTGGTCTGCCACAGCGCCGCCGAGTCGCCGTTGCCGTGCATGAAGACGATGGGCGGGCGCTCGGTGGAAGAGGGCGTGGAGGTCGCGCAGGCGGTCAGCAAGGTGACGGCGGCGGTTCCGGCAAGGGCCGAGGCAAGCAGGGTGCGGCGGGAAGGCATGTCTGTCTCTCTCCTGGCAGGGGGCTCGGGCCCCGCAAGTGAAAACGCCCGCCGGCGCAAGGCGGGCGGGCGTTGGATGCTATCGACAAACAGCCGTCAGGCGAAGACGCCGGCCGTGTCCTGCATGCGTGCCGACACTTCACCCAGGTGGTGCAGCGTGTCGCCGAAGGTGAGTTCGAGCTGCGTGAGCTTGCGGAAGTAGTGGCTGCCGATGTACTCGTCGGTCACGCCGATGCCGCCATGCAGCTGCACCGAGTTCGCGGCCACGTAGCGCATCGACGTGCCCAGCTGGTACTTGGCGCGGGCCAGCGCCTGGCGGCGTTCGTCGGCCGGGGCGTTGAGCTTGAGCGTTGCGTAGTAGCTCATCGAGCGTGCCAGCTCCAGCTGCATCTTCATGTCGGCGATGCGGTGGCGCAGCGCCTGGAAGCTGGAGATGACCACGCCGAACTGCTTGCGCTGGTTCATGTAGTCGATCGTGACGTCGAGCGTCTTGTCGAGCACGCCGACCGCTTCGGCGCAGGTGGCGGCGATGCCGACATCCACTGCGTATTCGAGCGCGGCTTGGCCGTCGGCCGTGACCAGCGTGGCGTCGGCCTTGTCGAACACGACCTCGGCCGCACGGCCGCCGTCCTGCGTGCCGTAGCCGCGGGCTTCGACGCCGCTGGCGCTGCGCTCGACCAGGAAGAGGGCGATCTTGCCGTCGACCTTGGCGGGCACGAGGAAGGCATCGGCTTCGTCGCCCACGGGCACCACGCTCTTGGCGCCGGTCAGCGAATACCCGTTGCCCGACTTGACGGCGGTGGCGTCGCACACGTCGAGGCGGTAGCGCGCCTTGCGCTCCTGGTAGGCCAGCACCACGAGGGCCTGGCCGCCGGCGATGCGCGGCAGCCAGTTTTCCTTGGTGGCCGCGTCGGCGTAGCCGCCGAGCACGGCGCCGGCGATCAGCGTCTGCGCGAAGGGCTCCAGCACGATGCCGCGGCCCAGTTCTTCCATCACGACCATGCCGGCCACCGGGCCCATGCCCAGGCCGCCGTCGTCTTCGCTGATGTACAGGCCGCCCAGGCCGAGCTCGGCCAGTTCGTCCCAGGCCTCCCGCGAGAAGCCGCCCTTGGCCTCGATGCCGCGACGGCGCTCGAAGTCATAGCCCTTGTCGACCCACTTGCGAACGGCGTCGCGCAGCTGGTCCTGGTCTTCCGAAAAATTGAAATCCATGTTGGTGTCTCCTCAGCCCAGGACGGTTTGCGCCACGATGTTGCGCTGGACTTCGTTCGAGCCGCCGTAGATCGTGGTCTTGCGCATGTTGAAGAAGGTCGATGCCAGCGGTGCCAGCGCCGGGTTGCCGCCGGGGAAGTTGCCTTGCCAGCCGGCTTCCATGGCTTCGCGGATCAGCGGCAGCGAATAGGGGCCGCCGGCCAGCATCATCAGCTCGGCGTAGCGCTGCTGGATCTCGCTGCCGCGGATCTTGAGCAGGCCCGCCACGTCCAGCGAGTTCTTGCCCGAGGTGGCGGCCGAGAGCACGCGCAGCACCATCATCTCGAGGGCGACGATGTCGACTTCGAGCTTGGCGATCTCGTCGCGGAAGCGCAGGTCGTCGTACACGCCTTCGCTCTTGGCGATGCGCTTCAAGCGCTCGAGTTCGCGCTTGGCGCGGTTCACGTCGGCGATGTTGGTGCGCTCGTGCGAGAGCAGGTGCTTGGCGTAGGTCCAGCCCTTGTTCTCTTCACCGATCAGGTTTTCGGCGGGCACTTCGACGTTGTCGAAGAACACCTCGTTCACCTCGACACCGCCGTCGATCAGCTTGATCGGGCGCACGGTGACGCCGGGCGACTTCATGTCGAGCAGCAGGAAGCTGATGCCCGTTTGCGGCTTGCCTTCGTTGCTGGTGCGCACGAGGTTGAACATCCAGTCGCCGTGCTGGCCGAGCGTGGTCCAGGTCTTCTGGCCGTTGACGATGTATTTGTCACCCTTGCGCTCGGCCTTGGTCTTGACCGAGGCGAGATCGGAACCCGAGCCGGGTTCGCTGTAGCCCTGGCTCCACCAGACTTCACCGCTGGCGATGCCGGGCAGGAAGCGTTTTTGCTGCTCGGCGTTGCCGAAGGCCATGATCACCGGGGCCACCATGACGGGGCCGAACGGGATGATGCGCGGCGCGCCGGCGAGGGCGGTTTCTTCCTCGAACAGGTGGCGCTGCACGGCGGTCCAGCCGGGGCCGCCGAATTCCTTGGGCCAGCCGTAACCCAGCCAGCCCTTCTTGCCAAGAATCTTGGCCCAGCCTTGCAGATCGTCGCGCGTCAGTTCGAGCGCGTTGTGCACCTTGTGCGAAATCTCCTGGGGGAGGTTGTCCTTGACCCATGCGCGAACTTCTTCGCGGAACTTCTGTTCTTCGGGTGTGAAGCTCAAATCCATGCGTGCCTCGCTGTGTTGATCGGTCCACCGCAGACGCGGGGTGTCTCCGGAATTGCGAGTTTTAGCACGGTCGTGCTGCGATCCGGTGTCCGCGTCGCGACAAGCCCGCCGGTGCGTGGGGCGGCGGGAGGCGTCGGCGGGGCACGGATAATCCCGGCCTCCCATGAAGAACATCGTGATCCTGATCTCCGGCGGCGGCTCGAACATGGCGGCCATCGTGCGCGCCGCCGAGCGCGACCGCTGGGCCGAGCGCTTCGGCGCGCGCATTGCCGCCGTCATCAGCAACAAGCCGGAGGCCGGCGGGCTGGCGCTGGCCAGGTCGCACGGCATCGCGACCGCCGTGGTGCCGCACCAGGCCTTCGACAGCCGCGAGGCCTTCGACGCCGCGCTGGCCGAGGCGGTCGACGCCCACGCGCCCGCGCTGGTCGTGCTGGCGGGCTTCATGCGCATCCTGACGCCGGGCTTCGTGGCGCGCTACGCGGGGCGGCTGGTGAACATCCACCCCTCGCTGCTGCCGGCGTTTCCGGGGCTGCACACGCACCAGCGCGCCATCGACGCGGGCTGCAAGGTGGCCGGGGTGACGGTGCACCAGGTCACGGCCGAGCTCGACCACGGGCCGATCCTGGCGCAGGCCGTGGTGCCGGTGCTGCCCGACGACACGGCCGCCACGCTGGCCGGCCGGGTGCTGTCCCAGGAGCACCTGCTGTATCCGCGCGCCATCGCTGGATGGCTTTTGGATACATTGAGTCACAAAGCTTAAAGTTGTTTATATTCGCGGGTTTTCGGGAGCACAGAACTTTGAAAACCCAATCGCTACTGTTGACGATGGCCACCGTGGCCCTGCTGGCCGCCTGCGCCGCCCCGGCCCCCGCGCCGGCACCGGGCAGCGCTGCTGCCGCTGCACCTGCCGCGCCGGCCGAGCCCGTCTTTCAGTGCAACGCCGAAGGCGCCCGCTTTGCCGTGGCCCAGCAGGTGACGCCTCAGCTCGAAGCCGCCGCGCGCGCACGTGCCGGCGCCGGCACGGTGCGGGTGCTCAAGCCCAACCAGGCAGTGACGATGGAACTCAACGCCGGTCGGCTCAACCTCAGCGTGGACGCGCGCGGCCGCGTCAAGGACGTTCACTGCGGCTGAGCGTCGATCGGGGTGAACCGGCGTTGCGGCCGGCCCTCGATCTCGATGGTTTCTTCAAACATCGCGGCGGGCCGGACCCACAGGCCGCGGGCACCGTAGAGGGCGCGGTACAGCGTCATCGGCTCCAGCGTTTCGCTGTGGCGGACGGTGCCGATCACGTCGTACTCGCCGCCCTTGTAGTGGCGGTAGCGACCGGGGGGCGTTTCGATCAGGGGAGGGAGGTCTTCGTCGTTCAACGGGGCACTTCTTTCTTCGAATAACAACTGTCGGATGTGTATTTGACGGGAGTCGGATGGACCGTGCGGATTTTGTTCACCTGGTTCGCCTGAGCGAGCACGCAAGTGCGGACGACAGCGCGCGCTACCGGCGTGGCGTCGCGGCGTTTGCCGCGCTCGGCTATCTCTGGGTGCTGGCCTGCCTCGGCCTGGCGGTGGGCATTGTGGCCTGGGTGGTCGTGTCGGTGGCCGAGGGGCGCTTCAACTTCACCCGCGGCTGGCTGCTCGTGTTTGCGCTGGGCCTGTTCTGGGCGACCCTGCGCGCGCTCTGGGTGCACTTCGACGAGCCCGACGGCGAGCTGCTCACGCGCGCCGACGCACCCGGATTGTTCGAGGCGCTGGACCGCATCCGCGAGCGGATCAAGGGACCGCCGGTGCACCGCGTCTACCTGGACGACAACTTCAACGCCAGCATCAGCCAGGTGCCGCGCTTCGGCCTGTTCGGCGGCGCGCTCAACTCGCTGAGCATCGGCCTGCCGCTGCTGATGATGCTGGACCGGCAGCGCCTGCTGTCGGTGCTGGCCCACGAATACGGGCACCTGCGCGGCAACCACGGCCGCCTCAGCGCCTGGATCTACCGCACCCGGCTGTCGTGGCTGCGGCTCGATGCCAGCCTGCAGCGCGACGAGGGCGTGATGGCGCTGGTCTCGCAGGCCTTCTTCCGCTGGTACTTTCCGCGCTTTGCCGCCAAGACCTTCGCGCTGGCCCGCCAGGACGAGTACGAGGCCGACCGCATCTCGGGCCGGCTGCTCGGCACCGAGGTGGCC
The DNA here is from genome assembly GCF_002849325.1 of Variovorax sp. RO1. Lineage (NCBI taxonomy): Bacteria > Pseudomonadati > Pseudomonadota > Betaproteobacteria > Burkholderiales > Comamonadaceae > Variovorax > Variovorax sp. RO1. The sequence continues at coordinate 75,489 of NZ_PKMT01000007.1, forward strand.
GCGGCCGCGCTCACCGAAGTAGCCATCAAGGGCAACTGGTACGCCAGCGAGTTCTGGCCCTGGCACTGGGCGCGCGCCGAGCGCGAGCCGCTGCCGCCTGGCCCGTTCGCCGCTTTGCGGCAGCGCGCCCGCACGCCGCCGAGCGAGGAGTTCGCACGCCAGGCACTGCGCGAGGCCATGCGCCGCGTCAGCGACCTGGACGACACCCACCCGGTGCTGCGCGACCGGCTGGAAGCACTGAACCAGAAGGCGGCGCTGCCGGCCTGGTCGCAACGGCCCGCGCTCGACATGCTGGCCGACAAGCACAAGTGGATCTCGCATTTCGACAACGCCTGGCGCCGCGCCCACGCAGCCGACTGGAAGCAGCACCACGCGCACCGCTCGCGCATCCGCGAGCGCATCGCCGTACTGGCGGCCCGCGGCGAGCGCAACACGCCCGACGAGATGGTCGAGTGGGCCGACGCCGAGCGCCGGCTCGACCCGGCGGCGCCGGTGCGCGCGCGCTACGAGAGCGCCTTGCGGATCGCGCCGGACCACCCGGGCGCCCTGCGCGGGCTGGCCCAGATGCTGCCCGTGCGCGAGCGCGCCGAGCGCCTGGCGGTGCTCGAGCGGCTGCACCAGTCGGGCGTGGCCAGCCGCTGGTGGGCGGCCAAGAACGCCGTCGCCTCGCTCGAAGATCCCGAAGCGGGGCCGCACGACGAGCAGGGGCTCAAGCTGTGGCGCGCGCGGCTCAAGGAGGCGGAGGAGGCCGAGGCGCGCGCCTGGGAAGAGATCACCGACACGCCGTTCTTCAGCCAGATTTCGCGCCACGACCTGAACGACCACGAGCTGGGCGAGCTGCGCGCGGACATCGTGCGCTGCCTGCCCGTGTCGCGGCTGTGGGTGGTGCGCAAGAACCTGCGCGAATTCGCATGGCGGCGGGCGTACATCGTGTTCGTCGACGTGCCGGGGCTCGGCGACGAAGACCGCTGGCACCTGTGCCGCGAACTCGAGCAGACCCTGACCCTGCCGGGGGCGGCGCTGGTGCTCTGGGCGGGGCATTCGCCCACGCTGGAAGACATCGAGCGGCAGGCATTCGGGACCGTCTGGGTGCGCGGCGCCTGAGGCGTTTCGGCCGCGAGGCCGGCCGGCTGAGACAATCGGGGCTATGCATCCCAAAGCCCTGTTGGAGGCCACCGCCGATCTGGTCGGCCTTGTCCTGAAATTCGATCACCCGGCCGACCAGGTCGTTTCGCGCTTTTTCCGCGACCACCGCGAGTTCGGCCCGCGCGAGCGCGCGACGCTCGCCGAGACCGTCTACACCGTGCTTCGCAAGAAGCTGCTGTTCGATCACCTGTCGCCCTCGGGCAGCGGTTCGAAGGAGCGCCGCATGGCGATCCTGGGCTTTCACGGCCCGCGCGATTTTCTGAAGAGCGCGCTCAATGACACCGAGAAGCGCTGGCTCGACAACTGCGATGCCGTCACACCCGACGACCTGCTCGAACGCCATCGCCACAACCTGCCCGAATGGCTGGTCGCGCCGCTCAAGGCGCAGCTGGGCGACGGCTTCTGGCCGATGGTCGAGAGCCTGCAGCAGCCGGCGCCGCTCGACCTGCGCGTCAATGCGTTCACCGACAAGCGGGCCGAAGTGAAGGCGGAGCTTGCGAAGGCTGCTATCAAATCGGTAGTAACTCCGTTCTCGCCCTGGGGGCTGCGCATCGAGGGCAAGCCCGCGCTGACCAAGCTCGACGCGTTCGTTCGCGGCGCCATCGAGGTGCAGGACGAAGGCTCGCAGCTGCTGGCGCTGCTGCTGGACGCCAAGCGCGGCGAAATGGTGGTCGATTTCTGCGCCGGTGCCGGCGGCAAGACCCTGGCCATCGGCGCGACCATGCGCAACACCGGCCGGCTCTACGCCTTCGACACCTCGGCCCACCGCCTGGACGCGCTCAAGCCGCGGCTGGCTCGCAGCAAGCTCTCGAACGTGCATCCGGCCGCCATCGCCCACGAGCGCGACGACCGGGTCAAGCGCCTGGCCGGCAAGATCGACCGCGTGCTGGTCGACGCGCCCTGTTCGGGGCTCGGCACGCTGCGCCGCAACCCCGACCTCAAATGGCGCCAATCGGCCAAGTCGGTGGCTGAGCTGACGGCCAAGCAGACCGCCATCCTGCAAAGCGCGGCCCGGCTCGTGAAGTCGGGTGGCCGGCTGGTGTACGCCACCTGCAGCGTGCTGCCAGAGGAAAACGAGGCCATCGCCGAGGCTTTTGCCGCCGCGAACCCCGATTTCGAGCCCATGGATGCGGCGGAATTGCTCCAAAGCCTCAAGGTGGAGGGCGCCGAGGCCCTCTGCGCGGGTGGAGAAGACGGCCGCCGCTACCTGCGGCTGTGGCCTCATCGCCACGCCACCGACGGCTTTTTTGCCGCCGTGTGGAACAGGAAATAGGGACAGGGCTCCAAACTAGGGTAAATCTGCGGTGTGACAAAAGGACAAAAGGCCTCGTTTTGGCCCTGGCATCCTAAAATCGCGGGTTACTTACCTGAAGGCTGCACCTTCGTGTGGCCATGGAGTACCTGACTCAATGATGCTTCCTGACTCCGCCGTTCTGAACGCGGTCATCCAATGGCTCGGACACGGCCTGTGGGACATTGCCTGGTGGCAAGTCGTGCTGTACACGCTCGTCACCACGCACTTCACCATCGCAGCGGTCACGATCTTTCTGCACCGCACGCAGACGCACAAGGCGATGGACCTCGGTCCGATCCCCTCGCACTTCTTCCGTTTCTGGCTCTGGCTCGGCACCGGCATGGTGACAAAGGAATGGGTCGCCATTCACCGCAAGCACCACGCGAAGTGCGAAACCGTCGACGACCCGCACAGCCCGCAAGTCAAGGGCATCGACGAAGTCTTCTGGCGCGGCGCCGAGCTGTACCGCAAGGAATCGAAGAACAAGGAAACGATGGAGCGCTACGGTCACGGCACGCCCGATGACTGGATCGAGCGCAACCTGTACACGCGCTACAGCTGGCAAGGCGTGGGCCTGATGCTGGTGATCAACCTGGCGCTGTTCGGTGGGCTTGGCCTGACCGTGTGGGCGGTCCAGATGCTCTGGATCCCGATCACCGCCGCCGGCATCATCAACGGCATCGGCCACTACTGGGGCTACCGCAATTTCGAGGCGGCTGACGCCAGCCGCAACATCATGCCCTGGGGCCTGATCATCGGTGGCGAAGAGCTGCACAACAACCACCACACCTACCCGACTTCGGCCAAGTTCTCGGTCAAGAAGTACGAGTTCGACATCGGCTGGCTCTACATCCAGGTGTTCCAGAAGCTCGGCTGGGCCAAGGTCAAGAAGGTGCCGCCGAAGATGCAGATGGGCGACGTCCAGCCCGTGGCCAACGAGAAGACGCTCGAGGCCGTCATTGCCAACCGCTACGAAGTGATGGCCGGCTACGCCCGCGAAATGCGCCGCGCGACCAGCGAGGAAATCGAAGTGCTGAAGGCCAAGGGCGCCGACCTGTCGGTGCTCAAGGCGGCCAAGCGCTGGCTGCACCGCGACGACGACAAGGTGCCCGCCTCGGCTCGCACCCACCTGGTGCAGGCCCGTGCCGCGCACCCGGTGCTCGACAAGATGGTCACGATGCGCGAAGAGCTGCGTCAGCTCTGGCTGAACACCTCGCAATCGCGCGAGCAGTTGGCGGCCGATCTGGCGGCCTGGTGCCACCGTGCGGAAGCCAGCGGCATTGCCGGCCTGCGCGAGTTCTCGACCCGCCTGCGCGCTGCGCGCGCCTGAGAAAGCAAAACGCCAGCGCCTCGCGCGCTGTTGCTCTTGCTCAATAGAGAATAAAAAAGCCGACCTGAGGGTCGGCTTTTTTGCGCCTGTCTTTTTCTGCTTTTGCAAAAATGACAGGCAATAAAAAACCCGCTGGGTGAGCAGCGGGTTTTTTGGGAGAGCAGACTGAATTACTTCAGCTTGATTTCCTTGTATTCGACGTGCTTGCGTGCCTTGGGGTCGAACTTCATGATCGACATCTTTTCAGGCATCGTCTTCTTGTTCTTGCTCGTCGTGTAGAAATGGCCGGTACCCGCAGTGGATTCCAGCTTGATCTTTTCGCGTCCGCCTTTGCTCGTTGCCATGATTCAGCTCCTTAAGCTTGGCCGCGGGCACGCAGGTCTGCGAGCACGGCATCGATACCGTTCTTGTCGATCAGGCGCAGTGCAGCGCTCGAAACGCGCAGGCGAACCCAACGGTTTTCAGTCTCGACCCAGAAACGGCGGTATTGCAGGTTCGGCAGGAACCGGCGCTTGGTTTTGTTGTTGGCGTGGGAAACGTTGTTTCCGACCATCGGGCCTTTGCCCGTTACGTCGCATACGCGTGCCATGTGGACACTCTTTCTTGAACAGCTGGCACCGGCGCAATCAGGGCGATTGCAGGGTGTTTTGCAGCTTGACCTCGCCAGAAACGGGTGGCGGTACCCCGGATTTGCCGCAACCCGACTCCCGGTAGGAGTTGGACCTTATTTCGGCAAAGCCTTGGATTATAGCCCTTTCGGGCTGCCGCACCGCAGATGCGGGAAACCAGGTCCTGTGGACCGGTTCTCGTCCTCCAGGGGCAAGCCTCAGTGCTCCTCGAGGAAGCGCTGCGCGTCGAGGGCCGCCATGCAGCCCGTGCCGGCGCTCGTGATGGCCTGGCGGTAGATGTTGTCCTGCACGTCGCCAGCCGCGAACACGCCGGGCACACTGGTCATCGTCGCGAAGCCCTTCAGGCCCGAGCGGGTCACGATGTAGTTGTCCTTCATTTCCAACTGGTTCTGGAAGATGTCGGTGTTCGGATGGTGGCCGATCGCGATGAAGCAGCCCTTGAGCGTGATCTCTTCGGTCGCACCGGTCTGCGTGTTCTTGATGCGGATGCCGGTCACGCCCGTACCGTCACCGAGCACCTCGTCAAGCTGGTTGTGCAGCTTCAGCACGATCTTGCCTTCGGCCACTTTTTCCATGACCTTGTCGATCAGGATGGGCTCGGCGCGGAACTTGTCGCGACGGTGCACGAGCGTGACTTTGTTTGCAATGTTGGAGAGGTACAGCGCTTCTTCGACGGCCGTGTTGCCGCCGCCGATCACGCAGACCTCTTGCTCACGGTAGAAGAAACCATCGCAGGTCGCGCAGGCGGAGACGCCGCGGCCCATGAACTTTTCTTCGGAATCCAGGCCGAGATACTTGGCCGATGCGCCCGTGGCGATGATCAGCGAATCGCACGTATAGGTGCCGCTGTCGCCCGTGAGCGTGAACGGGCGCTTGCTCAGGTCGACCTTGTTGATGTGGTCGAACACGATCTGCGTCTTGAAGCGTTCGGCGTGCTCGAGAAAGCGCTGCATCAGCTCCGGGCCCTGCACGCCGTGCACGTCGGCGGGCCAGTTGTCGACCTCGGTCGTGGTCATGAGTTGGCCGCCTTGTGCGATGCCCGTGATGAGCAACGGCTGGAGGTTGGCGCGTGCGGCGTAGACGGCGGCGGTGTAGCCGGCCGGGCCGGAGCCCAGAATGAGAACCTTGGCGTGTTGGGGTGCGGACATGAGTAGAAAACCTCGGATAGACGCTGCGTCAGCGTGTACATTTTCAGGGTGGTAGCGATACGTGGGGAGTATCACCGCCCGGTTCAACACCGGGTGCACGGTGTTTTCAATGCGCGCGATTGTAGTAATCCATGGGCTCAGCATCAGGATCACATCAGCGCGCTGTTTCAGGGATTGATTAATGTCGATGCTGTCCAACCTTGAATTGCTTCGGCGCGTTCCATTGTTCGCGTCGTTGACGGCCTCGCAGTCCGCAAGCATTGCGGATGCGATCATCAAGAAGCGCTTCAAACGCGCCGAGGTCGTTGTAGAGCAGGGCAAGAAATCCGATGCGCTGTACATCATCCTGACCGGCCGCGCCCGCGTCACGAGCGCCGACAGCCGCGGTCGCGAGGTGATCCTCGCCACGCTGCATCCCGGCGACTATCTCGGCGAGATGAGCCTGATCGACGATGAGCCGCATTCGGCCACCGTGCGCACCGAAATCCAGTGCGACGTGCTCATGCTGGGCCGCGACGCCTTCGCGCGCTGCCTGCCCGAGAACTCCTCGATGGCCTACAACATCATGCGCGGCCTGGTGCAGCGCCTGCGCCACGCCGACCGCAAGATCGAGTCGCTGGCACTGATGGACGTGTACGGCCGCGTGGCCCGCGCGCTGCTCGAGTTCGCCAGCCAGGACGGCCTGGGCAACCTCAAGGTCCGTGACAAGATCTCCCGCCAGGACCTGGCCAAGATGGTCGGCGCGTCGCGCGAAATGGTGAGCCGCGTCATGAAGGACCTGGAAGAGCGCGGTTTCGTGCAGTCCCAGGAAGACGGCTCGGTGATCATCAAGGACCGGCTCCTGACGCTGACCTGAGCCTATAGGCCGGGCGCTTTCGGCGTCCACGGCCTTTTGTTGTAGTGTTCGGGCGGCCGGCCTTCGTTTTTTCGGGCCGGACGCCGTGCTTTTCATGACCTATTCGCTTCATACGCTTCAATCGTCGTCCTCTTCTTCTTCCGCTGCCGAAGGGCAACCCGTGCGCCTGCGCGCCCTGCGCTTCGCCCACGAAATCACCTTGATCGCCGGGTTCGCAGCCCTCCTGTTCTGGCTGCTGGCGATGCTGAGCTTCACCCCGTCCGATGCCGCCTGGTCGACCTCGGGCACGGGCGGTGAGGTCAAGAATTGGGGCGGCCGCATCGGCGCCTGGCTGGCCGATGGCAGCTACTTCCTTGCCGGCTATTCCGTCTGGTGGTGCCTCGCGGCGGGCCTGCGCGCGTGGCTCTCGTCGCTGGCCGGCTGGCTGCGCGGCGGTGAACCGACGCCGGCGGTCGAACAGCCCCCGCGCGGTCGCTTCAACCGCAGCCGTCTCGCTTTCTGGTTCGGCCTGGTTCTGCTGCTGTGCGCGAGCGCGGTGCTCGAGTGGTCGCGCCTGTACCGGCTCGAATCCCACCTGCCGGGTTCGGGTGGCGGCGCCCTCGGCTTCCTCGTGGGACCGGCAAGCGTGCGCTGGCTGGGCTTCACGGGCTCGGCGCTGGTCGCCATTGCGGGCGGCGTGATCGGCTCGGCGCTGGTCTTCCGTTTTTCGTGGAGCCTGATCGCCGAGCGCATCGGTGCCCGTGCCTACTCGCTGTTCGAGTCGCGCCGTGAAAAGCGTGAAATGGCGGCCGACATCGCCATGGGCAAGCAGGCCGCGCGCGAACGCGCCGGCGACGAGGAAGAGCTGCCCCCCGCGCCGCGCGCCAAGAAAATGCGTCCCAGCAAGGAGACCGCATTCGGCGAAGCCGGCCCTCTGGATCCGAGCTTCGACGACGAAGAGGAAGAGGTAGCGCCCAGGCGCCGCCCCGCATCGCCGCCCGTGCAGATCGAGCCCGCGATGACCGAGGTGCCCCGCAGCGACCGCGTCGTCAAGGAACGCCAGAAGCCGCTCTTCAACGAACTGCCCGACAGCAAGCTGCCGCAGGTCGACCTGCTCGACGCCGCGCTGGTGCGCCAGGAAACGGTGTCGTCCGACACGCTCGAGATGACCTCGCGCATGATCGAGAAGAAGCTCAAGGACTTCGGCGTCGAGGTGCGCGTGGTGCTCGCTTCGCCGGGCCCCGTCATCACGCGCTACGAAATCGAGCCCGCCACCGGCGTCAAGGGCTCGCAGATCCTGGGCCTCGCCAAAGACCTGGCGCGTTCGCTCTCGCTGGTGTCGATCCGCGTGGTCGAAACGATCCCCGGCAAGAACTACATGGCGCTCGAACTCCCGAACGCCAAGCGCCAGTCGATCAAGCTCAGCGAAATCCTGGGCTCGCAGGTCTACAACGAAGGCAAGTCGATGCTCACGATGGGCCTCGGCAAGGACATCATCGGCAATCCCGTGGTGGCCGACCTCGCGAAGATGCCGCACGTGCTGGTGGCCGGTACCACCGGTTCGGGCAAGTCGGTCGGTATCAACGCGATGATTCTTTCGCTGCTCTACAAGGCCGAGGCACGCGACGTTCGCCTGCTCATGATCGACCCGAAGATGCTCGAAATGTCGGTCTACGAAGGCATTCCGCACCTGCTGGCGCCCGTGGTCACCGACATGCGCCAAGCGGCCCACGGCCTGAACTGGTGTGTGGCCGAGATGGAGCGCCGTTACAAGCTCATGAGCAAGCTCGGCGTGCGCAACCTGGCCGGCTACAACACCAAGATCGACGAAGCCAAGGCGCGCGAGGAGTTCATCTACAACCCCTTCAGCCTCACGCCCGACGATCCGGAACCGCTGCGCCGCGAGCCGCACATCGTCGTCATCATCGACGAGCTGGCCGACCTGATGATGGTCGTCGGCAAGAAGATCGAAGAGCTGATTGCCCGCCTCGCGCAGAAGGCGCGCGCCGCCGGCATCCACCTGATCCTGGCCACGCAGCGGCCCAGCGTCGACGTGATCACCGGCCTCATCAAGGCCAACATCCCCACGCGCATCGCGTTCTCGGTGGGTTCCAAGATCGACAGCCGCACCATCCTCGACCAGATGGGCGCCGAGGCGCTGCTGGGCATGGGCGACATGCTCTACATGGCCAGCGGCAGCGGCCTGCCGATCCGCGTGCATGGCGCCTTTGTGAGCGACGAGGAAGTGCACCGCGTGGTGGCCTACCTCAAGAGCCAGGGCGAGCCCGACTACATCGAGGGCGTGCTCGAAGGCGGCACGGTCGATGGCGACGGTGACGGCGACCTGCTCGGCGGTGGCGGCGATGCCGAAAAGGATCCGATGTACGACCAGGCGGTCGAGGTCGTGCTCAAGAACCGCAAGGCCAGCATCTCGCTGGTGCAGCGCCACCTGAAGATCGGCTACAACCGCGCCGCGCGCCTCGTCGAAGACATGGAAAAAGCCGGCCTCGTGAGCGCCATGAGCGGCAGCGGCCAGCGCGAAATTCTCGTGCCCGCGCGCCAGGCGGAGTGAGCCCCCGGCGCGCCATCGACGACCCCTGCCACCGGGCCGGTTACGTGCTGAGAGGCAATTTGCAAACGCGCACCGGTGCCGCTGCAAATCTTCATCAAAGCCTACAGATGCCGGCATCTGCTGCGGGTAGTGTCGATGGACATCGCAGCAACGTTTTTCCGAGGAACCTCCCATGAAGAAAACCCGCCTCTGGCTGTTGGCCGGCCTGTTCTGTACCGTGGCCGGCAGTGCCTGGGCCGACGGGCTCGAAAGCCTCGAAGCCTTCGTGAAGACGGTCAAGTCCGGCCGCGCCGAGTTCACCCAGACTGTGACGGCCCCGCCGCGCGAGGGCCAGCCGGGCCGCGTGAAGACCTCGACCGGCACCTTCGAATTCCATCGCCCCGGCAAATTCAAGTTCGACTATCGCAAGCCCTTTGCCCAGAGCATCGTGGCCGACGGCAAGACGCTCTGGCTCTACGACGCCGACCTGAACCAGGTCACGCAGCGCACCCAGGCGCAGGCGCTGGGCTCGACGCCCGCGGCGCTGATTGCCTCCGCCGCCGACCTGCGCGCCCTGCAGGCCGATTTCGCGCTGGAAGCCGCACCCGAGCGTGACGGCCTGCAGTGGGTCAAGGCCACGCCGAAGAACAAGGACGGCCAGCTGCAGAGCGTGATGGTCGGCTTCCAGGGCGACGCGCTCGCGGCCCTCGAGATCCTGGACAGCTTCGGCCAGCGCTCGATGCTCAAGTTCAGCAAGGTCGAGGTGAACCCGGCCTTGCCCGCCAGCACCTTCGAGTTCAAGGCGCCTGCGGGCGCGGACGTGCTCAAGCAGTAATCTCCAGCAGCAAGACGGTAGTTCCGGTTTGGCCACGCGCTCCCACCAGCCCCTCGCCGAGCGCCTGCGTCCCAAGACGCTCGGCGACGTGATCGGCCAGCAGCACCTGCTCGGTCCGGGCATGTCGCTGCGCATCGCCTTCGAGTCGGGCCAGCCGCACTCCTGCATCCTCTGGGGCCCGCCGGGCACCGGCAAGACCACCATCGCGCGGCTCATGGCCGACGCGTTCGACGCGCAGTTCCTGAGCATCAGCGCGGTGCTGGGCGGCGTGAAGGACATCCGCGAGGCGGTCGAGCAGGCCACGGTGGCGCGCGACGGGCTCACGCAGCAGCGCACCATCGTCTTCGTGGACGAGGTGCACCGCTTCAACAAGAGCCAGCAGGACGCGTTCCTGCCGCACGTCGAGTCGGGTCTGTTCACCTTCATCGGCGCGACCACCGAGAACCCGTCGTTCGAAGTCAATTCGGCCTTGCTCTCGCGGGCGGCGGTGTATGTGCTGCAGTCGCTCAACGAGAGCGATCTGAAGCAGATCGTCACCCGGGCGCAATCGATCCAGGCGGTTCCGGCCATCGACGAGGCGGCCATCGACCGCCTGGTCGCCTACGCGGACGGCGACGCGCGCCGCCTGCTCAACACGCTCGAGACGCTGGCCGTGGCGGCCGGCGCCGAGAAGCTCACCAACATCACCGACGAGTGGCTGCTGCGTGTGCTCGGCGAGCGCATGCGCCGCTACGACAAGGGCGGCGAGCAGTTCTACGACACCATCAGCGCGCTGCACAAATCGGTGCGTGGCAGCGACCCCGATGCCGCCCTGTATTGGTTCGTTCGCATGCTCGACGGCGGCGCCGACCCGCGCTACATGGCGCGTCGCCTCGTGCGCATGGCCAGCGAAGACATCGGCCTGGCCGACCCGCGCGCGCTGCGCCTGGCGCTCGACGCGGCCGAGGTCTACGAGCGACTGGGTACCCCCGAAGGCGAGCTGGCACTGGCCGAATGCGTGGTCTACCTGGCCATCGCGCCCAAGTCGAACGCGGTCTACAAGGCCTACAACGCGGTGCGCGCGCTGGTGAAGAAAGACAGCACGCGCCCGGTGCCGATGCACCTGCGCAATGCGCCGACCAAGCTCATGAAAGAGCTCGACTACGGCAAGGGCTACCGCTACGCGCACGACGAGGAGGGCGGTTTCGCCGCTGGCGAGCGCTATTTGCCCGAGGGCCTGGAAGGCCAGGTCTTCTATGAGCCGGTCGAACGCGGGCTCGAAATCCGTATCTCAGAAAAGCTGCGCGAACTGCGCCGCCGCAACGCTGAAAAAGACGATTGATACTGTCTTGCAACATGCGCTCACGCCGCGCATGACCTCACCCACATACAGCATGAGGTGAGCGGGTAAACCCCGGTCATCCCGCCCCAAAACAGCGCCGGGGCATGTCTAAAATCCCGCCCACCAAACCTACCGACGGCACATGTTGGCTGGTTTTTTGCTTGTCAAGCCAGAGGCGCCAAACCGGTGCCTCGGTAGGTGAATGGCACCCGCAAGGTGCAACACATAGGGAATCGCGTTATGGAAATATTGCTGCAGCAGATCATCAACGGTCTGGTTCTCGGCAGCATGTATGCCTTGATAGCCTTGGGCTACACCATGGTGTACGGCATCATCAATCTGATCAATTTTGCGCACGGTGAAGTGCTGATGGTGGGGGCGCTCACAAGCTGGACCATCATCGGGCTCATGAAGGACGGCATGCCCAACACACCGGGCTGGCTGATTCTTCTCGTCGCGTTGATCATTGCCTGCGTCGTCGCGGCAAGCCTCAACTTCGTGATCGAAAAAGTGGCCTACCGGCCGCTGCGCAACAGCCCCAAGCTCGCACCGCTCATCACCGCCATCGGCGTGTCGATCCTGCTGCAGACGCTGGCCATGATCATCTGGAAGCCGACCAACAAGGCTTACCCCAACCTGCTGCCGACCGACCCCATCCACGTGGGCGGCGCCGTGATCTCGCCGACGCAGGTCATGATCCTCAGCGTCACGGCGTTCTCGCTCGTGGTGCTGATGTGGCTGGTCAACTACACCAAGCTCGGCCGCGCGATGCGCGCCACCGCCGAGAACCCGCGCGTCGCGGCGCTCATGGGCATCCGGCCCGACATGGTCATCTCGGCCACCTTCATCATCGGCGCCGTGCTCGCAGCCATCGCCGGCGTGATGTACGCATCGAACTACGGCATCGCGCAACACGCGATGGGCTTCCTGCCCGGCCTCAAGGCCTTCACCGCGGCCGTGTTCGGCGGCATCGGCAACCTGGCCGGCGCAGTGGTCGGCGGCATCCTGCTGGGCCTCATCGAGGCCATCGGCTCCGGCTACATCGGCACCCTCACGGGTGGCGTGCTGGGCAGCAACTACAGCGACATCTTCGCTTTCATCGTGCTGATCGTGATGCTCACGCTGCGGCCTTCGGGTCTGCTCGGCGAGCGCGTGGCGGACCGGGCCTGAGGAGCAGCACACCATGAAAAACAGCAAGAACCTCGCGCTCTACATCCTCGGCGTGGTCGCCGTGCTGGCGCTGCCGATCCTGTTGCAGACCCAAGGCAATGCCTGGGTGCGCATCGCCGACATCGCATTGCTCTACGTGATGCTCGCGCTCGGCCTGAACATCGTGGTCGGCTATGCCGGCCTGCTCGACCTGGGCTACGTGGCCTTTTTTGCGGTCGGCGCGTACCTCTACGCGTTGATGGGCTCGTCGCACCTCTCGGACACCTTTCCGTGGTTCAAGGCGATGTTCCCGAACGGGCTGCACACCTCGCTCCTGATTGTGGTTCCACTCGCGCTGGTGGTGGCCGGGGTGCTCGGCGCGATGCTGGGGGCGCCCACGCTGAAGCTGCGCGGCGACTACCTCGCGATCGTCACGCTCGGCTTCGGTGAAATCATCCGGGTGTTCCTGAACAACCTCGACCAGCCGATCAACATCACCAACGGGCCGAAGGGCATCACGGCGATCGACTCCATCAAGTTCTGGGGCCTCGACCTCGGCAAGGCGTGGAAGTTCGACGGCTTCACGATCTCCTCGGTCACGCTGTACTACTACCTGTTCCTGGCGCTGGTGGTGGCCACCATCATCATTTCGCACCGGCTGCAGATCTCGCGCATCGGCCGCGCCTGGATGGCCATCCGCGAAGACGAAATCGCTGCCAAGGCGATGGGCATCAACACCCGCAACATGAAGCTGCTGGCCTTCGGCATGGGCGCCAGCTTCGGCGGCGTGTCGGGCGCGATGTTCGCGGCCTTCCAGGGCTTCGTGTCGCCCGAGTCCTTCAGCCTGATGGAGTCGGTGATGATCGTCGCCATGGTCGTGCTGGGCGGCCTCGGGCACCTGCCCGGCGTCATTCTGGGCGCCGTGCTGCTGGCCGCGCTGCCCGAAGTGCTGCGCTACGTGGCGGGCCCGCTGCAGGCGCTGACCGACGGCCGCCTCGACGCGTCCATCCTGCGCCAGCTGTTCATTGCGCTGGCCATGATCATCATCATGCTGATGCGCCCGCGCGGCCTGTGGCCTTCGCCGGAACACGGCAAGACATTGACCAAGAAGAACGGCGCGCCCATCGACCCGACCCATGCGGCCGTGGCGCCCGGTTCGCTGCAGACCCATGCACCGGGCATCGACAGCCCCGCTGACGAAGTGCCGGGTGCGGCATCGCGTCCCATGTCCATCAATCCGTGAGCCCAGGAAACACAGACATGACGACAGACACCATCCTCGAAGTTCGCGGCATCTCCAAGCGTTTCGGTGGGCTGCAGGCCCTCTCCGACGTGGGCATCACCATCAAGCGCGGTCAGGTCTACGGCCTGATCGGGCCGAACGGCGCCGGCAAGACGACCTTCTTCAACGTGATCACCGGGCTGTACACGCCCGACAGCGGCACCTTCGAGCTGGCCGGCAAGCCCTATCAGCCGACGGCCGTGCACGAAGTGGCCAAGGCCGGCATTGCGCGCACCTTCCAGAACATCCGCCTCTTCGCCGAAATGACGGCGCTCGAGAACGTGATGGTCGGGCGCCACATCCGCACGCACTCCGGCGTGTTCGGCGCGATGCTGCGCACCAAGGGCTTCAAGGCCGAAGAAGCGGCCATCGCCAAGCGCGCACAAGAGCTGCTCGACTACGTGGGCATCGGCAAGTTCGCCGACTACAAGGCGCGCACGCTGAGCTACGGCGACCAGCGCCGCCTCGAGATCGCCCGCGCACTGGCCACCGACCCCCAGCTCATCGCGCTGGACGAGCCGGCCGCCGGCATGAACTCGACCGAGAAGGTCTTGCTGCGCGAGCTCATCGACCGCATCCGCAAGGACAACCGCACGATCCTGATCATCGAACACGACGTCAAGCTCATCATGGGCCTGTGCGACCGCGTCACCGTGCTCGACTACGGCAAGCAGATTGCCGAGGGCAACCCGGTCGAGGTACAGAAGAACGAAAAGGTGATCGAGGCCTACCTCGGCACCGGAGGACATTGAGATGAGCACCGCAGAAGCAACGATGGCAACCACGACGGCAGCGGCCGCCGCCAAGGCCGCAGGCAAGAACCTGCTCAAGGTTCGCGGCCTGAAGGTGGGCTACGGCGGCATCCAGGCCGTGAAGGGCGTGGACTTCGACGTGTTCGAGGGTGAGCTGGTCTCGCTCATCGGCTCCAACGGCGCCGGCAAGACCACCACCATGAAGGCCATCACCGGTACGCTGCCGGCCGGCGCGGGCGAGATCGAGTTCATGGGCCGCAGCATCAAGGGCCGCGGCGCCTGGGACCTGGTGGGCGAGGGCCTCGTGATGGTGCCCGAGGGCCGCGGCGTGTTCACGCGCATGACGATCACCGAGAACCTGCAGATCGGCGCCTACATCCGCAACGACAAGGCCGAGATCGCGAGCGACATGGAGCGCGTGTTCGTGACCTTCCCGCGCCTGCGCGAGCGCAAGGACCAGCTGGCCGGCACGATGTCGGGCGGCGAACAGCAGATGCTGGCCATGGGCCGCGCACTCATGGCGCGCCCGAAGGTGCTGCTGCTCGACGAACCCACCATGGGCCTGTCGCCGATCATGTGCGACAAGATCTTCGAGGTGGTGCAGACCGTGGCCTCGCAGGGCGTCACGATCCTGCTGGTGGAGCAGAACGCCAACCGCGCGCTGCAGCTGGCCGACCGTGGTTACGTCATGGAGTCGGGCCTCATCACGATGAACGGCGACGCCAAGGAACTGCTGCGCGATCCGCGCGTGCGCGCCGCCTACCTCGGCGAGTAAGCGCCAGCCAGTGCCAACCGGCCAGCACCGCAGCGCGCGGTGGCTGGCCGTTTTTACGTCTATCCCATCATCGCGGCGGCGGCCTTGATCGCCTCGCGGATGCGGCCGTAGGTGCCGCAGCGGCACACGTTCTCGATGGCGTCGATGTCGGCATCCGTCGGGGTGCGGGTGCGGCGCAGCAGGTCGACCGCGGCCATGATCTGGCCCGGCTGGCAGAAGCCGCATTGCGGCACATCGAGGTTCATCCAGGCCTGCTGCACGGGGTGCAGCGTGTTGCCGTTGGCCAAGCCCTCGATGGTCGTCACCTGGCGGCCGCGCACGTCGGACACGCGCACCGAGCAGGTCGTCACGGCCTTGCCGTCGACGTGGCAGGTGCAGGCCTTGCACACGTTGATGCCGCAGCCGTACTTCGGGCCGGTGATGCCGAGCTTGTCACGCAGCACCCACAGCAGCGCCAGGTCGTCGGGCGCCTCGACGTCGACGTTCTGGCCGTTCACCTTGAAAGATTGCACAGGCATGGTGGGTCTCCTCAGGCGGGAATCGGAACGTTGACGGGCGTGGGCAGCTTGCCCGGCGGGATCGGCGTGAAGTCGACCGGGAAGTTCAGCGGGAAGCTGCGCGGCTTGATGCCGGTGGCGCGCCCATAGGCGTTGGCGATCGCACCCGAGCTCGCCGACAGGCCGACCTCGCCCAGGCCGCCGATGGCCTCGCCATTGGCCGGCATGATGATGATCTTCACGTCCTTCGGGTAGTGCTTCATGCGCGAGAAGTGGTACTGCGAGTAGCTGCCTTCCAGCGGCAGGCCGTTCTGGATGTGCAGGCCTGCGGTGAGCACCAGCGCGATCGACTCGCACAGCCCGCCCTGCAGCTGCGCCTCGATGCCCGAGGGGTTGATCGGCGTGCCGACATCGATGGCGATGGTCGCGCGCACCACGCGGGCCTGCGCCGGCACGCGCGCATCGATCTCGACGATGCAGGCCGTGAACGACTTCGACTCCTGGTGCACGGCCACGCCCTGCGCAAAGCCCGCCGGCATCGCCTTGCCCCACTGCGCGGCCTCTGCCACGGCCTTCAGCACCGCGCGGGCGCGCGGCAGGCGCAGGTACTCGAGCCGGAAGGCGATCGGGTCCTTGCGCGCGGCGCGGGCCATCTCGTCGACCAGGATCTCTTCCACCAGCCGCGCGGGCTGGATGTGCACAGAGCGGTACGAGCAGGTGTTCATGTCCATCGCCACCGGCGTCAGCAGCTTGGTCGTGACGCCGAAGTTGTACGGCGAGGTCACCATGGTCTTGAACATCACCTGTTCGATCGCGAAGTTGCCTACCGTCTGCGGGAAGGCATTGGGCAGTGCGATGGCGGCGGCCTCGAGCATGTTGCCGAAGCCGTGGCGCGTGTCCAGCCGCACGCTGGCGATGCGCTGCTCGAAGGCTATGACCTGGCCCAGCAGCATCGTGGCGCGCGCCTTCTGGTAGATCGGCGGGCGGATGCGCGTGTGGCGCATGTCGTCGGTGCGGTGGTACATCAGGCGGCAGGGGCGCCCCAGCGCCTTCGACACCTGGATCGCCTGCAGCACCGGGTCCCAGAACAGGCGCCGCCCGAAGGAGCCGCCCGAGGGCACCGCATGCACGACCACCTTGTTCAGCGGCAGGCCCAGTTCGGCGGCCACCGCCTGCTGGGTGACGATGGGGCTCTGCAGCCCGGCCCAGATCTCGGCGCGATCAGCGCGCACATCGGCAATCGCGCATTCGACTTCCATCGGGCAGTGCGCGGCCGGCGCGAACTCGAACTCGGCCTCGACCGTCAGCGCACCCAGCGGCGGCAGCGCAAAGGGCAGCAGCGACGACTTCAGCTTGCGCATGATGGTGGCGTTCGACTCGCCATCGAGCGGCCCTGCGGCCCAGGTCACGTCGAGCGCGTTCACGGCGGCCCAGGCCTGACCGAAGGTCTCGGCCATCACCGCCACGCCCGGTGGCGTCGGCGTGATGCCGTTGGTCGACGGAATCGGCACCACGCCGATCACACCCGGCATCGCCATCACCGTGTTCATGTTGTTGATGCCGACGAACTTGCCGTTGATGGTTGGCGGGCGCCGCACCATCGTCGGCTTGGCGTTGGGCACCGCCTGGTCGAGCGTGAACTTCTTGCGCCCGGTGACGATGTCGAGTGCATCGAGCCGCGTCACGCGCTGCCCGACCACCGAGGGCGTGGAGCCCGAGAGCAGGCCGCCGAGGCCGCCCAGCAGCGGCATGCCCGCGTGCATCGAGCGCACGCTCGACGAGCCGCCCGTGAGCTGGTTCCAGATCAGCTCGGGGCTCGCGTCGGCCGACGTGACTTCGATGGCGCTCAGCGGCAGGCGCAGCTTGTCGGCCAGCATCATGGCGCTGGCCGTGGCGATGCCTTGGCCCACTTCGAGGCGCGGCAGCGCGAGCCGCACGCGGCCGTCGCCGGTGTTCGTCACCTTCACGAGCGGCATGGTCGGCAGCGACGTGAGCGTGACCGCGTCGCCGATGTCGATCAGGTCGGTGGTGTCGGGCGGGGTCATGGGCAGCAGCGCAGCGACCGCTGAGGCGGGCGCCGTGAGGGCACCGAGCCCCGCGATGCCGGCCGCCGCCGAGGCCAGTGGCGCGGCCGTGGCATAGCCCAATACATCGCGCCGGCGCAGGCCGTGCGCATCCCCGTCGTCCGGTCCGCGCGCGGGGCGCGGGTCCTTGTTCGAACGCTTCATCGTTGTCTCCTTGTTGTTTGGCGAACGCGAATGACTGTGGCACCATCGCCGCGCCGAAGATGTCGTTGCAACGACACTTCTTACGGTACCCCGCCGACCGGCGCCTGCGACGGATCGGCCGATGCGATGTCACGAGGGAAGACAGCAGGAGGCGCGATGTCGGACGCGTTGGAGAACATGCTCCGCGAGAGCTTGTGGGCGCGCTCGCTCACGGACGACGAACTCGATCGCGTCGTGCAGGAGTCGCACGAGCGCGTGGTCCCGGCCGGCGGCTTCGTCGTGCGGCGCGGCGAGCCCGCTGATCACTGGATCGGCGTGATCGACGGCCTCATGAAGATGTCGGTGTCGCTGCCCGACGGGCGCGTGTCCACATTCACCGGCGTGACCGCTGGCGGCTGGGGCGGCGAAGGTTCTCTGCTCACCCCCGGATGCTGGCGCTACGACGGCGTGGCGCTGCGGCCGACGCGCGTGGCCTGCGTGCCGCGACACAGCTTCGAGCGGCTGATGTCCACCAGCATCGACTTCAATCGGTTTCTGTTGTTACACATCAATGCGCGACTGAGCCTGTTCATCGGCCTCATGGAGTTCGATCGGCTGCTCGGTCCGGACGCGCGCGTGGCGCGTTGCCTGGCCAGCCTGTTCGACCCCATCCTCTATCCGCGCGCGACCCGTTTCGTGCGGCTGAGCCAGGATGAGATCGGCCTCTTGTCGGCGGTGTCGCGCCAGCGTGCCAACCGCGCGCTGCATGCGCTGCAGCGCGACGGCCTGTTGCGCATCGAACACGGTGGCGTGGAAGTGCTCGACCTCGCGGGCCTGCGCACGTACCAGAGCGGGGCGGCCGAAGCGGCGGCGGCCGTTGCGGCGGCCACCGACACAGAAGCAAGCGCGCCCCTGGACGACCTCGTCAGTCCACCTTCGCCCCGGTGGCCTTGACCACCTTCTCGTACTTGACCAGTTCGCTCTTCATGAAGCTGCCGAACTGCTCGGACGAGTTGCCGACCGGCTCGGCCAGCATCGAGGCGAAACGGGTCTTCGTTTCCGGCGCGTTCAGCGCGGCGACGAAGGCCTGATTCAGTTTTGCGACCACGTCGGGCGGCGTGCCGGCCGGCGCGACCAGGCCCCACCACGTGTCGATCGAGAAGCCCTTGAGCGTGTCGGCCACGGGCGGCACGTCGGGCAGGGCGCTGCTGCGCTGGAGCGTCGTGACCGCAATCGCCTTCAGCTTGCCCGAGCGGATGTTCGGTGCGGCCGTGGCGAGGTTGTCGAAGTTGAAATCGACCTGGCCCGAGAGCAGCGCGAGCTGCGCCGGGTTGCCGCCGTTGTACGGAATGTGCACCGCGAAGATGCCCGCTTCTTTCTTGAACAGCTCGCCCGCGAGGTGGCCGGCGCTGCCGTTGCCGCCGCTGGCGTAGTTGAGCTTGGCCGGGTTGGCCTTGGCGTAGCGGATCAGGTCGGCCAGCGTGCGGATGTTCAGGCGGTTGGCCGTTTCGGCATTCATGACCAGCACGTTGGGCACGCGCACCATCTGCGTGATGGGTGCGAAGTCGGTCGCGGCGTTGAACGGCATCTTGCTGTACAGCCACGGGTTCACCGCGTTCGTGGCCGTGGCCGCGATGCCGATGGTGAGGCCGTCCGCCGGCGCCTTGGCGACGAAGTCGGCGCCGATGTTGCCGCCCGCGCCGGGCTTGTTGTCGATGATGACCGGCCCACCCAGCGTGTCCTTCACCTGCTCGGCCAGGATGCGCGCCGTGTTGTCGATCGGGCCGCCGGCCGCGTAGGGCACGATGAGGCGGATCGGGCGATGTTGTTGAGCCACCGCGTGGCCGGTTGCGAGCGTCGCTGCGCCGGCGATCAGGGTCAGGAGGAAGTGTCTCGTCTTCATGTTGTTCTACGGAAAAAGAAAAGGGGAACGCGAAGGCTCAGGGCAGCGCCTTGTCGGCTTCGGTGGTGAAGGCGTCGGCGAAGAACTCTTCTTCCGGCAGGCCGGCCAGCGCCACGTAATCGCGCTTGGCCGAGTCGACCACGATCGGCGCGCCGCAGGCATACACCTGATGGCCCGACAGGTCCGCGAAGTCTTCCAGCACCGCCTGGTGGACGAAGCCGGTGCGGCCGGTCCAGTTGTCTTCGGGCGTCGCGTTCGACACCACCGGCACGTAGCGCAGGTTCGGCATTTCGGCCAGCTGCGCGCGCAGCCAGGCGTCCATGTACAGGTCTTCGGGGCGGCGTCCACCCCAGTACACCGTGGCGGGCCGGTCGATGCCCTTGAACTTCATGTGCTCGAGCAGCGCCTTGATCGGCGCGAAGCCCGTGCCCGAAGCCAGCAGGATCAGCGGCTTGTCGGAGTCCTCGCGCAAGAAGAAGCTGCCGAACGGGCCTTCGATGCGCAGGATTTCCTTTTCCTTCATCGCGCCGAAGACGTGGTCGGTGAACTTGCCGCCCGGCAGGTGGCGCAGGTGCAGTTCGAGGCCCGTGCCCGGCACGGCGACCGTGTGCGGTGCATTGGCCATCGAGTAGCTGCGCCGCGCGCCGTCGCGCAGGATGAACTCCACGTACTGGCCCGCATGGAACTGCAGCGGCTCGCCGGCCGGCAGCTGCAGGCGCAGCAGGATCACGTCGTGCGACTGGCGTGTGAGCGCCATCACGCGCACCGGCATCTTGCGGATCGGCAGCGCGCCGGCCTCGGTGACCTGGCGCGACTCCAGCACCACGTCGCTCGTCGGGTGGGCGCAGCAGGTCAGCACGTAGCCGGCCAGTTGCTCCTCGGCGCTCAGCGCCTTGCTCTGGTGCGGGCCGAGCGTGACCTCGCCCGACAGCTTCTTGCACTTGCAGGAACCGCAGGCGCCGTCCTTGCAGCCGTAGGGGAGGCCGATGCCCTGGCGGATGCCCGCGGCGAGGATCGTTTCGTCGCCCTGGACCACGAAGTGGCGCCCGCTGGGTTCGACGGTGATGGAAAAGCCCGCTTCGTGCGGCGCTGTAGCAGTCATCGGTATTCTTCGGGGGTGAACTTTCCCGGCTGCGTGCGGCCGGGACAACTGAAAAGAGACAGGAACCCGGATTTTGCCTTCAATCAATAGCCCCTCCGGCGCACTGCCGGCCCGGTTCCGGCGCGAGCGCCTGCTGATCGTCGGCTGCGGTGACATCGGCCAGCGCGTGGCACGCGACCTGCGCGGGCGCATGCAGCTGGTCGCACTCACGTCCTCGGCCGACCGCGTCGCGGCGCTGCGCGCGGCCGGCATCCGGCCTTTGGTGGGCAACCTGGACGACAGCGCCACCCTGCGTCGGCTGGCGGGCATCGCCACCCGCGTGCTGCATCTGGCGCCGCCCGCGCGCGACGGCGGGGCCGCCTGGTGGCGCGACCAGCGCACCGTGTCGCTGGCGCAGGCGCTGCGGCTGCGCTCGCTGCCCTCGTCGCTGGTCTACGGTTCGACCAGCGGCGTGTACGGCGACTGCGGCGGCGCGCGCGTGAGCGAAACGCGCGGCGTGCGCCCCGACACCCCGCGCTCCCACCGGCGCGTCGATGCCGAGCGCGCCGTGCGCTGGTTCGGCCGCAGCACCGGCGTGCGCGCCAGCATCCTGCGCATTCCGGGCATCTACGCGCCCGACCGCGAGAACGGCACCCCGCGCGGCCGCCTGGAGCGCGGCACGCCGGTGCTGCGCCGCGAGGACGACGTCTACACCAGCCACATCCACGCCGACGACCTCGCGCGCGCCTGCATGGCGGCGCTGTTCCGCGGCAAGCCCCAGCGCGTGGTGCATGCGTCGGACGACACCGAACTGCGCATGGGCGACTACTTCGACCTGGCCGCCGACCTCTACGGCATGCCCCGCCCGCCGCGCGTGGCGCGCGACGAGGCGCAGCGGCAGCTGCCGGTGCAGTTGCTGAGCTTCATGGGCGAATCGCGCCGGCTCGACAACACGCGGCTCAAGCGAGAGCTGCGCGTGCGGCTGGCGCACCCGACGGTGCATACCGGCCTGCAGCCGGCAGAAGCCTGAAAGGACGCCACCCGTGAGCAAACAGAGCGTCCGCATCCCCGACGGCCATCCGACCTTCGGCTCGACCGCCGTCTTCGACACCTTCAAGTACGCGCCCGGCGTGAAGGCCGGCGGCCTGCTGTTCGTGGCGGGGCAGGTCGGCCTGCGTGCGGACGGCAGCGTGCCCGACAGCGCCGCGGAACAGGCCGACTGGGCTTTCCGGCGGTTGGGTGTCGTGCTCGAAAGCGCGGGACTCGGCTTCGCCGACCTGGTGGAGATCGTGAGTTATCACGTGGACGTCGGCAGCGAACTCGCGGGCTTTCGCGAAGTGAAGGACCGCTACATCACCGAGGATTTCCCGGCGTGGACGATCCTCGGCGTGGCGGCGCTGGCGCGGCCGGCGCTGCGAGTGGAGATTCGCGCGGTGGCGGCGTTGAAGACCGCGCAGGCGGGCTGACCGAAGCGGGTGCCCGGGGCCGGCATCGCAGACCGAGCCGGGCGTACCATGGCGGGACGGGTGCCAGATCGAACCCGTCGAAGCGAACGAAACGTATGCCAAAAACAATTGAAACGTTGCTTGCCGATCAAGGCGCGCAGGCGGTCCTCGCCTACTTGAACGCGCGTGTACCGCATCGGTACACCGGGATCTACAAGATTCGCTCCGACCTGGTCACGAGCCTTTATCTGCATGACAAGCAAGGCGAACTGATCCCCGAAAACATTGCCGTCGTTCCCTTCGAGGCGAGCATCTGTCCCTTTGTGTTGCGTGACGGGTGGTTCCGGACCGACGACTCGAGTGCGGACGAACGCTTTGCAACGCATCCCGGGCGGGACTACACCATCAGCTACCACGGCGTTCCGTTGTTGAACCCTGCAGGCGCGGTCGCCGGGACCTTGTGTCACTTCAACTTCACGGCCGTTCCGCTGCCGGACGACGAGTTCGAGCTGCTTCACCGGGCCGCCTTGTCGCTCCAGGTGAAGCTCGCTGGCGTTCTTGGCTAGGGAGGGGCATTGCCCGGTCCGAGAGGGCTCGAAGCAAAGAAAAACCCGCTGCGCCGATGAAGCGAGCGGGTTTCTTGATGTGGGGTGAGACGCTGTCGTCTCATGGTGCCCGGGGCCGGAATCGAACCGGCACACCTTTCGGTGGGGGATTTTGAGTCCCCTGCGTCTACCAATTTCACCACCCGGGCACATCCGGAAGGAAGCCCAAAATTATGGCACAGTGGCTGGCATGAATTATCCGACGATCGAAGACGCCATCGGCAAGACCCCCCTGGTTGCCCTGCAACGCATCCACGCGGCAGAAAACGCCAAGCGCGGCAACGTGATTCTCGGGAAGCTCGAAGGCAACAACCCGGCGGGTTCGGTCAAGGACCGGCCGGCGCTGTCGATGATCAAGCGGGCCGAGGAACGCGGTGAAATCAAGCCCGGCGACACGCTGATCGAGGCCACTTCGGGCAACACCGGTATCGCGCTGGCGATGGCCGCGGCCATCAAGGGCTACCGCATGGTGCTGATCATGCCGGAGGACCTCTCGGTGGAACGCGCCCAGACCATGAAGGCCTTCGGCGCCGAGCTGGTGCTCACGCCCAAGAGCGGCGGCATGGAATACGCGCGCGACCTGGCCGAGCAGATGGTCGGCCAGGGCAAGGGCCGCGTGCTCGACCAGTTCGCCAACCCCGACAACCCGCGCATCCACTACGAGACCACCGGCCCCGAGATCTGGACCGACACACAGGGCAAGATCACGCATTTCGTGAGCGCCATGGGCACCACGGGCACCATCACCGGTGTCTCGCGCTACCTGAAGGAAAAGAACCCGGCGGTCCGCATCGTCGGTGCGCAGCCGGCCGAAGGCTCGCGCATTCCCGGCATCCGCAAGTGGCCCACTGAATACCTGCCGAAGATCTACGACCCGAGTTGCGTCGACGAAGAAATCAGCGTGACCCAGGACGACGCCGAGGAAATGTGCCGGCGCCTCGCACGCGAAGAGGGCATCTTCGGCGGCATCTCGGCAGCCGGCGCGCTGTGGGCGGCCATCGAGGTGTCGAAGAAGGTCGAGAACGCGACCATCGTCTTCGTCGTGTGCGATCGCGGCGACCGCTACCTGTCGACGGGCGTCTTCCCCGCCTGATCCCGCTGTCCTGCTGCGGCGCTTTCATCGGCGCCGCAAGCCCTGAGAAAAAAACAGAGACTCCCCATGCCCCACCCCAAGTTTTGCCAAGCTTGTGCCACCCCGCTCGAATGGATCGCGTTGATGGAAGACGGCGGTCCCAAGGAGCGCCTGCGCTGCCCCAACTGCGGCCACACGCACTGGAACAACCCCACGCCCGTGCTCGCGGCCATCGTCGAGTACCGCGGTCAGGTGCTGCTGGCGCGCAATGCGGCCTGGCCGGGCAAGATGTTTGCGCTCATCACCGGCTTCATGGAAGCTGGCGAGACGCCCGAGGAGGGCATCGCGCGCGAGGTGAAGGAAGAAACCAACCTCGACGTGAGCGCGACGAAGCTCGTCGGGGCCTACGACTTCCAGCGCATGAACCAGATCATCATCGCGTACCACGTGGTGGCCGACGGCGAGGTGAAGCTCTCGCCCGAGCTGGTGGACCACCGCCTCTACGACCTGCCCGACCTGCGGTGCTGGCCCGCCGGCACCGGCTATGCGCTGGCCGACTGGCTGCGCACGCGCGGCCACGAGCCCGTGTTTTTCACCGCTGCGGAAAACGAAGAACGTCGCCGCGGCCTGAATCTGCCGCCGGAGCCTGGCAATGCAAGTTGACCGCGAAATCGACACGCGCGGCCTCAACTGCCCGCTGCCGATCCTGAAGGCGAAGAAATCGCTCAACGACATGGCGAGCGGCCAGCTGCTGAAGGTGGTGTCGACCGACCCGGGCTCGGTGCGCGACTTCCAGGCCTTTGCGCGCCAGACGGGTAACGAGCTGATGGCGCAGGAGACCGTGGGCAGCGACTTCATCCACGTGCTGAAGCGGCGATAGCGCGCTGCTGGTAATCGTCAAAAAGAAAGGGGCCTCACGGCCCCTTTTTCGTTGGTGCTTCTGAGCGCTCTCACAGCTTCAGGCTCTTGAGGTACTCGCGGAACTGCTCGCCCACCTCCGGGTGCGCCAGCGCCAACTCCACCGAGGCCTGCAGGAAGCCTTCCTTGCTGCCGCAGTCGTAGCGGACGCCCTTGTACGCATAGGCGTAGACCGATTCCTTCTTCATCAGCGCGGCGATGCCGTCGGTCAGCTGGATCTCGCCGCCCGCGCCCTTGGGCTGGTTGCGGATCTCGTCGAACACGCCGGGCGTGAGGATGTAGCGGCCGGCCACGCCCAGGCGCGAGGGCGCGTCTTCGGGCTTGGGCTTCTCGACCATGCGGTTGACCTTCACGAGGCCCTCTTCCACGGTCTCGCCGGCCACGATGCCGTAGCGCTTGACGTGTTCCAGCGGCACTTCCTGCACGGCCAGCACCGAGGCGCCCAGGCGCGCGAAGGCTTCGGTCATCTGTGCCAGCACCGGCAGGCCGCCAGCAGGGCCGACCATCAGGTCGTCCGCCAGCAGCACGGCGAAGGGCTCGTTGCCCACCAGGTGTTCGGCACACAGCACGGCGTGGCCCAGGCCCAGCATGCGCGGCTGGCGCACGTACGAGCAGGTCATGTCGTCGGGCGACACCGAGCGGGCGATTTCAAGCAGCGCGTGCTTGCCGCTGGCTTCGAGCTGGCTTTCGAGCTCGTAGGCGGTGTCGTAGTGGTCTTCGATCGCACGCTTGTTGCGCCCGGTCACAAAAATCATGTCGCGGATGCCCGCGGCATAGGCCTCTTCGACGGCGTACTGGATCAGCGGCTTGTCGACAACCGGCAGCATTTCCTTCGGCTGCGCCTTGGTGGCGGGCAGAAAGCGGGTGCCGAAGCCTGCAACAGGGAATACGGCCTTGCGGATGCGTGTCGGGGAAGAAGTGGACATGGGCGGTTCAGTGTCGTTTCAAAGAGGAAAGAAGAGGGTTGGGAGAGGATGCAGCGCAAAGCCTGCATCCGCATCCTAAGCCCCCACTCTGGCCTCGTCTGTCAGCCGAGGCGTACAAGCTGGTCGCGCAGGCGCTCCAGCGTGGCGGTGAAATCGGCCAGGCGCGTGCGCTCCTGTTCGATCACGGCGGGCGGCGCCTTGGCCACGAAGGCCTCGTTGCCGAGCTTGCCGTGCACCTTGGCGATCTCGCCCTCGATGCGTGCAATTTCCTTGCCGATGCGCAGCTTCTCGGCCGCCTTGTCGATCTCCATGTGCAGGCACAGGCGCGTCGCGCCCACCACCGCCACGGGCGCGGCTTCGGCGGCGGCCTGCCACGAGGCCTCGTCGTCGAACACCTTCACTTCCTTGAGCTTGGCCAGCGCCTGCAGCACCGGGGCCGCGTCGCGCAGGAAGGCCGCGCCCTCGGCGTCGTCGGCCACCGCGTACAGCGGCAGGCGCGTGGCGGGCGACACGTTCATCTCGCCGCGCAGCGTGCGGCAGGCGTCGACCAGCGCCTTCAGGCGCGCCACGTGCGCCTCGGCCGCTTCGTCGATCTTCTCGGGCTGGCTCTGCGGATAGGCCGCGATCATGATCGACGCGCCTTCACGGCCCGCGACCTTCGAGACCTTCTGCCAGAGCGCTTCGGTGATGAACGGGATGATCGGATGCGCCAGGCGCAGCAGCGCCTCGAGCACGCGGATCAGCGTGCGGCGCGTGGCGCGCTTTTGCGCGTCGTCGCCGGTCTGGATCTGCACCTTGGCAATCTCGAGGTACCAGTCGCAGAACTCGTCCCAGGCGAACTGGTAGATCGCGTTGGCCACGTTGTCCAGGCGGTATTCCTCGAAGCCCTTGGCCACTTCGGCTTCCACACGCTGCAGCTGCGACACGATCCAGAAGTCGGCGCGGCTGAACTTCAGGTAGCCGTGCGCCTTGCCGCCGACCTGGCAGTCTTCCTTGGTGTGTTCGAGCAGGCCGCAGTCCTGGCCTTCGCAGTTCATCAGCACGAAGCGCGTGGCGTTCCACAGCTTGTTGCAGAAGTTGCGATAGCCCTCGCAGCGCTTCGAGTCGAAGTTGATGCTGCGGCCCAGCGAGGCCAGCGAGGCAAATGTGAAGCGCAGCGCATCGGCACCGAAGGCCGGAATGCCGTCCGGGAATTCCTTCTGCGTGTTCTTGCGCACCGCCGGTGCGGTCTCGGGCTTGCGCAGGCCCTGCGTGCGCTTGTCGAGCAGCTGGGGCAACTCGATGCCGTCGATCAGGTCGACCGGGTCGAGCACGTTGCCTTCGGACTTGCTCATCTTCTTGCCCTGGGCGTCGCGCACCAGGCCGTGGATGTACACGTCCTTGAACGGCACCGTGCCCATGAAGTGCTTGGTCATCATGATCATCCGGGCGACCCAGAAGAAGATGATGTCGTAGCCCGTGACGAGCACGGTCGAGGGCAGGTACAGCGCCAGGTCTTGCGTCTTCTCGGGCCAGCCCAGCGAAGAGAAGGGCACCAGCGCCGACGAGTACCAGGTGTCGAGCACGTCTTCGTCGCGCGTGAGCGTCTTGCCCGGTGCCTTGGCTTGTGCCTCGGCTTCGGTTTCGGCCACGTACACCGTGCCGTCTTCGTCGTACCAGGCGGGAATCTGGTGGCCCCACCAGAGCTGGCGCGAGATCGTCCAGTCCTGGATGTTCTCCATCCAGTGGTTGTAGGTGTTGACCCAGTTCTCGGGCACGAAGCGCACCTCGCCCGACTTCACCACGTCGATCGCCTTCTGCGCGATTGACTGGCCGTCGGCGCCGGGGCGCGTCATGGCCACGTACCACTGGTCGGTGAGCATCGGCTCGACCACCGCGCCCGAGCGCGCGCAGCGCGGCACCATCAGGCGGTGCTTCTTCACCTCGACCAGCAGGCCCAGCGCCTCGAGGTCGGCCACGACGGCCTTGCGTGCCACGAAGCGGTCCAGGCCGCGGTACTTTTCAGGCGCGTTGTCGTTGATGGTCGCGTCGAGCGTCAGGATGCCGATCACCTCGAGCTTGTGGCGCTGGCCGACGGCATAGTCGTTGTAGTCGTGCGCGGGCGTCACCTTCACCACGCCGGTGCCGAACTCCTTGTCGACGTAGTCGTCGGCAATGATCGGAATCAGTTTGTCCACCAGCGGCAGCTTCACGTGCTTGCCGATCAGGTGCTTGTAGCGTTCGTCTTCGGGGTGGACCATCACGGCCGTGTCGCCGAGCATGGTTTCGGGGCGCGTGGTGGCCACCGTGAGCGTGCCGCTGCCGTCTTCGAGCGGGTAGGCGATGTGCCAGAGCGAGCCGTCTTCTTCCTCGCTCTCGACTTCGAGGTCGCTCACCGAGGTCTTGAGCACGGGGTCCCAGTTGCCCAGGCGCTTGCCGCGGTAGATCAGGCCTTCTTCATAGAGCTTCACGAAGGTGTGCGTGACCACCTTCGAGAGGTCGTCGTCCATCGTGAAGTATTCGCGGCTCCAGTCGACCGTGTCGCCCATGCGGCGCATCTGCTCGGTGATGGTGCTGCCCGACTTTTCCTTCCACTCCCACACGCGCGCCACGAAGTTCTTGCGGCCCAGGTCGTGGCGGCTGACCTTCTGCTCCTGCAGCTGGCGCTCCACCACGATCTGGGTGGCGATGCCCGCGTGGTCGGTGCCCGGCACCCACAGCGTATTGGCGCCCTTCATGCGGTGGTAGCGCGTGAGGCTGTCCATGATCGTCTGGTTGAACGCATGGCCCATGTGCAGCGTGCCCGTCACGTTGGGCGGCGGCAGCTGGATCGCGAACGACTCGGCGCCTTCCTTGGGCTGCTGCGTGCCGCGGAAACCCGCCTTGGCGTAGCCGCGCTGCTCCCATTCCGGGCCCCAGTGCGCCTCGATGGCGGCGGGTTCGAACGATTTGGAGAGGCTCTCGAGGCCGGGCTGGGAGGTAGGTTCGCTCATGGGGGATGCAAAACGGCACCCTCGGGTGCCGTTGGTGACAAGGTGGGATTGCCCGGGATTTTACCGGCGTGGCCCGGGGTAACCCCAGCCCCACATAATCGACCGATGCTGTTCCTGCTTTCCCCCGCGAAGTCGCTCGACTACGACACCCCCGTCCCTTCCGAAACCCCCGCCACCCAGCCCCATTTCGAAGCCCCGCGCGGCCCCTCGGCCGAACTCATCAAGCTGCTGCGCGAGAAGTCGCCCCAGGACATCGCCGAGCTGATGCACCTGTCGGACAAGCTCTCGGCCCTCAATGTGGCCCGCTACGCCGCCTGGGCGTCCAAGAGCACCGACAAGAACGCCCGCCAGGCCGCCTTCGCCTTCGACGGCGACGTCTACGGCGGTTTCGACGCCCGCAGCCTCACCGCCACCCAGCTCGCCTGGGCCCAGGACCACGTCGGCATCCTCAGCGGCCTGTACGGCCTGCTGCGCCCGCTCGACCGCCTGCAGCCTTACCGGCTCGAAATGGGCACCGCGCTGGCCAACCGCCACGGCAAGGACCTGTACGCCTTCTGGGGCTCGCGCATCGCCGAGCACCTGAACGAGCGCCTCGCGGCCGACCGCACGCCGGTCGTCATCAACGTCGCCTCGCAGGAGTACTTCAAGTCGGTCGACCAGAAAGTGCTCAAGGCGCGCGTGGTCGAATGCGTGTTCCAGGAATGGAAGGGCGACAAGTACAAGATCGTGAGCTTCTTCGCCAAGCGCGCCCGCGGCCTGCTGGCGCGCTGGGCCGTGCTGCACCAGGCGGCCACGCCCAAGGCGCTGGAAAAATTCGATCTCGAGGGTTATGGTTTCGACGCAAGCGTGTCGACAGCCGAAAGGCTGGTGTTCAGAAGGAAAGTCTGATGTCCCAAGCGATCAGTCCGGAATTGCGCGAATGGCTGGTGGCCCAGCTGGCCGCCGGTCATTCGGTGCCCGCACTGCGCATGTCGATGCGCGAGGCTGGCTGGCACGATTCGGCCACCGACGCGGCACTGGCCCAGCTCGAGGCCGGTTTCCCCGAGGCCGAGACAGCCCTGGCGCCGGCCCGCACCGAGATGCCCGGCCCCGACCTGGACGGCGCGCCGTTGTACATCGAGGCCGGCGACCGCCGCGTGCAGGTGCTGCAGACCGTGCGGCATCCGCGCGTCGTCGTGTTCGGCAACCTGCTGTCGGCCGAGGAATGCGAAGGCCTGATCGCTGCCGCGCGCGTGCGGCTGGCCCGTTCGCTCACCGTCGAGACCCGCACCGGCGGCGAGGTGCTCAACGTCGATCGCACCAGCGACGGCATGTTCTTCGAGCGCGGCGAGAACGAGATCGTCGCGCGCCTCGAGCAGCGCCTGGCCATGCTGCTGCGCTGGCCGCTCGAATACGGCGAGGGCCTGCAGATCCTGCGCTATGCGCCCGGCGCGCAGTACCGCCCGCACTACGACTATTTCGATCCGCACGAGCCCGGCACGCCCACCATCCTCAAGCGCGGCGGCCAGCGCGTGGCCACGCTCGTGATGTACCTGCAGGAGCCCGAGCAGGGCGGCGCCACCACCTTCCCCGACATCGGGCTCGAAGTGGCCCCGGTGCGCGGCACCGGCGTCTTCTTCAGCTACGACCGGCCCGACCCCGCCACCCGCACGCTGCATGGCGGCGCGCCGGTGCTGGCGGGCGAGAAGTGGGTCGCCACCAAGTGGCTGCGCGAGCGCGAATTCAAGTAGCAGAAAAAGAAACAACAGGGAACCGATGAAAGTCACCGCCAACGGCCTGCAGATCGAAGTCGACGACACCGGCGGCGAAGGGCGCCCCGTCATCCTGCTGATCATGGGGCTGGGCATGCAGCTCGTCGCCTGGCCCGACGGCTTCGTGCAGCAGCTGGTCGATGCCGGCTTTCGCGTGGTGCGCCACGACAACCGCGACATCGGCCTGAGCCAGGGCTTCGACCACCTCGGCACCGGCAACCTCGTGTGGGAAACCATCCGCCACCGCGTCGGCCTGAAGGTGCGCAGCGCCTACACGCTGCAGGACATGGCGCTCGATTCGCTCGGCGTGCTCGACGCGCTGGGCATCCAGAAGGCCCACATCGTCGGTGCCTCGATGGGCGGCATGATCGCGCAGCGCATCGCCGCCACCGCGCCCGAGCGCACCGCCAGCCTCGTGAGCATCATGAGCTCCAGCGGCGCGCGCGGCCTGCCGGGCCCGCGCCGCGAGGTCGGTGCCATGCTCATGCGGCGCCCGCGCAGCCACGAAGAGGCCGCGCTGGTCGCGCACAGCATCAAGCTGCTGCGGCTCATCCAGAGCCCGGCCTACCCGCAGACCGACGAGCAACTGGCCACGCGCCTCACCTTCAGCATGCGCCGCGCCTACCACCCAGCCGGCCTGATGCGCCAGATGCTGGCCATCGGCGCCGACGACGACCGCCCGCAGGTGCTGGCCCGCATCCAGCGCCCGACGCTGGTGCTGCACGGCGACGCCGACGCGCTCGTGCCCATCGCCTGCGGACAGGACTCCGCCCGCCGCATCTCCGGCGCGACCTTCACTGCCATTCCGGGCATGGGCCACGACCTGCCGCCCGAGGTCTGCACGATCCTCGCCAACCACATCGCTCCGTTCGCACACGCGGCGGATGCCGGAACCGCCCCATGAGCCACGACCCGACCAACCCCAACACCCCCGAGCAATCGCAGCTCGGCCGCGCCTCGGCCTACGCCGACAAGTACGACCCATCGCTGCTGTTCCCCATCGCACGCGCCACGCAGCGCGAAGCCATGGGCATCAAAGCCGGCGCCTTGCCCTTCTTCGGCGCCGACCTCTGGACCGCCTTCGAGCTGAGCTGGCTGAACCCGCGCGGCAAGCCGCAGGTGGCCATCGCGCACTTCACCATTCCCTGCGAAACGCCGAACATCATCGAGAGCAAGTCGTTCAAGCTGTACCTCAACAGCTTCAACAACAGCACCTTCGCCAGCATCGATGCCGTGCGCGAGCACCTGCGCACCGACCTCGCCGAAGCCGCATGGCGCGGCAGCGACCAGTCGGCCGGCATCGGCGTGAAACTGCTCACGCCCGACCTGTTCGACCGCGAGCCGGTGCACGAGATCGACGGCCTCGACCTCGACCGCCTCGACATCGAATGCACCCACTACCAGCCCGCGCCCGAACTGCTGAGCAGCGACACGACGCAGGTGCACGTGAACGAAACCCTCACCAGCCGCCTGCTCAAGAGCAACTGCCTCGTCACCGGCCAGCCCGACTGGGGCAGCGTGCAGATCCGCTACAGCGGCCCGCCCATCGACCAGGCCGGCCTGCTGGCGTACATCGTGAGCTTTCGCAACCACAACGAGTTCCACGAGCCCTGCGCCGAGCGCATGTTCACGGACATCTGGCGCCAGTGCCAGCCGACCAAGCTCGCGGTGTATGCGCGCTACACGCGGCGCGGCGGGCTGGACATCAACCCGTTCCGCACGAGCTGGCCGCAGACGCTGCCGGCGAACATCCGTACGGCGCGGCAGTAGCCAGCCAGCCGGCCTTCGCGCCGTCGCTTAAGCCCCTCTTCGGAATTCCTGAACCCGCAGCCCACCCCCTGTGGCATTCTGAAATTCCCCCGCGAACTCGCGGGCGAACGAACATCCGAAGCAGAGGCAAGACACATGGTTGAAGGAAAAGTGATCGTCGTCACCGGCGCGGGCGGCGGCATCGGGCGGGACATCGCACTGGCGATGGCGCGGCATGGCGCGAAGGTGGTGGTCAATGACATCGGCGCGGGGCTCGACGGGGCGGGCGGCAGTGCCGGGCCGGCGCAGCAGGTGGTCGAGGAGATCCGTGCGGCGGGCGGGCAGGCGGTGCCCAACACCGACAGCGTGGCCGAGGCCGCGAGCGCGGGGCGCATCGTGGAATGTGCGGTCGACAGCTTCGGGCGCATCGACGCGGTGGTCAACAACGCGGGCATCCTGCGCGACCGGTTCTTCCACAAGATGTCGGTCGACGAGTGGGACGCCGTGATCAAGGTGCACCTGTACGGCGCCTACTTCGTGAGCCGCGCGGCCGCGACGCACTTCAAGGAGCAGAACGCGGGTGCGCTGGTGCACATGACCTCCACCTCGGGCCTGATCGGCAACTTCGGCCAGGCCAACTACGCGGCGGCCAAGCTCGGCATCGCGGCGCTGTCGAAGTCCATCGCGCTGGACATGCTCAAGTTCAACGTGCGTTCCAACTGCATTGCGCCTTTCGCCTGGAGCCGCATGATCGGCGCGATTCCCACCGACACCGACGAGCAGCGTGCCCGCGTCGACAAGATCAAGCAGATGACGCCCGCCAAGGTGGCGCCGCTCGCGGTGTACCTGGCGAGCGATGCGGCAAGTGCGGTCAACGGCCAGATCTTCTCGGTGCGCAACAACGAGATCTCGCTCATCAGCCAGCCGCGCCCGGTGCGCTCCGTGCACCGCTCGGAAGGCTGGACGCCCGAGAGCATTGCCGAGCACGCCATGCCCGCGATGCGCGCCAGTTTCTTCCCGCTGGACCGCTCGGCCGACGTGTTCAGCTGGGACCCGGTCTGAGGACAAACCCGCAAGCGGCTGCAGGCGGCGCCGTTCGCCGGACAATGCGCGTTCCTCCCGCTTCCTTCGTGCCTGCCCGGTGAATCTGCACTTCGACCTGTTCGACCTGAAACTGTTCGTCTACGTGGCGGACGCGCGCAGCCTCACGCGCGGCGCCGAGAAGGCCTGCATCTCGCTGGCCGCCGCCTCCACGCGCATCAAGCAGATGGAAGAAGCGGTGGGCGGCAAGCTGCTGCACCGCAGCGCGCAGGGCGTCACGCTCACGGCCGCGGGGCAGGCGGTGCTGTACCACGCCAAGCGCGTGATGCAGCAGATGGAGCACCTGCGCTGCGACATGCAGGACTTCGGCAAGGGCATCAAGGGCCATGTGCGCGTGTTCGCCAACACCACCTCGATCACCGAGTACCTGCCGCAGAAGCTGGCGGGCTTTCTCACGCAGCACCCGGCCGTGCAGGTCGACCTGCGCGAATACCTGAGCGAGGAAATCGTGCGCGCCGTGGCCGACGGCGAGGCCGACATCGGCATCCTCGCGGGCGACGTGCACACCGGCGAGTTCGATGCGCGCCCCTTCGGCCG
Source organism: Variovorax sp. RO1 (assembly GCF_002849325.1). Classification (NCBI taxonomy): domain Bacteria; kingdom Pseudomonadati; phylum Pseudomonadota; class Betaproteobacteria; order Burkholderiales; family Comamonadaceae; genus Variovorax; species Variovorax sp. RO1. The sequence continues at coordinate 109,300 of NZ_PKMT01000007.1, forward strand.
CAACCAGCTCGTGCTGGTGGTGCCGCCCACACACCCGCTGGCGGGCGCGTCGTCGGTGGCCTTTGCCGACACGCTCGACGAGCAGCACGTGGGCCTGCACCACGGCAGCGCGATCCACCGCTTTCTGCAGCGCCGCGCCGAACTCGCAGGGCGCGGCTTCAACCCGCGCATCCAGGTGAGCAGCTTCGAGGCCATCTGTCTGATGATCGAAGCGGGCGTGGGCGTCGGCGTGCTGCCGTCGTCGTCGGCGCACCGGCTGTCGATGGCGATGCGCATCTCGACCGTGGCGCTCAGCGACGCCTGGGCCGAGCGTGAGCTCAAGCTCATCGCGCGCAACCGCGAACAGCTGCCGGCCTCCGCGCGCGAGCTGTTCGATCACCTCATCCTGACCTGAGGCGCGACCGGCCATGTCCGCCGACCTGAAGTCGCTGCGCCTGTTCGTGGCCGTGTCCGACCACGGCAGCATCAGCGAAGGTGCCAAGCGCTGCCACATCGCGCTGGCGGCTGCCAGCAAGCGCATCTCCGATCTTGAAGCCCGTGCCCGGCTGCCGCTCTTGGTGCGCCATGCGCGCGGCGTCACGCTCACCTCGGCGGGCCATGGCCTGCTGCTGCATGCGCGTGCCGTGCTGTCGGCCATGGACCGGCTGGGCGCCGAGCTCGACGATTTCCAGAACGGCGTGGCGGGCGTGGTGAGCATCACGGCCAACGCCTCGACCATCGCGCAGTTTCTGCCGGCGCAGATCGGCTCGTTCCTGCGCCTGCACCCGGTGCTCAAGATCGACCTGCAGGAGCGCGCCAGCACCGAGGTGGTGAAGGCCGTGCAGGCCGGCCTGGCCGACATCGGCGTGATCGAGGGCCAGACGCCGGCCGACGGCCTCGAATGCCTGCCCTACCGCACCGACGAGCTGGCCGTGGTCGTCGCGCGCGACCACCCGCTGGCGCGCCGCAAGCGCATCGATGTGGCGGAGGTGCTGCGCCACGACCATATCGTGGTGCGCGAAGGCACGGCGCTGCACCGCGTGCTGCTCGCGGCCGCGCTCGAGGCGCAGGTGCCGCTCAAGGTGCGCATGCAGGTCGGCAGTTTCGACATGGTCTGCCGCATGGTGGAGCAGGGCGTGGGCATCGGCGTGCTGCCCTATGCGGCCATCCTGCCGCAGCTGCAGATTCTCAAGCTGCGCTGCCTCAAGCTCGACGCGCCCTGGGCGCTGCGCCGCCACCTGCTGTGCGTGCGCCGCCAGCAGGACCTCACAGCTGCCGCGCGCTCGGTGCTCGAACACCTCGGCCGTCCCGACTGAGCTGAGGCGGGCGGTCCATCGGGGCGACGAGCCTTCGCGCCGCGCGAAGGCTCGAACTCGCCAAAAACGAATTGTTCTCCTGCGGCCCTCGCGCAAAGATGCGTGCACACCAAAGGAGACACCCTTGAAGATCATTCGCGTCAGCGCCACGCCGCTGAACATTCCCGTGACCATCGACGTGGTCGGCCTGAACAAGCAGACCTCGCTGTCGCTGTGCCTCACCGAGATCGAGACCGACACCGGCCTCGTCGGCCACGGCATGACCGCCATCACCGAAGAAGAAATCATTGCCGCCGCCGTGCGCGAAGTGGCCGGCCCCGCGCTGATCGGCGAAGACCCGATGGCCACCGAGCGCCTGTGGGAGAAGCTCTACTGGCTGCTCTCGCCGCGCGGCCAGACCGGCTACGCGAGCCACACCATCGCCGCGCTCGACATCGCGCTGTGGGACCTCAAGGGCAAGGCGCTCGGCCAGCCGCTGTGGCGCCTGTTCGGCGGCGCACGCGCCAAGGTGCCGGTGTACGCCACCTTCGGCTTCGGCTTCTTCGAACGCGACCAGCTCGCCGCCGCCGCCAAGCTGTGGGTGTCGCAAGGCTTCCAGCGCCTGAAGATGACCGTCGGCAACCACGCCCTCGCGCGCCGCGACGAGCCGCGCCCGCTCGACGAAGTCATTGCCGAAGACGTGCGCCGCGTGGCCGCCGTGCGCGAGGCCGTGGGCCCCGACGTCAAGCTGTATGTCGATGCCAACTGCGGCCTCGACCTGTTCCACGCCACCGAACTCGCGCAGCGCATCGAGCCCTACGGCATCAGCTTCTTCGAGGAGCCGCTCACGCAGAACGACGTGCGCCAGATGGCCCAGCTGCGCGCACGCACGCGCATTCCGCTGGCCTGCGGCCAGAACGAGGGCCTGGCCTACCGCTTCCGCGACCTGCTGGTGAACCAGGCGGCCGACGTGCTGCAGCCCAACGTGACCATCTCGGGTGGCTACTCGCAGTGCCTGAAGATCGCGGGCATGGCCGCCGCCTTCAACGTGCCCATCGACAACGGCGGCGCCTGGCCCTTCCACAACATGCACCTGCATGCGGGCGTGTCGAACGGCGGGCTCGTCGAGTACCACTACGTCGCGGTGCAGATGCTCAAGCAGATCTTCGACGGCCTGCCCGTGCCCGACCAGGGCTGGCTCACGCTGCCCGAGGCGCCGGGCCTGGGCTTCACGCCCAACGCCGAGCGCGTGCGCGAACTCGCGAAGCTGCCCACGTCGCACGGCAAGGGAAAGGCCTGACGCGCAACGACACTTCAGATCACGACCAGGCCGCGCAGACGGCCGGCGAATCCCGACCACCACGGAGACAAGATGAACGACAGAAGAAGAGACGCCACGCGACCCTCGCGCCGGCATGCAATACGGGCCGCCCTGGCCTTGGCCGGCCTGCTGGCCGCCACACCCGCCGCGTGGGCGCAGAAGTTTCCCGACAAGCCCATCCGCATCGTCGTCGGCTACTCGGCCGGCGGCGGCGTCGATGCCGTCGCGCGCATGCTCAGCGCGCGCTTGCCCGCCGTGCTGGGCCAGCAGGTGCTGGTCGAAAACCGCACCGGCGCCACCGGCCTCATCGCGGCCGACCTCGTCGCCAAGGCGCCGCCCGACGGCTACACGCTGATGATGGGCGACAGCGCCTTGCTCATCGCCAAGCTGCTGCAGCCGAAGATCCCCATCGATCCGCTGACCAGCTTCAAGCCCGTGGCCGGCGCTTTCGTGTCGCCGCTGATGATCGTCGCGGGCAACGACTTTCCCGCCAAGACGCCCGCCGAACTCGTCAAGGAACTCAAGGCGCATCCGGGCCGTTACTCCTACGCGTCGTCGGGTGTCGGCACGGTGCAGCACCTGGGCTTCGAGATGCTCAAGCAGTCCACCGGCGCGTTCGTGGTGCATGTGCCGTACCGCGGCGCCGCGCAGATCGTGCCCGATGTGGTCGGTGGCCAGGTGCCGCTGGGCGTGGTGAGCGCCACGGCTGCGATGGCGCAATCGAAGGCCGGCAAGCTGCGCGCGCTGGCGCTGTTGAACAACGCGAAGCTCGAAGGCGCCGAAAGCGTCGCACCGCTGGCCGACGCATTGCCGGGCTTCGACGTGGCGCCGCGCATCTTCCTGCTGGCACCGGCGGGCACGCCCAACGATGTCGTCGACAAGCTCTCGGCTGCGGTGAAGACCGTGCTTGACATGCCCGAGACGGGGACGGCCGCCGCGGCACAAGGCACGCTGCGCGCCTACGCCACGCCGGCCCAGTTGGGCAAGGACATGGCGGAGGAAACGACGCGATGGAAACGCATCATCACGGACCAGCGCATCGTGGCGGAGGGGAACTGAGGTGACTGTCTGGTTTGGTCGTTCTTCTATGCGCTGCGGTTCTTCAGGGCGACGCTCCCGCCGACGGGGAGCCTTGCTCCGCGAATGTCCCCCGCTTCGCTCCTCCTTGATTTCGCTGCGCAAGGCACCCCATCGACGTGAGCGTTGGGCAGTGCAGTCGTTGATCGAACGGCACGACAACCGCACTCGGTGTGCGCAGGACACTGGGTGCTTCCCGCAGCGAAATCAAGGAGGAGGCCGCAGGCCGGGGGACATTCGCGGAGGGAAGTACCCGGTGGCCTGTGCACACGCCCTGAACAAACAAGAGCCACACCCATGACCCGTCTTCCTCATCTGGGCCTCATCGTCCCTCCGGCGGCCGGCGCGGTGCCGGTCGACGGCCCACTGCTCTACGGCGACCGCATCCGCTTCACTGCGAAAGGTTTGGCCCTCGGCGAAATCTCTACCCGCGGCTACACCGAAGTGATCGACTCGGTCATCGGCAAGGCGCTGGAGTTGAAGGCAGAGGGCGCCAGCGCCATCTCCCTCATGGGCACGTCGCTGAGCTTCTTCCGCGGCGTGGCCTTTACGCGTCAACTCAAGCGAGAGATGGAACAGGCCACAGACCTGCCCTGCACGACCATGAGCGACGCCATCCTCGCGGGCCTGCGTCACCTGAAGGTGCGGCGCGTGGCCGTCGCCACGGCCTACATCGACGAGGTCAACACGCAGCTTCGCACCTACCTCGAACAGAGCGACTTCGAACCGCTCGCACTCGAAGGCCTGGCCATCTCCGACGTGCAGGCCGTGGGCCAGGTGTCGACCGAGGTGCTGGTCAACCTGTGCCTCAAGGTGTTCGAAGGCCAGCCCGGTGCCGACGGCCTTCTGATCTCGTGCGGCGGCCTCGTCACGCTCGATGCCGTGCGCGAGGTCGAGGCGCGCCTGCAGGTGCCCGTGGTGTCCAGCTCGCCCGCGGGCTTCTGGGACCTCGCGCGCACTGCGGGGCTCGATGCGCGCTCGCCGGGGCAGGGCCGGCTGTTCGCCTGAACGACCGGCCTTAGCCCAGCCAGCGCCCCACGCGCGCCGTGTCGGCCAGTTGCCAGATGCGCTCGCAGAGCGCCTTCGCTTCGTCGGCCGTCGCGCCTTCGCCGTAGTGCGCGAGGCGCTGCATCTTGTCCTCGATCTCGGCGCGGCTCAGGCTGTTGCCGGGGTCGCCCTTGGGCTCGTCGACGCGGCCGGCCAATGTGCGGCCGTCGGCGGTGTGCACGCTGACCTTGCCGATCCAGCGCGCGGGGTAGGCGGTGTCGACCTCGTCGTCGAGCGCCATCGTCACCTTCTCGCGGAAGGCCGAGACCTCGGGCGAGAGAAAGTCGCGGTCGAACTCGCCCAGGCCCGCGCGGCCGTGCACGGCGATGAGGCCCAGCACCGTGCCCATCGAGAACTTGCCCTGGTGCACCGTGGCCGGCACCGTCACGCGGCCGAGCACGTCGATGGCGCCTTGGTGCACGTGGGTCGTGACCTGGGAAACGTCGGCCGGCGTGAGCTGGTTCTGTTCCATCACCTGCAGCAGCGCGTCGGCAGCCGGGTGCGTGTGGCGGCAGGAGGCGTGGTACTTAAACGAGGTTTCGGCCAGCGTCCAGCGCGTGCCCAGGCCGTCGGTGAGTTTGGCCGGATCGGCGTCGCTCGACATACCCACGCCCAGCCCCTGCGCGCCTTCGAGAATCTTCGCCGCGCCCGTGAAGCCGTCCTGCGCGAGGTAGGCCGACATCAACCCGCTGGCCGCCGCGTGCGCGCAGTGCAGCTGCTTTGAATCGGCGGCGTCGCGCAAGAATTCCCAGACACCGGCCGACTGCGTGCCGGCCGAGCCGAAGGCATGCAGCATCTGCTGCGGCGACAGCTCGAGCAGCTGGCCCACCGCCGCGGCTGCGGCGAGCGTGCCCGCCGTCGCCGTGGTGTGGAAGGTGCGGTAGTGCGATCGGCCCAAAAATTCGCCGACGCGGATGCCGACCTCGTAGCCCGCGACCACGGCCGTCAGCAGCTGCGCGCCGCTGGCGCCGATGCTTTGTGCCACGGCCAGTGCGGGTGCGATGACCACGGCGGCCGGGTGGAACACCGAGCCGTTGTGCACGTCGTCCTGCTCCACGTAGTGCGAGGCCGCGGCGTTGACCAGCGCGGCGAACAGCGGCGAGCTGGTGCGCCGCGAGGTGAGGATTTCGCTCGGGCCGTCGGCGGGACCCATCATCTGCGCGAAGCGCTCGATGCTGCGGATCGGCCTCGCGGTGCGGGCCGCGAGCACCGAGCCGAGCCAGTCGAGCATCAGGTCCTCGGTGCGGCGCAGCACCGGCGCGGGAATGTCGGCGAACTTCAGCTCGGCCGCGAAGGTCGCGAGCACCTTGCTGGGGTGGTCGATGGCGTTCATGTGCAGTCCTTCAGAACGAGCGCGGCAGGCCGAGCATGTGCTCTGCTACGTAGCTCAGGATGAGGTTGGTCGAGATCGGCGCCACCTGGTACAGCCGCGTCTCGCGGAACTTGCGCTCGATGTCGTATTCGCACGCAAAGCCGAAGCCGCCGTGGAACTGCAGGCACGCATTGGCCGCCTCCCAGCTGGCCTTGGCCGCGAGGTACTTCGCCATGTTGGCCTGCGCGCCGCAGGGCTGGCGCGCGTCGAACAGGCGACAGGCCTCGTAGCGCATCAGGTTGGCGGCCTCGGTCTCGATGAAGGCTTCGGCAATCGGAAACTGCACGCCCTGGTTCTGGCCGATGGGCCGGCCGAACACCACGCGGTCCTTCGTGTAGGCCGTCACCTTGTCGATGAACCAGTAGCCGTCGCCGATGCACTCGGCCGCGATCAGCGTGCGCTCGGCGTTCAGGCCATCGAGGATGTACTTGAAGCCCTGGCCTTCCTCGCCGATGAGGTTCTCCGCCGGGATCTCGAGGTTCTCGAAGAACAGCTCGTTGGTCTCGTGGTTCACCATGTTCAGGATGGGCCGCACCGTCATGCCCTTGCCGATGGCCTCGCGCAGGTCGACGATGAAGATCGACATGCCTTCCGACTTCTTCTTCACGTCCGCCAGCGGCGTGGTGCGCGCCAGCAGGATCATCAGGTCCGAATGCTGGATGCGCGAGATCCACACCTTCTGGCCGTTGATCACGTAACGGTCGCCCTTCTTCACGGCCGTGGTCTTGATCTTCGTGGTGTCGGTGCCGGTGGTCGGCTCGGTCACGCCCATGGACTGCAGGCGCAGATCGCCGCTGGCGATCTTCGGCAGGTACTGGCGTTTTTGCGCCTCGCTGCCGTGGCGCAGCAGCGTGCCCATGTTGTACATCTGGCCGTGGCAGGCGCCTGAATTGCCGCCGCAGCGGTTGATCTCTTCCATGATCACCGAGGCTTCGGTCAGGCCCAGGCCCGAGCCGCCGTATTCCTGTGGGATCAGGGCGGCCATCCAGCCGGCCTTGGTGAGTGCGTCGACGAACTCGGCGGGGTAGCCGCGTGCTTCGTCGACCTTGCGGAAGTACTCGTTGGGAAACTGCGCGCACAGGTCGCGCACGGCATCGCGAATGTCGGGGAAACGGTTGTCGGTAGCGATCATCATGTGCATCAATCCTGGCGGGGGCCGCCTGCTTCTTTTTCGACGCGTTGCCAGATCTCGATCGCCATCGGGTCGTCGATCTCCTCGAGGATGTGGCCCACGAGGCCGATGGCGCGCGCCATCACGCCGAAGCCGCGGATGATCTTCCACGGAAAGCCGAACTCGGCGGCAATGGCACCGATGGCGCCCGTGGCGTTGATCGGCAGCGACTTGCCCGACACGCGCTCGGCCTCTTCCTGCACCGCCTGCATCAGCGCGACGTAGTGGGAAGAGAGACCGTTCTCGGCCGCGATCTGGAACAGGCGCGGCGTGCGCGGGTCGATCGGCTTGTGCAGCGGATGGCCCAGGCCCGGCACGATGAGCTTGCGTGCGCGGTGGTCGGCCACGATGTCCTTCGCCATGTCGGCCAGCGGACGACTCGGCTTCTCGCCGAAGGGAATGGCCTCGTACAGCATCTTCGCGGCGCCTTCGGTGCTGCCCACGAACACGCTGCCCAGCCCGCACAGGCCGGCGGCCACGGCGGCCTGCAGTGCTTCGGGGGCGCCCGCGTAGGTGAGCCGCGCGACCAGCGCGCTCGGCGTGACGCCGTGCTCCACCAGCGTGACGACGATGGCGTTGAAGGTCACGGATTCCTGCGGCGTCGGGATGCGTCCCGTCAGCTCCAGGAAGGCCATGTCGCCCAGGTTGAGATGGCCGAGGATTTCCGAGGGCAGGTCGCGCCCGCGCACGGTGATCTTGTCGGGCGTGCTGTGGCCGAGGTCGGTGTGCAGGGATTTCTTGATCTTTGTCATGGCCGCAAATCTATCCCCGTGCGCGCGATCGGCCACTCAGTGATTGCCAAACCCTCCCTTCCGCAATTGCGAATGCCCTGCGGCGGGGTCTTCGGGCACGCTGCGACTCGTCAATGCAACGGAAAAGAAAAGGCAGAACAGCGCGATGGATTCCGACTCACTCCTGGCCGTGCGCGAAGCGGCGCTCGACTACTTCACCCGCAGCGGCGCGACCGCGCGGCGCCGCGCCCGCACCGAACGACCCGAGGCCGACGAGGCGGAAGGCTGGGGCGAGATCGCCGCGCTCGGCTGGCCCGGCATGCTGGCGCCCGAAGCGGCCGGCGGGCTCGCGCTGGGGCTCGACGGCGCCGCCGAAATCCTGCGCGCGGCCGGTGAACACGCAGCGCCGGAGCCGCTGCTGGCCGTGGCAGGCCTGAGCGCGCTGCTGCTGGCTCGGCTCGACTCGACCGGCGCGCGTGCCTTGCTGGCCGACCTCGTGGCGGGCCGCAGCCTGCCCGCGCTGGCGTGGCAGGAAAGCGCGGGTGACCTCAGCGCCGTGCCGCTGGCCTGCGGCTGCGAGGTGCGCGCGGGGCACGTGGGCGGCGTGCTGCTGCAGGGCGAAAAACTCATGGTGCTGCCCGGCGCCGCTGCCAGCGGCTGGCTGGTGTCGGCGCGCGGCGAGGACGACGCCGTGCTGCTGTGGGTGCCGCGCGGCACAGAGGGCGTGAGCGAGACGCTCGTGCCGCTGGTCGATGGCAGCCAGGCAGCCAACCTCCGTTTCGAAGAGGTCGTGCTGCCGGCCGACGCCGTGCTGGCCAGCGGACCGGCCGCGCAGGAGGCACTGCGCCAGGCGCTCGCCGCCGGGCAGATCCTGCAGGCGGCCGAGCTGCTCGGCGCGGGGCAGGCGATGCTGGCGCAGACGCTGGCCTACCTGCGCACGCGTTCGCAGTTCGGCAAGGCCATCGGCAGCTTCCAGGCGCTGCAGCACCGCAGCGTCGACATGTTCATCCACCTCGAAGTGGCGCAGGCCACGCTCAACGAAGTGCTCGCGCTGGTGGGCGACGGCGCGATGCCTGCCGACCGGCTCGAAGCCGAAGCCAGCCGCGTCAATGCGCGCTGCACGGCTGCTGCGTTGCAGGCGTCGCGCGCAGCGGTGCAACTGCACGGGGCCATCGGCTACACGCAGGAGTGCGACCTGAGCCTGTTCTACAAGCGCGTGCTGTGCCTGTCGGCGTGGCTGGGCAATGTCACGGCGCACCAGCGTCGGCATGCCGCGCTGACTGGCGAAGCCGAAGCTGCTGCGAGTAGTGCTGCAGCTTGGAGCGGCGAGTTCCTTGCGCGGACCACCGACTGGTCTGCCATGCCCGAGCCTGAGTTCCGCCGCATGGTGCGCGGCTTCCTGCAGCAGCGCTATCCGGCGCAGTTGCGTTACCTGTCGCACCGCGCGCGCTGGAGCGAGATGCGCGAGTGGTACCTCACGCTCTCGGCGCAGGGCTGGATCGCACCGGCCTGGCCGCAGTCGCACGGCGGCATGGGCCTGCCGGCCGACAAGCTCATCGCCTGGATCGAAGAGCTGGAGCAGCACGGCGTGGCGCGCGCGCCCGACCAGGGCATCGTGATGATCGGGCCGCTGCTGATCCAGCACGGCACGCCCGAGCAGCAACAACGCTTTCTGCCGCGCATCCTCAGCGGCGAGCATGTGTGGTGCCAGGGCTATTCGGAGCCCAATGCCGGCTCCGACCTCGCCGGCCTGCGCACCGAGGCGGTGGCCGGGCGCGATGCGCAGGGCGATCACTTCGTCGTCAACGGCCAGAAGATCTGGACCACGCTCGCACAAGACGCCAACCATATCTTCATGCTCGTGCGCACCGACAAGGGCGCGCGCAAGCAAGAGGGCATCAGCTTCCTGCTGTGCGACCTGCGCACGCCGGGCGTCACGGTGCGGCCCATTCACACGCTGGCGGGCGAGCCCGAGTTCTGCGAAGTTTTCTTCGACAACGTGCGCGTGCCGGCCGACCAGCTCGTGGGCCAGCTGCACGGCGGCTGGACGATCGCGAAGGCGCTGCTGGGCTTCGAGCGCATCTTCCTGGGCAGCCCCAAGCAGTCGCAGTACGCGCTGGGCCAACTGGCGCGGCTCGGGCAGGCGCGGCGGCTGTTCGCCGACCCGGTGTTCGCACAGCGCTTCGCAGCGCTGCGGCTCGACGTGCTCGACCTGTCGGCCGCGTACACGGGCTTCGCCAACATCGTGCGCGCGGGCAAGCCGCTGCCCGCGTCGGTGTCGCTGCTGAAGATCTGGGCCAGCGAGACGTACCACCGCATCGGCGCACTGCTGGTCGAGGCCGGCGAAGAGCAGGGCGCGGTCGCAGGCGACCAGGTGCTCGACGGCCAGAGCTTCAACGTGCTCTCGCCGCTCATCGGTTCCACCGCCGCAATGATCTACGGCGGCACGAACGAGATCCAGCGCAACATCCTCGCGCGACAAGTTTTGGACTTGCCGGCCTGAGCGATGTGAGCGACCGAAGACATACACAAAAGGAGACAACGCTCATGCAATCCCTCGAACTCTCTCGCCGCCAGCTCATGGCTGCGTTGGCGGGCAGCGCGGCGCTCGCCGCACTGCCTTCGCGCGTCTTCGCGCAGCAGCCGCTGCCGCCGCTCATCAAGCTGGTGGTCGGCTATTCCGCCGGCGGCCCGGTGGACGGCGCCGCGCGCCTGCTCGCGCCCGCGCTGGGCCAGGAGCTGGGCACGCAGGTGATCGTCGACAACCGGCCCGGCGCCGCCGGTTCGCTCGGCGGCAACGCGGTCGCCAAGGCGCCGCCCGACGGCGCGATGCTGTTCTTCGGTGCGAGCCCGACCATCACCATCAACCCGAACGTGCAGCGCAGCATGCCCTTCGACCCGATGAAGGACCTCACGCCCCTCGCGCCGCTGGTCGACTACACCAACGTGCTGGTGGTCAACAACGACCTGCCGGTGCGCAACGTGGGCGAGCTGCTGGCGTATGCCAAGGCCAAGCCCGGCAAGCTGTTCTACGGCTCAGCGGGCGTGGGCGCGTCCAACCATCTGTGCGGCGCACTGCTCGAGAAGATGAGCGGCCTGCAGCTCACGCACGTGCCGTACAAGGGCAGCGCGCCGGCGCTGGCCGACGTGATGGCCGGCACCGTGCCGATGATGTTCGACATCATCGCCACCTCGCGGCCCTTCATCCAGTCGGGCAAGCTGCGTGCGCTGGCCGTCACCTCGCGCCAGCGCAACCGCATGCTGCCCGACGTGCCGACCATGATCGAGTCGGGCGTGCCCGGCTACGACGTGGGCGGCTGGTTCGGCCTGTACGGCCCGGCGCGCATGGATGCGGCGCTGGTCGCGCGCGTGAACGCCGCGGCGCAGAAGATGCTGGCGCGCGAAGACATCGCGCACCGCCTGCGCGAGCAGGGCTACGACGTCTGGGCGGGCGCACCGGAGGTGCTGGGCACCAAGGGCGTGTCGGACCGCAAGCTGTGGGCGAGCGCGTCCAAGGGCATCGAGGCGGAATAGCCGATGCAGCCATCACGCATTCATCACCTGCTCGAAGACCGCGCCGCCCGCACGCCGGACGCGGTGTTTCTCTACGAACTTGAGGGCACCACCACCTATGGCGCGCTGCAGGCCATGGTCGAGACCGCCGCGAACGACCTGCTCGCCGCCGGTGTGCGGCCGACCGACCGCGTGGTGCTGGTGGCCGAAAACTGTGCGGCCCACATCGCGCTGCTGCTGGCCTGCAGCCGCGTGGGCGCATGGTCGTGCGGCGTCAACGCGCGCATGTCGCCGGGCGAGATCGCGGCCATTGCCGAACGCGCCGACGCGCGGCTGTGCGGCTTCACCACCGATGCGTCCGATGCCGCGCGCACGCACGCGCAGCGCGCGTCGGCCGTGCCGGCCACGCTGCCCGGCGTGATGTTCACCGCCGCGCGCGCCGACGCCCGCCCCGAGCCCGACGCGGCGCTGACCGATGCCGCCGCGATCATCTTCACGTCGGGCACCTCGGGCACGCCCAAGGGCGTGATGGTGTCGCACCGCGGGCTGCTGCACTTCGGCCGCGTGTCGGCCACGGTGCGCACGCTCGACACGCACGACCGCGTCTACGCCTTCCTGCCGATGACGCACATCTTCGGCATCGGCACCGTGCTGATGGCCGCGCTCTCGGGCGGGGCCGCGCTGGTGCTGCGCGCCAACTTCTCGCCGGCCGACATGCTCGAAGCGCTGGCGCACGGGCAGGTGTCGAACCTGCTCGGGCCGCCGACCATGTACGCGCGGCTACTGGCGCACATCGAGGCACAACAGCTCGCGCCGCGCTTTCCGAATCTGCGTTACGTGTACACGGGCTCCGCACCGCTCGACCCGGCGCTCAAGCAGCGCGTGGAGCAGCGCTTCGGCCAGCCGCTGCACTACGGCTACGGGCTCTCGGAGTACGCGGGCTCGGTGTTTCTCACGCGCACCGAGGCGCCGCGCACCGACACCTCGGCCGGCTACGTGGTCGAGGGCGGCGAGGGGCGCATCGTCACGGCCGACGGCGCCGAGGCTGCACAAGGCGACACCGGCGAGATCTGGCTGCGCGGCCCGGGCCTGATGCTGGGCTATTTCCGCGACGCGGCCGCCACCGCACAGGTGATGCGCCCGGGCGGCTGGTACGCCACCGGCGACCTCGGCCGCTTCGACGCCGACGGTGCGCTGTTCGTGGTGGGGCGGCTCAAGGAAATGATCATCCGCTCGGGCTTCAACGTGTACCCGGCCGAGGTCGAGGCGGTGATCGGCCGCTTCACCGGCGTGCACCTGTGCGCCGTGGTCGGCGTGCCCGAGGCCGACGGCAACGAGCAGATCGTCGCGTTCGTCGAGCTGAACCCGGGCGCGTCGCTCGACGAGGTGGCGCTGCGCGCGCACCTGGCCGAGCACCTGTCGCCCTACAAGCGGCCCGCGCGCATCGAGGTGATCGACGCGATGCCGACCACCGCCAACGGCAAGCTGCTCAAGCGGGAACTGCAGGCGCGGGCCCGCGCGTCCTGAAACCCATCGGGCCGGTCCTCGGACTTTTCCTGCACGGGCGCGCGCTGCTGTCCTCTAACGAGCGGCGCGCCGACGCGGCATGGTGAAAGCATCTACCGAGGAGACTTTCCCATGGCCGATGACCTGAGCAAGCGCGGACCGCAGGATGCGAGCCGCGTCAACGTCAATGAACTCCACGAGGTTCGCTACTGGACCCAGACGCTGGGCGTGACGGAGGCGCAGCTGCGCTCGGCCGTGGCAGCGGCCGGGGTCGAGGTGAAGGACGTGCGCGCCTACCTCGGCAAGCCAGCGGCTTGACGCGCGGCGGCGCGGGCAGGGCGTAGGCAGGCTCCTACAGCCGCGGCGCGGAGCGGGCCCGATACTCGTGGCCTTGTTCCCGCCTTCAGGAATCTTCCCGTGACCGTGTTCCCTGCCGCCTCCCGCCACTCGGGCCGCGCGCCCTTGCGGGCCGCCGCACCGCGATGAAGTCGTCCCCCAGTGCCCGCAGCTGGATTGCGGCCGGCGTGCGCCACGAGCTGCTCACGCGCGCCCTGCCGGCGCTGCGGCACGACATGACGGCGCCCGTCTCGGTGATCCGCATGGCGGTGCTGATGCTCAAGCGCCAGGTGGCGGCCGACCCCGTCGACCCCGCCGCCTGCGAGGACCGCGTGAACCTCATCGACAACCAGGTGTCCGAGCTGGTCGGCGCGATCCGCTCGCTGCGCGACTGGGAACTGGCCACCACCGACGACGGCATCACGCGCAGCGCGCTGGTGGCGCAATGCATGACGCTGATGCGCTCGGCCTTCGACCTGCACGGCGTGACGCTCGAGGTCGACGAGGCGCTCGCCACCCCGCAAGACGACGAGCCGCGCTGGCCCAATGCCGCCGCGCTGCGCTACCTGTTCCTCGGCGCGCTGGGCTACCTGCACGACGGCGTGGACGAGATTGGCACCATCTGCATCGAGCCCGACGGCGCCGATGCGCTGCGCCTGCGCGCCCTGGTGCGCGAGGCCGGCGGCACGAACGCGGTGCTCGACGCCCACCGCGCGCCGCGCGCCCTGGCCATCGACACCGTGGCGCTGCAGAACCTGGCCGAAGACCTCGGTTACGCCGTGCTGCTCGACGCCGACGCCGTGCGCCTCGCCCTCGCCGCAGGCTGAGGCGCCCGCAGGAAGGCGAGCAATCGCCGCTCCGCCGCGACCAGGCCGCGCGCCGGGCCGGCCGTGGCGGCACGGGCCGCGATCTTCTCCAGCAGCGTGCCCGTGACCGCCGTGTCGTCGGCGCGCGCCAGCGCCTCGCCCAGCGCCAGCACGGCCGGGTGCACATACGCCTTCTTGCAGACCGCCGGCGTGTTGCCGAGCTGCCGCGCGACGGCCGCGAGGATGTCCTTGGCACCAGGCCGGCGCTCGTCGCCCTCCCAGGCGCAGGCCAGCCGCGTGAGCTCCAGCGCCTGCACCGTGCCGTGCCAGGTGCGGAAGTCCTTGGCGGTGAAGCGCTCGCCGTCGCCCTTGTCTGTGGCTTCGGCGATGTAGTCGTTCACGTCGTTGGACGACACGCCGCGCACCTCGCCCGCTTCGTCGGTGTACTGGAACAGCGCCTGCCCCGGCAGCTGCTGGCACTGGCGCACCACGCGGGCCACGCGCGGGTCGTCGACGCGAGCCTCGTGCACCACGCCGCTCTTGCCGCGAAAGCGCAGTCGCAGTGCCGAGCCTTGCACCGCCGCGTGGCGGTTGCGCAGCGTGGTGAGGCCGAACGATCCGTTGCTGCTCGCGTAGGCCTCATTGCCCACGCGCAGCAGCGTGGTGTCTAGCAGGCGCACCAGGGTGGCGATCACCTGCGCGCGGCCGGGCGTCTTGGTGCCCGCGCGCAGGTCGCGTGCCACGCGGGCACGCAAGCGGGGCAGGGCGCGCCCGAAGGCTTCGAGGCGCTCGAACTTGGTGCCGTCCTGCAGCGTGCGCCAGTCGGGGTGGTAGCGGTACTGCGTGCGACCGCGTGCGTCCAGCCCCGTGGCCTGCAGATGGCCCTGCGGCAGCGGGCAGATCCACACCTCGGTGTAGGCCGGTGGAATCGCCAGGCGGCGGATGCGCGCCAGCGTGTCGGCGTCGCGCACCCAGCGGCCGTGCGCGTCGCGGTAGCGAAAGCTGTCGCCCCACTTCAGCCGGCGGATGCCCGGCATGCCGGGGTTCACGTAGACCAGGCCGCGCGCCAAGGGGGAGGCGGAAGCCGGTGCGGGCCGGCATGGGGTTTGCATCGAAGGCATGACAACGCGCTTGTGCCAGCATCGACAATCGTGCGGTGTAGGACGCCGCATGCTCACGCTGTTACCGAGGTGCGCTTTCCCTTCCTTCTTTCTCTTCGGATTCCACCCATGTCCCTCCTGAACTCCCGTCGCGTTTCCCTGGGCGCCCGCGGCCTGGCGCTGTGCGGCGCCGTGCTGCTCGCCACGGCCTGTGCCTCCACTTCGCCCACCGCCGACACGCGCGCTGCTGCAGTTGCCGGCGCACCCGTCAAGGTGAAGGTGTTCGTCGCCGCCATGTTCGAGATCGGCCAGAACACCGGCGACCGCGCCGGCGAGTTCCAGTACTGGTACGAGCGCTACTGGAAGGGCGCCAAGCCCATGGCCGTGCCCGGCGCGCTGCAGCCCGTGTACTGCAACACCGACGGCGTGTGCGGCGCAGTGCTGGGCATGGGCAAGGTCAACTCGTCGTCGTCGATGCAGGCCATCCTGCTGAACCCGCAGTTCGACTTCTCGCAGGCCTACTACGTGATCTCCGGCGTGGCCGGCACGCCGCCGCAGCGCGGCACCATCGGCGAGGTGAGCTGGGCCACCTGGCTCGTCGACTACGACCTCGGCCACCGCTGGGCGCCCGAAGAAAACAAGCCCGGCGAACCCACCTTCATGCCGCGCAAGGGCTACGAGGAGTACCGCCGCTTCAAGCTCAACCCCGACCTCGTCGGCTGGGCCATGAAGCTGTCGGCCGACACGCCGCTGAAAGACTCGGAATCGGCCCGCAAGTACCGCCTGCGTTATTCCGACGCGGCCGCGCGCCGCGCACCCTTCGTGGGCACCGGCACGCACATGACGGGCGACACCTTCTTCCACGGCCCCGGCATGTCGAAGCAGGCGCAGTACATCGCCAAGCTCTACGGCGCCGACGACTACGTGATCACCGAAATGGAAGCCGCCGCCATCACCCTCGTGATCAAGCGCACCCACGGCACCGACCGCGTGATGAGCCTGCGCGGCGCGGTCAACTTCGACCAGGGCAACCCGAAGGAAACCACGCTGCAGCACCTGGACCCGGCACCGGGCGAGACGGCGGGCGGCTTTGCCGAGACGGTGGAGAACATCGCGCTGGTGGGCACGCGCGTGGTCGATCACATCGTGAAGAACTGGCCCACGTGGTCGACGGGCGTGCCCAAGCCCTGAAGATCGTCAGCGCTGCAGCACCGGCTGCAGATGCCACGTCACGTTGAAGTCGAAGGGCGTCCAGCGGCTCACCGTGACGCCCGCCTGCCGCAGGCCGCGGCCGGTCCAGGTGTTGCAGGTCTCGAACAGGTGGTAGCTGCCTTTCGCTTCGTAGAAGGCATCGTCGCTCGCGTAGTGCGCGCCCGCGATCGGCGTGGCGCGGCCTGAGGGCAGCGTGGCGCGCACGTGGGCCACGAGCTGCGCGTACTGCGCCTGCGAGAGCGGCAGCTTGTAGGCCCCGCGCTGCAGCTGCGCGCGCTGCAGGTAGGTCACGTGCAGCAGCGAGCGGTTGCCGCCCGACAGCGCCCCGAAGGCGCGCGCAGCCGTCAGGTCGGCCCAGGTCGGCGTGTGCAGATAGAACTCGCGGTCGCCCCAGCCGATGGCGACGAACTCGGCATCGGGCGGCGGCGCCTTGAAGTCTGACAACGGAAAGAGCTGCTGCCAGTCGACCGTGGCCGAGCGGACCGGAAACACCAGGTCGGTGTGCACGCCGTTGCTCAGCACCCAGGCCTCGACGGCCGGCGGCTCGGCCGGTGGTTTCGCGTTCGCCGGCAAGAAGACCAGCGCGCAGGCCACGGCCACATACAGCGTGATGGCGAGCAGCAGCCCCAGCAGGGTGAGGGCGATGCGTCGCAGCCAGCGTCTGATCATCGGGGAAGCGGTCAGAAGAGCGACGCCGTGGTCGCCACCGGCTCCGCGCTGCGGGTGCTTCCGGCGGGCGCCAGCGCCTCGGGGCTTCCCGCCTTGGCCAGCGCGCCCACGCGCACGCCGAGCAGGCGCAGCGGCCGTTCCAGCGGCACGCGCTTGAGGCACTGGCCGCCGATCTGGCGGATGGTCTTGCCGTCGTCGGTGAAGCGGTCGATGGTCTGGTCGCGCGTGGCGATCTTGAAGTCGTCGTAGCGCAGCTTGATGCCGATGGTCTTGCCCACGTAGCCCTTGCGCTGCAGGTCTTCGGCCAGCTTCTCGCACAGGTGGGTGAAGATCGCGCCCAGCTCGGCGCGGTCGCGCACGGCGTGCAGGTCGCGCTCGAAGGTGGTCTCGCGGCTCATCGACACGGGCTCGCTCTCGGTCACCACGGGGCGGTTGTCGCGGCCCCACGCCACCTCGTGCATCCACGCGCCAGTGGCCTTGCCGAAGGTGTCGATGAGCCAGCCGCGCTCGCGCGCCGCGAGCTGGCCCACGGTCTCGATGCCGAAGCGCTTGAGCTTTTCGTCGGCCTTGGGCCCGATGCCGTTCACCTTGCGGCAGGGCAGGGGCCAGATGCGGGTTTCGAGGTCGTGTTCGTAGACCACCGAGATGCCGTTGGGCTTCACGAACTCGCTGGCCATTTTTGCGATGAGCTTGTTGGGCGCCACGCCGATCGAGCAAGTCAGGCCCGTGGCGTCGAAGATGGCTTTCTGGATCAGCCGCGCCAGCGAGCGCCCGCCGTCGCGCTGGCCGCCGGGCACGTCAGTGAAGTCGATGTACACCTCGTCCACGCCGCGGTCTTCCATGAGCGGCGCGACCTCCAGAATGACCTGCTTGAAGGTGCGCGAGAAGCGCCGGTACTCGTCGAAATCGACCGGCAGGATGAGCGCCTGCGGGCACAGCTTGGCGGCCTTCATGAGCCCCATGGCCGAGCCGATGCCGAACTGGCGCGCGGGGTAGGTGGCGGTGGTGATCACGCCGCGCCCCGTGTAGTCCTTCAGTCGCGGAAACGCCTCGATGGGAATGTCGGCCAGCGTGGCGCCCTCGGGCAGCTCGCGGATCGCCTCGTCGACGCGGCGCCGGCCGCCGCCGATCACCACCGGCAGGCCCTTGAGCTGCGGATAGCGCAGCAGCTCGACCGACGCGTAGAACGCGTCCATGTCGAGGTGGGCGATGCGGCGGATCGGAGGGGCGGGGGGCGCGGGCTGGGAACTCACGGGGACAATTGTCTCGCTCTCGCCGCATGTTCGCCCGCGCCCGTGTCGCGTGCAAGAATGCGGCGGAATTTCAATCCCCACGCAGGTGGCGAACGGAAAGGAATGCACGATGGGTGATGACGACGAGGTGGAAGGCGGCCTGTCGGTCGCGCTGACGCCGGTGCAGATGGCGGCGGTGCTCGGCGGCGAAGACGTGCCCGAGTCGGCCAGCCTCAGCAACCGGCTCTGGGGCACGGCGGCGCTGATCGGCGGCGTGATCGAACTGGTCGGCGCCGGCGTGCTGTGCGTGGCACCCGAGCCCACCATGGCCAGCAAGGTCGGCTGCGTGGTGCTGGGCGCGCATGGCAGCGACGTTACCGCCACGGCCGCGCGCCAGATCTGGACCGGCCAGACGCAGCGCACCGCCACCGCACTCACCGCCGACGCCACCGCGCAGGCGCTGGGCGCCTCGCCCGAAACCGGCGCGCAGGTCGGGCTCGCGGTCGATGTGGCGGTGCCGCTTTTCGTGGCCGGCGGGGTGGCGGTGTCGCGCGTGATTGCGGTGCGCGCGAGCCGCTTCAAGCTCGAGCCCGTGCGCCTCATCGAGCACGAGGGCATGGCCGGTTCCAAGGCCGGCGGCCACACCATCCGCGAGCACGTGGGCAAGTCGGCGCAAGAGCTGTTCGACCGCTTCGCGAAGAAGCCCAGCCTGCAGCGTTCGTCGTCGTTCTTCGACCTCGCCACCGCCGAGTCGGCCATCAGCCAGACCGTGCGTGCCAACGCACGGGCCATTCGCGCGTGGTCGCGCTCCGCGGCGGTGGGCTCCAAGCCCGTGGCCTTCGAGCACGACATCGGCGCGGTGGTCGGCATCGGCGTGCAACGCGGCAGCACCGCCGTGAGCCAGCTCACCAAGGTGCGCGTGACGCTCAACATGCGCACGTACAACGGCAAGCCGTTCTACATCCTCACCGCCCATCCGTTCTGACCTTTTCTCCCCCACGACCCACGATGCGATTCGAACTGATCGACCACCTCACCAAGGTTTATTTCGGCCAGGACGCCGACATCCTCTTCGGCGAAACCGGCGCCGAGATCATGGCGTCCTACCGCGAGTCGAGCACCCCGGCCGAACTGGCCGCGCTGCGTGCCGAGATTGCGGACTACCTCGGTTCGCACGACGACGTCGAGGCGGCCTTTGCGCGCGACTTTTCGCGCGACTACATCCCCGAAGATTTCGGCACGCCGGCGAAGCAGTTTCTCGACAGCGTGCTGGCCGCGGTGCAGTAGCCGTCAGCGCGACTCGACCGTCACCAGCAGCGGCGAGTCGAACATCGCCACCGGCGAGATCACCGGCTCGTCCATGGGCACGTTGTCGCCGTAGCGCTCGCGCATCTTGGCGCGCACGGCCGGGTCGCTGAGGTTGAAGCTGCGGATCTTCTGCAGCTCGCCGATGCGCACGCCCAGTGCGCGGTCGTAGAGCTTCCACACCAGTTCCGAGCAGTAGATGCGCGAATCCGACCACTCGAAGGTCAGGTCGTACGGGCGGCCCGCGAAGTCGGAGGTGCGCGCATGCAGGCGCGCCACGGCGCCGGGCGTGAGCCGCGTGTCGGCGTCGCGCAGCCGCTTGACCACGTAGCGCCCGCCGTTGCCGCGCGCCGTCCATTGCGCCAGCGGCGTGTAGCGCACCGTCGAGACGGCCTCGAATACGTAGGGTTTGCCCTCTCGCAGCAGCACGATGCCCATGTGGCTGTAGCGCGAGCCGGTGGCGCGCTGCACGGCGACGCTTTGCGCCGAGCGCGAGGTGTGGAAGATGATGTCGCCGTCTTTCAAGGCGGTGGCCGCGTGGCCGGCGCTCGCTGTCAGAAGGGCAAGAAGGGTAGACAGCAACGGATAAAGGGCTTTCGACATGCAGGGCATTTTGCTGGATGCCGCTTGCGCCCCGCGGCATGCCGGTGCCATGATCCGCGGCATATGCAAACCGTCGCCTCCATCCTCTGGCGCAGGCTCGATGCACCGGGCCACGATGCCTGTCGCCTCGAACGCAATGCCTCGGCCTGGCAGCTCGACGGCGCGGCGGTGTTCCGCACCGAAGGCGGGCGCATCGCGCAGCTGCACTACCGCGTGCGCTGCGACCTGCTCTGGCACACGCAATGGGGCACGGTGCGCGGCTGGCTCGGCGAGTCGGCCATCGACCTGTCGATCACGCGCGATGCGCACGGCCACTGGAAGCTCAACGACGAAGCCGTGTCCGACATGTCGCACTGCGTCGATCTCGACCTGGGCTTCACGCCCGCCACCAACCTGCTGCAACTGCGCCGGCTGAACCTCGCGGCCGGCGAAAGCGCCGATGCGCCGGCGGCCTGGGTCGATATCGAAGACGGCGGGCTCAGCGAGCTGATGCAGCGCTACGAGCGGCGCAGCGACAGCACGTACGCGTACGAGGCCAAGCGCTTCGATTACGCGGAGGTGCTGGCCGTCACGGCGGACGGCTTCGTGAGCGACTATCCGCGGCTCTGGCGCGCGGAGGACTAAGCCGTTGTTGGGAGTCATCGGGCGCTGCGCCTGAACGCAGCGGCATGGGCTTTTTGAGTTTCGCCTTCAACGCGGCCACCGTGGTGCTGCTGATGGTCGGCGTCGTGATCGTCGGCGTCGTCCTGCTGCGGGTCTTCGGGGCACTGGAGCGGCGGATGGACTCCCGGGCGGCCGGGCGTTTCTTCAAGTTCACGGGCTACTTCACGCTGGCGACCTGCGTGGTCGCGCTCGTGGGCGGCTTCGTTCTCTACGTGACGCGCGCGCCGGACCCCGCGGAACTCGAGCGGGGCATGGCCAAGCTCTTCACCTACCCGTCCAACCGCATCCGCATCGATCTGAACGCTGTCAGCGAAGCGCAGCGCCAGGAACTGGTGCGCGCCCTGCAGCCGCTGCTGGCAAGCACGTCGCGCGAGTTCTACCAACGCGTGACCACGCGCCGCGGCGGCTACGGCGTGAAGGCGACGCTGCCGAGCTACTACCGCCTCACCGCCGATCGCCTGGAGATCGCCACCGGCGAGAGCTTCGGCAACGGCAGGACGATCCCCGTGCTGTTTCCGCAGGTGCTGGCGCATGCGGCCAACGCCGCCACCGTGCCGGCGCTGCCTCCCGCGATCGACGCGCAGATCGTGGCGGGTGACCACGAACCGGTCCCGCTGTCGCTGGTGTCGAAGACCGCCGAGCTGATGGTGCTCACGCGCCAGACGCTGCGGGGCACGCAACCCTTGCCCGCGCCCTGTCTCATGGCGGTCCGGGCGCAGGTGCCCACCGATCATTTCGAGTGGCTCTTCGGGGCCGACCGGAACGGTTTGGGCAAAGACGTGCGCCTGCAGGTGAGCGCCGTGCCCGGCGTGCTGCCGGCCGGTGACTACGAACTGCGCCAGCTGACGCTGCTGGGCTCAGAGCGCCGGCGCGTGCTCTGGGAACGCGCCGCCGCGCAGGGGCATGTCGCCGTGCAGCTGGGCCTGGCGCCTGTCGGCCTGCGCGAGAGCCCCGGCTGCGAGGCCCGCCTGCTCAAGCAGCTCGACCGCGCTTGGACCGTGACGGCGTTGCGCAACGTGTCGCCGGCGCTGGCCAGCGCGGTGAAGCAGGTCGACATCGAGCAGCGCCCGTCGCGCTTCAGCCCCTGGTACGCGGGCTTCGGCTGGACGGCGGCACCGCCCTAATCGAACTGCGCCCGCGCCCCCGCCACCAGCGCGCGGTTGCGCCGCCGGTCGGCGGCAATCTCCTGCGCGAAGTCCTCGATGCTCCCTCCGGCCGGCAGGTTGTAGGCCTCGCGCAGGCGCGCACGCAGCGCGTCACCTTGCAGCAGCCGGTTGATCTCGGCGTTGAGGCGCTGCACCACCGCTGCCGGTGTGCGCGCGGGCGCGAAGATGCCGAACAGCGAATCGCGGTTCGCCTTCTCGTAGCCCAGCTCCGCGAGCGTGGGCACCGCAGGCAGCGCCTCGATGCGCGCGGGTGCGCCGACGGCCAGCGCCTGCAGGCGACCGCTCTCGATGTACTGCAGCTGCTGCGCCGCGACGTTGGTCGACAGCACCTCGAACTGCCCGCCGAGCGCGTCGTTGAGCTGCGGGCCGCCGCCGTGGTAGGGGATGTGTGTGATGTCGGTGCGGCTTTGCATGCGCACCTGCGCCAGCACCATGTGGCCGATGGTCGCAACGCCCGAGGTGGCCCAGCGCACCGCGCCCGGCTGGCGGCGCGCCAGCGCGATCAGCTCCGCAAAGCCGCGGCCCGCGAAGGCCGGCGTGCCGACGACGAGCACCGGCGTGCGCATGACGCTGGCCACGGGCGCGAAGGCGCGCAGCGGGTCGTAGGGCGCGCGTGCGAGCAGCGGGTGCAGGGTGAGCGGGCTGATGGCGGAAAAGGCCAGCGTGTGGCCATCGGGCGTGGCGCGCGCGAGCGCGTCCATGCCCAGGCTGCCGCCCGCGCCGGCGCGGTGTTCGATGAGCACCGGCACGCCCAGCGACTGCGCCAGCGGCTCGGCCAGCGCGCGCGCCATGCCGTCGCTCACACCGCCCGGCGGGTAGACCACGATCAGGCGCACGGGGCGGCTGGGCCAGGGTGGCGAGGCCGCGTGCGACAGATGCGGCAATGCGCACGCAGCCGCGAAGCCGATGCGTTGCAGGAAGTGGCGGCGCAACAGCGGAAGGGTCATGCGACGGGCTTCCCTTCGGCCAGCCCGCGCAGCAGCGCCGCGAAGTGCCGCGCCGGCAGGTTGTCTTCGTCGGCGCGCGACACCAGCGTGAGCGGCGCGTCGAGCTGGCCGCCGTCGGCCAGTCGCGTGTAGGCGATGGCGTGCGCGTGCACGCCGGTCATCGAGGTCGGCACCACCGACAGGCCGACGCCCGCGGCCACGAGGTTCAGGTTGGTCATCATGCGATCGACTTCGGCCACCACGCGCGGGCGCAAGCCCTGCGCGTGGCACAGCGCGAGCAGCTCGGCATAGAGGCCGGGCGCGCCCGGGCGGCGCACGAGGATGATGCCTTCTTCGCAGAGTTTCGACAGCGACAGTGGCTTCGCCGGCTTCTTGCCATTCGCAGCAGTTGCAAAGCGGTGGTCGCTCGGCATCGCGACCCACACCGGCTCGCGCAGCAACGTCTCGAACACCAACCCCTCGGGCCGCGCCACCGGCACGCGCAGCAGGCCGCAGTGCAGCCGGCCCGCGGCCAGCGCCTCGGTGAGTTCGGCGGCGTTGTCTTCGCGCAGCTGCAGTTCCACGCCGGGGTGTGCACGGCGGAACGCGCGCAGCGCCTCGGGCATGAAGCGGTGCGCGGCGGCCGAGCTGGTGAAGCCGACCGCGAGCGTGCCGGTCTGGCCCTGGGCCACGCGCGCCATGCGCTGCTTCATGGCCTCCATGTCCTGCAGCATGCGCAGCGCCTCGGCCTGGAACAGCCGGCCGGCGTCGGTGAGCGCCACGCCGCGCGGGTGGCGCTTGAACAGCAGCACGCCCAGCTCGCGCTCCAGCGCCTTGATCTGCAGGCTCAGCGGCGGCTGCTGGATGCCCAGCTGCTCGGCGGCGCGCGTCATGTGGCCGGTGCCGGCCACGGCCACGAAGTACCTCAGGGCGCGTATGTCCATATGTTTTTTGTATTGAATAGGCCTTGTTATTTTATTTGACCCTAAGTCACACGGAATCTATCGTCCGGCCGCCTATTCAAAAAGCAGTCCACCGAGGCTGCATGCCGGAGACAAATCCATGCGCACACCGCGCCCTGCCTCGAAGTTTTGTGTCGTCGTTGCGCTGATCGGCGCCTCGCTGGTTCTGGCCGCCTGTGGTGGCGGCAGCGGAGGTGGGGGAGGGAGCCCCGGCTTCTTCCTGCCGACCCCGCCGCCCGCCAGCGGCAACAACCCGCCGGCCGAGGAGCCGCCCGGCAATCCGCCCCCGCCCGTGCTGCCCGTCGTGGCCTGTGCCGACCTCGCCGGCAAAAGCCTGCCCGCCGCGCTCATCAGCCTGCCCACGCAGGGTGCCACCGTCACCAGCGCCACGCCCGTGGCCGCCGGCGACGCGGGCAACACGCTGGGCGACCACTGCCGCGTGCGCGGCACCATCGCGCCGGTCGACCCGGCTTCGCAGCTCATCAACTTCGCCGTCAACCTGCCCGAGCAGTGGAACCAGAAGACCATCCACTTCGGCGGCGGCGGCTTCGACGGCGTGCTCATCGACGGCACCGAAGTCATCCGCTTCGGCCCCGCGGGCAAGCCCGCGCCGCTGGCGCTGGGCTACGCGACCTACGGCGACGATTCGGGCCACCAGTCGAGCAGCATCACCGACGGCAAGTTCGCGGCCAACGACGAGCAGCTGGCCAACTACGGCGGCCAGTCGCTCAAGAAGACGCGCGACGTGGCGCAGGCGCTGGTGTTCGCGCGCTATGCGGTGAAGCCCAAGCACGCCTACTTTCTCGGCACCTCGACCGGCGGGCGCGACGCACTCGGCTACATCCAGCGCTGGCCGCAGGACTACGACGGCGTGATCGCCAACGAGCCCGCGCTCAACTACACCGGCACGCGCCTGTCGAACGTGGCGGTGGGCCGCGCGCTGTACAACAACAGTGCGGCGGGCTGGCTCAACCTCACCGAGACGCTGCTGGTGCAGAAGGCCGCGATGCAGGCCTGCGACAAGCTCGACGGCGCGGCCGACAGCATCGTGAGCAACGTCGAAAGCTGCCGTCAGCTCAACACGCAGATCCTCGCCTCGCTGCGCTGCCCCAACGGCGCCGACACGGCGGACACCTGCCTGTCGGACGCGCAGATCGACACGGTGCACGCCATCGAGTCGCCGCTGGAGTTCACGCGCTATTCGCTCGCCAACGGCGTGAAGCGCGCGGGTGGCTACAACCTGCTCGAGGGCGCGCTCGTGGCGGGCCCGTACACCACGCGCGACCTCGGCACACGCAAGGTGCCGGGCAACCCGGCCACCTCGGCCGACGCCAACATGTACGTCACGGGCGACCAGTGGGTGAAGTTCTTCGTCACGCGCGATGCGGACTTCAACACGCTGACCTTCGACCCGCAGAACCCGGGCGCGTACACGTCGCGCGTGACCGAGGTGTCGAAGCTCACCGATGCGACCGACCCGAACCTCGCGCCCTTCTTCGCACGCGGCGGCAAGCTGCTCATGCTGCACGGCCTGGCCGACGAGGTGATCAGCCCCAACTCGACCATCGACTACTACCAGCAGCTCGTCGCCACGCTGGGCCAGGCCGCGGTCACGCAGAACGTGCGCTTCTACACCGTGCCCGGCATGGGCCACGGCACCGGCAGCTTCATTCCCAACTGGGACTCGCTCGCGGCGCTCGAAGGCTGGGTCGAGGGTGGCCTGGCGCCCGCCACGCCGGTGGCGGTGGACGCCGTGGCCGGCAGCTACGGCCGCACGCGCCCGCTGTGCCAATTTCCGTCGTGGCCCAAGTACCGCGGCAGCGGCAGCCTCGATGCGGCCGTCAACTACAGCTGCGTGACCGAGGTCGGCGACCCGCTCGCTTGCCCGAACCTGCCGGCGAGCGCAACGCGCTACAAAGGCGGCAACAGCTTCGGCGAGGAACTGCAGGTGCAGATCGACCCGGCTTCCATGGCCTACACCGTGACCATCGATGCGAGCCACGAACCCACGCGGGTCGGCACGCAGCGCGCCGGTTCGCTCGTGTCGCAGGGCAGCTGCAGCTACACGAGCGGCGAGAGCGGGGCGGTGTTCAGCTTTGGCGCCGGCGGCGTGCTGCTGGGCGGCGTGAACCCGCCGAGCGGCACCGGCTTCTCGCCGCTGGTGGCGTTCCAGAACACCTTCCAGAACGTGTCGCCGTCGACGGATTTCCGCACGGTGTCGCTGATCTTCAATGCGACCGGCGTGGAACAGCTCGGCGCGGGGGCCACGACGGCGTTCTCGTCGGCGGGACGGCTGCGCAATGCGGGCACCTTCCAGTTCTGCCGCAGCCCGGCGTCGAACAGTTTCATGACCTACGACCAGACCTGCAAGAACACCGAGAAGGGCTACCTCAGCTACAGCACGGTGCGGGGCGCCTTCGACATGTACACGACCTCGACCTCCTCGAGCGGCACCGCCGAGACCACGGGTGGCACGCTCACCGGCTCGGTGGTGATCGGGCTGGTCAACGGCGTATCGACGCCGCTGTACCTGCGCCGCGTGGCGACCGCTGTGCCGGCCGGCGACACCACCAGCGGCGCGGCCACCGTCATCCAGCCGGGCCTGCGCCTGCTGGCGGTGCAGCAGACGCTGATGCCTGGCGCGGCCGACGGCAGCTATGCCATGGCCAGCGCGAAGGGCGAGAGCCGCGAAGCCACCGTGGTCGCCACCGCCTTCAACCTCGGCGGCGCGGCGGCCACGCTGGGCTACGACACGCCGGTGCTCGGCGTGGCGCAAGCCGGCGCCGGCCGGCCGGGCCATTTCATCTTCAACAGCGGCGTGATGGCGTTCGTCACCACCGACGGAACGAACGCCGCGCTGGACCTCGGAGTACGCCATTGAAAAAACACCTCTCGCAACTTGCCGCCCTCGCTTTGCTGGGTGCGGTGCCGCTGCTGTCCGCGCATGCGGCCCCCGCCACCGCACCGAAGCCCACGGCCTGCCCGTCGCCCGTGCCGGAGACCGCACGCTGCTACACCGGTGAAGACGGTACGGGCGCGTTCTACTGGATCGCCATTCCCAAGGACTGGCAGCGCGGCGTGCTCGTGATGCATGCGCACGGCGGCCCCGAGACGGGCGCGCCCAAGCTCGCGCGCAGCGAGGAAGACCTGAAACGCTGGGCCATCACCGTGAAGGCCGGCTATGCGTGGGCCGGCTCCACCTACCGGCGCGGCGGCTACGGCGTGACGATGGCGGCCGAAGACACCGAGCGCTTGCGGCAGATCGTCGTGCGCCACTTCGGCACGCCCAAGCGCACGCTGCTGCACGGGCAGAGCTACGGCGCGGGCGTGGCGGCGAAGGCGGCCGAACTCTATGCGCCCGTGGGCGATGCGAAGCGTCCTTACGACGGCCTGATGCTCACCAGCGGCGTGCTCGGCGGCGGCAACAGCGCCTACGACTTCCGGCTCGACCTGCGCGTGGTCTACCAGTACGTCTGTCGCAACCACCCGAAGCCCGACGAGCCGCAGTACCCGCTGTGGATGGGGCTGCCGATGGACGCGAAGCTCACACGCGCCGACCTCGCCGCGCGCATCAAGGACTGCACCGGCGTCGGCACGCCCGCCGCGCAGCGCACGCCCGAGCAGGCGGCGCGGCTGAAGACCATCCTGTCGGTCGTGAAGATCCCCGAGCGCTCGCTGGTCGGCCATCTCAACTGGGCGACGTGGCTGTTCCAGGACCTCGTCCAACAACGCCTGAACGGCCGTAACCCCTTCGGCAACATCGGCGTGGTCTACAGCGGCTCGACTGACGACGCGGCGCTCAATGCCGGCGTCCTGCGCTACACGGCCGACCCGCGGGCGCAAGGTGCGCTCGCGGCCGACAGCCAGCCCACGGGCCGCACCTCGCTGCCGACCGTCGGCCTGCATGCCATCGACGACCCGACCGCGTTCGTCGAGCTCGAGAACGCCTACCGCCGCATCCGCGATGCGGCCGGCACCGGCAGCCACCTGGTGCAGAGCTTCAGCGCCGAGCGCGAGCACAGCTACCTCAGCGATTCGGAATACCCCGCGCTCTTCGGCGCGCTGCTCGACTGGATCGACACCGGCGAGAAGCCCACGCCCCAGAGCCTCGCGCAACGCTGCGCGTCGCTCATGCCGCGCTACGACACCGACGGCAAGAACGGCTGCTACATCCAACCCGAGTGGCAACCCCCGACGCTCGAAAGCCGCGTGCCTTCGCGCGCGCCCTGATTTTCTTTTTGACCTTGACGGAGACTCCGATGAAAAAAATGTTCGCCCTCGCGGCGGTGGCCCTTGCTGTGTGCGCCCACGCGCAAGACTTTCCCGCGGGCAAGCCCGTGACCATCGTCGTGCCCTTTGCGGCCGGCGGCCCGACCGACCGCGTGGCGCGCGACCTCGCCGAGGCGCTGCGCAAGCCGCTGGGTGGTGTCAGCGTCATCATCGACAACGTGCCCGGCGCGGGCAGTTCCATCGGCGCGGCCAAGGTGGCGCGCGCCAACCCCGACGGCTACACGCTGCTGCTCAACCACATCGCGATGGCGACCGTGCCGACGCTGGTGCGCAACGTGCCGTTCAAGGTCGAGACCGACTTCGAGTACCTGGGCATCGTCAACGACGTGCCCATGACGCTCATCGCCAAGCCCAGCCTGCCGGCCACCAACTACAAGGAACTGACGGCCTGGATTGCTGCCAACAAGGGCAAGATCAACCTGGGCAACGCGGGCATCGGCTCGGCCTCGCACCTGTGCGGTTTGCTCTACCAGAGCGCCATGAAGACCGAGATGACGCCCGTGCCCTACAAGGGCACGGCACCGGCCATCACCGACCTCATCGGCGGCCAGATCGACCTGCTGTGCGATCAGAGCACCAACACCTCGCCGCAGATCGAAGCCAAGAAGGTCAAGGCCTATGCCGTGACCACGCCCAAGCGCCTGACCACGCCGCTCTTGAAAGACCTGCCCACGCTCGACGAGGCCGGCCTGAAGAACTTCCAGGTGACGATCTGGCACGGCCTGTATGCGCCCAAGGGCACGCCCGCGCCGGTGCTCAAGAAGATCAGCGATGCACTGAAGCTGGCACTGAAAGATGCCGACTTCATCAAGCGCGAAGAAGCACTGGGCGCCGTGGTCGCCACCGATGGCCGCATCGAACCCGAGGGCCACAAGAAGTTCGTGGCGGCGGAAATCGCCAAGTGGAGCCCGATCATCAAGGCCGCGGGCGTCTACGCCGACTGACCTTGTAGCCCGGCGTCAGCCGCCCGGTGCGACGGACTCTCCGCTCCACCGTGCGTGCGACGCCTGCAGGTGGTGCAGCATGGCCGCCGCCGCCACCTGCGGATCGCGCGCCACCAGCGCGAGATAAATCGCCTCGTGCTCCACGAACGCCGCCTTCCAGGCCTGCGGGTTCTCCGTGCGTTCGCTCATGCGCGACGAGATCGGGCTGTGCCGGTCGTCGAACAGGTCGCCGATGAGCCGGATCAGGATCGAGTTGCCCGTCATCTCGGCAATCGCGAGGTGAAAGCGGCGGTCGTTCTCGACCATGGTGCGCCCGCTCAGGCCGTCCTGGCGCATCGCTTCCAGGCACTCCTTCACGCGCTCCAGCTGCTGGCGGCCGACCCGGGCCGCGGCCAGCGTGGCGGCCGAGCTCTCGAGCATCGAGCGCACCTGCATCAGCTCTGACGGGCTCTCGCCCAGCGCGGGCGTCTCGCCCTCCAGCATGGCCTGCGGCGAGCAGACGTACACGCCCGAGCCCATGCGGATTTCCACCGTGCCATCAATTTCCAGCGCGATCAGCGCCTCGCGCAGGGAAGGGCGCGACACGCCCAGCTGCAGTGCCAGCTCGCGCTCGGGCGGCAGGCGCGTGCCCGCGCTCAACCGGCCGTCGCGAATGAAGGCGCGGATGCGATCGGCGACTTGCTGATAGAGCCGGCGGGCGGGCGGGGACTTGGCGGAAAGAAGCATGCGGCTCCGGCGGAAAAAAGAGGCGAAGGGGCTTGGTCAGGCCAATTTAAGCATCCTAAGCCAGCGGCATTCCAGAGGGAAGTGCGGCCTATGAAAACAAAGGCTGTCATAGGGTTTGTTCTGGTAAGGCCAATTCCAAGTGCTGCTCAAATTGGCCCGACCAGATGGTTTTAAGCGAATTGGCTTGACCAGATGGCACCTGCCTGCATCGAGGTCCTGCCATCCAGAAAGGGTACACATGCGCTTGAAATCCACCGAGGAGACCGTGTCGATCGCCGGCGAGGCATCGCCCGCGATCGACATCCGCCGCCGCACGCTGTTCGGCGCGCTGGGCGCCTTTGCCACCTTGCCCCTGCTGTCCGCCTGCGGTGGTGCCAGCGACGGCGCGGGCTCGGCGTTTCCCTCGGTGGCCGGCGCGCAGCCGCCCGCACCGGCGCCTGCCGCCGCCAAGACCGCGGTGCCCGACGTGGCCACCAGCGGCGGCCGGCGCATGTGGTACGCGGCCCCCGCCTCGACCTGGCTGGAGGCCCTGCCGCTGGGCAACGGGCGGCTCGGCGCCATGCTCTATGCGGGCGTGTCGTCCGACCGCCTCCAGTTCAACGAGAACAGCCTGTGGACCGGCGGCAACAACTTCGACAGCGGCAACTACGACCTGTCCGACCAGGCCTTCGGCACCTACAAGAAGTTCGGTGAGCTGCTGGTCGAATTCGACAGCGGCAACCGCGTGAGCAGCCCCACCGGCCATCTGGGCAGCAGCGGGGAAGAGGTCGAGAAATCGGTCGACGGCACCTCGGCCACCAAGTGGTGCGTGACGCCGGTCAGCAGCCGCATCGAGTGGCAGGCGACGCTGGCCGCGCCGGCCGTGGTGTCGCGCTACACGATCACGAGCGCCAACGACGTGCCCGCGCGCGATCCGCGCCAGTGGACGCTCTCGGGCTCCAACGACGGCACGACCTGGGTGCTGCTCGACAGCGTGAGCCTGGCCGCTTCGTTCGAATCGCGCCTGCAGACCAAGAGCTTCAGCTTTGCGAACAGCGCGTCGTACAGCCGCTACCGGCTGGCGTTCACTCACGACACCGCCACGCCGCATTTCCAGCTGTCGGAAATCGCGCTTGACGGCGTCGTCTTCGCCAGCGCGTCGGTGCAGCCCTGCCTGTCGTCGCCGAGCGGCCATGGCGGCGAGGACAACGTCTCGGCCAACGAAGACATCTCGCGCTCCGTCGACGGCCGGGTCGACACCAAGTGGTGCGTCGAGACGCGCGATGCCGAGGTCGTCTGGCTGCTGGACAACCGCACGCCGGTGGTCGTCAACGCCTGCGCGCTCACGAGCGCCGGCGACGTGCCGGCGCGCGACCCGCAGAGCTGGCAACTGCAAGGCTCCGCCGACGGCATCGTGTGGACCACGCTCGACACGCGCAACCTGGGCGGGCCCTTCGCCCAGCGCAACCAGGTGCGCGACTTCGCGTTCAGCAACGGCACCGCCTTCCGCTACTTCCGCTTCGTGTTTGCGCGCGACGTGGCCGTGTCGCACTTCCAGGTGGCCAACATCGTGCTGCGCGGGCCGGGCTACACCAGCGACGGCCTCGACGTGCTCGCCAACTACGAGCGCAGCCTCGACCTGCGCCGCGGCGTGCACGGCGTCGGCTTTCGCCGCCAGGGCCAGCGCCAGGCGCGCCTGGCCTTCGCGTCGCGCATCGACGACGTGGTGGTGTGCTTCTACGAGGCCACGCAGGCCGGCGGCCTCTCGGGGCGCATCGCGCTCACGAGCGGGCAGTCGTCGGGAAGCATCACGGCGCCCACGGGCAGCTCGCTGGAACTCACGTCAACGCTGGGCAACGGGCTGCGCAGCGGCGCGGTGCTGCGTGCCTTGCCCACCGGCGGCACGCTGTCGAGCGTAGGCAACGAGCTGCGCTTCGCCAACTGCAACGGCCTGCTGCTGGTGCTCGACGCGGGCACCGACTACGCGCCGTCGCACGACGCCGGCTGGCGCACCGGCACCGACCCGATGCCGGCCATCCGCCAGCGCGTGGCCGCCGCCGCGGCCCGCAGCCTGGAGACGCTCGTCGCGCGGCACGCGGACGATTTCTCGGCGCGCATGGTGCGCGTGCAGGCGACCTGGGGCGCCGAGGCCGCGCCGTCGCTGCGCGCGCTGCCGACCAACCTGCGGCTGAAGTCGTTCAAGACCGCCATGGCCGATGCGGGGCTCGAGCAGGTCATGTTCGACTACAGCCGCTACCTGCTCGCCAGCTCGTCGCGCCCGGGCGGCCTGCCGGCCAACCTGCAGGGGCTGTGGAACGACAGCAACGACCCCGCGTGGGCCAGCGACTATCACAACAACATCAATGTCCAGATGAACTACTGGGGCGCCGAGACCACCGACCTCGGCGACTCGCACCAGGCGCTGGTGGCTTACGTGCAGGCGCAGGCGGCGCCGCTGCGCATCGCCACGCGCGCCGCGTTCGGTGCCAGCACGCCGGGGTGGACGGCCCGCACCAGCCAGAACATCTTCGGCAGCTCCGCGTGGGACTGGAACGTCGTCTCCAGCGCCTGGTATGCGCAGCACCTGTGGGAGCACTTCGCGTTCACGCAAAACGTGCCTTACCTGCGCGACGTGGCCTATCCGCTCATCAAGGAGGTGGTGCAGTTCTGGATGGCCCGCCTCAAGCGCCGGACCGACGGCCTGTACGTGTCGCCCAACGGCTGGTCGCCGGAGCACGGACCGGTCGAAGACGGCGTGATGTACGACCAGCAGATCATCTGGGACCTGTTCCAGAACTACCGCGACGCTGCGGCCCGGTTGGGGCAGGACACCGCCTATGCCGCCGACGTGCAGGCCCGGCAGACCGCGCTCGCGCCCAACAAGATCGGCAGCTGGGGCCAACTGCAGGAGTGGCAGACCGACCGGGACGACGCGGCCGACCGCCACCGCCACACCTCGCACCTGTTCGCCGTGTACCCGGGGCGCCAGATCACGCGCACCGCCACGCCGGCCTTTGCCGATGCGGCGCTGGTCTCGCTCAAGGCGCGCTGCAACGAAAGCACGGCGCACGCCTTCGTCGCTTCCGACGTGGTGGGCGACAGCCGCCGTTCGTGGACCTGGCCCTGGCGCTGCGCGCTGTTCGCCCGCCTGGGCGACGGCGCCCGCGCCGGTGAAATGCTCAAGGGCCTGCTCGCGTTCAACACGCTCGACAACTTGTTCTGCGACCACCCGCCGTTCCAGCTCGACGGCAACTTCGGCATCTCGGGCGCCATCGCGGAACTGCTGCTGCACAGCCACGAGGGAAAGATCGTGCTGCTGCCGGCGCTGCCCGTGCACTGGCGCACCAGCGGCTCCTTCAGCGGGCTGCGCGCACGCGGCGGCTACCGCGTCGATTGCGCCTGGGCCAACGGGCAGGTGAGCGCGTACGCCATCACCGCCGACCGCGCGCCCAACAAGAACCCGATCGTCGTGCGCGTGAACGGCGTCGACACCACTGTCGTGCCCACGTAGCCCGCCCCGTTTCCCAGCCGCACGGCCCGGATCGGCCGCCTTCGCATCGACAACAACACAAGAGACAAGGAAGAAAGAAGATGAAGCACGGTTTCCAGGCTGCCACGGCCACCTTCTGCCTGTGCATTGCTGCAGCGGGCGCGCAGGCCCAGAGCAGCGTCACCCTCTACGGCCGGGCCGTGGCGGGCGCCGACTACCAGAACAACATCGCCAACCCCGACGGCAAGGGCCGCGGCCACCTGTGGCGCCATGCAGGCAACCAGTGGGGCACCAGCCTGCTGGGCGTGAAGGGCAGCGAAGACCTGGGCGGCGGCATGCGCGCGTTCTTCGTGCTCGAAGGCGGCTTCGACCTGCCCGCGGCCAAGCCCAACGGCGCCGACCTGCTGGTCAATCGGCGCTCGTACGTGGGCCTGGAAGACTATTGGGGCAAGCTCGTGCTCGGCAAGAACCTGTCGATCGCCAACGACGTCTGGTACCTCGACCCCACGGGCCAGCAGTTCATCGGCACCGCCACGCTGGTGCGCGGGCGCAGCTGGCAGGGCAACGACAACGGCATCGAATACACGACGCCCAAGTGGGGCGGCTTCAGCGCCACCGTGCAGACCGGTCTGGGCGAGCAGCTCGACGGCTTCACCAAGCTGCGCAAGGACGGCATCTCGCTGTCGTACACCGCGCCTTCGTTCGAGGTGCGCGCCATCTATGACGTGGCGCGCGACAAGAACGGCAAGTACACCGAGCTGTTCAACACCTCGAAGGAGCTCACGCTCGGCGGCACCGCCACGCTGTTCGACGACCTGAAGATGTTCGTCGGCTACCAGCGCCTGTCGGCACCCGACGCGCCGCTCAACGCACCGAGCAAGGCCAACCACTACTGGGTCGGCGCCAACTACAAGCTCACGCCCTGGCTCACGCTCATCGGCTCGATGTTCCGCGTCGAGCAGAACCGCAACGCCGGCAGCGCCAACCTGTACATGCTGGGCGCGAACTATGTGCTGTCGAAGCGCACGCTGCTTTACGCATCGGTGGGCAAGGTCTACAACAGCGCCAACGCCAACTTCTCGGTGGAAGCCACCAACAACAATCCGCCCATGGGCGGCAAGCAATCGGGCACGTACTTCGGCATCAGCCATACGTTCTAAGCCTGGCCCGCCACGCGAACCATTGAACATTTCGAATGACTTCGACACGACTGCAGAACAAGACGATCCTCATCACCGCGGCGGCGCAGGGCATCGGCCTGGCCACCGCGCTGGCCTGCGCACGCGAAGGCGCGCAGGTGATCGCGACCGACATCAACGCCGCGCTCCTCGACAAGCTCGCGAGTGAATCCACCGGCATCCGCACCGCAGTGCTCGACGTGCGCAGTGCCGACGCCATCGCCGCGCTGGCCGCCGAGCTGCCGTCGCTCGACGGCCTCTTCAACTGCGCGGGCTACGTGCACCACGGCAGCGTGCTCGAATGCGACGAGGCCGCGTGGGACTTCAGCTTCGACCTCAATGTGAAGAGCATGTACCGCATGGTGCGTGCCTTCCTGCCGGGCATGCTCGACAAGGCGGCGCGTGAAGGCAGCGGTGCATCGATCGTCAACATGGCGTCGATGGCGTCGTCGGTGAAGGGCTTCCCGAACCGCTTCGCGTATGGCGCCTCCAAGGCCGCGGTGATCGGCATGACGAAGGCGCTGGCCGCGGACCACGTCAAGCAGGGGCTGCGCTGCAATGCGCTGTGCCCCGGCACCGTCGACACGCCCTCGCTGCGCGAACGCATTGCCGCCGCACCCGACCCGGTGCAGGCCGAGCGCGATTTCATCGCGCGCCAGCCCATGGGCCGCCTCGCGGTGGCCGACGACATCGCGCCGCAGGTGGTCTACCTGCTGAGCGACGAGTCGCGCTTTGTCACGGGCCAGGTGGTGCTCGTCGATGGCGGTGTGACGATCTGACCCGACGGATGGCGCCTCCCCGCATGACCCCACGCATCGACTCGCATCAGCATTTCTGGCGGCCCGCGCGCGGCGACTACACGTGGCTGCGCGCCGACGTGCCCGCGCTGGCGCCGCTGGTGCGCGACTTTCTTCCCGAGCACCTCGCGCCGCTGCTGCAGGCGCATGGCGTGCAGCAGACCGTGCTCGTGCAGGCCGCCGACTCGGAAGCCGAAACCGACTTCATGCTCGAACTGGCGACCGCGCACGACGTGATCGGCGGCGTGGTCGGCTGGGTCGACCTGAGCAGCCCCGAGGCCGTGGCGTCGATCGAGCGCATGGCCCGGCACCCGAAGTTCAAGGGCGTGCGGCCGATGCTGCAAGACCTGCTCGACGACGACTGGATCGCGCGCATGCCGCGCCCCGATGCCCTCCAGGCGCTCGTGCGCCGAGGCCTGTGCTTCGATGCGCTGGTGATGCCGCGGCACCTGCCGTCGCTGCTGCGCTTTCTTCAAGACTGGCCGCAGCTGTCCGTGGTGATCGACCACGCCGCGAAGCCGCCGGTGGGCGCACCCGACAGCGAGGCCTTCGCGACCTGGCGCCGGCACATGACCATGCTCGCTGCACTGCCGCAGGTCTGCTGCAAGTTCTCCGGCCTCTGGGGCGAGGCCCCGCGGGCGGTGCACCACGACGTCGATGCCGCCGTGCAGGCCGTGCGCCCGGTGTGGGAGCACCTGCTCGACAGCTTCGGTCCCGCGCGCCTCATGTGGGGCAGCGACTGGCCGGTGCTCACGCTGGCTGGCGACTACGCGGGCTGGATCGCGGTCAGCGAGGCCTGCATCGGCAGCCTGTCGGCCGACGAGCAGGACCACCTCTGGCGCGGCACCGCGCAACGCTTCTATGGTCTCCCGACGAACTGAACGCGCTCCCATGCAACCCATCGTCACCCTCCGCGACCTGTGCAAATCCTTTGCCGGCGTGCGTGCCCTCGACAAGGCGCAGTTCGAGCTGCTGCCCGGCGAGGTGCATGCGCTCATGGGCGAGAACGGCGCGGGCAAGTCCACGCTCATGAAGGTGCTCGCCGGCGTCTACACCAAGGATTCGGGCGAGGTGCTGTTCAACGGCCAGCCCGTTGACATCGCGAGCCCGCGCGCCGCGCAGGCGCTGGGCATCGGGATCATTCACCAGGAGCTCAACCTGATGAACCACCTGAGCGCCGCGCAGAACATCTTCATCGGCCGCGAGCCGCGCGGGCGGCTGGGCCTGTTCATCGACGAGGAGGCGATGCGCGTCGACACACAGCGCATCTTCGATCGCATGAACCTGCGGCTCGACCCGCACACGCCGGTCGGCGAACTCACGGTGGCCAAGCAGCAGATGGTCGAGATCGCGAAGGCGCTCTCGTTCGACTCGCGCGTGCTCATCATGGACGAGCCCACCGCCGCGCTCAACAACGAAGAGGTGGCCGACCTGTTTCGCATCATCGGACAGCTGAAGTCGCAGGGCGTGGCCATCGTCTACATCTCGCACAAGATGGACGAGCTCAAACGCATCGCCGACCGCGTGACCGTGATGCGCGACGGCCAGTACATCGCCACCGTGTCGATGGCCGACACGCCGATGGACTCGCTCATCGCCATGATGGTGGGCCGCCAGCTCACCGAGGTGGAGAACGATTTTCCCGACACCTCGAGCAACGCCGTCGTGCTCGAAGCGCGCGGCATCGCGCGCGGCGCGATGGTGCGCAATGCCAGTTTCGTGCTGCGCAAGGGCGAGATCCTGGGCTTTGCCGGCCTCATGGGCGCGGGCCGCACCGAGCTGGCGCGCGCGGTGTTCGGCGCCGACCCCATCGATGCGGGCGAGGTCTTCGTGCACGGCAAGAAGGTGTCGATCAAATCGCCCGAAGATGCCGTGCGACACGGCATCGGCTACCTCTCCGAAGACCGCAAGCACTTCGGCCTGGCCACCGGCATGGACGTGGAAACCAACATCGCGCTGCCGAGCATGAAGAAGTTCGTGTCGATGGGCGTGTTCATCGACCAGGCCGCCATCGAGGCGGCCGGCAAGCACTACGTGAAGCAGTTGAGCATCAAGACGCCCTCGGTGCGCCAGCAGGTGCGGCTGCTCTCGGGCGGCAACCAGCAGAAGATCGTGATCGCCAAATGGCTGCTGCGCGACTGCAGCGTGCTCTTCTTCGACGAACCCACGCGCGGCATCGACGTGGGCGCCAAGGCCGAAATCTATCGCCTGCTCAACGAGCTGGCCGCGCAGGGCAAGGCCATCGTGATCATCTCGTCGGAGCTGCCCGAGATATTGCGCGTGAGCCACCGCGTGCTGGTGATGTGCGAAGGCCGAATCACCGGCGAACTGGCGGGGCGCGAGGCCTCGCAGGAAAAGATCATGCAGCTCGCCACCCGGCGCGAAGCAGCTGCCACCGCATGACGATTGGAGACCCTACCTTGACCACCCCTACCGCCGCAACCGCCGCCACGCCTGGCTTCTCGCTGAAGGCGCGGCTCTTTCGCCCCGCCACGCGGCAGAAACTGCTGGCCTTCACCAGCCTCATCGCGCTGATGGTGTTCTTCAGTTTTGCGTCGTCGCAATTTTTGCAGACCGACAACCTTGTGAGCATCCTGCAGTCGACCGCGGTGAACGGCGTGCTGGCCACTGCCTGCACCTTCGTCATCATCACCGCGGGCATCGACCTGTCGGTGGGCACGCTCATGACCTTCTGTGCCGTCATGGCCGGCGTGGTGCTCACCTACATGGGCATGCCGCTGGCACTGGGCATTGCGGCGGCGATTCTCTTCGGTGCGCTGGCCGGTTTCGTGTCGGGCGTGCTGATCGCCAAACTCAAGATCCCGCCCTTCATCGCGACGCTCGGGATGATGATGTTGCTCAAGGGCCTGTCGCTCGTGATCTCGGGCACCAAGCCGATCTACTTCAACGACACGCCGAACTTTCCGGCCATTTCGCAAGACTCGCTGATCGGCTACTTCATTCCGTCGCTGCCGATTCCCAACGCGGTGCTGATCCTGTTCCTGGTGGCGGTGGCCGCGAGCATCGTGCTCAACAAGACCATCCTCGGGCGCTACACCTTCGCGCTGGGCAGCAACGAAGAGGCCGTGCGCCTGTCGGGCGTGAACACCGACTTCTGGAAGGTCGTGGTCTACACGGTGAGCGGCGGCATCTGCGGCATCGCGGGCCTGCTCATCGCCTCGCGCCTGAACTCCGCACAGCCCGCGCTGGGGCAGGGCTACGAGCTCGATGCGATTGCGGCCGTGGTCATCGGCGGTACCTCGCTCAGCGGCGGCACCGGCACCATCGTCGGCACGATCATCGGCGCCTTCATCATGAGCGTGCTGATCAACGGGCTGCGCATTCTGTCGGTGGCGCAGGAGTGGCAGACGGTGATCACCGGCGTGATCATCATTCTTGCCGTGTACGCGGACATCCTGCGCCGCCGCAGTGCGGCCACGCACTGACCGACTTCCCCTTTTTCTTTCCACACACAACAGGAGACTTGCATGATCCATAGAAGAACCCTCACGGCCACGCTCGGCGCGGCGCTCATCGGCCTGTCGGGCCTTGCGCAGGCGCAGCAGCCCACGGAGATCTACATTCCGCTCGTGTCCAAGGGCTTCCAGCACCAGTTCTGGCAGGCTGTGAAATCGGGCGCCGACCAGGCCGCGAAAGACCTGAAGGTGAAGGTCAGCTTCGAGGGGCCCGAGTCGGAGTCGATGGTCGACAAGCAGATCGACATGCTCTCCGCCGCGCTCGCCAAGAAGCCGCAGGCCATCGGCTTTGCCGCGCTCGACAGCCAGGCCGCGATTCCGCTCTTGAAGAAGGCGCAGGCCGCGAAGATTCCCGTGGTGGCCTTCGACTCGGGCGTGGACAGCGACATTCCCGTGACCACCACCACCACCGACAACAAGGCCGCTGCGGCATTGGCCGCCGACAAGATGGCCGAGCTGATCGGCAAGGCCGGCGAGGTCGCGCTCGTGGTGCACGACCAGACCAGCCGCACCGGCGTGGACCGGCGCGATGGCTTCGTGAGCCGCATGAAGTCGACCTACCCGAACATCAAGATCGTGAGCGTGCAGTACGGCGGCGGCGACCAGCTGAAGTCGACCGAGATCACCAAGTCGATCCTGCAGGCCTCGCCCAACATCAAGGGCATCTTCGGCGCCAACGAGGGCTCCGCCATCGGCGTGGTCAACGGCGTGAAGGAGATGAAGCGCAACGGCAAGGTCGTGATCATCGGCTACGACTCCGGCAAGCAGCAGAAGAACGCCATCGTCGACGGCAGCATGGCCGGCGCCATCACGCAGAACCCCGTGGGCATGGGCTACAAGACCGTGGAGATGGCGGTGAAGGCGATCAAGGGCGAGAAGCTGCCCAAGGTGGTCGACACCGGGTTCTTCTGGTACGACAAGACGAACATCACCGACCCCAAGATCGCCGCCGTTCTGTACGACTGATTCATCTCTTTGCGAAGACCCCGTTCATGACCATCGTTCGATCCATG
This sequence comes from Variovorax sp. RO1, assembly GCF_002849325.1. Lineage (NCBI taxonomy): Bacteria > Pseudomonadati > Pseudomonadota > Betaproteobacteria > Burkholderiales > Comamonadaceae > Variovorax > Variovorax sp. RO1. The sequence continues at coordinate 149,185 of NZ_PKMT01000007.1, forward strand.
CGCGTACTGGACGTGCGCTTTCCCACTTCGCAGCAGCTCGACGGCTCCGACGCGATGAACCCCGACCCGGACTACTCCGCGGCGTACGTCGTGCTGGAAACCGACCAGCCGGGCCTCGAAGGCCATGGCCTGACCTTCACCATCGGGCGTGGCAACGAGATCTGCTGCGCGGCCATCGAGGCGATGCGTCACCTGGTTGTCGGGCTCGACCTGCAGTGGGTGGCGCAGGACATGGGCCGCTTCTGGCGGCACATCACCTCCGACAGCCAGCTGCGCTGGATCGGCCCCGACAAGGGCGCGATTCATCTGGCGACCGGTGCGGTGGTCAATGCGATGTGGGACCTGTGGGCCAAGTCCGAAGGCAAGCCGGTGTGGCAACTGGTGGCGGACATGAGCCCTGAAGAGCTGGTGCGCTGCATCGACTTTCGCTACATCACCGACTGCATCACGCCCGAAGAAGCGCTGGTGTTGCTGCGCGAAGCCTCTGTGGGCAAGGCCGAACGCATCGCCACGCTGAAGGCCGAGGGCTACCCCTGCTACACCACCTCGGCCGGCTGGCTCGGCTACTCCGACGAGAAGCTGCGCCGGCTCGCGCAGGAGGCGGTCGATGCGGGCTTCAACCACATCAAGCTCAAGGTGGGGCGCGACCTGCAGGACGACATCCGCCGCCTGACCGTGGCGCGCGAGGTGCTCGGGCCCGACCGCCATCTGATGATCGACGCCAACCAGGTCTGGGAGGTCGACCAGGCCATCGACTGGGTGAAGCAGCTCGCCTTTGCCAAGCCCTGGTTCATCGAGGAGCCGACGAGCCCCGACGACGTGGAAGGCCACCGCAAGATCCGCGAAGGCATTGCACCGGTGGTGAAGGTCGCCACGGGCGAGATGTGCCAGAACCGCATCATGTTCAAGCAGTTCATCATGCGCGGCGCCATCGACGTGGTGCAGATCGATTCGTGCCGGCTCGGTGGCGTGAACGAAATTCTGGCGGTGATGCTGATGGCCGCGAAGTACAAGCTGCCCGTGTGTCCGCACGCCGGTGGGGTGGGGCTGTGCGAGTACGTGCAGCACCTGTCGATGATCGACTACCTGTGCATCTCGGGCACGCGCGAAGGCCGCGTGATCGAGTATGTCGATCACCTGCACGAGCACTTCGTCGAGCCCTGCGAGATCCGCGGCGCGGCCTACATGCCGCCGAAGGGCGCGGGCTTTTCGATCACGATGAAGCCGGCGTCGCTCGAACGCTATCGCTTCCGCGCTTGAACCCACACACCCGCAACAGCAAAGGCATCGGCCCCTCATGGACCTGCATCTGAAAGACAAGGTGGTCATCGTGACCGGTGGCGGCAGCGGCATCGGCGCGGCCATTTCGCTCACGCTCGCACGCGAAGGGGCAGTGCCCGTGATCTTCGGCAAGAGCCCGCTCGACGCGCCGTTCGAGCACGAACTGCGCGCGCTGCAGCCGCGTGCGCGCTTCATGCAGCTCGACCTCATGGAAGAGGCCGCGTGCGCGAAAGCCATCGACGCCACGGTGGCCGAGTTCGGCCGCATCGACGGGCTCGTCAACAACGCGGGCGTGAACGACAGCGTGGGCCTGGAAGCGGGCCGCGAGGCCTTCGTGACCTCGCTGGAGCGCAACCTCGTGCACTGCTACGTGATGGCGCATTTCTGCCTGCCGCACCTGAAGGCCAGCAAAGGCGCCATCGTCAACATCTCGTCGAAGACGGCGGTGACGGGGCAGGGCAACACCAGCGGATACACCGCTGCCAAGGGCGCACAGCTGTCGCTCACACGCGAGTGGGCCGCGTCGCTGCTCGAAGACGGTGTGCGCGTCAACGCCGTGATCCCCGCCGAAGTGATGACGCCGCTGTACCAGCGCTGGATCTCCGGCTTCGACGAACCCGACAAAAAGCTTGCGACCATCACCGACAAGATTCCCCTGGGCCGTCGGATGACCACGTCGCAGGAGATCGCCAACAGCGTCGTGTTCCTGTTGTCCGACCAGGCCTCGCACACGACCGGGCAGTGGGTGTTCGTCGACGGCGGCTACACCCACCTGGACCGGGCCTTGACCTGATCGGACGACGACCCATGCGCCACTGCCTTGCCCTCGACCTGAAAGACGACCCCGCACTGATCGCGGAATACGAGGCGTACCACCGCGACATCTGGCCCGAGGTGCGCGCGCACCTGCACGCGCACGGCGTGAAGGGCATGGAGATCTACCGGCTGGGTACGCGGATGGTGATGCTGATGGAGACGGACGATGCGCGGTATGACGCGCAGGCGATGGCGGCGGCATCGCACAGCGACCCGAAGATTCGGGCGTGGGAGGAACTGATGTGGAAGTTCCAGGCGCCTACGCCTTGGACGCCGGAAGGGGAGAAGTGGGTGGGGATGGAGCGGATCTTCTGTTTGTAGATTCCGCGTCCATCGCACTCAGAGCCCGTGGATGGCAACGGTGGCCCAGAAGGCGGCCCACACGCCAATCAGGCCCAGCAGGGCCATGACGGTGAGGTATGCAATGAAGTACGTGATGCGCCTTGCGATGCTGCGGGTGGCTGGAACCTGCCGCCAGTAGATCAACCCGGCCCACAAGAGCAGGGCGCCGGCAACGAGTGCGACCATGGGCCCCGTCAATGTCAGGACCCGCCGTCGCTCAAGGCCGCCGAGCAGGACATTGAGGGCCGGGATTGAAACGGTCCACGACAGCATGCTCAGCACCAGCCGCGAGCCGGCACTCATCGGGCCGCTTCGCGTGGTGCTGCCTAAGTCTTGTGCTGTCATTTTTACTCTCCCTGTTGGACTGTTGTTGCCTCTCTCAAAATCATAGGGAGAGTGGTCTCATGCACACGCAGCAGGTCGCGCGGGAATCAGTAGTGACCGTGACGCAAGTAGCTTGCTTGCCGTGGCAATCGCAAACCGATCGTGAACGCCTTAGCCCCACCGTATTGAAAGCACCAAGGCGCAGCCCGGAGCCATTACCCTCACCGACCCTGTTCATCAGAAATCGGCGCCATGAGCTTCAGCATCTACTACGACGCAAGACGCGACAGTCCCCTGACCCACGAGGAAGCGCAGCGCCTGCATGCGATCGTGGGGGCCTTCGACAAGATCGACGAAGCTGACCACCATGCGCATCCAGGCAAGGGCCTCAACTGGGAGACCTTCACGCTCTACAAGGCGTCCGAACTCACCGGAGGCAAGGTGCTGGCCGGCGCCACGAAACTCCCCGACAACAAGGCGTTCGCCCTGCACAAGGGGGCCAGCCATTGGGTGGCCTGCCTCAACCGGATTCGCCGTGAAGTGCTGCCGGATGCCAGGTGCAGCGTGAGCATCGATGACAGGACGCTGCTCTGGAGCGACAAGAGCGGCTGGCACGACGAGGCGTCGGACGGGCTGGCGACGCTCTGGCTGGGCTGCCTGTTGAGCGCACCATTCCGGCTGTTCACGAAGTGAGCGGCTGACCGCCGGGCGTGGCGCTGCCAGCCGCGGTCGACGCCGACGGCCGCATCGAGCCCGAAGGCCACAGGAAGTTCGTGGCGGGGGAGACTGCAATTCCGACGATGCAGCTTGACGTTTCAGACGAGAGAAAATTCCAGGCGTTTACCCAAGGCCTGCAATGCAGCGGCAACCGTATCGATCTTCGTCGGGTGATGCAAATCCAGGAGGCGGGTGACTTCTTGAGGCCTCGCATCCATTCGGCGCGCCAACTCAGCGGGACGCGCACCTTGAGCAATCATCTCGTTCAGCAAAAGTACTTTGGCTGAAACGCTTGCGGGAAGGTCGATGGCAACCTGCCCTCGCTTCAACGAAGATGGCAAAGGCACCGGGCGTCGATCTTCAAAATAGAAGTCCATTGCAGTGGTGAGCGCGTCCAGTGCAAGCTCCAGAGCTTTCGTTCGACTCTTGGCGCCCGTCAATGCTTCCGGGATGTCTGGAAACGACACCACGAATCCATCACCATCCCGCGCAATTCTTGCAGGGTAACTAAACATTCATTTCCCCTTGGGGTTCACGCCTAACTGGCGAAGGATGAGCATGCGGAGTCCCAGACCCAGCTCTTCCGTCGCGTGACGAGGCAGCGTTGTTTGTTTGCCGTTCAAATAGACCTTCGTGTGCTTTTTCCCCTCAAGGAAAGTGGCGCCCAATGAGGCGAGGTAGCGTTTGAACTCCGATGTCTTCATGAGCTAGGCACAGGCGGGGCGCCTATGTCCTCGGAAAAGTATAAACAAAAATGTTGATTGACGGGGGTGCAGTGCCCGCAGAAAGTGCTCCGCGCTCGTCGCCTATGCAGATCGGGTGAAAAATCTCAATGGTCGTGATGCCGGCAACTCGCCTGCTCGGCAGCTGAAGGCTCATCAGAAACGCGATCACCATCAACGAAAACGGACCCCGAAGGGTCCGTGGCCAGAGACTGAAACCCGCGTTACTTGGGCGAGTAGGTCATCTTCGTCACAACCATCGACGTCTTCGTATCGCCGCCCTTCAGCAGCTGGCCGCGATACGGGCCTTCGGCGGCGAGCCAGAACTCTCTCGTGGCTTCCTTGGTGATCACCGATGCACCCACAGTGATCTTGAGCGAGAGCTTGCAGGTGTTGAACGTGCCCAGTGGCGTGTCCAACTGCTCGCGGCCGTGGTAGGTGAGCTCGCCACTCGCGGGCAGCGAAACCGTTGTGCCACTGCTGCCGTTGAGAACCGGCGTCTTCGCCACTGTGGATTGTTGGCTGACGACCTGGCCCGGCGTCATGTCGACCGGGAATGCGAACGGCGGCGTGAAGACCTGGGACACCGTGCTGACATTCACCAGCGGATAGCCCGGAGGAAGCGAAGGCGCGAACGTCGGATCGATCGTGTTCTTGTACGTGGCCGATTTCCCGTAGAGCAGGAAGCTGCCGTTCACGAGGTCCTTGTATTCCTTCTTGACGGTGATTTGCTGAAACGCCGGATAGGTGATGCTTTCCGAGCCCACGTTCACCGCGATCGGGTTCGCGCCGCCGAATGCCTCGCGGCCCGCGGTCACTGCTTTTCTGCGGAAGGAGGGAGTCGCTGGATCTGTTCCTGGCTTGGCTGCCTCGAATTCCACAACCGTGCCTTCGCGGAAGTCGGCCTCATTGAAGCAAGGGCCCGAACTGTCCGACACGGGCGCTGGTGCGGGCGGCGGCGGGGCGGGTTCAGCGATGGGCAAGATGGGAAAGGCGGGAGCGCCACCACCGTCTCCGCCACCGCCGCAAGCGGAAATTGCTGCGACTGCGGCAACGATTGCGAGCAGTCGTGCGCGCGAAATGTTGTTGGAACGTGCTTTTTTCAAGATTCCTCCCTGTTGTTGAGGGCCGAATCTTGGAGGGCGATCTTCTGCGTTCGAACGAGGTGTGTATTTCGTTTGCAGTTGACTTTTCGCGGTTGGGGAATAAGTCACACAAGCGCGTGAAGGCCCTGTGGATGGCCCTCAGCGCCGGTGTCGATCGGCCCGCGAGCGAAAGCGCCATGCGCACACGCTCTTGATGCCCGGGAACGAGGTCCCCAACCGCTGGAACCTGCGCCCGGCGAGGCCTTCAACCGCCCCTCAGAACGTCCCCGGCAGCAGGATGTCCGACTTCACGTCGTCGATCTGCGTGCGACCGCAGAAGGCCATCGTGATGTCCAGCTCCTTGTGGATGATCTGCAGCGCGCGCGTCACGCCTTCCTGGCCATAGGCGCCCAGGCCGTACAGGAAGCTGCGGCCGATGAGCGTGCCGCGTGCGCCGAGGGCGCGGGCCTTGAGCACGTCTTGCCCGCTGCGCACGCCACCGTCCATCCACACCTCGATCTGGCTGCCCACGGCGTCGGCAATGGCCGGCAGCGCGGCGATGGACGAGGGTGCGCCGTCGAGCTGGCGGCCGCCGTGGTTGGAGACGATGAGCGCGTCGGCGCCGCTGGCCACGGCCAGGCGCGCGTCTTCGGCGTCCATGATGCCCTTGAGGATCAGCTTGCCGCCCCAGCGCTTCTTGATCCATTCGACGTCGGCCCAGCTCAGGGCCGGGTCGAACTGCTCGGCGGTCCACGACGACAGCGACGACAGGTCTTTCACGCCCTTGGCGTGGCCGGCGATGTTGCCGAAGGTGCGGCGCTTGGTGCCCAGCATGCCCATGCACCAGCGCGGCTTGGTCGCCAGGTTGATGAGGTTCTTGATCGTGGGCTTGGGCGGCGTCGACAAGCCGTTCTTGATGTCCTTGTGGCGCTGGCCGAGGATCTGCAGGTCGAGCGTGAGCTGCAGCGCCGACACGTTGGCGGCCTTGGCGCGGTCGATCAGGCGCTCGATGAAGTCGCGGTCCTTCATCACGTAGAGTTGGAACCAGAAGGGGTGGCGGTCGGTGTTCTCGGCGATGTCTTCCAGCGAGCAGATGCTCATGGTCGAGAGCGTGAACGGAATGCCGAAGGCCTTGGCCGCGCGTGCGCCCAGGATTTCGCCGTCGGCGTGCTGCATGCCGGTCAGGCCCGTGGGCGCGATGGCCACGGGCATGGCGACTTCCTGGCCGATCATGGTGGTGCGGGTGGAGCGGCCTTCCATGTTCACGGCCACGCGCTGGCGCAGCTTGATCTTCTGGAAGTCGCTCTCGTTGGCGCGGTAGGTGCCCTCGGTCCAGGCGCCGGAATCGGCGTAGTCGTAGAACATCTTCGGCACGCGCCGCTGGGCGATCGCCCGCAGGTCTTCGATGCAGGTGATCTTGGAAAGGTCGGGCAAGGGGAAGTCTCCAGGCTGGTGTTATGGGGGTCAAGGCGGGCTGCAGCCTGGGCAGGCCACGGCAGCGCCGGGGGTCGAGTCTGCAGGGGAAACGCGCCGGTCACCTGAAAAAAGCCCGCACCCCGTCTGAAAATTATTCAGCCCGGTTCGCGCAGCGCCTGGCGCAGCCATTCGACGAAGGTGGCGCATTCCCAGCGCTCCATGGTGCCCGGGCGCCAGCACAGGAAGTAGGCGTTGGGCGAGGGCGCGCTGTGCGGCGACAGGCGCACCAGCCGGCCGTTGTCGATCCAGGCGCGGCCCAGCCGCAGGTGCATGAGCACCACGCCGAAGTCTTCGGCCGCGGCATCGAGCGCCAGGCCCAGGTCGTTGAACTGATGGCCCACGGCCGGCTCGGGCAGGCCGATGCCGCAGGCCTTGAACCAGATGCGCCACGACTCCAGCGGCGTGCGCAGCAGCTGCACGCGCGCCACCTCGGCGTCGGTCGAGAAGTGGTTGTCGAAGGGCCCGTGGCGTTTCAGGTAGGCCGGGCTGCACACCGGCGAGACGTCGTCGGCCAGCAGCTGGCAGAACTCGCGGTCGTGGAAGGGGCCGGTGCCGAAGCGCAGCTCGATGTCGGCGTCTTCTGCGGTGAAGTTGCGCACCGGCATGGTCACCTGCAGCATCAGCTCGATGGTCGGGTAGGCGTCGCGGAACTCGGCCAGCCGGGGCAGCAGCATCTGGCGCGAGAAGGTGGGCGTGACCGCCACGCGCAGCCGCCGCACCTGCGACGCGGGCTCGCGCCCCGGCACCTGCTGCAGCGCCGCAATGGCCTCGCGCACGCGCGCCAGGTAGGCCACGCCGTCAGCGCTCAGGCCGAAGTCGTTGCCTGTGAAGAGCTTGAGCTCGAGCTGCGTCTCAAGCTGGCGGATGCGGTGGCTGACCGCGCTGGGCGTGACGCTGAGCTCCTCGGCCGCGACGTTCACGCTGCGCAGCCGCGCGACGGCCTCGAAGGCCTGCAGGCCCTGGGTCGAGGGGAGTCGCGTCGATGCCATGTGTTTTTTGGGGAAGAGAGTGAGCGATGCGATGTTATCGAAGGGCGACCAGCGCATCGAGCAGCCGCCGCAGGTCGTCGACCGCCTCGCGCGCCAGGGCCGCATCGCCCATCTGCGCCTTGACGATGGTGCCATCGACGCCCAGCGCGGCCGCCTGCGCGATGGCCATGCGCTGCGGGCCGTCGGGGAGCAGGCCGGCGATCACCTCGACCATCTCGCGCTTGTGCTCGCGCGCGATGTCGGCGGCGCCGGCCACGCTGGCACCCACCTCCACCACCGAGTTGATGAAGGCACAGCCCCGAAAGACCGGGTCGGCGAACCACTCGGCCATCACGTCGGCCAGCACCGGCAGCGCCTGCCCCTGCGCGATGCGCTGCTGCGCGTCGCGGCGGCCCAGCGCATCGACGAACCACGCCATCCACACGCCGTGTCGGTGGTCGAGAAAGGCGCGCACTAGGTCGTCCTTCGACGGGAAGTGCCGGTAGAAAGTGACCTTGGTGACGCCCGACGCGGCGATCACGCGGTCGATGCCGGTGGCACGGATGCCGTCGGCATAGAAGAGCTCGTGCGCCGTGAGCAGGATGCGCTCGCGTGCGGGCAGTGCAGAGATGTCCATGCGGCGATTGTAGGCATGTAGACAGGTCTGTCTACTCGTGGCACATTGCGGGCCTTCATCACTTCATTTCTTTGACTGAAAGACCGCCATGGAATCCCGCCCGCCACTGCCGCCCTTCACCCTTGAATCTGCGACCCAGAAAGTCCAGGCCGCCGAAGACGCCTGGAACTCGCGCGACCCCGTGCGCGTGAGCCTGGGCTACACGCCCGACACCGAGTGGCGCAACCGCGCGGACTTCGTCAACGGCCGCGAGCAGGTGGTCGAGTTCCTGTCGCGCAAGTGGGAGCGCGAGCACGACTACCGCCTGAAGAAGACGTTGTGGGCCTTCATGGACAACCGCATCGCGGTGCGCTTCGAGTACGAATGGCACGACGCCGCGGGCCAGTGGTTTCGCAGCCATGGCAATGAGAACTGGGAGTTTGCGGAGAACGGGTTGATGCGCAAGCGCTACGCGAGCATCAACGACCAGCCCATCGCGGAGTCGGAGCGCAAGTTCCGCTGGGAGCGCTGAGCTCTTCCTGTCTTGTCCCCTCTCCCGCTTGCGGGAGAGGGTTAGGGTGAGGGCGTGCGGCCTTCGCAAAGCCGCGCCTCACGCCATCGCCGTCGCACCCTCACCCCAACCCTCTCCCCGAGGGGAGAGGGAGCAAGTCAGGTGGGCATGCCTGTTGCTTGGCCTATCGCATCCATTTCAACCCCAGGAGCCAAGCCGCATGAACCGCAACGACGTCACCGAGAAGATCATCACCGTGAAGGTGTCCAAGGGCATCCAGTGGGCCGACGTGGCCAGGAAGGTCGGCCTTTCGAAGGAGTGGACCACTGCGGCCTGCCTCGGCCAGATGACGCTCGACGACAAGCAGGCCAAGATCATCGGCAAGATCTTCGGCCTTACCGTCGAAGAGCAGAAGTGGCTCAAGGTCGTGCCCTACAAGGGCTCGCTGCCCACGCCCGTGCCCACCGATCCGCTGATCTACCGCTGGTACGAGGTGGTGAGCGTGTACGGCACCACCATCAAGGAACTGATCCACGAGGAGTTCGGCGACGGCATCATGAGCGCCATCGACTTCAGCATGGACATCCAGCGCCAGCCCGACCCGAAGGGCGACCGCGTCAACGTGGTGCTGTCGGGCAAGTTCCTGCCGTACAAGAGCTACTGAGGTTCGGCTTTCGGCACACCGGCGTCGCAGGCTTCGGCCGCGGCGTCGGGGCCGAACGCCAGCCCGGGCCGGCCATGCCGTAGCTCGCACCCTCGATCGCGCCGGCAATGGCACGCGCCACGCCCTCGACGGGCGTCGTCAGCCGCCGCCGCGTGCGCATGCGTTCGAAGGTGTAGCTCGCGGCGATGCGCTCGGCCAGCGGGTCGGCGGCCTCGGCCACGTCGGGGCTCACGAGCGTGACGTGCAGGTGCCCCGCGTGTTCCCGTCGCAGCCCTTCGGAAATCGCCTGCACCGCGTACTGCGTGCCGTGGTACACGGCCGAGTCGGGCGTGGCGCCGCCCATGGCGACCGGCGCGACGTTGACGATGTGGCCCCAGCCCTGCTCCTGCATCGTCGGCAGCACGGCCGCCACGCCCAGCAGCATGCCGCGCAGGTTGACGTCGATCATCAGCTCCCACTCCTCGACTTTGCGCTGCCACAGCGGCGACCGCGGCATCACGCCGGCGGCGTTCACCAGCACGTCGATGCGGTCGTGCGTGTCGAGGGCGAACTCGGCAAAGGCCTCCATGTCGGGCCGGTGCGTCACGTCCAGCCGCCGGAAGCTCGCCGAGCCGCCGGTGGCATTGATCTCGGCCGCGAGCGCGGCCAGCCGTTCGGTGCGGCGCGCGCCGAGCACCACATGGGCGCCACGCCGCGCGAGCCGCCGCGCCGTCGCCTCGCCGATGCCGCTGCTGGCGCCGGTGACGAGAACCACTGTGTCCTGGATTGCACTCATACAAAACTCCTCATGCAGGTCGGTGCGCCGTGGCGCGAAGGGTGCGCCGGGCATGGGGATGAGTCTCGGGGCGAAGAGGGTTGGAGCGGTATCCGGATCGAACGAGGTTTTTGCCTGATCCTGCGAAATGTAGAAACAGGCGGGTCGCGCGCGTGGCCGCGTCAGGCGCGCCGGCCCAGCCGATTCCCCAACGCCAGCAACCCCCATCCCGCCAACCCGAAGGTCAGCGCGATACCCGCCGCATAGACAGCCACACCGCCGTAGCCGCCCACATTGGCGGGGTTGAGGAAGGGGTAGGGATACCAGCCGGTGCTGCCACCGCGCAGCAGTGTGTAGGCCAGGTAAACCATCGGGACGACGAGTATCCACAGCAGCTGCCGGCCGCCGAGTCGCGTGCGCGGTGGTTGCAGCAGCCAGTCGAGCAGCACGACGCAGGGCATCACGTGGTGCAGCAGCGTGTTGATCCACGGCCGCAGCGCGCCGAGGTCGACGTCGCGCAGCAGCAGCGAGAAGACGATGCCGACCACCGCCATGTTCACGGCCGACATGGCGCGCAACCCCTCGTCGGGGCCCGTGTACGCCGGTCGCCAGAGGCGGCGCGCGCCGAGCACGAGCACGATCGCCGCGAACAGGTTCGAGAGGTTGGTGAAGAAGCTGAAGAAGTTGACGACGTTGAAACCCATGCGGACATGGATCGTCAGCTGCCAGCCGATCGCCACGAGGGTCAGCAGGCCGAAGAAGAGGCGCAAGGCAGGCCAGATCACGGGATGCTGCCCTGCGCTCAGGGCTTGCAGGTGCCGCCCATGGACACCGAGCCGTCCTTGCACTCGGTGAGCAGGGGCTCGCCGCGTGGCGCGGGGGCTGACGTGGAGGCAGGCGCTTGCGAGGCCGTGCCGCCTTCGCGCTGATAGACGATCTTCTTCGTGCCGAGGTCGCAGCTGCCCACCACCTGGCCGCTCGCGGTGGCGGCGGCATCGACGGTGACGACGCTGAAATTGGTGACGCCCGACGCGGCGATCTTGGCCTCGATCTCGGCGCGCAGCGTGTCGCAGTTGCTCTGGGCGTGGGCGCTGCCGACGACCGCGAGCAGGGTCGAGGCGGCAGCAACAGCAAGCAGACGGAGTTTCATGAGGGGCCTGCCTTTCTTTTCTCTTGCAGTGAGTGGGGCGGGGAATCGCAGTCTAGTCTCGCGCTGTGCGATGGAAGATGCAAAAACAAACGGCCTGCCGCGCGAGCAACAGGCCGTTGGTAGGAAGGCTTCCGGGTCAGTGCAGACCCGGAAGACGCAGGCGCAGCGCGATCAGGCCGCCGGCGCCAGCACCGCGTTCAGCGTGGCGCTGGGGCGCATCACGGCTTCGTACTTCTTCGGGTCGGCCAGGTAGTAGCCGCCGATGTCCACCGGCTTGCCCTGCACGGCCGCGAGTTCGTCGACGATCTTCTTCTCGTTGGCGGTGAGCGCCTCGGCGAGCTTCTTGAACTTGGCTTGCAGGTCCTTGTCCTCGGTCTGCGCGGCGAGTTCCTGGGCCCAGTACATGGCCAGGTAAAACTGGCTGCCGCGGTTGTCGAGCTGACCGGTCTTGGGCGACGGGTTCTTGTTGTTGTCGAGCAGCTGGCCCGTGGCCGCGTCGAGCGTCTTGGACAGGATCTTGGCTTGCGCGTTGCCGGTCTTCAGGCCCAGGTCTTCCAGGCTCACGGCCAGCGCGAGGAATTCGCCGAGCGAATCCCAGCGCAGGTGGTTTTCTTCCACCAGCTGCTGCACGTGCTTGGGGGCCGAGCCGCCCGCGCCGGTCTCGTACATGCCGCCGCCGGCCATCAGGGGCACGATCGACAGCATCTTGGCCGAGGTACCCAGTTCCATGATGGGGAACAGGTCGGTCAGGTAGTCGCGCAGGATGTTGCCGGTGGCGCTGATGGTGTCCAGGCCGCGCACGACGCGTTCCAGCGTGTAGCGCATGGCACGCACCTGGCTCATGATCTGGATGTCCAGGCCCGTGGTGTCGTGCTCGTGCAGGTACATCTTGACCTTGGTGATCAGCTGCGCCTCGTGCGGGCGGTAGGCGTCGAGCCAGAACACGACCGGCATGCCGGAGTTGCGTGCGCGGTTGACGGCCAGCTTCACCCAGTCGCGAATGGCGGCGTCCTTGACCTGGCACATGCGCCAGATGTCGCCCTTTTCCACGTCTTCGCTCATCAGCACTTCGCCGGTGTCCAAGTCGGTGATGTTGGCGATGCCGTCTTCGGCGATCTCGAAGGTCTTGTCGTGCGAGCCGTACTCTTCGGCCTTCTGGGCCATGAGGCCGACGTTGGGCACGGTGCCCATGGTCTTGGGGTCGAAGGCGCCGTGCCACTTGCAGAAGTTGATGATCTCCTGGTAGATGCGGGCGAAGGTCGATTCGGGCATCACGGCCTTGACGTCCTTCAGGCGGCCGTCGGCACCCCACATCTTGCCGCCGTTGCGGATCATGGCGGGCATCGACGCATCGACGATCACGTCGTTGGGCGAGTGGAAGTTGGTGATGCCCTTGGCCGAGTCGACCATGGCCAGCTCGGGGCGGCCTTCGTGGCAGGCGTGCAGGTCGCGCTTGATCTCGTCCTGCGTGCTCTGGGGCAGCGTGGCGATCTTGTTGTACAAGTCGACCATGCCGTTGTTGACGTTGATGCCCAGCTCGTCGAACAGCTTGCCGTGTTTCTCGAAGGCTTCCTTGTAGAAGATCTTCACGCAGTGGCCGAACACGATGGGGTGCGAGACCTTCATCATGGTCGCCTTGACGTGAAGCGAGAACATGACGCCGGTCTTGTGCGCGTCTTCGATTTCCTTTTCATAGAAGGCCAGCAGCGCCTTCTTGCTCATGAACATGGAGTCGATGATCTCGCGGTCGAGCAGGGCGACCTTGGGCTTGAGCACGATGGTCTTGCCGCTCTTGGTCAGCAGTTCCATCTTGACGTTGCGCGCGCGGTCCAGGGTCATGGACTTTTCGCCGTGATAGAAGTCGCCGCCGTGCATGTGCGAGACGTGCGAGCGGGAGGCCTGGCTCCACTCGGCCATGCTGTGCGGGTTCTTGCGGGCGTATTCCTTCACGGCGCGGGGCGCGCGGCGGTCGGAGTTGCCTTCGCGCAGCACGGGGTTCACGGCGCTGCCGGTGCACTTGTTGTAGCGCGTGCGGATGTCCTTGTCCTCGTCCGAGGTCGGGTTCTCCGGGTAGTCGGGAATCTTGTAGCCCTTGCCCTGCAGTTCCTTGATGGCCGACTTGAGCTGCGACACCGAGGCGCTGATGTTGGGCAGCTTGATGATGTTGGCGTCAGGCCGCAGCGTGAGCTTGCCCAGTTCGGCCAGGTTGTCGGGCACCTTCTGGTCGTCGCTCAGGAACTCGGGGAATTCGCCCAGGACGCGGGCGGCCACCGAGATGTCGCTCGTCGTCACGTTGATGCCGGCCGGCGCGGTGAAGGCGCGCACGATGGGCAGGAAGGCGTAGGTCGCCAGCAGCGGCGCCTCGTCGGTGAGGGTGTAGACGATGGTGGGTTGCTTCGTGCTCATGCGCTTGCTTCCGTAGGTTCTGGGTTGTCGAGAGGGCTGAAATTTCATTGGGCGAAATGGACTTTCGCCGGAGCCCCCCATTGTCGCCCGGTCGGGCCGGGGCGCGGTCGGAGAAACCCCGATGACCCCGCTGCCGCGGCCCATGCCACCGCGTGGCACGCAAACTGCTTTGAAGAAAGCATCCAGGAGAAATGCCTGGCTCGATGCGTCGAGCTGGTGCATTACCGAAGGCGATAGCCCATAACGCTCAGGTCCCAAGACTGGATTTTTCTAACGCTGGAGAGCGCTGACCGGCCCCCTTGCAGGGGACCGAGGGCAGCCGCCGAAGGGGCAAGCCCTGCGCGATGTGCGTGCAGGGTGAATCTCTCAGGCAAAAGGACAGCAGGGGCACGCCGCGCGATGAGCGCGGTGTGTCCGTGTTCGCTCCGGAGCCTTTTTCATGACCTGTTTCCCGCACCGCCGCCCGATGCCTGCGCCCCCGGCGTTGCCCGCGCGCGCCCCTCTTTTTCAACCGGAGAACTGACCCATGCTGAAGACACGACAACTGAAAGCCCTGTTCGCAGGTGCCTTGCTGGCCGCGGCAGCGGCCTCCTCCTTCGCGCAGGACACCGGCAAGGTGCTGCGCCTCGTGCCGCAGTCCGACCTGAAGATCCTCGACCCGATCTGGACCACCGCCTTCGTCACGCGCAACCACGGCTACATGGTCTACGACACGCTCTTCGGCGTGGACGCCCAGGGCAAGGTGCTGCCGCAGATGGTCGACAAGTACACGACCAGCGCCGACGGCAAGACCTGGACCTTCACGCTGCGCAAGGGCCTGGCCTTCCATGACGGCAAGCCCGTCACTTCGGAAGACGTGCTCGCCTCGCTCAAGCGATGGGGCCAGCGCGACGGCCTGGGCCAGAAGATGTTCACCGCCCTGGACAAGACCGAGGCGGTCGATGCCAACAGCTTCAGGTTCGTCTTCAAGGAGCCCTTCGGCATGGTGCTCGATGCGCTGAGCAAGCCTTCGTCGAACCCGCCCTTCATCATGCCGGCGCGCGTGGCGGCCACGCCGGCCGACAAGCAGATCGACGACGCCACCGGCTCCGGCCCCTACATCTTCAAGAAGGACGAATACCGCCCCGGCGAAAAGATCGTCTACCTGAAGAACACCAAGTACGTGCCGCGCGCCGAGGCGCCGTCGGGCACGGCCGGCGGCAAGAGCGTGTACGTCGACCGCATGGAGTGGATCGTGCTGAAGGATGCACAAACGCAGGCCAATGCGCTGGCCAACGGCGAGGTCGACATGATCGAGTGGGTGCCCTCCGAGCAGTACACCGCGCTCAAGAACAACCCTGCCATCACGCTCGACAGCCCCGTGTCGAAGGGCTCGTTCGCGTTGCACCTGAACCACCTGATCCCGCCCTTCGACAACCCGAAGATCGCGCAGGCCGCCTTCATGGCCATCAACCAGGAGGCGCTGATGCGCGCCCAGCTGGTGCACAAGGAGCTGTACAACGGCTGCGCGTCCATCTACCCCTGCGGCTCGGCCTTCGCCTCCGACAAGACGGGCTACTTCACCGGCAAGCCGCAGTTCGAAAAAGCCAAGGCGCTGCTCAAGGAGGCAGGCTATGACGGCAAGCCCGTGGTGCTGATGTACCCGGCCGATTTCGCGGTGCTCAACAAGTTTCCGCCGGTGATGGCGCAGCTGCTCAAGCAGGCCGGCTTCAACGTCGACATGCAGTCGATGGACTGGCCCACGCTGGTCACGCGCCGCGCCAAGAAAGATCCGGTCGACAAGGGCGGCTGGAACCTCTTCATCACGGGCTGGGGCATTGCCGACAACATGAACCCGATGTTCTTCGCGCCGCTCACGGGCAATGGCGAGAAGGGCTGGTTCGGCTGGGCCACCGACGACAAGCTGGAGCAGCTCAAGTCCGACTTCCTTGCCAGCAGCGACGAACCCAAGCGCAAGGAGCTGGCCACCGCCATCCAGCAGCGCGTGTACGACACCGGCATCTACGCACCCATCGGCGAGTACAAGCCGCTCACGGCCTACCGCAAGGGCGTGGTGAGCGGCGTGGTGCGCTCGCCGGTCGCCGTGTTCTGGAACCTGAAGAAGAACTGACGCGGCCGGACCCGGGAGCCACCATGCTGCTTTTTCTTGCACGCCGCATTCTCTCGACCGTGCCGGTGCTCGTCATCGTCGCGCTCATCGTGTTCCTGATGCTGCGGCTCGCGCCCGGCGACCCGGCCGCCGCCATCGTGGGCGACAGCGGGACCAGCGAGAACATCGCCAGCGTCCGCGCGCAACTGGGGCTCGACCAGTCGCTGCCCGTGCAGTTCTTCCACTGGAGCGCGCAACTGCTGCAGGGGAACCTGGGCGAGTCGTACTTCATGAAGAAGACGGTGGTGGAACTGATCGGCCAGCGCATCGAGGCTACGGTGTCGCTCGCGGCCGTGACGCTGGTGGCCACCATCCTCATCGCGGTGCCGCTCGGCGTGCTCGCGGCGTGGCGCCACGGCGGCTGGCTCGACCGCATGCTGATGGGCTTCTCGGTCATGGGCTTTTCGATCCCCGCGTTCGTGATCGGCTACGTGCTCATCTGGATCTTCGCGCTGCACCTGCAGTGGCTGCCGGTGCAGGGCTACCAGCGACTGAGCCAGGGGCCTTTGCTGTGGCTCAAGCACCTGATCCTGCCGTCGATCACGCTGTCGATCATCTACGTGGCGCTGATCGCGCGCGTCACGCGTGCGGCCGTGGCCGAGGCGATGACCGAGGACTACATCCGCACCGCGCGCGCCAAGGGCATCTCCGAGACGCGGCTGCTGATGCGCCACGCGCTCGCCAACGCGGCCATTCCCATCGTCACGGTCATCGGCATCGGCATCGCGCTGCTGATCGGTGGCGTGGTGGTCACCGAAACGGTGTTCGCCATTCCGGGACTCGGGCAGCTCACGGTCGATGCGGTGCTGTCGCGCGACTTCCCGTTGATCCAGGGCATCACGCTGTTCTTTTCCGTCATCTACGTGCTCATCAATCTGCTGATCGATCTGAGCTATCTGGTGTTCGACCCCCGCATCCGGTACTGAACGAAGTGAACGGAAACACCATGACCGATTCGACCCTTTCCATGTCGGCCGCAGCCGCCGCAGCAGCAGCAACAGCAGTGGCGCCAGACGCCGCCATCGAACCGCTGGCACCGCCGCAACGCCGCTCGCTGCTCACGCGCATCCTGGCCGACTGGTCGGTGCGCGCAGGCGGCAGCGTGCTGCTGCTGCTCGTGCTGATGTCGCTGGCCGCGCCGTGGCTCGGCACCATCGACCCGACCGCCATCGACCCCGGCAGCGGCAACCTCATGCCCGGCACGCGCGGCGAGTTCAACAGCCTGGCCGGCGACACCTTCGAGCATCTGTTCGTGATGGGCACCGACAGCCTGGGGCGCGACATCTGGAGCCGCACGCTGTACGGCGCGCGCGTGTCGCTCACGGTGGGCGTGGCCGTGGCCGCGCTCGCCATGGTGCTCGGCATGCTCGTGGGCCTGCTGGGCGGCTACTTTCGCCGCATCGACAGCGTGATCATGCGGCTGATGGACGGCGTCATGGCCATCCCCGGCATCCTGTTCGCGATCAGCCTCGTGGCGTTGTTCGGCGGCAGCCTGCTCACCGTGGTGGTCGCCATCGCGGTGCCCGAGATTCCGCGCGTGGCGCGGCTGGTGCGCTCGGTGGTGCTCACGGTGCGCGAAGAGCCGTATGTCGAGGCGGCCATCGCGCTCGACACGCCGACCTGGAAGATCCTCGCGCGGCACATCCTGCCGAATGCGATTGCGCCGCTGATCATCCAGGCGACCTATGTGTGCGCCTCGGCGATCCTGGTGGAAGCCATCCTGTCCTTCCTCGGCGTGGGCCTGCCGGCGGACATGGCGACCTGGGGAAACATCATGGCCGAGGGCCGTGCGCAGTTCAACCAGTACCCGCACAACGTGCTGTTCCCGGGCATCTTCCTGGCGCTCACGGTGCTGGCCGTGAACATCCTGGGCGACGGGTTGCGCGACACGCTCGACCCCAAGTTCAACAAGCGCGGAGGCTGAGCCATGACGCAACAAGCCCCCGTGCTTTCCGTTCGCGACCTCGCCATCGCATTGCCGCGCGGCGGCGACCGGCCGCATGCGGTCGACAAGGTGTCCTTCGACGTGCCGCCCGGCAAGATCGTCTGCCTGCTCGGCGAATCGGGCTCGGGCAAGTCGGTCATCGCCAATGCGGTGATGGGCCTGCTGCCCGCCGGGCTCGTGCCGGTGCGCGGCACCATCGAATTGCAGGGCGAGAACCTGCTCGCCGCACCGACGTCGCGCCTGCGCCAGTTGCGCGGCCCGTCGATGGCGATGGTGTTCCAGGAGCCGATGACCGCGCTCAACCCCGTGATGACCTGCGGCGCGCAGATCGACGAAATGCTGGCGCAGCACGTGCACATGGGCGCGGCCGAACGGCGGCAGAAGATCCTCGCGATCATGGCGCGCGTGCGGCTGCCGGAGCCCGAGCGCATCTACGCCTCGTACCCGCACCAGCTCTCGGGCGGGCAACGCCAGCGCATCGTGATCGCGATGGCGCTCATCCTCAAGCCCGCGCTGCTGATCTGCGACGAGCCGACCACCGCGCTCGACGTGACGACGCAGGCCGAGATCCTCAAGCTCATCCTTGAACTGCAGACCGAGAACGGAACGGCCGTGCTGTTCATCACGCACGACTTCGGCGTGGTGGCCGAGATTGCCGACGAGGTGGTGGTGCTGCAGCTCGGCGCGATGATCGAGAAGGGCGACAAGATGGCGGTGCTCACGGCGCCGCGCGAGCCCTACACGAAGATGCTGCTGGATGCGGTGCCCGAGCTTTCCGCGCACAAGCGCCCGCCGGTCGTGGACGCGTATCCGCTGCTCAACGCGGTGAACATCTGCAAGACCTACGTCACGGGCAGCTGGCCCGGCAAGCGCCGCACGGTGAAGGCGGCGCGCGACGTGTCGCTCGCGGTGCGGCCCGGCGAAACCGTGGGCATCGTGGGCGAATCGGGCTCGGGCAAGTCGACCGTGGCGCGCTGCATCGCGCGGCTGATCGACCCGACCTCGGGCGACATCTTTGCCGATGGCCGGTCGGTTGCGCATGTCAGGGGGCGCGCGCTGTCGCCGTTCCGGCGCACGGTGCAGGTGATCTTCCAGGACCCGTACCGCTCGCTCAACCCGCGCCAGACCGTGGGCGACTCCATCGTCGAAGGGCCGGTGAACTTCGGCACGCCGCACGGCCAGGCCTGGGCGCGCGCCGAAGAGCTGATGCGGCTGGTGCGCCTGTCGCCCGACGCGCTGCGCCGCTACCCGAGCGAGTTCTCGGGCGGCCAGCGCCAGCGCATCTCGATTGCACGCGCGCTGGCCTGCGACCCCAAGGTGTTGATCGCCGACGAGGCCGTGTCGGCGCTCGACGTGTCGGTGCAGGCGCAGATCCTGCGGCTGCTCGACGAGATCCAGCAGCGGCTGAAGATCGGCATTCTGTTCATCACCCACGACCTGCGCGTGGCCAGTCAGATCTGCGACAGCGTGATCGTCATGAGCCAAGGTGAAATCGTGGAACGCGGTGACGTGAAGGACGTGTTCTTCGCGCCGCAACATGACTACACGCGCAAACTGCTGGCTGCCGCGCCGGGCCGCGACTTTGCCTTTGCACGCAGCTGAAATTCCTTCGTCCCACGTCAATGAAAAAAAGGATGCCATGAAAGTCTTCATCGCCGGTTTCCAGCACGAGACCAACACCTTCGCACCGAGCAAGGCCGACTGGGCCGCGTTCAATGCGGGCTCCAGCTTCCCGCCGTACCGGCGCGGCGCAGCGATCGTCGAGGCCTACGCGGGCCGCAACATCCCGGTCGGCGGCTTCATCGACGCGGCGCGCGAGAAGGGCTGGTCGCTGGTGCCTTCGGCCTGGGCCGGCGCCACGCCTTCGGCGCATGTGACCGAGGACGCCTTCGAGCGCATCTCGGGTGCCATCACCGAAGACCTGGCGGCCGCGCTGGCCGATGGCGGCATCGACGCGGTCTACCTCGACCTGCACGGCGCGGCCGTGACCGAACACCTCGAAGACCCAGAGGGCGAGCTGATCGCGCGCATCCGCACGCTCGTGGGCCCCGACGTGCCGATCGTCGCGAGCCTGGACCTGCACGGCAACATCACCGCCCAGATGCTGGCCGAGGCCGATGCGCTGGCCACCTACCGCACCTATCCGCACATCGACATGGCCGACACGGGCCGCCTGGCCGCGACGCTGCTGGAGCGCCGCATGGCGCGCGGTTCGCGCGAGCCGCTGCATGCGCGGCGCTTCAGCTTCCTGCTGCCGTTGAATGTGCAGTCGACCATGATCGAACCCGCCGCGTCGGTGTACGGGCTGCTGAAGGAGCTCGACGCGCAGCACGATGCGGTGTTGAGCTTCGCCACGGGTTTTCCGGCCGCCGACATTGCCGAATGCGGCCCGGTGGTCTGGGGCTACGGTGACGATGCCGGCGCGGCCGTGGCCACGCTGTACGAGCGCATCGACCAGCCGCGTTCGCAGTGGCGGCTCGACGTGCTCGAGCCGCGCGTGGCCGTGGCGCGCGCGCTCGAACTGGCCGAGGGCGCGAGCCAGCCGGTCGTCGTTGCCGACACGCAGGACAACCCTGGCGCGGGCGCCGACAGCAACACGACCGGCATGCTGCATGCGCTGCTGGCCGAGGGCGCCGGCAAGCGCTTTCCAGGCAAGGTCGCGCTCGGGCTGATGTTCGATCCGGCCGCCGCGGCCGCGGCGCATGAAGCCGGTGTGGGCGCGCAGATCCGCATCGCGCTCGGCACCTCGGTGCCCACATGGGGCGGCCAGTTCAGCGACGCGCCGGTCGAAGGCGTGTTCACCGTGACGGCGCTCAGCGACGGCCAGGTGAAGGGCAAGGGGCCGATGTCGCGAGGCGGCACGGTGTCGCTGGGCCTGAGCGCCTGCCTGGAGATCGAGGGCGTGCGCATCGCCGTGGCCAGCGGCAAGAGCCAGATGCTCGACCGCGAATTCTTCCGCTACCTGGGCATCGAGCCCGAGGCGATGAAGGTGCTGGTCAACAAGAGCTCGGTGCATTTCCGGGCCGACTTCGCGCCCATCGCCAGCACCATCCTCGTGGCCAAGGCGCCGGGACCGATGGCCGCCGACCCGGCCGACCTGCCATGGACGCGGTTGCCCGCCACGATGGCGCTGCGGCCTTGAGCACCCCTTCTTTTTTCTTCCATCTCACACAGAGCACACGATGCCTCAGAACGCACAGCATTACCTCGAGTACATGAGAAAGCACGCCGCCGAATTCGTGACGGTACGCCAGCAGATCCACCAGAACCCTGAGCTCGGCTTCGAGGAATTCGGCACCAGCGACCTGGTCGCCGAGCGCCTTGCGGCCTGGGGCTACGAGGTCGAGCGCGGGCTGGGCGTGACCGGCCTCGTCGGCCGCCTAAAGCGCGGCAGCGGCACGCGCACCATCGGCATCCGTGCCGACATGGACGCGCTGCCCATCGAGGAGAAGACCGGCCTGGCCTACCGCAGCGGACGGCCCGGCATCATGCACGCCTGCGGCCACGACGGCCACACGGCCATGCTGCTGGGCGCGGCCAAGTACCTGGCGCAGCACGGCGAGTTTTCGGGCACGCTGAACCTGATCTTCCAGCCGGCCGAAGAGGGCATGGGCGGCGCCGTGAAGATGATGGACGACGGCCTGTTCGAGAAGTACCCGTGCGACGCGGTGTACGCCATGCACAACTCCCCGGGCCGCAGGCAGGGCGACCTGGTGTTCCGCGAGGGCGCGGCCATGGCCTCGTCGGACTACGCCACCGTCACGCTCACCGGCGTGGGCGGCCACGGTGCCATGCCGCACCGCACGGCCGACCCCATCGTGGCGGCGTCGAGCATCGTCATGGCGCTGCAGACCATCGTCTCGCGCAACGCCGATCCGCAGGAGATGTCGATCGTCACCGTCGGCGCCATCCATGCCGGCAAGGCCAACAACGTGATCCCGGAGACCTGCACGCTGGAGATCAGCGTGCGCTCGCTGGACCGCGAGGTGCGCGTGCTGCTGGAGAAGCGGCTCAAGGCCATCGTGAACGCGCAGGCTGAGAGCTTCGGCGTGCGGGCGCACATCGACTACCGCAAGGGCTATGCGGTGCTGGTCAACACGCCGGAAGAAACCGAGTTCGCGCGCCGCATCGGCCGCGAGCTGGTGGGCGAGGCCCACGTCGAGCCGCAGGGCCCGGCCGTCACGGGCAGCGAAGACTTCGCCTTCATGCTGGAGAAGAAGCCCGGCTGCTACCTGTTCATCGGCAACGGCGCCACGGGCGAGCACGGCGGCTGCATGGTGCACAACCCCGGCTACGACTTCAACGACAGCAACCTGCCGATCGGCGCCGCCTACTGGGCGCTGCTGGCCGAGAGCTACCTGCAGTGAGGCTCAGTGGCGCGGCACCGTCACCGCGCCCACGTGCAGCGTGCGTCCCGCGCCCAGCCCCGCGATGACCAGCGCCACGCCCAGGCCGACGAACAGCCAGGCCGAGGCGTGGAAGCTGCCGGTCCAGCCGTGCAGCAGCCCGGCCAGCAGCGGGCCGAAGGCCGCCACCATGTAGCCCACGCCCTGGGCCATGCCCGACAGGTGCGCGGCCACGTGCGAATCGGGTGAGCGCAGCACGATCATGGTGAGCGCCAGCGCGAAGGTGCCGCCCTGCGAAATGCCGAGCACCACGGCCCAGGTCCACATGCCGCCGGGGGCGTCGAGCGGCGCGAACAGCATGGCCAGCATGGCCGCCACCGTCATCGCCGACAGCACCACCGCCAGCGCGCGCTGGTTGCGCAGCTTCACGGCCAGTGCCGGCACCACGAGGCAGGTCACGACCTGCGTCATGACCGACAGCGACACCACGTAGCCGGCCATTTCGCCGCTGAGCCCGCGCTCGCGCAGGATCGG
Organism: Variovorax sp. RO1; assembly: GCF_002849325.1. Classification (NCBI taxonomy): domain Bacteria; kingdom Pseudomonadati; phylum Pseudomonadota; class Betaproteobacteria; order Burkholderiales; family Comamonadaceae; genus Variovorax; species Variovorax sp. RO1. The sequence continues at coordinate 171,991 of NZ_PKMT01000007.1, forward strand.
CGCGAGCCAGCCCATCACGATGTACGCCAGGGCCGATTGCAACCCCATGAAGAAGGTCACCTGCCAGGCCAGCCGGTCCCGCCACAGGCCGCGCACGGTGAAACCTGATTCGCTCGCCACCGGCTTGAGCGGCAGCGCCTGCGGTGCCCAGATGAAGGTGACCAGCGCGGCCGGCACGGCCCACATGGCGAGCGCCAGCGTCCAGCCGCCGCCCAGCGCGTGCTCCAGCGGCACGGTGAGGCCCGCGGCGCTGGCGGCGCCGCCGCACACGGCCATGGTGTACAGGCCCATCATCAGCGCGGCCTGCTTGGCGAAGTCGCGCTTCACCAGGCCCGACAGCAGCACGTTCGACACCGCGATGCCGCTGCCCGCGATGGCCGAGGCCAGGAACAGCAGCGGGATGTTCCCGGTGCCGCGCAGCAGCGTGCCCACGCCGATCAGCACCATGCAGCCCAGCAGCGTGCGCTCGGTGCCGAAGCGGCGGCCGAGCCAGGGCGCCATCGGCGCGAACACGCCCAGGCAGACGATGGGCAGCGTGGTCAACAGGCTCGCGGCGGTGGCCGACAGGCCGGTGGCACGGATGATTTCCGGCAGCACCACCGACAGGCTGGCGAACACCGGCCGCAGGTTGAAGGCGATGAGCACCACCGTGAGGCCCAGCAGCAGCCGGCGGGCCCGGCTGGGCGTCGGTGTGGGGCGCGGCGCGGGCAGGCTGTCGACCTCGGCGTCGATCAGCAGTTCTTCAGCGCCCGATGGCGTGGCCTGGGTGCGCGCCGTGGTGGCGGCACCCGTGGGCAGGGTCATTGAGTTCATGCCGTGCCCAGTGCCAGGACGTGCATCGTGGGTGCCATCAGCTCGCGCACGGCGGCGGCGGCGCGCTCGGGGTCGCGGCTGGCAATGCCTTCGACGATGGCGCGGTGCGCCGCCTCGTCGGGCTCGGGCAGGTTGGTGCTCAGCGTGCTGGCAATGGTTTCCTTGATGTAGCCGGTGATGAAGCGGCAGGTTTCGACCAGCGCCAGGTTGCCCGACACATCGACGATGGCCAGGTGAAAGGCCAGGTCGCGCTCGATGAAGGCCGCGCCGTTGTCGGCCGTGTCGGGCTGGCCGCGCTTGTCGAGCAGGGCGTGGAGCCGGCGCAGGTCTTTCGCGGTGTGGCGCACGGCGGCGAGCCGGGCGGCTTCGACCTCGAGCGCGCGGCGCACCTCGAACTGGTCGCGCAGGCTCGCCAGGCGCAGCTTCTGCAGGCTGGCCGAGGGGTCGAAGCCCGAGCGCACGTAGGTGCCCGAACCCTGGCGCACCTCGAGCAGGCCGCGCGACACCAGCGTCTTCACTGCCTCGCGCACCGTGCCGCGGCTCACGCCCAGCAGTTGGGCCAGCTGGGGCTCGATGGGAATGCGCGAGCCGATGGGCCAGCGGCCTGCGGCGATCTCGGTGCGGATGCTGTTCGCGGCGGCGTCGGCCAGGGAGGTGCGGGGAGGTTGGACGAGCATGGATCAGGCCGGCTTATTCATTGAATGATTGGATGAATTTAACCATCCTTGAAAAGTCGCAGTCGGCGGCAGGGGCATGGAAGCGGCGCGGCGGGGTGGCCGGCCGCCCGCATCACCAACTGCCCGAGGCGCCGCCGCCGCTGCTCGACCCGCCGCTGTCCGAGGAGGACGAAGACGACGAGGAAGACGATGACGAACTGCTGCTGCTGTCGTCATCGTCGCCGCTGCCCGATTCCCAGACACCGGGCGGCAGGAAGCCGAGCAGCATCGAGAAGAACGCCGCCAGCGCGATGGGAATCCACGAGGTGTCCGGCACCGGGCCGGGCGAGGTGATGTGGAACACGTAGCCGCAGATGCCCGCCACGATGACCAGCCGGACGAAGAAGCTGACGACGCTGCGCTGGAAGGTGTTGACCATGCAGCGCAGGATGATCACGGCGAACAGCGTCACGCCGCCGATGCACAGCGCCCACAGAAAGCCCCACCAGAAGCGCTCGGCGCCGACCGTGAATGCGATGGCGACCAGCGACGCGATCACGCCCACGAAGCCGCCCATGAAGATGGCTGCCGTGCGCGACATGCCGCAGAGAAAGCCCAGGCCGTAGCCGAAGATCGCGGGCATCGCCAGCACCAGCGCGATGGGCGGGTTCAGCAGCGCCGCGCCGGCCGCCAGCGGACCGGCCCCGAGCAGGCCGAGCACCAGGCGCAGGTCGCGCGGGGCAGGGCGCGCACGTGCCGGTTCGGGCTTCATTGCCGCCAGGGCGTCGGCCCAGGGTTCGGGGCCGGCGCTGGCGTTGCGCCCGCCCTTGCGTTTTTTCTCTTGGGCACGTCGCGAGGCCGAGGTGCCGCGCGGCGGGTCGCGCTCCACGCCACGGCCGTGGTAGATGCCCAGGCCCAGGCCCCACAGCAGCACGCCCAGCAGGCCCCAGCCTTCGGGCGTGACCCGCCCACCGCTCGTCAGGCTGGTGACTCTCTCGTCGTCGGGTGCGGGTGCGGGGGCGGGTGCGGCGGCGGCGTGGTCCACGGCGATCTGCTGCGACTCGGGTGCGACGAAGCTCACCTCGCCATCGAGCAGCCGCGCGAGCGCGCCCACGGCCGCCTGCACGCCGCCGCCGAAGTCGCCCTCGCGAAAACGCGGCGCCATCTCGCGGTCGATGATGCGGGCCGCCTGGATGTCGGTCACCGTGCCTTCAAGCCCGGTGCCGACCTCGATGCGCATGCGCCGGTCTTTCTGCGCCACGAGCAGCAGGATGCCGTCGTCGGCCTCGCTGCGGCCCAGCCGCCATTTTTCGAAGACGCGCGTGGCGTAGGCCTCGATGGTGTCTTCGCCCGTGGTCGGCACGATGAGCACCGCCAGTTGGGCTTCGGTGCGGGATTGGATGTCGGCGATCTGTTGGCGCAGCGCGTCGGCCTCGCGGGGCGACAGCGCCTGGGCGAGGTCGACCACGCGCGAACTCATCGGGGGCACCGGCACGGGCTTGGCCTGCACGGCGCGTGGGCCGGCGAGGCACAGCACGACCAGCAAGGCCAGGCACAGCGACAGCCAGCGGGGCATCCATGTCAGTCCGTTCATCGGCGCGCTCCCTTTGCTGCCACCACACCCGCACCGCGCACTTCGACGCGGCGCTGATCAACCACCTTGCCGCTGGCGTCCACCAGTTCGATCAGGTGCCGGCCCGGCCACGGCAGCCACTGCGCGCTGTTGCCGCGCGCATGGAACTTGCCGTCGATGCGCCACTGCACGCCGCGCCCTTCGGATTCGAAGCGCACGCGCTGGCGCTGCGGCGGAATGTCGGGGTCGATCGCGAGGATCGTGCCGTCGGCCGGCGCCGTGATGCGCGCCGAGGCCGCGTCGCTCGCCATGCCGGTGTCGAGCGCGAACAGCGGCTGCTCGGTGCCTTGCAAAAACCATTCACTGCGCGCCGCTTCGAGCGCGTTGCCGTCGGCGCCGGGGCCGAAGCTCACGGGCGCCTCGACCAGTCCGGCGGGCGGCGCGGGCGCGCGGCTGGGTTCGCGGGCGTGCAGGAAGCGCATCACCTCGGCCCACACGGGCGCGGCACCGCTGGTGCCGCTCACGTCCCACATCGAGGCGCCGCTCGCGTTGCCGACCCACACGCCGACCGTGTAGCGCTGCGACCAGCCCACGGCCCAGTTGTCGCGCATGTCCTTGCTGGTGCCGGTCTTCACGGCGGTCCAGAAGCGGGTCGAGAGGATGCTGTCCAGGCCGAAGGTGCGCGTGCGCGCGTTCGGGTCCGAAAGGATGTCGCCGACGATGAAGGCGGCGCGCGGGTCGAGCAGCGGCGCGGCTTCTGCAGGCTTCACTTTGGTGGCCGGGGCAGGGCGTGGCGTGAGCGTGGTCGCGCCGAAGCGTCCGCCGTTGGCCACCATGCGGTAGGCATTGGCCAGCGACAGCAGCGACACCTCGGCGCTGCCGAGCGCCAGGCTGTAGCCGTAGTAGTCGCCGCTCTCGCGCAGCGGCAGGCCGACGGCGCGCAGCTCGCGCGCGAAGGCTTCGGGCGACACCATCACCAGCGTGCGCACGGCCGGCACGTTGAGCGAGGCGGCCAGCGCGGTGCGCGCCGACACCGGGCCCTTGAAGCGGCGGTCGTAGTTCTGCGGAATGTAGAGTCCGCTCGCGGTGCTGATCTGCGCCGACGAGTCCTCGATGAGCGAGGCGGCCGTGATGCGCTTCTCGGCGATGGCCTGTGCGTACAGCAGCGGCTTGAGCGTGGAGCCGGGCTGGCGCAGCGCGGTCACGCCGTCCACTTCGGCGGCCTGGCTCAGCGGGCCCGAGGAGCCGACCCAGGCCAGCACTTCGCCGCTCGCGTTGTCGAGCACCACGAGCGCGCCGTCTTCGACGTGGCGGTCGCGCAGCTCGCGCAGATGGCGCTGCAGGCTGTCGAGCGCGTAGCGCTGCAACGGCGCGCGCAGCGTGGTGCGGACGCTGGCGGGGGCGGCGGGCTTGCTGTCGCTCGCAGTGCCCGCCGTGCCCGTGGCATCACGCAATTCGCGCAGCACCCTCCGCGCGGCATGCGGTGCGATGCCTTCGTTGGGTTCGAACGCGCGCCGCTGCACCACCGCGCTGGTGAACATGTCGAGCGCCTCGCAGTCCGTCTTCGCGCCGGGCTCCATCACGCGCAGCACCTCGCAGGCGCGCTGCGCCACCAGCGCGGGGCGGGCGTTGGGCGCACGCACCAGCGCGGCGGCCACGGCGGCCTCGCGCGCGTCGAGCCCGCTCGGGGCCTTGCTGAAGAGCGTGCGCGAGAGCGCGTCGATGCCGACGATCTCGCCGCGGAAGGGCACCGTGTTCAGGTAGGCCTCGAGGATCTGGTCCTTGCGCCAGCGGCGCTCCAGCTGTGTGGCCGCCACGGTCTGGCCGATCTTCTGCGTGAAGCTGCGCCCGCCCGCCGCGCGGCGCAGGTCGTCGTCGAGCAGGCCTGCGAGCTGCATGGTGATGGTCGAGGCGCCGCGCGTGCGCGTGTTCCACAGGTTGCCCCAGGCCGCGGCCGAGGCGGCGCGCCAGTCGACGCCGCTGTGTTCGTAGAAGCGCTTGTCTTCGCTCAGCAGCATGGCCGCGCGCAGCGCCGGCGACACGTCGGCCAGCGCGGTCCACTGGCCGCGCCGCACCGTGGGGTCGGTGCGCACGCGCTGCAGCAGCTCGCCCTGGCGGTCGAGCACGGCGGTTTCGGAGGAGCGGAAGTCGCGCTTCACTTCCTCAAAGCTGGCCAGCGCCCAGGCTGAGGGTGCACTGGCCGCTGCGAGCAGGACCACGGCCAGGGTCAGCGCGTGGCGGGTGGCGGAAGAAAACGGAGACGAAGGCGCAAGAGGCATCGCAGCAGACGGGGCCGCAGGGCGGCAGGCAAAGCGGAGACGGCCCATTCTCCGCGATGCCTTCCGGGGCCCGCCCATGGCCGCGTCAGGTGCGGACGTACGCCGCGAGGTGCTGACCGGTGAGCGTGGCGCGCTTGGCGACCAGGTCGGCCGGCGTGCCTTCGAAGACCACGCGCCCGCCGTCGTGGCCGGCGCCGGGGCCCAGGTCGATGATCCAGTCGGCATGCGCCATCACCGCCTGGTGGTGCTCGATGACGATGACCGACTTGCCCGCATCGACCAGCCGGTCGAGCAGGGCCAGCAGCTGCGCCACGTCGGCCAGGTGCAGGCCGGTGGTCGGCTCGTCGAGCACGTACACGCCGCCTTTCTCGGCCATGTGCGTGGCCAGCTTGAGCCGCTGGCGCTCGCCGCCCGACAGCGTGGTGAGCGGCTGGCCCAGGCTCAGGTAGCCCAGGCCCACATCGGCCAGCCGTTCCAGGATGGCGTGCGCGGCCGGCGTGCGCGCCGGGCCTTCGCCGAAGAAGGCCGCGGCCTCGGTCACGGGCATCGCGAGCACCTCGCTGATGTCGCGTCCGCCGAAGTGGTGTTCGAGCACCGAGGCGTGGAAGCGCTTGCCCTCGCACTCTTCGCAGATGGTGGCCACGCCGGCCATCATCGCCAGGTCGGTGTAGATCACGCCCGCGCCGTTGCAGGTGGGACAGGCGCCTTCGGAGTTGGCGCTGAACAGGGCCGGCTTCACGCCGTTGGCCTTGGCGAAGGCGTTGCGGATCGGGTCGAGCAGCCCGGTGTAGGTGGCCGGGTTGCTGCGCCGCGAGCCGCGGATCGCGCCCTGGTCGACCGCCACCACGCCCGCGCCGGCCGGGATCGATCCGTGCACCAGCGAGCTCTTGCCCGAGCCCGCCACGCCGGTCACGACCACGAGCACGCCCAGCGGAATGTCGACATCGACATTGCGCAGGTTGTGCGCCTTGGCGCCGCGGATCGGCAGCGTGCCGTTGGATTGGCGCACCTTCTTCTTGAGCGCGGCCCGGTCGTCCAGGTGCCGGCCCGTGAGCGTGCCGCTGGTGCGCAGCGCTTCCACGCTGCCTTCGAAGCAGACCGTGCCGCCCGCCGCGCCCGCGCCGGGGCCGAGGTCGACGACGTGGTCGGCGATGGCGATGGCCTCGGGCTTGTGCTCCACCACCAGCACCGTGTTGCCCTTGTCGCGCAGCCGCAGCAGCAGCTCGTTCATGCGCTGGATGTCGTGCGGGTGCAGGCCGATGGTGGGTTCGTCGAACACGTAGGTCACGTCGGTGAGCGAGGAGCCGAGGTGGCGGATCATCTTCACGCGCTGCGCCTCGCCGCCCGAGAGCGTGCCCGAGGGGCGGTCGAGGCTGAGGTACCCGAGGCCGATTTCGACGAACGAGTCGAGCGTGTGCGCCAGCTTGGCGAGCAGCGGCGCCACGGATGGTTCATTCAGGCCGCGCACCCACACGGCGAGGTCGCTGATCTGCATCGCGCAGGCCTCGGCGATGTTGAGCTTCTTGATGCGCGACGAGCGCGCCCCTTCGCTGAGCCGCGTGCCTTCGCACTCGGGGCAGGTGGTGAAGGTCACGGCCCGTTCCACGAAAGCGCGGATGTGCGGCTGCATCGCCTCGACGTCCTTGGCCAGGAACGACTTCTGCACCTGCGGAATGAGGCCCTGGTAGGTGAGGTTGATTCCGTCGATCTTGATTTTGGTCGGCTCCATGTGGAGCAGGGCCTCGAGCTCTTTCTTGGTGAACTTGCGGATTGGCTTGTCGGGGTCGAAGAAGCCGCAGCCGTTGAAGATGCGCCCGTACCAGCCCTCCATGCTGAAGCCCGGGATGGTGAGCGCGCCTTCGTTGAGCGACTTGCTGTCGTCGTAGAAGGCCGTCAGGTCGAAGTCGGTGACCGCGCCCCGGCCTTCGCAGCGCGGGCACATGCCGCCGGTGCGGCTGAAGGTCTGCTTCACCGTCTTGGCCGCGCCGCGCTCCACGGTGATGGCGCCGGTGGCCTTCACCGAGGGCACGTTGAAGGCGAAGGCGCTGGGCGAGCCGATGTGCGGCTTGCCCAGGCGGCTGAAGAGAATGCGCAGCATCGCGTTGGCATCGGTGGCGGTGCCGACGGTGGAGCGCGGGTCGCCGCCCATGCGCTCCTGGTCCACGATGATCGCGGTGGTCAGGCCGTCGAGCACGTCGACCTCGGGCCGCGCCAGCGTCGGCATGAAGCCCTGCACGAAGGCGCTGTAGGTTTCGTTGATGAGCCGCTGCGATTCGGCCGCGATGGTGCCGAACACCAGCGAGCTCTTGCCCGAGCCCGAGACGCCCGTGAACACCGTGAGCCGCCGCTTGGGCAGCTCGATGCTGATGTCCTTCAGGTTGTTCACGCGCGCGCCCTGCACGCGGATGAGGTCGTGGTGGTCGGCGGCGTGCCTGTGCTGGGCGTCTTTCGGGGGCTTCGCGTCCTTCTTCGGGGCCTTGCTGCTCATCGGGTCTTTCTTCTCTGGAAGGAACACGGGGCCGCCACGGCGGCGGCGCCCGTGCAGGAGGTCAGGGGGCTGCGGCGCCGGAGGGCCGGCTCAGCGCGTCTGCTGGATGCGGATCAGGTTGCCGGCCGGGTCGCGCACTGCGCAGTCGCGCACGCCATAAGGCTGATCGGTGGGCTTCTGCACGATCTCGGTGTTGCGGCCCTGCAGCCGCTCGAAGGTGCCGGCCAGGTCGGGCGTGGCGAGCAGCAGCGAGGCGAAGGTGCCCTTGGCCATCATCTCGGCGATGGTGCGGCGCTCGTCGTCGGTGAGACCGGGCGTGGCGGCCGGCGGGTACAGCACGATGGAGGTGGCGGGCTGGCCGGCCGGGCCGACTGTGATCCAGTGCATGCCGCCATAGGCGACGTCGTTGCGAACCTCGAAGCCGAGGGTGTCGCGGTAGAAGGCCAGCGAGGCCTCGGGGTCGGTGTGCGGAAGAAAGCTCGAATGGATGCTGAGGTTCATGGTGACGAGGGTCCGTAGTGGTGTCGGGCCGTCATGCTAGGTGCGACTCGGGGTTTCGCGCTTCTCGATTCCTGATCGGCCGCGTCACTTGTTTGGCGATGCACGCCGGCATGCCCGCCGTGGCCTGCGCCGCCTCGCGCCGGTAGACGCCGGGCGACACGCCGACCAGCTCGGTGAAGCGCGTGGTGAAGGTGCCCAGCGACGCGCAGCCGACCTCGAAGCAGACCTCGGTCACGCTGAGGTCGCCGCGACGCAGCAGCGCCATCGCGCGCTCGATGCGTCGCGTCATCAGGTAGGCGTAGGGCGATTCGCCGTAGGCGAGGCGGAACTGGCGGCTCAGGTGCCCGGCCGACATGTTCGCGTCGCGCGCGAGCGCTTCCACGTCGAGCGGCTGCGCGTGTTCGCGGTCGATGCGGTCACGCACGCGGCGCAGCCGTGCGAGGTCGGGCAAGGAGGGTTGGGGCTGCGTGGCGCTCATCGGCGGGATCGTGCCACGTCGCTACGGCGTGCTCAAGCGCAGGCAAAGGTTCCACATCCGGTAACGAACTTCACACAAGCCACCGCATCTGGAAACCCGATGCGCACGCAGGTGGTCTTCAATACGGTACGGGTTCGCAGCAGGCGCGCCCGACCGTACAGCTCACCCAAGGAGAACTTCGCATGACAAAAACACTCGCGCTTCTGCTGGCCGCCTCGGCCATCCTGGCTGGTTGCGTGGTCGCACCCTACGACCGGGGCCCGCCCCCGCGTGGCCATGGCTACGACCGCGACCGAGACGGCGTGCCCAACCGCTACGACCGCGATCGCGACAACGACGGCGTGCCCAACCGCTACGACCGCCGTCCGAACAACCCGTATCGCAACTGATACCGGGGCTGAAGCCCTCCAAAAAAGAAAGACCGCGAGGCGCACAGCCCCGCGGTCTTTTTTCTTGCGCGCTGCAGGCGTGCTCAGGCAGCGCGGCGCGCCATCAGCGCCCACAGGCCGGCCGCGCTCAGCAGCGAGCCACCCGCCAGGTGGAAGCGCCGCTGCGCGCGCGGCGAGGCCAGCAACCGGCCCGCCGAACTGGCGAACACCGCATAGAGCGTGGCATTGAGCGTCGCCAGTGCCACGAAGGTCAGGGCCAGCACCCACATCTGCTGCGACACGTCGGCGCCCGGGCGGATGAACTGCGGCAGGAAGGCCACGAAGAACACGATGCCCTTGGGGTTCAGCGCCGTCACCAGGTAGGTGTTGGCGAACAGGCGCCAGCGCGAGGCGGGCGCGGCCGGCGCGGCGGTCTCGGTGGACGAGATGCCGGCGCGCAGCAGCTTGATGCCCAGGTACAGCAGGTACAGGCCGCCGACCCACTTCACCACCGTGAACCAGAACGCCGAGGTGGCCAGCAGCGCGCCCAGGCCCAGCAGCGACACCACCAGCGCGGTCGAATCGCCCAGCGCCACGGCGGCCACCAGCGGCACGTTGGCGCGGCGGCCGTGCGACATCGAATAGCTGATCACCGTGAGGATGGTCGGCCCCGGAATGATGAGGAGCAGCGCAGAGGCGGCGACGAAGGCGAGCCAGAGTTCGATGGGCATGGGGATGGATGCTCCTGATGGTGTGGGAGGGGCGGTGCGCCGTTCAGCGCGGGAACGAAGTCTTTTTCATGCGTCCGAGCTCGATGCGGATGTGCCGAAGCGCAGCGCAGACCGCGCCTTGGCGCGCTCGGCCTCGATGGCACGGTCACGCGGTTCGGCTGTGGTGACCAGCGATTCGATCAGCCGCCCGGCCGTGGCGGCCACCTCGTCGACGGCGCGCTCGAAGGCCTGCTCGTTGGCGCGCGAGGGCACGCTGAAGCCGCTGAGCTTGCGCACGAACTGCAAGGCGGCGGCGCGGATTTCCTGCTCGGTGGCAGGGGGCTCGAAGTTGTAGAGGGTCTTGATGCTGCGGCACATGGCGGATGCTCCGGTCAGACGCGGCGCAGGGGCCGCGCGGCCAGTCTAGCGAACCGGGTCTTCTTGCGCAGCACCCGCCGAAGAAGGCCTGCCACAGGCCCAGGGCACCCCGATCAGCTGCCTTCGTAGAAGAACTCTTCGCGCACGATCTTGCCGTCCTTGACGGTGTACAGCGCCATCTCTTCCATCGTGAAACGCTGGCCCGTGGGCTTCATCGTCACGTCGAAGCGAAAGCCGACGATGAAGCGGTCGCCGTGCGGCCAGGGGCCGGCCACCTGGAACGAATGCACCTCGTGGTTGGCGACCCACCACTCGCCCTTGGCGCGGATCGCCGACAGGCCCACCGCTTCGCGCGACATGCCGGGCGGCGCGCTGGCCTCGACGCTGACGGCCTCTGGCGCGTAGAGCACCTGGGCTTCGTCCATTTTCCCTGCGTTGCACAGCGCCACGAGCTTCGCGGCGATTTCCTGGGTGTTCATGCGTTTCTCCAGTGAGGTCGGGGGATGACGGGAGGCGCAGTGTAGGCCCGCGCACCGCGCGGCGTCGACAGCCGTTCAGCGTGCCGGGTCGTTGAGCGCGCGCAGGCTGTCGACACCCTCTGGCGAGAGCCACAGCAGCGTGTTCAGGTAGGTCTCGATGCGGTCGACCAGCGCGCTGCGCGGACCCTCGCGCCATTCGGTGGAACCGTAGAACGCGGCCTGCTCGGCCTCCAGCGCCTCGCGGCTCGCATAGGCGCGCACGATGCAGTAGCTCTCTTCCTCGTGGTCCGACTTGCCGTAGCTCACCACGTCCATGCCCTTGCTGCGCAGCATGGGCACCGCGCGTTCATGCACCGCACGGTGGAAGTCGTCGAGGGTGCCGGGCTTGAGGCGGTAGGTGCGGATTTCGAGCAGACGCTTCATGAGGAATAGCCAGTGGCGTTCATGCGGGAATGCGCGGCGCTTCGACGTCGTGCAGCCGCGCACTGAAGTCGTACCTGTATTCATAGTCGCCCGCGTAGGCCAGCGCGATCTTCCCGGTCCACGTGATGTGGAAGCGGTCGGTGCCCGCGATGCGGTCGAAGCGGATGCGATGGTGGGCCGCGGCGTCGTGCCCGAGCAGGTAGATGTGAAAGACGTTGTCTTCCCTGTCATCGGGCGGTGGCAGGTCAATGCTGACCTCGAGCCCGTCGAGCCGCGCCAGGCTGAAGTCGGGCAGGGCGCAGACCGCAAAGCCGCCGCCGTCGCCCCAGGCGGTCGACGACAGCGTGCAGCGGTGGTAGTTGTTCCAGACCCCGGGCGCGTCCCAGTCGGAGGGGTGGTCGATGTCCTCGTCTTCGGGCTCGTCGATCTCGCGCTCGGCGTCGTAGTCTTCGCTGCGCAGGTGCAGGTCGAACCACACCTCGTTGTTCCGCACGGACGCGGTCCAGCGGAATTCCTTGACGGGATGGCCTTCGGGCCAGGGGTTGCCGGCGAAGTGAATGCGGTCTTGGGGGCGTGTCATGGGAGGCGTTTTCGTTGCGCCGTCGTGTGTGCGGGCGTACGCGCTGTCGTCCGCGATCGCGATGCAGCGGTCCAGCAGGCCGGCCTCGCGCACCTCTTCGGTGGTGTCCACCTGGAACACGTTCTTGCGGCAATCGCTGCAGTACCGGACGCCGGGCGTGGAGGTTTCTTCGAGTGCGTCCCAGGGCTTGGGGCACGAGAGCGATCCGTCGTGCGCGCTTCTCGACGGCGCTTGTGGATCGACCGGCGCGCGACCGATGCGGATCGACTTCTTCATGGCGAAGGTGGGCGGCGGGTGCCGAAGACGTACTGCGCGACCCATTCCGCCTGCTCCGATGTATCGGGCATCTCGATGCCCCGGGAGCGGCTCAGCAGGTGGAAGATGTTCTGGCCCGGAACGCCGAGCCCGTGGAGCAGGCTGCCCGCGATGAGGCCCGTGCGGCCGATGCCTGCGTGGCAGTGAATCGCGATGGCCTTGCCGCTCGCCAGGTCGACGCCCAGTTCGGCAATCAGGGCCGCCGCGTCCCGTTGCGATGCCGGGATGCCGTGGTCCGGAATCGGGAAATGCCGAAACACGATCCCATGTTCGGCGCAGAGCGCAGGCTCTTCCTGGAGTTCAAGTGCCCTGATTTCCTGCGCCTCGAGCAAGGAGACCACGATGTTCAGCGAGGCACGCTGCCAGGACGCCACGTCCTCGCGCAGCAGGTCACCGCCACGCGGGCGTGCCATCAGGCCCAGCCGATGTGGCGGTATGCCGCGAACCCAGTGGATGGTGGTCTCGAACATGGCCTCTGCTTCCGGTGATGCCTCTCAGGTGAACACAATCGCCGTCTTGTGCGCGATGCTCAAGCGAGCCGATTCATACAGCAGCAGCCACGACTCGATCTCCCGGTAGAGGCCTTCGTCCTCTCCCATGCTGTCGCCAAGCCGCGCAGCTTCCTCGTCCGACAGTTCACCGTCCGAGAGCGTGATGCCGAGGGCAGGAGCGACCAGCACCAGTTCTTCGAGCAGGCGGTACGACGAGCCGAGCATGCCGCCAGGCAGGTCGGTCTCGTCTTCCTCGGCAAAGATCACTTCTTGGAAGTCGACCGGCAGGTAGAAGCCTTCCGCGTCGGAGTGGCACAGCAGGTGGCTTTCGAACATGCCGGCCACGTCTTCGAGCGTTTCGTCTTCCGTGGGATCGGTGTCTTCCGGCAGCGGTGTGGCGATCCAGCCGGGCGTCGTGACGCGGTGCGCGTAGGCGCGGCGCAGGTAGTGGATGAACGAGTAGGGCAGGCCGTCGAGCGGCGCGCGGGATTCGAGCGGCGGCAAGCTGCGAGGCTCGACGTGCGGCGGCAGGCCGGCTTCGGCGAGCTTGCGGTTCGCGGCGGCGAAATCGGCCTCGAAGTGTTCGACGCTCTCGGGATCGTTCTCGATCAGGTCGGCGAGGATGCCGACGCAAATGGCCAGGCCCATGGGTTTCTCCAGTTGGTGGGTGCGTCGCGATGGTGACGAGGACCGGTGAAGGCGGGATGACGGCCCGCCTTCACCGGTCGTTGTCCGGTTACTTCGCCGCCTCCACCTTCACCCGCGCATTCGGCGTCTCGCCGAACATCTCGGGCGCGTACATCGCTTCCACGCGGCTCGGCGGCAGCGCGAAGTCGCCGACGTTGTTCAGGCGCACGGTGTATTCCATCTTCACGACGCCCTTGGGCAGGTACTCGTAGTAGCTGCGGAAGGCCTCGAAGCTGCGTTCCTCGAACGCCGGCCAGCCCGAACCGCTCTTCTTCTCGCCCTGCGTGGCGATCTGCGAGTCGCGGCCCAGGCCGCTGCCCAGGATGGTGGCGCCACCCGGGATCGGGTCGCTGATGACGACCCAGGTCATGTCGGTGCTGGCGTTGACCTCGATGCTCACGCGCAGCACGTCGCCGCGCGTGTACTTGCCGGCCACGGCCTGCTCGACCGGCGTGATGGTCTTCTTGAGCGCATAGCCCGCCGCGAACGGCGCCTTCAGCTGCACGGCGGCCAGCGACTGCAGCGTGAGCCACGGCTTGCCGGTGCCTTGCTGCGTGACCAGCAGCGTGTCGCGCACCGGGGCGCCCGAGGGCGAGGCGGCCCACGGCAGGAACATCGTGTTGTTGCGCAGGTTGCCCGGCGACGCAGGCGCACCGAACATGGTGGTCTGGTTCGGGGCGCCGGACGCGTCGCTGGCCTTCACGCGCTCGACCTTGCTCCAATCGACCTGCGCCTTCACCGCGCCCAGCGTGGCGGCCGTGACGCCGGCCACCGGGGTGCTCTCGAACACCTTGCTGAACTTCTCCAGCGCGAGCCCGCCCCACAGGTTGGCGGTGGTGGTGTGCCAGGCGCCGTTCTGCTGGCGGCCGATGAAGCCGTTGGCGAGCTTGCCGATGTCGTCCTTCCAGCTCGGGTCGTCCATCACGCTGAGCAACAGGCGCGCGGTGTTGACGTCGCCGTTGGTCATGAGCCACCACCAGTAGTCGTCCTGCTCGGTGCTGAAGATGAGCTTGGTGCCCTGGTACGAGAGGCGCGCCTTCAGCACGTTGTTGGCTTCGTCCAGGCGCTGCTGGCGCTGCGGCACGTCGTTCACGCGCTTGAGGATGTTGAGCCAGTCGATCACCGCGCTGGTGGGCCACTGGTTCGGCGCGATGGTGATGCTGCCGAGCATGCTGCCCTTGGCCTTGCCGTAGCGCGAGAGCGCTTCGAGCGCGGCGAGCTTGCGCACGTCGAGGTCCTTGCGCGGGCTCCAGAACTCGCGCGTGACGCGGCCTTCGACGAACGCGATCAGGCCCGATTCCATCGGCGCGCGCGCGTCGTCGGCGAGCGCGAAGGCCGGGTTGAGCTGCGCCGCTTCGTGCGTGGCCGCGAGCAGGTACGACGTGAGGATGTCGCTGCCGCGGTTGGCTTCGCCGTCGCGCGGCGGGAAGTAGCTGGCGAGGCCGTCGCTGTCCAGGTAGGTGGGCAACGCGGCGAGCACGCCCTGCCACATCTTCGCGTCGCGCAGGCCGACCGCCTTGCTGGTCTTCTGTTCGAGGCAGCTGAAGGGGTAGTTGGCGAACCAGTCGCGCACGCCCGGCAGGCCTTCGGCGAGCTTGGGCTGCAGCGACATCTTCAGGCCGCCGCGGCCGGGCAGGGCGTCGGCGGGCGGTGCCACGTCGAGCGTGAACGGCCCGTCGATCTGCACCAGCGTGGCCTGCTGCACGGTGAGCGGCACGGCGGGCACGATGCGCTGGCGCACCTTGAGCGCGTCGCGCGCGCCACCGACCGTGTCTTTCGCCTCGATCTCCCACAGGATGGCTTCGGCGCGCGTCTGCGCGAGCTGCGCGGGGGCGGTCACGTTCCAGGCCACTTCACGCGATTCGCCGGCCGGAATGTCGACGGTCTGCGTTTCGAGCGTGAGCAGCGTGGCGCGCGGCGTGGCTTCCACCTTCATGGGTTTCTGCGTGGTGTTGCGCAAGGTGATCTGCGCGCGGAACTGGTCGTCCTCGCGCACCAGCGGCGGCAGGCCGCTGATGATCTGCAGGTCTTGCGTGGCCTGGATGCTGGCCTGGCCGGTGCCGAACAGGCTGGTGCCCGCATCGGCCACGGCCACGATCTTGAAGGTGGTGAGCGCGTCGTTCAGCGGCACCGTCACCACGGCCTGGCCGTTGGCGTCGAGCACGATCTTCGGGTTCCACACGAGCAGGGTGTCGAGCAGCTCGCGCGTCTGGCCCTTGCCGCCGCCGCCGCCCGCGGGCACGGCCTTGCGACCGTAGTGGCGCCGGCCGACGATTTCCATCTGGGCGGTCGAGGTGCTCACGCCCCAGCTGCGCCGCTGCAGCATCGCGTTGAGCAGGTTCCAGCTGTCGTTGGGCATGAGCTCCAGCAGCGCCTGGTCGACCGCGGCCAGCGCCACTTCGGCGCCGGCGGCCGGCTTGCCGTCGGGCAGCTTGGCGGTGATGGTGACCTGCGCCTTGCTGCGGATCGGGTAGCTGGGCTTGTCGCTGGTGACGGTCACGTCGAGCTGGTGCGCGCGCGTGCCGACGCGGATCTCGGCCATGCCCAGGCGGTAGGCAGGCTTGCTCAGGTCGACCATGGCCGTGGGCGCGACGTATTCCTTGCCTTCGTACCAGAAGGCCGTCCACCACTCGCGCGGTGCCTTGAAGCCCCAGGTGAAGAAGCTGTACCACGGCACTTCGCGCAGGCGCCCGCGCAGCGCGAGCACGCTGATGTAGGCGTTCGGGCCCCACTCGGGCTTGACCTGCAGCGAGACGGTCGGGTCCTTGCCGTCGAGCTGCACCACATGCGTCTCGATGATGCCTTCGCGTTCCACGGCCACGAGCGCGGTCGCAAAGCGGAACGGGCTGCGCACCTGGAACTTGGCGACCTCACCGGGCTGGTAGCTCTTCTTCTCGGGCAGCACGTCGATGCGGTCGTTGTCCTCGCCGCCGAACCAGAGTTCGCCCTGCTTGGTCACGTAGACCGAGCTCACGGCGCTGGCGCTGCGGCCGTCGCTGTCGGTGGCGCTGGCAATCAGCTCGACTTCGCCCGCTTCCTTCAGCTCCGATTCGCACAGCAGCAGGCCGCGCGAGTCGCTCTTGCCGGAGCAGACGGTGCCGATGTCCTTGGTCTCGGTCTTGTTGTCGTAGGTGTAGAAGCCGCCCACCATGCGCTTGCGGCTGGTGGTGGTGATGCGCGCCACGGCGCGCACGTTGAGCGTCACGCCGGCCTGGGGCTTGCCCGTGAGGTCGAGCGCGAGCGCCTGGAACTTGAGCTTCTGGCTGGTCGAGACCCAGCCTTCGGTCTTGATGCCGGCGATGACCGACGCGGGCCACAGCGTCTGCGTGCTGCGGATCGTCTGCACCTCGCCGTTCGGGTCGGCATACGTGGCTTCGAGCAGCAGCTCGCGCGCGGCCTTCACCTTGGGCACCTTGTCGATCGTGACCTTGCCGGCGCCGTCCTTGTTGAGCGTGAGCGGCAGCTTGTCGGCGATCACGCGGGTGTCGTTCACGCTGTTGAGGTCTTCCTCGCCGGCGCTCGTGTCGGCGGCGGTGGCGGCTTCGCTGCCGTCGCCCGAGGCGCGCGGCGGGCTGAAGCTGAAGGCGTCGTAGTCGGAAAAGCTCAGGCCCTTGCCGCGCACCATGGCCGACACGCGCACCGGCAGGTTGGCGGCGCCGCCGCCGGCCACGTAGTTGATCTGCACGTCGGTGGGCACGCTCGTGGCGGCCACCAGCGGTTTCTTCTCGGTGGGCGCGATGCGGCCTTCGAGCACCGGCAGGCGGAACTCTTCGACGCGGAACATGCCGGTCGAGTAGGTGCGGTTGTTGCCTTCGTCGCTGGTGCCGTCGCCGGAGCGCAGCTCGACCTGGTACACGCCGAGCTTGGCGGCCGGCGGAATGGCAAAACTGTTCTCGGCGCTCAGGCCGCCGGTGGCGGTCTTGCGCCAGGCCAGCGGCTGCGTGAAGCGCTGGCCGCTGCCCATGTGGGTGACGACGAGCGTGTCGGGCCGGTCTGCCGGCAGGCCGAAGCCCTTGCTGGTCTGCGTGCGCAGCAGGCTCTTCATCGACACCGTCTCGCCGGCGCGCAGCAGCGTGCGGTCGAAGATGGTGTGGGCGATGCCGTCGGGGCGCACGTCCAGGCTGGTGGGCACGTTGAAGCGCCAGGGCTCGATGCCGCGCTGCCAGTCGCTCCAGGTGAAGGCGAGGTCTTCCACGCCCTTGTCGTCCTTGGCGCGCGCGCTCACGAACCAGGCGCTGGTTTCGTATTCGTTCGGGCCGTTGCAGCTGGGCGCATCGGGCGACACGCCGTTGAGCATCACGATGCCGCTGGCGTCGGTGGTGCCGGTGGCCACGGCCTTGCCGTCGCAGCTGGACACGCGCACCTCGGCGCCCGCCACCACCTTGCCCTTGTCGAGCGTGGTGACCCAGGCCATCGAGTTCTCGCGGCCCAGCTTGAAGTGCACGGCCAGGTTGGTGGCCAGCGCGGTGGTGCGCACGTACATCGTGCGGCCGGCGTTGTAGCGCTCGTCGAGCAGGGCTTCGCCGAGTTTCTGCGAGGCAATTTCAAGCACGTGGAAGCCCGGCGTCAGCGGGATGCCGATGACTTCAAACGGGCGCGGATCGCCGCTCTCGGCCTTGGGCATGTCGAGCGCCTTCACGCCCGGCTGGCCGCCGAGCAGCGACAGCATGCGGGTCTGCACGTGCGAGCGTTCGTTCTTGTCGATCACCGGGGGCAGGGCGCCCTTCACGTCACGGCGCGCGGTGTCGCGGCTGATCGTGTAGTTGTCGTAGCGGCGCACCTTGCGGTACCACGCGATGATCTCGGCGTCGGTCTTGGGGTTGAGGTCGCTCACCTTGCCGGGCGTGAGGGCCTGCACCATGAGCTGCGGCTCCACGCGGCGCACCGTGACCGGCATCATGGCCGGGGTGTCGGGCTCGGCGAGGCGTTCGATCACGCCGAAGGGCGAGGCCGCGAACTTGGCCAGCGGCGGCATCGCGCCGGTCGCCACCTTCAGCGGAAAGCTGCCGGGCGTGCCCAGCGGACGGCCCGAGGCGTCCTGGAAGCCGGAAGGCAGCGCGATGCTGAACTGCGCGCTCTCGGCCAGCGGCGGGCCGAAGCTCGCGCTGTTGACCACATCGTCGTCGTTCTGCGAGCCGCCGCCGCTCTCGAGCGTGGCCTTGATCGTCTTGCCGTCGCCCTTGAGCTCGATCTGCGACGCCACCTTGCGCGTCACCGGCGCGTTGAACTGCAGCTGCATCGGGCGCAGTGGCAGGCAGGCGGCCTGCGCGTTCTCGCGCTCGCAGCTGAACGACACGGCGAAGGGCTCGCGCACCTGGTAATCGAAACGGCGTTCCGTGGCGTTGGCGACGCCCGACGGCGTGGCCACGCCCTTGCCGTAGACGACCTGCACCTTGGCGCCCGGCGTGAGCGTGCGGTTGCACTGCATCGTGATGAAGCGCAGCGGGTCTTTCGCGGCTTCCTTCTCACGGTGGAAGGCCTTGAGCAGCTCGGTGCGCGCCTCGCCCTCGAGCAGCTTGGCCGGAATGCGTTCGCCGACGCCGTCGGCCGCGCACCAGACGTTCTGGCGCACGCTCTCGATCGTGGCCGCGCCGTTGAGTTCGAGCACGAACATCTGCTGTTCGTCGATGCGGGCGTAGGTGCCCGGCATGTAGTTGCGCACGAACGGGCCGCCGCTATTGAATTGATAGCGTTCCGGGCCGGTGAGCTCGCCACCGCCGGCCGGCTTGAAGGTGGGAATGCGGGTGACCGAGCAGCGCACGCCGGGCGGCAGGTCGTTCTCGAAGTCGTAGACCCAGGCCTTGGCGTCGGTCCAGCGGCCGGTGCCCTTGCCGGCCTGCGCGTCCGAGCAGCTCACGGTGAGCGGGGCGGGCGCCTTGGGGTCGCCGAAGTTGACCGCCGCCTGATCGAATTTGGCGACGACCTGGCGCACGCGCGCCACTTCGCCCTGCGGGGTCAGGCTGGTGATCTGAAGTGCAAAGCCCGGGCCCGCCGCGAGCGTGCCGGCGGCCAGTAGCAATGTCGGAATGAAACGGTTCACGGAGTTCTCCACCTTGAGGCAGCGCGCAGCGTAGCCGATTTGCATGGCGCTTCGGGAGTGCCAAGCGTCATAGGCCGTGCGTGCTTTGAGCGCGCGTTCTGTTGACGTACGCCGGTCTTCTTACAATCGCAGACGTCGTGCGTGCGCTGCGCAGACCGCCACCAAGACCTCGCCGCCGACCGAATGAAACGCTACTGGGAAATAGACGCCTTGCGCGGGCTGATGCTCGTGCTGATGACCGTCACCCACCTGCCCACGCGGCTGACCGATCCGCTGGGTCAACCTTTTGGCTTCGTGTCGGCCGCCGAGGGCTTCGTCTTGCTGTCGGCCTTCGTGGCGGGGCTGGTCTACAGCCGCATCGGCCACGTGCGCGGCGTCGACTCGATGCGCCAGGCGTTCTGGCGCCGCGTGCTCAAGGTCTACCTGTGTCAGGCGGCGATCCTGCTCTTCTTGTTCACGGTGATTGCGGCGCTCGGCGTGCACATCGACCAGCCGGCGGTCAAGAACCTCGTCTCCTATTACCTGGCGGAGCCGCGCGACGGCTTCCTGTTCGGGCTGCTGCTGATCTACGAGCCGCCGCTGCTGGACATCCTGCCGATGTACATCTTCTTCATGCTCATGAGCCCCTGGGTGCTGGCCTTTGCCATGCGCCACGGCTGGACGCTCGTGATGGTGGCGAGCGCCACGGTCTGGGCGATGGCGCAGTTCGGACTCAGCGAATGGGTCTATGGGCTGGCCGTGCGCTACCTCGGCGTGCCGGTGCCGTTCCACGAGATGGGCGCCTTCAACACCTACGCCTGGCAGTTCCTGTGGTTCGCCGGCCTGTGCCTGGGCGCCAGCCGCAACGCGCCCGACGCGCGGCCGCTGCGCTTTCCGGCCTGGCTGCTGGTGCTGGCGGCGGGCATTGCGCTCTACGGTTTCTACTGGCGCCACACCGGCATCAACGGCCAGGCGCCGTTCGGCGGCGATGTGGAGATGAACCTGCTGTTCGACAAGTGGCAGCTCGGCCCGCTGCGGATCGTGAACCTCGTCGCCCTCGGCATCCTGGCGGTGGGCTTCGGGCCGTGGCTCATGCGCAAGATTCCGCGCCTGCACTGGCTCGAAGCCATGGGCTCGGCCTCGCTGCCGGTGTTCTGCGCGCACCTCGTGGCGGTGCTGCTGGTGCTGGCCTTCTACGGCGACAACCAGATGGCGCGGCCCTGGTGGGGCGACGGCCTGCTGCTGGCGACGGTGTTCGCGGGGATGTACTTCGTGGCGCGCTTCACGCGCGGCGCCGACGTGCCGCCGCCGGCGGACGATGTGCCTTCGGAGCCTGCGCCAGCGTAGGCGACAGCCCGAGGCCGCTCGATTTTTTGAGAAGAGGGAGAGGGCGATGATCGATTCCGTGGTTTGGAAACGTGCGTTGGCGGTTTGCGTGCTGGCGTGGGGCGCGGCGGCGCATTCGGCGCTGCCGGAGGCGGCGCAGCAGGACGTGCAGCGGCGGCTGGATTGCTATGCCGCGGCCAACCCGTCGACCTGCGAAATTGCACTCGCCGACAGCGGCTCTCCCTTCGGACGCGTGCATCGCGGCTGGTCGCTCATGATGGGTGTGGAGGTCGATGCAGCGACCCGTGCCCGTGCAATGGAAGACCTTCGATCCGCAGCAGCGGAAGGCTATACGCCCGCCTACGAATCCCTCGCGGTTCTTCTTAGGCGTGGTGCCGGTCGAAGCGAGAGCCTGCAGTGGCGCTGGCTGGCGGCCGAGCACGGTCACGCCGCTGCGGCAAAACACCTGAGTGGGTCCATCGACCTGGACGGGACAGACCGCCAATCGGCAGCCGACCGGATGTTCCTGTCGTGGGTCTACTGCCACCCGGCATCGTTCGACAGCGACGGTCCCGTGATGAGCCAATTGAACACGGCGCGCAAGGCCTCACCGGGCGCAGACCTGGCGCAGGTGATCGCTCAGGTCCACGCAAAGCGGCTCAACGAAGCCAAGGCGAAGGCCGAGAACTTCCTGGGCGGCTGCGTGGCGGGCGCCTACTACCTGGGCAGCCTGTCGCCCGACGACCAGGCCTGGGTGCGCAAGACGGTGCGCGCCCGCATGGTGCAGACGCTGAAGAACGTCAAGGAGGCGGTGCGCAAATTCCCCGACCTGGAGCTGCTCACGCTTCCCGAATACCAGGACCTGCTGCCGCCGCCCTGATCAGGGCGCGTTGGAAGGCGAGACCGGCACCGAAGGCGGCATCGGCAGATGCGGCGCCACCACCGACTGCCACAGCCGGTAGCCCTCGTCCGTCAGGTGCAGGCGGTCGCCGCGGAACAGCTCGGGGCGCGGGCGGCCATCGGCGCCGAGCATCGGCGTGTGGATGTCGATGTACTCGCTGTTGGGCAGCAGGTTCAGGTAGGCCGAGATCACGTGGTTGGTCTCGCGGATCTGCGGCATCAGCTGCTCGCGCGACGGGCTGGGCTTGACCGAGATGAAGCTGATGCGCACGTCGGGCAGCTCGGCGCGCACCGTGTTGGCAAAGCGCGCGAAGCTGTCGAGCACCTGCAGCGGCGTGCGGCCTTCGGCCAGGTCGTTGTCGCCGGCATAGAGCACCACCTGCCGGGGCTTGTAGCGCACCACGAGATCGCGCGCGAACAGGGCGCAGTCGGCCAACGTCGAGCCGCCGAAGCCGCGGTTGACGATGCCGCCCGGCACGCGGGAAAAGTCCTGCGACAGGCGGGTCCACATGCGCACGGTCGAGCTGCCCACGAACACCACGCCGCCGGGTTGCGGAAAGCGCTCCTGGTCGGCGCGCGCGAAGGCGGCCAGCTCGTTGTGCCAGCGGGCCTTGGCGGCGAGGTACGCGGGGGCGGTGTCGGCGGCCGTCGAACCGTCGGCTTCGTAGGGGAAGGCGGCGGCCGCGGTCTGGGCCTGGGCGGTGAAGGCAGCGGTTGCCAGCAGCAAAGCGGCGGTGGCCGCCAGTGCGGATTTCATCGAAGGCATCGGAAGGAAGACGAAAGCGGAGAAATTCAGGACAGGGTCAGAGCGTTTTTTCGATCAGCGGGCCATGGAACAGCACCGGCCCGGTCGGGCCGCCCGCGCTCGGGACGCCGCCCTTGGGCTCCAGGCTGATCGCCAGCGCCGGCACGCGCACATCGGATTCCGAGGCGGCCAGCCGCAGCGCCGGTGCATTGTCCAGCACGCCGAGCGAGCGCGGCGCGCCGCCGGGCGGCAGCGCCCACAGCTGCAGCGACTTGTCGGTGCCTTCTCGGAAGGTGCCCACGCGCTGCAGCACCAGCTGCTTCTTCTTCGGGTCGAAGGTCACGAGCATGGAGGCGGCGGCCTTGTCGTCGGACAGCACGGCCACGTACTGCACGGCGGGCGCGTTGATCAGCTGCTCGCGCAGGTTCAGGCCCACGCCCACGGCCAGCACGGCCACGAGCGCGCCGGCCGCGGCGGCGCCGCGCCACAGCGCGAGGCTGCGCAGCCAGCCGCCGGTGGTGGTCAACGGTGCGGTGATGGGCGTGGCGGCGTCGCGCTGCCGCGCGAGGGCCTGCTGCGCCTGCTCGGCGTCGATCAGGTTGCGGATGCGGGTCCAGACGGCCGGGTCGGGCGTGACCGGCTGTTGCAGCTCGGTCATGCCGGCCAGCCGGCCCTGCCAGACCAGCGCGGCGGCGCGCACAGGCGCCTGCTCGCGCGCCAGGGTTTCGAAGCGGCGGCGGGCGCCGCCGCGCAGCGTGCCGAGCGCATGGCTCGCAGCCAGCAGTTCGAGCAGTTCGGGGTGGGCAAGGAGGTTCATGGGGCGGGTCTCGTGGTCAGGCGAAGCGGCCCATGCAGGTGCGCAGCTTGTCGAGCCCGCGCCGGATCCAGGTCTTCACGGTGCCCAGCGGCAGCTTGAGCTGGTCGGCGAGTTCGCTGTGGCTCAGCTCGCGCAGGTAGGCCAGGCTGACCACCTCGCGCTGGCGGCCCTCGAGCTGGCTCAGGCACTGGTGCAGCGCCCAGGCCTGCTCGCTCGCATCGGCCATGTCGGCCGGGTTGGGCGTGTCGGATTCGAAGGTGTCGGCCATCAGCTCGTCGAATTCCTGCGTGAGCTGGGCGCGGTCGGCGGTGCGGCGGCGCAGCAGGTCGAGCGAACGGCTGCGCACGATGAGCCCCAGCCAGGCCAGCGGCGGACTCAGCGAGGCGCGGTAGTCGCCGGCCACGCGCCAGACGGTGAGAAAGGACTCCTGCAGCACGTCTTCGGCCCATTCGCGCTGGCGCACCACGCGCATCGCCAGGCCCATGAGCCGTGGCGAGGTGCGGTCGTACAGCTGCCGCAGGGCGGCTTCGTCGCGATGGCCGATCCGGTCGATCAGCGCCATCAGTTCGGCGTCGGGGCTGGGTGCGGTCATCGGCGGATTGTGGGGCATCGGTGCGCATGCCCCAGGTACGGCCCGGCCGCGTCGGCGGATTCAGCGCGACCCGTGTGAATCCAACGGGCGTCGGGCTGCGTACAGGGGGCAGGGGGGCGTCGACATGCAGAACTCCAGACGGCGGCTCTTTCTTTTTCACCACCGATCAGACACCAAGGAAACGACCATGCACATCCGCACCCTGACCGTCCTGGCTTCCACCCTTGCAGCGGCGCTTGGCCTGGCCGCCTGTTCCGGCATGGGCGCCAAGCCCCTGCCGATGTTCTCGCAGGCCAGCCTGCCCGACGCCGTGAAGGTGCCCGCCGGCCACCGCGTGGCCATGGAAACCGTGGGTGCCGGCGACATCACCTACGAATGCCGCGCCAAGGCCAACACGCCGGGCGAGCACGAATGGGTGTTCGTCGGCCCCGACGCCAAGTTGATGGACCGCGCCGGCAAGCAGGTCGGCAAATACTACGGACCGCCCGCCACCTGGGAGAACGCAGACGGCTCGAAGGTCACGGCCACGCAGGTGGCGGTGGCGCCGAACGGCACCGGCAACATTCCCCACCAGCTGGTGAAGGCCAACCCCGCCACCGGCATGGGCGCCATGCAGGGCGTGAGCTACATCCAGCGCGTCGCCACGCAGGGCGGCGTGGCCCCCGCTGCGACCTGTGGCGCCACGAACATGGGCCAGAAACAGGTCGTGAAGTACCAGGCCGACTACATCTTCTACCGCGCCATCTAAGGCCGGCTGAGCCCCCGCCGCGTCGCCGTCTGGAAACATTCGGCAACGTATACTGCGCCGCAAAACGGAGTGGGACCGCGTGCGCGCGGGGGCGGGAATGAAGCAAATTGCGATCGTGATCGCGCTCTGCGTGGGCGCGTGGTTCTTCTTTGTCGGCGGCCGCAAGCTCGACGAGGCGATGGTGCGCGACTACTACCAGAAAGACGCCCACGCCATCTACTCGCGCGACGCCGACGCGATCTGCAAGAAGCTCAGCCGCAAGGCGGTGATCGAGAGCAAGGTCACGGCCATGGGCCGCACCCTCGAGACCACTCAGAACCGCGACGAAGCCTGCGACTCGGTGAAGGAAAACATCGAGCTGTTTCGCACCGTCGGCGACCGCATGGGCGGCATCCTCACCATCGAGTACGACTACCACATCGACAGCATCGAGCTGGCCACCGACCGCAAGAGCGCCACTGTCTCGGGCACCAGCGTGCTGAAGATGGGCGAGTCGGTGCTGCAGTACAAAAGCAATTTCACCCAGCGCCTGGAGCGCGAACTCGGCCAGATGCGCCTCGTGCATTCCAACGGCGTCACCGTGGTGCGCCTGGGCGGCGCGGGCGCGATGAGCCAGAGCGATTTCTTCCGCAAGTAGCCGCAGCCGCAGAACAGGCCCCGCCATGATCGACCGCGACTCCCTGCCGCCGCCCCCGCCGTTCTGGCACCGCCTCAACAGTTTTTTCGCCTTTCCGCTCCAGCTGCGGCCGCTGGCCTACGGGCTGGTGCTGTCGTTCTGCAGCCTGCTGTTCGAGGCCGTGTTCTTCCTGCCCGACGCGCTGGCGTTCATCGTCATCGAGGTCGGCATCATCCTGGCGGCCAGCCGCTACGGCTTCAAGGTCATTGCGCTGGGCGCGCGCGGCATCCGCGATTCGGCCGACTTCGGGCGTGAATCGAGCGACGAGTGGACCTACCTGCCGTGGAAGCTCTTCGCCATCTCGCTGGTGCAGACGATGCTCATCGGCTGGCTCGCGTGGTACGAGCCGGTGCTGGGCACGGTGGGGCTGTTCATCATGTCCTTCACCTTCCCGGCCGCAGTGATCGTGCTGGTGCAGTCGGGCAGCTTCTTCCAGGCCATGAACCCCGCGCATGTGATGGACGCGATGCGCACCATCGGCTGGCCTTACGCGCTGCTGTGCTTCTTCTTGTTCCTGCTGAGCACGGGCGCGCAGGTGGCGATCTCGATGGTGTTGCCGGTGTTCGACGGGCGCATCGTGCTGCCGATCGTCAACTTCGCGTTCATCTACTTCGGCTGGGTGATGGCGAGCCTGCTGGGCTACGTGATGTACCAGCACCACGACGCCTTCGGCATCGACCTCGTGCCCGGCGCGGGCGCCGACGAGGGCGCGCCGGCCGACCGCCGCACGCCCGCGCAGATCGCCGCGCAGCGCACCGACGCCGAGGTCGCGCAATGCATCACCGACGGCGACCTGGCCGCTGCATTGGGCATTGCCTACGAGGCGCAGCGCACCGCCGACGCCGACGACCTGGCCGCGCAGCGCCGCTACCACCGCGTGCTGGCGCTCATGCCCGACAAGAAGGACACGCTGTTCGACCACGCGCGCCGCTTCATTCCGCTGTTGATGCGGCGCGACCTCACGTCGGACGCGCTGAAAGTCTTCAAGGCCTGCCGCGCGATCGACAAGACGTTCGTGCTCGACGACCCGGCCATGGTCATCGCCATGGCCCGCGCCGAATGGCGCGGCGGCGACGCCCACGGCACGTTGGCGCTGCTGTCGGGCTTCGACAAGCGCTTCCGCGGCCACGCGGCGATTCCGCAGGCCTACGAGCTGGCGGCCCGCGTGCTGGTGCAGGGGCTGGGTCGCACGGACATGGCGCAGCCGATCCTGACGACGCTCGAAGCCCGTTACCCGGAGAGCGAGCAGACGCAGGAAGTGCGCTGGCTGCTGCGGCCGGCGGCCTGACGGGAGACCGGCGAGCGGATCAAGGCAAAATTCCGCACGCCGCGCCGGCCGGACCTGCGGACCCGCCTCCCATGCCGCCCCTCACGCCCGAACCGTCCCTTCCTGCTCCTTCATCTCCATCGCCGGTGCGCTCCCGCCGCCGCGCGCTGGTGGCCTGGGCGGCTGTCCTTGCACTGGTCTTGCTGCTGATCGCCGTGGCCGGCCAGTGGGCCGCGCGGCGCGAGGCGAACTTCCAGGCCGATTCGATCCGCCGCGCCATGGAAGTGCACGTGCTCGGCCTGCGCGACGCCGCCGGCAAGTACGGCTACCTGCCGTTCACCGCCGGCATGCACCCCGACGTGCTCGCCGTGCTGGCCCGTCCGCAGGACCCCGCCACGCGACAGCGCGCCAACCACTACATCGAGGAAGTGAACCGCCTCGCGGGCTCCGACGCGCTGTACCTGACCGACCCGCAAGGCCTCACGCTGGCCGCGAGCAACTGGGCCACGCCGCAGAGCTTTGTCGGCGAGTCGTACGCCAACCGGCCGTACTTTCTCGACGCGCGGGCCGGGCGCCACGGCCTGTTCTACGGCGTGGGCCAGACCACGGGCGAGCCGGGGCTGTTCATGTCGGCGCCGGTGCGTGCCGAGGGCGGTGGGGGCGAGGTGCTGGGTGTGATTACCGTCAAGGTGAGCCTGCGCCAGCTGCACGACGCTTGGGCCTTCGTGCGCGATCCGATCTTGTTGACCGACGCGCGCGGCATCGTGTTCCTGAGCTCGGTGCCGGGCTGGATGTACCAGGCCACGCGGCCGCTGAGCCCCGCCGACCTGGCCGGCATCGAACACGACCAGCAGTACGGCACGCGCACCCGCTTCGCGCCGTTGCCGTGGCGTGTCGAGCCCATCGAGGACGCGCCCGGCTACCTGGTGCGCACGACGGTCGGCGGCAAGGCGCGCCGCTTTCTCGCCGTCGACGAGCCCTTGCCCGACCTGGGCTGGACCCTGACGGTGATGGCCGACCACGCCGAAGTCACCCGCGCGCGCGAGCGCACCTGGATGCTCGGCCTGCTGGGCGCCGGAGTGCTGCTTCTGGGCGCGCTGTACTGGCGGCTGCGCGAGCGCCGCTTTGCCGAGCAGCGCGACGCGCGGCGCGACCTCGAGCTGCGCGTGCGCGAGCGCACCCATGAGCTGGACCAGGCCCACGCCTTCCGCAAGGCGATGGAAGACTCGCTGCTGGTCGGCATGCGCGCACGCGACCTGCAGGGCCGCATCATCTACGTCAACCCGGCCTTCTGCGAGATGACCGGCTACGGCGCCGACGAGCTGCTGGGGCGGCTGCCGCCGTACCCCTACTGGCACCCCGACGACGTGACCCAGCACTGGTTCCACTACGAGGCCATGATGAGCGGACAGCCCGCGCGCTCCGGCTTCGAATCGCGCCTGCGGCACCGCGACGGGCACGAGGTCATCACCATGGTCTACACCGCGAGGCTCATCGACGCCGACGGCCGGCACAGCGGCTGGATGAGTTCGGTGGTCGACATCACCGAGCAGAAGCGCGCCGAGCTGCGCCAGCGCCAGAACGACGAGCAGCTGCAGCATGCGCAGCGCCTGGCCAGCCTGGGCGAGATGGCGTCCACGCTGGCCCACGAACTCAACCAGCCGCTGATGGCGTTGAGCAATTTCGCCAGCGCTGCCAAGGCCTTCGCCGAGCAGGGCAACCAGCCGCTGCTGGCCAGCAGCCTCGACGAGACCGTGGCGCAGGCCAAGCGCAGCGCCGAGATCGTGCGGCGCATCCGCGGCTTCGTGCGCCAGCGCACCGCCGGCACTGAAGACTGCGCGGTGGCCGCGCTGGTGGCCAACGTGCTGGCGCTGCTGCAGGGCGAGATGCGCCAGCGGCAGGTGCGCGCCGAGGTGCGCGTGGCGCCCGCGCTGCCGCCGGTGCGCGGCGACCGCGTGCTGCTCGAGCAGGTGCTGCTGAACCTGCTGTCGAACAGCCTGCAGGCGATGGAGCAGGGCACGCCGCCCGACCGGCGCGTGGTCGAGGTCGAGGCCGAACTGTGTGAGGGACGCGTGCACATCCGCATCGCCGACCACGGCCCCGGCATCGATGCGGCGCTGGCCGAGCAGGTCTTCGCGCCGTTCTTCACCACCAAGGCCGGCGGCCTCGGACTGGGCCTGAACATCTGCCGCACCATCGTGGAGGCCCACCGCGGCCGGTTGTCGTTTGCTGACCGGCCCGGCGGCGGCACGGTCTTCACCCTCGAACTGGAGGCTTCCCCGTGAACGCACCCCTGCTTGCCAACCACCTGTGCGTCGTCGACGACGACGAGGCCGTGCGCCGTTCTCTGGGCCTGCTGCTGCTGTCGCGCGGCCACGCGGTGCAGGCCTTTGCCTCGGGCGAGGCCTTTCTGGCGGGCGCCGACCTGCAGCGCCCGGGCTGCGCCATCCTCGACCTGCGCATGGAGGGCATGAGCGGCCTGCAGGTGTTCGACGCGCTGCGCGCGCAGGACAGCCCGCTGGTCGTGATCTTCCTGTCCGGCCACGGCGACATCCCGATGGCCGTCGAGGCGGTGCAGAACGGCGCCTTCGGCTGGCTGGAGAAACCCTGCAACGACGAGCGGCTGCTCGACAGCATCGCCAAGGCGCTGCAGAAAGCCGAAGAGGTCGCCGTGCGCCGCCAGGCCCGGCAGGCCGCGCAGGCGCTATGGGCCAAGCTCACGCCGCGCGAGATGCAGGTCGCGCGTCTCGTGGCCGAAGGCCTGCCCAACAAACGCATCGCGCAGGAACTCGCGCCGCTTGAGCTGCGCACGGTGGAAACGCACCGGGCGCACATGTTCGCGAAGCTGGGTTTTTCGAGCAGCCTGGAGTTGGATCGGTTTTTGCGCGAGCATGGGCTCTAGAGCCTAGGGTTTACCCCTGCGTACGGGTACGCAGTCCCGCGGCGGGGGCCTACGGACGACAGCGCGCCCCCGGCGGACCAGACTCCCCGGCACGGCTTTCCGCGGGCTTCGCGGGGGCTGAAGCCAGAGACAAGGACCCCCTCGCATGACCGCCATTGCCAGCAGCAGCACGAGCGCCGGCGCTTCCAGCCCGGACGCGACCAGCGACAACCACACCCCCTACACCTTCGAGGAAAAGCGCAAGCGCATCTTCGCCATCTTTGCCGCCTCGTCGGGCAACCTGGTGGAGTGGTTCGACTTCTACGTCTACGCCTTCTGCGCGATCTACTTCGCGCCCTCGTTCTTCCCCAAGTCGGACCCGACGGTCCAGCTGTTGAACACCGCCGGCGTGTTCGCCGCCGGCTTCCTGATGCGCCCGATCGGCGGTTGGATCTTCGGCCGGCTGGCCGACCGCAAGGGCCGCAAGACGTCGATGGTGACCTCGGTCGTCATGATGTGCGTGGGCTCGCTGATCATTGCGTGCCTGCCCACCTACGCGCAGATCGGCGCCTGGGCGCCCGCGCTGCTGCTGGCCGCGCGCCTGCTGCAGGGCCTGTCGGTCGGCGGCGAGTACGGCACCACCGCCACCTACATGAGCGAAGTGGCGATGCGCGGCCAGCGCGGCTTCTTTTCGTCGTTCCAGTACGTCACGCTGATCGGCGGCCAGCTGCTGGCCGTGGTGGCCGTGGTGGTGCTGCAGCAGCTGCTCACCGAGGCCGAGCTCAAGGCCTGGGGCTGGCGCATTCCCTTCGTGCTGGGCGCCCTGGCCGCCGTCGTGGCGCTGATGCTGCGCCGCACGCTGACCGAGACCGCCAGCACCAAGACCCGCGCCGCCAAGGGCGCCGGCAGCGTGGCCGAACTGTTCAAGCACCACAAGCGCGCCTTCCTG
This sequence comes from Variovorax sp. RO1, assembly GCF_002849325.1. Classification (NCBI taxonomy): domain Bacteria; kingdom Pseudomonadati; phylum Pseudomonadota; class Betaproteobacteria; order Burkholderiales; family Comamonadaceae; genus Variovorax; species Variovorax sp. RO1. The sequence continues at coordinate 202,130 of NZ_PKMT01000007.1, forward strand.
GTGGTGCTGGGCTACACGGCCGGCGGCTCGCTGATCTTCTACACCTTCACCACCTACATGCAGAAGTACCTGGTGAACTCGGCCGGCATGTCGATCAAGACCGCCAGCAACGTGATGACGGCTTGCCTCTTCCTGTACATGTGCATGCAGCCGCTGTTCGGCGCGCTGTCGGACCGCATCGGCCGGCGCAGCAACATGCTGCTGTTCGGCGCCCTGGGCATGCTGATGACGGTGCCCGTGCTGAGCAACCTGCAAAGCGTGAGCAGCCCGCTGGTGGCCGGCGTGCTGATCACGCTGGCGCTGGCGGTGGTGAGCTTCTACACCTCGATCAGCGGCATCGTGAAGGCCGAGATGTTCCCGCCCGAAGTGCGCGCGCTGGGCGTGGGCCTGTCGTACGCGGTGGGCAACGCCATCTTCGGCGGCAGCGCCGAGTACGTGGCGCTGGGCCTGAAGTCGATCGGCCACGAGTCGTACTTCTACTGGTACGTGACGGCGATGATGGGCGTGGCCTTCCTGGTCAGCCTGCTGCTGCCGAAGCAGGCGACGTACCTGCACAACGACAAGTAAGCGCTGCGGCGCTTCGTCAACCGAACCCGGCCATGTGCCGGGTTTTTTTATGCGCGCTGCAACGCGCGCGTGACCATGTCGTTGGGCGCCAGCCGCAGCAGGTGCGGCAGCAGGCCCATCGCGCGCTCGCGTTCGCCCGCATGCAGCAGACCGTTGGCGCACACCGAGAGCGTGTCGGCCAGCTCGGGATGGTCGGGCGCGGTCTTCAGCAGGATGCGGCAGAGCTTGTCGGCATCGCCGAACTGGCGGATGCGCGCGAAGCGGCGCGCCAGCCGGGCCATGTCGTCGGGCTTCAGGCGCACGCCCGGCTTGGCCTGGTCGAGGTAGGTCGTGAAGCTGCTGTGCTGCAGCGCCAGCGTGTCTTCATCGGTGGCGGGCAGGCGGAAGATGCGGCGCGCGGCCTGATGGAAGTCGTCGCTGGCGGGCTGCAGGCGCGCGGTGTTGAACCAGGCGCGCAGCGTGTCGGCGTCGCCGGGGCGCAGGGCGGCGGCGGCGCGCCACTCGGCGCAGGCGGGCTCGAACTTCATCGCCGCCGACAGCTTGCGCGCCGCGGCCACGTGCTGGTCGAAGCGGTGGTCGTCGGTCACCATTTCCGACTTCACGGTCTCGGGCGTCTTCACGCGGCCCAGCCACATGGCGCCGGCCATCAGCGCGGCGCCCGTCAGCAGGCCGCCCAGGTGGGCCATGTAGCCGACGCCCTGGTCCCCCATCCATTGCTGCAGCAGCTCGTTGGCGATCCAGGCCGGCAGCAACAGCAGGGCGGGTGCGGTGACGTAGCTGAAATAGAAGAACAGCTGGTAGAAAAAGCGGATGCGCCGCAGCCGGTACATCACGGCGTACATGCCCATCAGCGCCGAGATCGCCCCCGAAGCGCCCAGGCCGTGGCCGCCGGCGCCGGCATAGGCCCAGCTGGCCAGCAGCGACGAGCCGACGGCGCCGAGCAGGTAGAAGCACAGGTAGGTGCCGCGCCCCAGCGCCAGTTCGACCGAGAAGCCGAACAGGAAGAGGAACAGCATGTTGCCCAGCAGGTGGCCGGTGTCGGCATGCAGGAAGGCGGCGGTGATCCAGGTCCAGGGCTTGAACGCGGCGCCCTTGTTCTGGTCGAGCGACCAGCGCTCGGTGAAAGGCGGGGGCAGCATCGCCTCGTACTGGCGGCGTTCGCGCTGCCACTCGTCGAAGCGCGGGTTCGCGGGCGTCACGACCTCGTCGGCGCGCAGCTTCTTCAGGAAGGGCTGGTCGTTCTGCAGCGCTTCGAGCAGCTGCGGGTAGGCCTCTTCATGCCGCAGCGCGCGGCGCGCCGTCTTGCCGCGCTTCGGGTCGGTCTTCTCGAGCCACTCGACGAAGGGTGGCAGCTCCAGTTCAGGCAGCACGCTCTGCACGTAGAACTGCGCCGCGCGCTCGCGGCCGTTGTCTTCGCTGCGCTGCGGACCCCAGAACACGATCATGTTCACGAGGATCAGCAGCACCGTCATCCACGGCGGGTTGTGCCAGCTCGGTTTGTTTTCGAGCGGGATGGCGTAGAACATGAAGTGCTTTCCCGCTCTGAAGTTCGCCGCTTACAGGCGGCCGCCGCCGGGCCGCCCCAAGGCGAGCCGCGCCTCCCCCCCGGGGGGTGGAGTTACAGGAGCGAAGCGAGTGAAAAGCCGGGGGGCCAACATTTCTAGCCCAGGCGGGCGCGGTGGCGGGCGACTTGCGCCTTCACTTGCACAGGCGCAGTACCGCCCAGCACGTTGCGGGCGTTGAGCGAGCCGCGCAGGCTCAGCACGTCGTACACGTCCTTCTCGATGTTCGGATTGAACTGCTGCAGCACCGACAGCGGCAGCTCCGACAGATCGACCTGGTGCGAGGTGGCGGCCTTCACGGCATGGGCCACGGTTTCGTGCGCGTCGCGGAAGGGCAGGCCCTTCTTCACGAGGTAGTCGGCCAGGTCGGTGGCGGTGGCGTAGCCGCGCAGCGCGGCGGCTTCCATGGCCTCGGGCTTGACGGTGATGCCGCCGATCATCTCGGCAAAGATGCGCAGGGTGTCCTTGAGCGTGTCGACGGTGTCGAACAGCGGCTCCTTGTCTTCCTGGTTGTCCTTGTTGTAGGCCAGCGGCTGGCCCTTCATGAGCGTGATGAGCGCCATCAGGTGGCCGACCACGCGGCCGGTCTTGCCGCGCGCCAGTTCGGGCACGTCGGGGTTTTTCTTCTGCGGCATGATCGACGAGCCCGTGGTGAAGCGGTCGGCGATGTTGATGAAGCTGAAGTTCTGGCTCATCCAGATGATGAGTTCTTCGCTCAGGCGGCTCACGTGCACCATGCACAGGCTGGCGGCGGCGGTGAACTCGATCGCGAAGTCGCGGTCGCTCACGGCGTCCAGGCTGTTCTGGCAGACGCTGTCCATCTTCAGGGTGCGCGCCACCAGTTCGCGGTCGAGCGGGTAGCTGGTGCCGGCCAGGGCGGCGGCACCCAGCGGCAGGCGGTTGACGCGGCGGCGCACCTCGCCCATGCGCTCGGCGTCGCGGCTGAACATTTCCACGTAGGCCAGCATGTGGTGGCCGAAGCTCACGGGCTGGGCCACCTGCAGGTGGGTGAAGCCGGGCAGGATCACCTCGACGTTCTTCTCGGCGATGTCCACCAGGGCCTTCTGCAGGTCGACCAGCAGGTCGCCGATGAGGTCGATTTCGCCGCGCAGCCACAGGCGCACGTCGGTGGCGACCTGGTCGTTGCGGCTGCGGCCGGTGTGCAGGCGCTTGCCGGCATCGCCGACCAGCTGGGTCAGGCGGGCCTCGATGTTCAGGTGCACGTCTTCGAGGTCGAGCTTCCATTCGAAGCTGCCGGCCTCGATCTCGCTGCGGATCTGCGTCATGCCGCGCTCGATGGCGGCGTGGTCCGTCACGCTGATGATGCCCTGGGCCGCGAGCATGCCGGCGTGCGCCAGCGAGCCCTCGATGTCGGCTTGCCACAGGCGCTTGTCGAAGAAGACGCTGGAGGTGTAGCGCTTCACCAGGTCGCTCATCGGTTCGGAGAACAGGGCCGACCAGGCTTCGGATTTCTTGTCGAGTTGGTTTTGGGTCATGGGAGCCGTCCAGGAAGGCAATAATGGGTTGGTCACCCGATGGATCTGATGTCTGCGATGCGCAACCCGGCGATTTTATCGGCCAGCTCCCCCTCCACGTCCGCTTCGTCGCCGGAACGCGTGCGCGCGCCCGTGCGCGGCGGCCCGGCGCTGTTCGACGCCTGCCAGATCGGCGTGGTGCTGCGCACCGTGGTGTTCGTCGAAGCGGTGGTGGCGGTGGCCACGCTGTTCGTGGTCGGCTCCTTCGGCGAATGGCTGGTGCAGGCGGCCACGGTCACGGGCGGCGCGCTGCCCGCCACGCTGCTGTGGCTGGTGGCGGCCTGCGGGCTCAAGAAGCAATTGCGGCGCCTGCCGCCCCCCGGGCAATACGCCGCGGGCGCCGTGCTGGGCGCCGTGGCCTCGCTCTATGGCTGCGGCCTGCTGCGCCTCACCGGCGTGATCGCCAGCGCCCCCTGGCTGGCCAGTGCGCTGGCCGGCGCGCTGTTCGCGGGGCTGGTGATGGCGGCCATGGTGCTGCGCGCGCGCGGCCAGACGCCGGCCGCGACCACGGCCCGGCTCGAAGAGCTGCAGTCGCGCATCCGCCCGCACTTTCTGTTCAACACGCTCAACAGCGCCATCGCGCTGGTGCGCGAGGAGCCCGCCAAGGCCGAGACCATGCTCGAAGACCTGGCCGAGCTGTTCCGCCAGGCGCTCACCGTGCCCGGCGAATCGGGCACGCTGGCCGACGAGATCGCGCTGGCCGAGCGCTACCTGGCCATCGAGCAGGTGCGCTTCGGCGACCGCCTGCGCATCCGCTGGGACCTCGATGCCGCCGCCAGCGACGCGCGGCTGCCGCCGCTGTTGCTGCAGCCGCTGGTCGAGAACGCCATCAAGCACGGCGTGGAGCCCAGCCCCGACGGCGGCAAGCTGCGCATCCGCACCGAGCGGCGCGGCGGCATGGTCGTGATCGAGGTGGTCAACAGCCTGCCGCCGCTGCGCTGGGCCGACGAGCCGCTGCCGCGCGGCCACGGCATCGCACTGGACAACGTGCGCGAACGGCTGCGCCTCTTGCACGACATGCAGATGCAGTTCAGCGCCGGCATGGACCAGAAGAACTACCGCGTACGCATCGCGATTCCCGCAGACTCCGCCGAATCCCCATGAGCCTCAAGACCCTGATCGTTGACGACGAAGCCCTGGCCCGGTCGCGCCTGCGCACGCTGCTGCGCGACTGCACTTCGCCCGCCGCCGAGGTGACGGCCGAGGCCGCGCAGGGCGAAGAGGCGCTGGCGCACCTGGCCGCGATGGACCTCGACCTGGTGCTGCTCGACGTGCACATGCCCGGCGTCGACGGCATCGAGGTGGCGCGCGCGTTGCGCAGCCGGCCCGACGCGCCGGCCGTGGTGTTCGTGACGGCGCATGCCAGCCACGCGGTCACGGCCTTCGAGCTGGAGGCGGTCGACTACCTCACCAAGCCCGTGCGCGCCGAGCGGCTGCAGCAGGCGCTGCAGAAGGCCGAGCGCTTCCTGAAAGAGCGCCGCGCCGCCCAGCCGGCCGCCGAGGCCACGCCCGAGTCCGTGCTGATCCAGGACCGGGGCCGCGCCGAGCGCGTGCCGCTGTCCGAGGTGCTCTACCTCAAGTCCGAATACAAGTACCTCACGGTGCGCACCGCCACGCGCAGCCACATCCTCGACGGCTCGCTCAACGATTTCGAGGAGCGCTACCCGAACCGCTTCTTGCGCGTGCACCGCAACGCGCTGGTGGCGCGCGCGGCGATCCGCGCACTCGAGCGCTACGACGACGGCGAGGACGCCGAAGGCTGGGCGCTGCGGCTCGATTCGGTGCCCGAGCCCGTGGCGGTGTCGCGCCGCCAGCTGGCCGCGGTGCGCGAGATGCTGAAGGAATCGCGATGACCGACGAAGTCCCGGCCGGCCCCAAGCCCGCGCCCGAACGGCCCGTGGCCGCTGAAGAACCGCTGCCTGCGCCCGCGCCGGTGCCGCCGCCGCCGGCCGAACCTGCCGAACCCGCTGCGCCGGTCGAGCCGAAGGAGGACGCGACGACCTCCGCCCTGCGCAAGCGCTTCGTGCTGCACATGCCGGTCGACGTGCGCAGCGCCTCGCTCGTCGTGCTGGCCGTGCTCGCCAGCGTGTTCGCGTTGCGCTGGGGGCAGGCCGTGTTCGTGCCGCTGATGCTGAGCCTGCTGCTGAACTACGCGCTGTCGCCGCTGGTCGAGCGCTTGCACAGCTGGTACGTGCCGCGCTGGATCGGCGCGGCGGTGATCCTGCTGGGCCTGTTCGGCGGGCTCGGGTGGACCGGCTATTCGCTCTCGGGCAGCGCCTCGCAGCTGCTCGACTCACTGCCGGTCGCCGCGCAGAAGCTCGGCCAGGCCATGCGCCGCAACAAGAACGCCAGCGCCACGCCACTCGACAGCGTGCAGCAGGCCGCCGCCCAGCTCGAGAAAGCGGCCGAGGAAAACTCCGCGCGCGTCGCCTCGCGCAAGGGCGTGGCGCGCGTCGTCATCGAACGGCCAGGTTTCAACGTGCGCGACTACCTGGTGAGCGGCACGGTCGGCCTGCTCAACGCGATGGGGCAGCTGACGCTGGTGGCTTTTCTCACCTACTTCGCGCTGTGTTCGGGCGACACCTTCCGGCGCAAGCTCATCAAGATCACCGGGCCCAGCCTGCAGAAGAAGAAGGTCACGGTGCACGTGCTGGACGACATCACGCGCAACATCGAACGCTACTTGCTGGTGCAGATCCTGGTGAGCGCGCTGGTGGGGCTCACCACCGGCCTCGCGTTCTGGCTCCTCGGCGTGGAGAACGCGGCCGTGTGGGGAATCATCGCGGCCGTGACCAACCTCATTCCGTACATCGGCTCGGTGATCGTGCTGGTGGCGGCGGGGCTCATGGCCTTCCTGCAGTTCGGCAGCATCGAGATGGCGCTGCTGGTGGGCGGCGTCTCACTGGCCATCCACACCGTGGTCGGCAACCTGCTGATGCCCTGGCTCACGAGCCGCACCAGCCGCATGAACCCGGTGGCGGTGTTCGTGGGCGTGATCTTCTGGGGCTGGCTGTGGGGCATCTGGGGGCTGCTGCTGGGCATCCCGATCACCATGGTCATCAAGTCGATCTGCGACCGGGTGGAAGACCTGCAGCCGATCGGCGAGCTGCTGGGCGAATAGCAGGCCCGCTCAGGCGGCGGGCACGGGCAGCTTCTGCACCACGGTGTCGGCCGCATCGAGCGGCTGGCCGTCGCGGGTGCGCAATTCGATCGGCGCCACCGGCTTTCCGCTGCCGCGCTCCAGCAGCACCGAATGCGGCTCGCCCGGCGCGAACAGGTTCGCTTCGCCCCAGTGCCGCAAGCCGACCACCACGGGGAACAGGCCGCGGCCCTTGGCCGTCAGCGCGTACTCCTGGTAGAGCGAGCCGTCCGAGGCGGGCACGAGGTCGAACACGCCTTCCTGCACCAGCCACTTCAGGCGGTCGGCCAGGATGTTCTTCGCCACGCCCAGGCTCTGCTGGAACTCGCCGAAGCGCCGCATGCCGTCGAAGGCGTCGCGCACGATCAGCAGCGACCACTGGTCGCCGACGATCTCGAGGGCGCGCGCCATCGGGCAGGCGTCGAACCTCAGACTTTTTCTCCTGGCCATCGTGTGTTTGTCCTGTGCGTCCTCGGGGATGGTGGGATTAGACCGTAGCGCTGGATCGGTTGCAAATTAAAACCAATGACGCTAGCATCCATCTGGTTTTAATTTGAAACCTTAAATGACCATGACCGTCCCAGCAAACATTCCTTCCGGCGGCGACGCCGTGCCCGGCCTGCGCGCCAGCCCCGTGCGCGTGGCCGTCGTGCAGTTCGATCCACAGGTCGGCGTCGAGAACCTCGCGCGCAACGCCGCTGCCGTGCGCCAGCAGCTCGAAGCGGCCGTGGCCGGCGGCGCGCAGCTCATCGTGCTGCCCGAGCTGGCGACCACCGGCTACTGCTTCAGCGGCCGCGACGAAGCCTTCGCCCACGCCGAGCCCGTGCCGCACGGCCCGACCGTGCAGGGCTGGGTCGCGTTCGCGGCGCAGCACGGCGTGTACCTCGTCGGCTGCCTGGCCGAGCAGGACGGCATGCAGCTGTTCGACACCGCCGTGCTCGTCGGCCCCGAGGGCTACATCGGCCGCTACCGCAAGACCCACCTGTGGAACCACGAGAAGCTGTGGTTCACGCCCGGCAACGAGGGCTACCGGGTGTTCGAGACGAAGATCGGCCGCATCGGCCTGCTGGTGTGCTGGGACATCTGGTTTCCCGAGGCGCCGCGCATCGTGGCGCAGCAGGGCGCCGACATCCTCTGCGTGCCCACGGGCTGGGTCTGGACGCCGCCGCCGCTGTACGACGCCAGCGGCGTCTGCATGCCGGCCTATCTGACGATGGCGGCCGCGCACACCAACAACGTCTTCATCGCCACCGCCGACCGCGTGGGCCAGGAGCGCGGCACGGGCTTCATGGGCAACTCGCTGATCGCGGGCACGAACGGCTGGCCGATGGGGCGCATCGCGGGGCCCGAGGAAGAAACCATCCTGTACGCCGACGTCGACCTGGGCGCCGCGCGTTCGGCGCCGATCTGGACGCCGCTCAACGACTTGCACCGCGACCGGCGAACCGATCTGTACGACGCGATGCTGGGGTACCGGGGGGCGCAGGCACTGCCGCGCTGAGGCGGGCGAAACGGACAATCATCCACGGGCCGAGCAACGCCCCGAGCCCGACCGAGCTCCACGCCGCGACCCACGCATACGTGCTGCCGAAACCGAACTGCGCCTGCCCCCAGTCGAGCGCGAGCCCGAACACCCAGGGGCTGAGCGCGCCCGCGCCGAAGCCCATCACCGAGCGCACCGAGAAGGCCACGCCGAGCCGGTGCGGCGCCACCACGTCGGCCAGCGCGGTCGAGTAGACCGACGAATCGGCGATGGCGAGCAGGTTGTACAGCGCCGCCATCGCGGCCAGCGCCCACAGCGGCCAGGTCCACATCCAGCCGAAGGTGAACGACAGGCTCAGGCTCGCGACGGTGGCGATCATCATCACGCGCGCGCGGCCCAGCCGGTCGGACGCGGCGCCGCCCACCACGCTGCCGAACACGCTCACGAGGTGCGCGAACGCCGCCAGCGCGATGCCCGCGGCTGGCCACGTGGTCGCGCCGCCGCGCGACGAAGCCATGAGGTAGGCGGGCAGCCAGGCCCACAGTGCCATCAGCTCCCAGCAGTGGAAGGCGTAGGCCCAGTTGCCGGCCATCGCGGGCCGGTCGCGCACGGTCGCGTTCAGGGCCTGCAGCACGCCTTCGCGCGGGGCACCGGCGACCCGTGGCACGGGCGGCGCCATGCGCCGCAGCGCGAGCACGGCCAGCAGCACGCCCATCACCGTGCAGCCCGCCGCCACCAGCAGCCCGGTGCGCCAGTGCGCGACCACGCTGAAGCCCGCCACCACCGCGAGCGACAGCGCATAGCCCATCGACGCCGCGCCGAGGAACAGCCCCATCGCGCGCCCGCGCACCGCGGGCCCGGTATTGAGCGACAGCAGCTGCAGCCCCGGCGTGTACGAGGCGCCCGCGCACAGGCCCGCCAGGCCGTACAGCAGCAGCGCCGAGCGGTGGTCGTGGGCGAAGAGGGCAAAGGCCAGCGAGGCGGCCGCGCCGATCACGCCGCCGACCGCGAAGATGCGGTGCGGGCCAAAGCGGTCGGCCAGCAGGCCCACGGCGAACAGCGAGCTCATGTAGCCCACGTGCCAGGCGCTCTGGATGGAGCCAGCCTGCGCGGCCGTCATCTGCCAGTCGTCCCGCATGAACGGCAGCACGCCCGAGTAGGCGGTGACGATCATTCCCTGCAGCAGCCGGCTCGCGCACAGCAGCGCGAGCCATCCGCGCTGCGGCGCCGCTGGGGTGGGGTCAGCGCAGTGCACGCTGCATCAGCACGGTGTCGACCCACTGGCCGAACTTGAAGCCGACGTTGCGCAGCACGCCGACCGTCTCGAAGCCCAGGCGCGCATGCAGCCGCTGCGAGCCAGCGTTGCCGCTGTGGCCGATGCACGCGACCATCTGCATGAAGCCGGCCTCGGTGCAGCGGTGGATCACCGCCTGCAGCAGCGCCGTGCCGATGCCGTGGCCGTGCATGTCGGGTGCGACGTAGATCGAGTCTTCCACCGTGTGCCGGTAGGCCGAGCGCGCGCGGTAGGGGCCGGCGTAGGCATAGCCGGCCACCTCGCCATCTTTCAACGCCACGAGGTAGGGCAGGCCGCGTTCCTGCACGTCGATGCGGCGTGCCTGCATCTGCGCGACGCTGGGCACTTCTTCTTCGAACGAGCACAGGTCGTGCTGCACGTAGTGGCTGTAGATGGCCTGCACGCGGGCCATGTGGTGGGGCTCGGCATCGGCGATGTCGAGCGCGGTGAAAGCAAGGGTGGGGGAGGACATGGCCCGATCTTGACGAGGCGAGAGCTATAAGTAAAGATGGGTCCACCTATGCAGCGCATAAGAAATACTTTGGAAAAAAACCTCAACCTCGACCAGCTCGCCACCTTCGGCCTGGTGATCGAAACCGGCAGCTTCTCCGCCGCGGCCGATCGGCTCGGCCTGTCGCAGCCGGCCGTGAGCCTGCAGGTGCGCCAGCTCGAACGACGGCTCGCCGTGCGGCTCATCGAGCGCGTCGGCAAGCGTGCGCGGGCCACGCCGGCCGGTGCGGAGTTGCTGCGCCATGTGCCGCAGATCGAGGCGGCGGTCGAGAACGCGATCGACGCGCTGGCCGACCACGCGCGCGGCGTCACGGGCCGCGTGCGGCTGGGCACGGGCGCGACGGCCTGCCTGTACTTTCTGCCCGCGGTGCTGCGCCAACTGCGTGAAGAGTTCCCCGCGCTCAGCGTGGTGGTGAGCACCGGCAACACCGACGAGCACGTGCGCAAGGTGGAAGACAACAGCATCGATCTCGCGCTGGTCACGCTGCCTGCGGCGGGGCGTTCGCTCAGCGTGATGCCGGTGTGCGACGACGCGTTCGTCGCCATCGGCCGCGCCGACCTCGCGCCGCTCAAGGCCCGCGTGACGCCGGCCGACCTCGCGACATTGCCGCTGGTGCTGTTCGAGCCCGCGGCCAACACGCGCAAGCTGGTCGATCGCTGGTTTGCGGCCGAGGGCCTGCAGCCGCAGCCCGTGATGGAGCTGGGCAGCGTCGAGGCGATGAAGGAGATGGTGGCCGCGGGGCTGGGCTACGGCCTCGTGCCCGGCATGTCGATGGCGGGGCGCGGTGCCCACCCGGCGCTGAAGGTCAGTCGCCTCGCCCCGCGCATGCACCGCACGCTGGCGGTGGTGGTGCGCCGCGACAAGCCGCTCAACAAGGCGCTGCGCACGGTGCTCGAGGCGATCGTGGCGGCCGGCAAGAAGCCCGGCCGCCGCTAGAACTGCTTACTCCGGAATGGCCGCCAGCGGCGCCGCGCCGCCGCGTGCGCGGCCCAGCGTGCCGACGATGAGCGCGGCGATCAGCACCAGCACGCCGCTAAGCACCATCGTGGGCGAGATGCCGCGGCTGTCGACCATGAGGCCGCCGATCAGCGCGCCCGAGGCAATCGCCACCTGGAAGCCCGTCACCAGCAGGGCCTGGCCGGCTTCCTGCGCGTCGGGCACGGCTTCCATCATCCAGCCGGTGAGCGCCACCGGAATGAGGCCGAAGGCCACGCCCCAGATCACCACCACCACCGCGCCGGCCACCATGCCGGTGCCGATCAGCGTCGACAGCAGCAAGGCCGTCGCGAGCATCAGCGCCGCCAGCAGGGTGGTGCCGCGCACGCTGCGCGCCACCAGGCTGCCGCCGAGGAAGGTGCCGATGAAGCCCACCGCGCCGTAGACCAGCAGCAGCGTCGAGACCTCGTTGGCCTGCAGGCCGAACACCTGCTGCAGCAGCGGCTTCAGGTAGGTGTAGGCCGCGAAGTGGCCGGCGATGAAGAACAGCACCGCGAGCAGGCCGACCTGCGCCATGCGGCGCGTGAGCGGCGTGAGCAGGTCGCGCGCACCGATGGCGCGTTGCGGCGGAATCGCGGGCAGCAGCCACAGCTGCACCAGCAGCACGGCCGCGGCCAGCGCGCCGGTCACGGCGAACGAGGCGCGCCAGCCGAACATCGTGCCCAGCCACGAGCCCGCGGGCACACCGAGCACCGTGGCGGCAGACACGCCGGCCAGCACCAGCGACATGGCGCGCGGCTTCGAGGCATCGGGCACCAGCTGCGTGGCGGCGGCGGGGGCGAAGGTCCAGAAGCCGCCGACGGCCAGGCCGAGCATCAGGCGCGCGACCACCATCGTCGTGAAGTTGGGCGCGAACGCGGCCAGCAGGTTCGAGGCGATCAGCAAGAGCGTGAGTGCGATCAGCACCGTGCGGCGGTCGAGCCGGCCCGAAGCGACGATCAGCGCCGGCCCCGCAAAGGCGGCGAGCACGCCGGGCATGGTGATCATCAGACCGGCCGTGCCGTCGGACACGTTCAGGCCGCGCGCGATGTCGGTGAGCAGGCCGATGGGCATGAACTCGGTCGAGACCATCGCGAAGGTGCCGACGGCGATGGAGCCGACCGCGAGCCAGGCGGAGCGGGTGGGGGCGGCCACGGCTTCGCGCGCGGGCGCCGCCAGGTCGTCGATGCAGGGGTTGCTGCCGGAAGAATTCATCATGGAGATGCTGTCCTTGAACGCATCGGCGATGAAGGCGCCAATGCCGGTGTGGGGGCATTGGAGTGTGCGAGCGGGCCGCCTTGCGACCAAGGGGCGGTGGAGCAGTAGACAGTTTCCCTGCGGCGAACAATCGATCCCTTTGCTGCCTGAAGCCGCCCGGGGATGCGGCAATGGCGCCTTTCGCCATCACCGTCTTTTTGAGTGGCCGAGATTAAGTGTGGGCGTGGCGCAACTGCAGCGCCTGTCCATCGGCCACGAACGATTCGTCGACCAGCACGCGGAAGGCGGTGCCCTGCACGAACTTCGGTTGCGCGACGGCCGGCGAGAGGAACTCGATGTCGAGCGCCACCGGCGTGCCGCGCGCGAGCGATGTGCCCTGCGGCACGCGCCAGCGCGCCGAGAAGCCTTCGGTGCCGAGCACCAGCGCGCCCCGGTATTCGCCGGGGCCCAGCGGCACGTCCTGCGCGGGCACCGACGGCCGGCGGAAGGTCAGTTCCGCCTTCAGGTGCGGCGTGAATTCGGGCAGCGTGTCGAAGCCCTCGGGCGGGGCCTGCTTGGCCGCGCGGCGCGGCAGCTTGCCGATGAGCCAGGCGATCACGTTGCCGATGATCGGCACCCACAGCACCATCAGCAGCGTGCCGATGTCGCGCGTGGTGGAGCCGGGTGTGGCGTAGTGCCGCACGATGGCGCCGCCCACGGCCACGCACAGCAGGATCATGACGATGAGTCGTCGGCGGAACTGGATTTTGGTCATGAATGCGCGGGGTGAAAGCGGGTCCGGACCATAACCTACGCCGTCATCTGCCCGTCACCCGCCCTTTCACCTGCCGCTTCAGCGACCCGCAGCACCGCATCCGCCGGCAGCGCCTGCCAGTCGATCCATTCGCCCACCGTCACATGGTGCGTGGGCGCGGCGGCGCCTTCGAGGGTGCCCCACTGCAGCATGAGCCGGCGCTGGCCGAGCCGCAGCGCGAGCTCGAAGCCCGGCCAGTGCGCGGGCACGTGCGGCGTCATCGAAAGCTGCCGGCCCTTCACGCTCAGGCCCAGCAAGGTCTCGACGGCCGCGCGGTGCAGCCACGCGGCCGAGCCGGTGTACCAGCTCCAGCCGCCGCGGCCCACATACGGCGCGGCGCCGTAGACGTCGCCCGCCATCACGTAGGGCTCGAGTTCGTAGACCGGGCCACGCTCGGGGTGCTGCGAACGGTGGGCCGGGCTCAGGCCCTCGAAGCTCTGCCAGGCCGCTTCATGGTCGCCTTGCAGCGCCTGTGCCATCAGCGCCCACACGGCGCCGTGCGAATACTGGCCGCCGTTCTCGCGCACGCCACGCGGGTAGGCCTGGATGTAGCCCGGGTTGTGGGTCGACTGGGCAAACGGCGGCACCAGCAGCCGCAGCAGGCCCGCCGGCTCGTCGTGCAGCTGCGACCGGATGGCGGCCATGGCCGGGCCGGTGTGGGCCGCGTCCGAGGCGCCCGAGAGCACCGACCAGGCCTGTGCGATCAGGTCGATGCGGCACTCGTCGTTGGTCGATGAGCCCAGCGGCGCGCCGTTGTCGAAGAAGGCGCGGCGGAACCAGGCGCCGTCCCAGCCGGCGTCGTGCAGTGCGGCGATCCAGCCGGTGCGTGCCGCGGTCCAGCGCGCGGCGCGTTCGTGTTCGCCGCGTGCCTCTGCGATGGGCGCAAAGCGCTCGACCACGCTGCACAGGAACCACGCAAGCCACACCGATTCGCCGCGGCCTTCGTGGCCGACACGGTTCATGCCGTCGTTCCAGTCGCCGGTGCCCATGAGCGGCAGGCCGTGCACGCCGGTGGTCAGGCTGCGGTCGATGGCGCGCGCGCCGTGGTCGAACACGGTGGCCATGCGGCCGCTGTGCTGCGGCGCGTAGTAGGCGTCTTCGGCGCCCTCGGGAATGCCGGGGCCTTCGATGAAGCCGACCATCTCGTCGAGCAGCGAGGCATCGCCGGTCACCTCGACGTAGTGCGCCGACGCGTACGGCAGCCACAGCAGGTCGTCGGAGAAATGCGTGCGCACGCCGGCGCCGCCGGGCATGTGCCACCAGTGCTGCACGTCGCCTTCGGGGAACTGGCGCGCCGCGTTCACGAGGATCTGCTCGCGCAGGCGCGGCGGGTCGGTGAGCGCAAAGGCCATCGCGTCCTGCAACTGGTCGCGAAAGCCGAAGGCGCCGCCGGCCTGGTAGAAGCCGGCCTTCGACCAGAGCCGGCAGGCCAGCGTCTGGTACACGAGCCAGCGGTTGACCAGCGCATCGAACAGCGGGTCGGGCGTGCGCACCTGCAGGCGGCCCAGCAGGTCGTCCCAGAAGCCGCGCGCCTGCGCCAGTGCCTCGGGCACGTCGCGCTGCCGCCAGCGGCGTGCGAGTTCGAGTGCGGCGTCGGCCGTGCCCGCATGGCCGAGCACGAAAGTGAAGCTCGCGGTTTCGCCGGATGCGACGACGAATTCGCCGCCGATGGCTGCGCAGGCGTCGAGCCCGCTGCCGGCGCGCCGCGCCAGCGTGTCGGGCACTTCGACGATGCCGCGGCCGGCGAAGAATTCGCTGCGGTCGCAGGTCCATTGCGTGGCGCCGGTCGTCGCGCCCTGCAGGCCCGCGAGCAGCAAAAAGGCCGCGCTGCCGCCGAAGCCCGTGCTCGATTCGCGCTGCTGGCCGAACACGGCCGGCTGGTCTTCGGGCTTCCAGCAATGCACGGTGCGGCGTTCGCCGCGCGCGGCGCCCAGTTGCCACTCGACCATGGCGAGCGCGCGCAGGCGGCGCTGGCCGGCGCCTTCGTTGCGCACGCGCACATGGACCAGCTTGACGGCTTCGTCGCGGTCCGCGAAGAAGGTGGTTTCGAGCACGAGGTCGCCTTGGCGGACCTCGAAGACCGAGTAGCCCTGGCCGTGCCGCACGAGGTGGCGGTTAGCGCCGCCGCCACCGGCAGGCGTGAGCGGCAGCATCTCGCGCGTCGCCACGTCCTGCAGCAGGTAGTGCTCGAAGGCCGGGTCTTGCACGGGGTCGTTCGACCACGGCGTGACCTGGTGCATGCGGCTGTTGCCGGCCCAGGTGTAGCCGGTGCCCCACTCGGACACCTGGAAGCCGAAGGCCGCGTTGGCGATCACGTTGATCCAGGGGCGCGGCGTGCGGCGGTCGGGGCCGACTTCGAAGCGGAACTCGCCGCTCTCGGCATCGAAGTCGCCGGTGGCGGTCGTGGACGTCGACGAGGCGGCCTGCCGCGTCAACAGCGGCGTGCGGTGCTGCACCGGTGCGCTGCTGTCGTCGGCAATCGTCGGGCTGCGCGCCTCGTGCAACGCCGCCACCTGCACTTCGAGCGCACGGCCGTCGGCCGTGAACACCACGCGCGCCAGGCTGGAGAGCGCGGCCTTTTCCGAAGGCACCACGTCCTGGTCGCGCAACAGGTAGAAGCCGGCCGTGTCGTTGCGCGGAAAGCTGTTCTGCGTCTGCTGCGCGACGCGCGAGCGCAGCGTTTCGATTTCGCGCTGCAGCGGCATCAGGTACGAGTTCGGTTCGCTGTTGAGTACCACGAGGTCGCAGGCCACGCCGCCGAAGCCCCACCACGGCTGCGCGCGCAGCAGCGTGTTGATGAGGCCCATGCCGTTCATCGAGTGGATGGTGACCAGCACGATGGGCTTGTCGCCCGAGATGCCGAAGCGCCAGATCTGGCGCAGGTCGATCAGCCCGCGGTCGCTCATCACGCGCGGCGTGGTGTAGGTGAGGATGGTCGTCAGGTCCTGCAGCGCGAGGTTCTGCGCGGGCGCAATGCTCAGGTCGCGCAGCCGCACCTGCGCCAGCGTGGCGGCCATGCGCGTGGCGCGCTCCACATGCATCGGCTGCAGGTAGCGGTCGATGCTGGGCATCAGCGCCTCGATGCTCTCGTCGGCGGCGGTGGCAAAGCTCAGGCGTGCGGTGGTGCCCGGCGCAATCGACAGGCGCACGCGCAGGCAGGCGATGGGGTCCAGGCCGTTCACCTGCTTGCCCTGGGCCGTGAGCGGTTGCGCATCGAGCGCGGGGTCGGCCAGCGTGCGGTTGCGGCCGATGAAGGCGCGCCGGTCGGTCATGCAGTCGATCGACAGCACGTTGGCATCGACCGAGGCCAGGAAGTGCACCGCGGCCACCACCGCGTCGCCATGCAGGCGCGGCTTGCGCGACAGCAGCAGCGCGCGCCACGTGGGCTCCCAGCGCGATTCGACGAACAGGTTGGCAAAGGCCGGATGCGCCTCGTCGGCCTTGGGGTTCGACAGCACCGGCTCGAAGTACGAGACGAGCTCGAGCGTGCGCGTTTCGTCGCCCGAGTTGTGCAGCGTGATGTTGCGCAGCTCGGTGTCGTCCTCGGGGCTGATGAGCACCGTGGTGCGCACCTGCAGGCCGGGGCCGGCCGCGTCGAACTGCACCTGGTCGGCGAGGAAGCGCGTGCGGTAGAGCCAGTCGGCGCCGGGCGCGGGCAGGGCGGTGAGCGAGGTGAGATCGCTTTGCCCTCCGTCTTTCTCGATATCGCGCACGTAGAAGAAAGTGCCGTAGCTGTCGCGCAGCGGATCGTCGCGCCAGCGCGTTACGTTGAACGCGCGCCAGCGGCTCACGCCCGCGCCATTGGCGCGCAGTGCCACCGTGTAGCGGCCGTTCGACAGCAGGTGCGTGGGCTGGAAGCCCGGCCCCATCGGATCGACCACGCGCGGCTGGAACAGCGGCGCCAGCTCGGCCTGGCTGGGCTCGGGCGGCGTGCGCGGGTCGGCGCTGCCGATGATCTGGCGCGGCGTGCGCTCGTGCAGCAGCGCCTCGTGCGCCTGCACCAGCGCGGCACTGCCGAACCAGCGGCGCGGCGCGTCGGCGCACAGCAGGTTGCACAGCGCGACCAGCGACATGCCCTGGTGGTGCGCCATGAAGTTGCGCACCACGGTGAAGTCCTGGCCCTGGGCCTGGCGCGAGGTGGTGAAGTCCACCGCATCGAGAAAGCCGAACTCGCCGCGTGCGCCGAGCGCTTCGAGCCGCTGCAGGTTGAGCACCGCCGCTTCGGGCGCGAAGGGCGCGGCCATCAGCGTGGCGTAGGGCGCCACCACGCGGTCGGTCGGCGGCGTGCGCCGCAGCGCCAGGCGCGGCACGCCGAAGGGCGAGTACTGGTAGGCCAGTGAATGGTCTTGCGCGAAGTAGGCCGACTCGGACACGCCCCACGGCATGTTCTGCGCGCGGCCGAAGGCCTGCTGCTCGGCAATGGCCGCGGCGTTGGCCACCTGCAGCAGGCCGTCGGTGGGCTCGGTCATCACGAGCGCCGGCATCAGGTACTCGAACATCGAGCCCGACCACGACTTCAGGCTGGGCTGGAAACCCACCAGCAGGAACGGCCGGCCCAGCGCCATCCAGTGGCGGCGCGGTACATCCCCCTTTGCGATGGCCAGGAAGCTCAGCAGCCGCGACTCGGAGGCCAGCAGGTCGTAGTAGCTGGCGTCGAGCACGTTCTCTTCGACGCGCAGGCCAATGTGGAACAGGTGGCGCTTGGCGTCGTAGAGGCCGCTGAAATCCATGCCGTCGTGCAGCGCGTCGCAGCGCTGCGCCAGGGCTTCCAGCGCGGGGGCTTCGTGGGGTTGGCAGCTTGCGTCCGCCGCGAAGGCGCGGCAGGCCTGCGCGACGGTCACGAGGTGGCCCGCGAAGTTGCCGCTGTCGACGCTCGACACATAGTCGGGCGGCAGCGGCTTGAGCGTCTGCGTGTCGTACCAGTTGAACAGGTGGCCGTTGTGTTTCTGCATGCGGTCGACGGTGTCGAGCGTGGCCGTGAGGCGCGCCAGCAGGGCGGCTGTGTCGATCCAGCGGAATTCGCGCGCGCAACAGGCGGCCAGCAGGTACATGCCGATGTTGGTCGGCGAGGTGCGGTGCGCGAGGGTCGGTTGCGGTTCGAGCTGCAGGTTGTCGGGCGGCAGGTGGTTGTCGTCCGGGCCCACCACGTGCTCGAAGAAGCGCCAGGTGTCGTGCGCCAGCGTGTCGAGGTAGCTGCGCTGCGTGGGTTCGAGCGGGTCTTCGGCTTGTGCGTCGACACGGCTGCCCCACCAGGCGGCGATGGGCGCCAGCGCCCAGAGCACGAAGAGCAGCGGGCCGATCACCGGGTAGGCGCTCCAGTTCGCGAGGAGGGCCAGCACCAGGCACACGGCGCTGCTGAGGGCTGCGCTGCGCACGAAGGGCTTCAGCCGCTGGCTCGATTGCGCCTGCGCCTGGTCGGCCGTCGTCCATTGCAGCAGGTGCCTGCGGCTCACGAGCAGCCGCCAGGTGGCGAGGAAGGCCGCGTCGAGCAGCAGCCGCGTCTGCGCCGCCAGTTGCACGAACTGCCAGGCCGCGCCGGCCATCGCGCGCAGCAACTCGACCGCGCCCACGTCGAAGAAGTGGCGCAGCTCGATCGCGCGCCGTGTCGGCACCAGGCCGGCCAGCGCGCCCAGCAGCGGGCCCAGCGTGAGCGCCGCGCCGACGGCGGCCAGCGCCCAGCCCAGCGGCATGGCCTGCGTGAAGATCACCAGCACCAGCAGCGCGAAAGACGCCGGCACGACCAGCGAGCGGCGCAGGTTGTCGCTCATCTTCCACAGGCCCAGCGCGTCGATGCCGAAGCGGCGCGCGCGCCACATCAGCGGCAGCAGCTGCCAGTCGCCGCGCACCCAGCGGTGCACGCGAGAGGCGGCCACACCGGCGTGGTGCGGATGGTCTTCGACCAGCACCACGTCGCTGACCATCGCGCAGCGCGCGACGCTGCCTTCGAGCAGGTCGTGGCTCAGCACGGCGCTGTCGGGCAGGCGGTCGTTCAGCGTGGCGTGCACCGCGCGCACGTTGAGCAAGCCCTTGCCGGTGAAGGAACCGCTGCCGAACACGTCCTGGTAGATGTCGGAGGCGCCGCTGCCGTACGGGTCGAGCCCGCACTGGCCGGCGAACACCCAGTGGAAGAAGGAGCGCTCGCTGCGCATCGGGAACGGCGTGACGATGCGCGGCTGAAGAATGCCGAAGCCTGCGACCACGCGCCGGCCTGGCAGGTCGATCTCGGGCGCGTTCAGCGGATGCGCGGCAATGGACACGAGGTCGCGCAGCGCGCCGGGCGGCAGGCCCGTGTCGCTGTCGAGCGTCAGCACATAGGGCGTGCGGCCGGGCGCGAGCTGCTGGCCTGGCGCGAGCGGAACAAAGCCGCTGGCGTCGCCGCTGGCCAGCAGGCGCATGAGCATTTCGAGCTTGCCGCGCTTGCGTTCCCAACCCATCCAGCGCTGCTCGGTTTCGCTCCAGCTGCGCGGGCGGTGCAGCAGCAGGAAGCGCGGTGAGGTGCCTTCCGCCGGCGGGTACTTGGCGTTGAGCGCGGCGATGCGTTGCTGGGCGTCGTCGAGCAAGGGTGCGTCGTCGGGCATCGACGCTTGCGAGGCATCGGCCCAGTCGGTCAGCAGCGCGAACTGCGCGTGCGCCTCGCGGTTGGCGAGCCAGTGCAGTTCGAGCCGGTGCGCGAGCTTGGCGTTGTTCGCGGTCGAACCCAGCATCGTGGGCATGACGACGAGCGCGCGGTGCCGCTCGGGAATGCCGTTCGCAAAATCGAGACGTGGCAATGCCTGCACACGCACCGACTCCGCCATGACGCGTTGCGCCAGCGAAATCAGCGCTTCAGACAGCGGCCATGCGAGCAGCAGCAACGCCGCGACGGTGGTCCAGTCGCCGCGATGCGGCAGGCCGTGCACCACGGCCGCCAGCAGCAGCGCAGTGCCGAGTGCGACAGAACCCACGTAGACGGGCAAGCGCCAGCCGCGATGGCTGCGCGCGGGCCGCGCGTTTGCTGCGCGTGAGGAACGGCCCGCCGGTGCGTTCGCCTGCAGCGAAGCGATCAGCGCGGGCCGGCCCTGGTCGAAGAGGTAATAGCCGGCGGTGCCGTCGGCGCGGTCGGTTTCGGCGCCGGCTTCGTCGGCCGGCGCGCTGGAGGCCAGCGTGACCACGGCCTGCGCCACTTCGCGCTCGGTCCGTTCGGTGTTGCGCGCCACCTGTTCCATCGCATGTGTGATCTGCTGGCGCGTGAGTTCGCTCTCGTTCGCATAGCTCGGCAGTTCGCGCAGCACGCGCAGCGAGCGGCTCACCGGTTCGATGAGGTCGCTCCACTCGACCTGGCCGATCATGCGCAAGGTCGTGATGATGTTGCCGACCGTGAGGTTGGCCGCGGCCTGTGCGTTCTGCGCGTCGTCGATCAGCGCCGGGCCGTTGGGGCAGTGCTGCTCGGTCCAGCGCACCAGCGCGGGCATATCGTCGCCGTGCTCGACGGGCAGGCGCTGCCACAGCTGCGTGAGGTAGTTGTCCTGCAGGCCATGGCTTTGCAGCGCGCGGTAGAGCACGTCGAGGTCTTGCACCGACAGATGCGGCGCTGCGTCCCAGGCGGCATGCGCGATCTCGCGCGCGACCTTGTTCTCGGCAATGCGCTCGGCCACGCGGCGCAGGTTTTCGAGCAGCACCACGCGCAGGGTGGTGGGCAGCGCCCACAGCTCGCCGAGCATGAGCTCGTCGATGTCCTGGTAGGCGTTGAGGAAGGCGGTGAACAGCGTCTTGTTGAGCACGCTGTCGGTGTGCGCCACATAGGCCCACGCAATGCCATACACGCGCGGCAGCCCCGCCAGCGGCGGCGTGACGAGCTTGGGCAGGCGCGCGTAATAACTGCGCGGCACGCCGTCATGGATCTGCTGGAGCTGCGCCTCGACGAGGTGGAAGTTGTCGAGCAGCCACTCGGCCGCCGGCGACACGTAGCGCCCGCTGCGCGAGATCAGCGCGATGTAGTCGAAGGCCGCGCGCAGCGATTCGAGGTTTTCGTCGACCCGCGGAAAGAAGGGCGCGCCTTCGCGCGCGCGGAGGTGTTCGTCTTCCACCACCTGGGCACGGGCCAGGCTGTGGCCGTGCTGTTCAAAACGTTGGGCACCGAAGAGTTCGGCGCGAATCGGGAGTGCGACCGGGTCGTGCGGACCGAGCAGGAGGGACCGGGCGTAGTGACTGAGCCCTTGAAGGCGGTCGACGACGGCAGCGGCGCTCAAGTGACGGCGAACAGGCCGATGCCCAGCACCACGGCCACGCAGGCCATCGTGACGATGCGGCCCGCAGCGAGCGCGCGCACACGTTGCATGTGGCTTCGCAGCGAGAACCATCGCCCATGGGCACGTGCACAGTGGTGCATGTGTGAAGCCAGTGCTTCGAAATCGCTGCCGACGAAATCGATCTGCGAATGGGAAAGGGACTGCGGGACGGACATTGCAACGGGCTCCTGTGAAACGACTTCGAGCTGCCGCGCGATTGCGAGAACTGGGAACGTGTCCCGACCGTACCCTTTTAAATGACCTTACAGGTACCTCATTGCCGGCGGCCCTCGTAAGAAAGGGCGCACAAGGCGCCCTTCGTTCATCGAGGCTGCGTGCCGGTCAGCCCGTGTTGCGCAACCCTGCAGCCACCCCGTTGATCGAGATGTGGATGCCGCGTTGCAGCCGTTCGCCGCCGTCGCCCGCGCGATAACGCCGCATCAGCTCGACCTGCAGGTGGTGCAGCGGGTCGATGTAGGGGAAGCGGTGGCGCACCGAGCGCTGCATTTCGGCATTGCCTTCGAGGCGCTGCTTGGCGCCCGTGATGAGCGTGAGCGCATCCGAGGTGCGTTGCCATTCGCTCTCGATCATCGAGAACACCTTCTGGCGCAGCTTGCGGTCGGTGACCAGCTCGGCATAGCGCGAGGCCAGCGCAAGGTCGCTCTTGGCGAGCACCATGTCCATGTTCGACAGCAGCGTGCGAAAGAACGGCCACTGCGCATACATGCGCTGCAGCAGCGCCACGCGCTCCTTCTTGCCCGCGCCGTTGCCGGCGGCGGCCAGGAACTGCTCCACGCCCGAACCGAAGCCGAACCAACCCGGCAGCGTGAGGCGGCACTGGCCCCAGCTGAAGCTCCACGGCACGGCGCGCAGGTCGTCGATCTTGTGGCTCGGGTTGCGCGAGGCGGGGCGCGAGCCGATGTTGAGTTCGGCGATTTCGCGGATCGGCGTGGAGCCGAAGAAGTAGTCGCCGAAGCCCGGGGTTTCGTACACCAGTTTGCGGTACGCAGCCATGCTGGCGGTCGAGAGTTCGCCCGCGGCCGAGAGGAAGGTGGCAGGCGCCGGCTTGCCCTGCGGCAGCAGCGTGGCTTCGAGCGTGGCGGCCACCAGCGTCTCGAGGTTGCGCCGGCCGATCTCGCGGTTGGCGTACTTCGAGCCGATGACTTCGCCCTGCTCGGTGAGGCGGATCTGGCCGCGCACCGTGCCGGGCGGTTGCGCCAGGATCGCCTGGTAGCTCGGGCCGCCGCCGCGGCCCACCGTGCCGCCGCGGCCATGGAACATGCGCAGGCGGATCGGGTTCTTTTTCTTCTTGTTCAGCTCGTCGAACAGCGACACCAGCGCGATGCCCGCGCGGTACAGCTCCCAGTTGCTGGTGAAGATGCCGCCGTCCTTGTTGCTGTCGCTGTAGCCGAGCATCACGTCCTGCTCGCCACCCGAGCGTTCGATGAGCGCCTGGATGTTCGGCAGCGCGTAGAAGGCGCGCACGATGGGCGCGGCGTTGCGCAGGTCTTCGATGGTCTCGAACAGCGGCACCACGATCAGGTCGCAGGTCGCGTTGCTGTCCATCGCGCCGCGCAGCAGGCCCACTTCCTTTTGCAGCAGCAGCGCTTCAAGCAAATCGCTCACCGTTTCGGTGTGGCTGATGATGTAGTGGCGGATGGCCGCCGCGCCGTAGCGCGCACGCGCCGTGCGTGCGGCCGCGAAGATGGCCAGCTCGCTCTTCGCGAGCGGCGAGTAGTCGGCGTCGGGCACGCGCAGCGGTCGGGCGTCGTCGAGCAGCTTGAGCAGCAGCGTCTGCTTGGCCTCTTCGGCCAGCGAGGCGTACGCCGGCTCGATGCGCGCGGTGGCCAGCAGCTCGGCGATCACGGCTTCGTGCTTGTCGGAGCTCTGGCGCAGGTCGACCGTGGCCAGGTGGAAGCCGAACACCTCCACCGCGCGGATCAGCGGACGCAGGCGCGGCGCGGCGAGCACGGTGCCGTGCTTCTCGACCAGCGACTCCTCGATGGTGCGCAGCTCGACCAGGAACTCTTCGGCATTCGCGTACGGGTTCTGCGGCGCGACCGCATGGCGCGCAGCCTCGCCGCCGCTGAGCTCGCGCAGCGTGGCCGCCAGGCGCGCGTACACGCCCGTGAGCGCGCGGCGGTAGGGTTCGTCCTTGCGGTGCTCGCTGGTGTCGGGCGAGCGCTCGGCCAGCGCCTGCATCTCGACCGACACATCGACCAGCGTGGCCGACAGCGACAGCTCGCCGCCGAGGTAGTGCACCTCGGTGAGGTAGTGGCGCAGCGCGAGTTCCGACTGGCGGCTCAGCGCGTACTCGAGCGTCTCTGCCGTGACGTTGGGGTTGCCGTCGCGGTCGCCGCCGATCCACTGGCCCATGCGCAGGAAGGTCGCGACCGAGGGCGTGACGCCGCTCTGGGCCAGCGCCTTTTCGAGGTCGGCGTACACGCGCGGAATTTCGCGCAGGAAGGTGGCTTCGTAGTAGCTCAGCGCGTTCTCGATCTCGTCGGCCACGGTGAGCTTGGAGAAGCGCAAGAGGCGCGTCTGCCAGATCTGCGTGACGCGGATGCGCATCTGGGTTTCGTTCTCGGCCAGCTCGATGGGCGAGAGCGCGTCCTTGCCGCCTGCGTAGGCGTTCTGGCGCAGCTTGATCTCGTCGCGCGTGGTGAGCAGCAGGGCGATGGCGCGCTCGGCATCGAGGATGCTCTTGCGCTGCACTTCGGTCGGGTGCGCCGTGAGCACGGGCGACACGTAGCTGTGGGCCAGCGAGGCGACGATGTCGTCGGGCTTGATGCCGGCCTTGCGGATGCGCACCAGCGCGGTCTGCAGGTCGCCGTCGGCCTGCACGCCTTCGCGTTCGGCCTCGGTGCGGCGGCGGATCTGGTGGCGGTCTTCGGCGAGGTTGGCCAGGTGGCTGAAGTAGGTGAAGGCGCGGATCACGCGCACCGTTTCGGCGGCGCTCAAGCCCTTGAGCAGGTTTTTGAGTGCGCGGTCGGCGGCGTGGTCGGCGTCGCGCCGAAACGACACCGACAGGGTGCGGATCTTCTCGACCAGCGCGTAGGTTTCGTCACCCTCCTGCTCCCGGATCACGTCGCCGAGGATCCGGCCTAACAGCCGGATGTCGTCGATCAATGGCTGGTCTTCGGTCTGGCGGCGCTTGGCGGGGATGGCAGGAGTCTTGCTGGCTTTCATTCGATGTTGTTCCTGGGGACTTGAATGGACGCGCCGCCTCCGTTGCTGCGGCGCAACATGCTAGCATTCCGGAGGTCAGAAACCACGTACTTTTTGGGAGCGATCTTGAGCAACATCGTGATCGCCACGCGCGAAAGCCGGTTGGCCCTGTGGCAGGCCGAACACGTGCAAACGCTTTTGCAAGAACGCGGCCACACCGTCAGCCTGCTGGGCATGACGACCCGCGGTGACCAGATCCTGGACCGCACGCTGAGCAAGGTCGGCGGCAAGGGACTCTTCGTCAAGGAACTCGAAGCCGCGCTCGAAGACGGGCGCGCCGACATCGCCGTGCATTCGCTCAAGGATGTGCCGATGGAGCTGCCCGAGGGCTTCACGCTGGCCTGCGTGCTGGAACGCGAAGACCCGCGCGACGCGCTGGTGTCGCCGCGCTACGCCTCGCTCGACGAACTGCCGCAGGGCGCGGTGGTCGGCACCTCGAGCCTGCGCCGCGTGGTGCTGCTGCGCGCGCAGCGGCCCGACCTGCGCATCGAACCGCTGCGCGGCAACCTCGACACCCGCCTGCGCAAGCTCGACGAAGGCCACTACGACGCCATCGTGCTCGCGGCGGCCGGGCTCAAGCGGCTGGGCCTCGAAGACCGCATCCGCGTGGCCTTCGACCCCGACACCATGCTGCCCGCCGCAGGGCAGGGCGCCCTCGGCATCGAGGTGCGCGCCGACCGCCAGGACCTCATCGACCTGCTGGCACCGCTGGCGCACCGCGGCGACTGGCTCTCGACCACCGCCGAGCGCGCCGTGAGCCGCGCGATGGGCGGCAGCTGCTCCATGCCGCTCGCGGCCCATGCGCGTCGGCAGGCCGACGGCACGCTGCGCATCGACGCCGCCTGGGGCGACCCGGAAGGCGATGCGCCGCTGGTGCGCGTGCAGGCCCAGGCCGAGGCCGGCGACTTCGCGGGGGCCGATGCCCTCGGCCAGCACGCCGCCGGGCTGCTGCGCGACGCCGGTGCCCACTGATCACGGTCGGCGCCGAGCGATGCGCGCGGGGCCTGTCATCGTCACGCGGCCGGCGCACGAAGCGGCGGCGTGGGTTCGTGATTTCCAGTCGGCCGGTCTCGAGGCCGTGGCGCTGCCGCTGATCGCCATCGCGCCTGCACTCGATGTGGCACCGCTGCGTGCCGCGTGGGCGCGGCTCGCGGACTACGCGGCGCTGATGTTCGTGAGCGCCACCGCCGTCGATCACTTCTTCCAGCACCGTGGCGCCTCGGCACTCGCCGGTTGCCGCTTCTGGGCCACCGGCCCCGGCACCGAGCGCGCGCTGCTGCGCGCCGGCGTGCCGCCCGCCGCCATCGACGCGCCGCCACCCGGCGCCACGCGTTTCGACTCCGAGGCGCTGTGGGCGCTGGCGCACGGGCAGGTGTCGCCGGGCGTGCGTGTGCTCATCGTGCGCGGCGGCGACGAAGCCGGCCAGCCGGCCGGCCGCCAGTGGCTCGCCCAGGAGATCGATGCCGCCGGCGGCGTGCGCGACACCGTCGTGGCCTACCGGCGCCTCGCACCTGCGCTCGACGAGGCGCAGCGCCGCATCGCGACCGACGCCGCTGCCGGACACGGCATCTGGCTCTTCAGCAGCTCGGAAGCCATCGGCAACCTGCAGCGCGCACTGCCGGGCACGTCGTGGCAGGCCGCGCGCGCCATCGCCACCCATGCGCGCATCGGCGAAGCCGCGCAGGCCGCGGGTTTCGGGGCGTTGCGTGTCTGCACACCCCTGCGGGAAGCGCTGATCGCGTCGATAGAATCCTTCGCATGAGCGCCGCGTCCCCGTCCGACGACCTTTCTCCCCCTTCCGCCCCCACGGCGCACCCGACGGCGCATGTGCCCGCCACGGTGGCGCCGCACCAGACGCCCGCCGCCCAGGCGGCTGCAGCCACGCTGCTGGCGCGCATCGGCGTGGGCCTCGTGGCCCTCGTGGCGCTGATCGCGCTGCTGTCGACCCTCGCGCTGTGGCAGAAGGTCAGCGGCATGAAGGAACAGCTCGCGCGCCAGAGCGCCGAGGCCACCGCCCAGTCGATGGAAGCGCGCACGCTCGCTCGCCAGGCCAGCGACACGGTGCGCGACGCCGCCGCCCGCGTGGCGCTCATCGAGACCCGCGTGGCCGAAGTCACGCTGCAGCGCTCGCAGCTCGAAGAACTCATTCAAAGCCTCTCGCGTTCACGCGACGAGAACCTCGTGATCGACATCGAATCCGCCGTGCGCCTCGCGCTGCAGCAGGCACAGGTCACGGGCAGCCTCGAGCCGCTGCTCGCCGCGCTCAAGGCCGGCGACCTGCGCATCGCACGCGCCGCGCAACCGCGGCTCGCGCCCGTGCAGCGCGCCATGCAGCGCGATGCCGACCGCCTGCGCACCAGCGCCAGCACCGACAGCGCCGAAGCCCTGCAGAAGCTCGACGAACTGGTGCGCAGCGTGGACGACCTGCCCACGCTCAACGCAGTGGCCGTGCGCGGCAACGGCGTCAACGCCTGGCGTCCCGAACCCATTCCCGCCGATGCGCCCTGGTGGCAGCGCGTGCTGCTGACCATCCGCGGCGAGGCCCGCTCGCTGGTGCGCGTCGGCCGCATCGAAAGCCCCGAGGCGGTGCTGCTGGCGCCCGAGCAGTCGTACTTCCTGCGCGAGAACCTCAAGCTCAAGCTGCTCAATGCGCGGCTGTCGCTGCTGTCGCGTCAGATGGACGCCGCACGCGGCGAGCTGGGCCAGGTGGCCGCGTCGCTCAACCGTTATTTCGATCCGGCTTCGCGCCGCACGCAGGCCGCCGCCACGCAGCTGCAGCAACTGCAGCAGCTCGCGCGCAGCACGGAGCCGGTGCGCATCGACGACACACTGGCTGCGCTGACCACCGCGGCCGCAGGGCGCTGATCCGTTCATGCGCGCTGCAATCTGGCTCCTCGCGCTGTTCGCCGTCGCTGCGGCGGTGGCGCTGTTCGCAGGCAACAACCAGGGCACGATCACCGTGTTCTGGCCGCCGTGGCGGGTCGACCTTTCGCTGAACCTCGTGCTCGTGATCCTGCTGCTGACCTTCGTGCTGCTGCACGTCGCGTTGCGCGCCCTCGCGGCACTGTTCTCGCTGCCCACGCAGGCGCGCCACTGGCGGCTGCAGCAGAAGGAACGCATGCTGCACTCCGCCTTGCTCGATGCAATGGTGCAGCTGATTGCCGGCCGCTTCTCGCGCGCTCGTAAGGCCGCACAGGCCGCACTCACGCAAGAAAAGACACTGGCCGCGCTCGGCGCCGAACTGCCGCAGGCGCAGCAAGTGCGCGTGCTGTCGCACCTGCTGGCCGCCGAAAGCGCGCAGGCCCTGCAGGACAAGGCGGCGCGCGACGCCCACCTGCAGCAGGCCCTCAACGAAAGCGCCGACCGCACCGTGCTCGCGAGCCCGGAAACCCGCGAAGGCGTGCAACTGCGCGCCGCACGCTGGGCGCTCGACGACCGCGACCCCACGGCCGCACTCGCACGGCTCGAAGAACTGCCACAAGGCGCACAGCGCCGCACGCTGGCGCTGCGGCTGCGACTCAAGGCCGCGCGGCAAGACCGCCGCACGGTCGAAGCGCTCGACACCGCGCGCCTGCTGGCCAAGCACCGCGCCTTTTCCGACGCGGCGGCGCAAAGCATCGTGCGCGGCCTCGCGACCGAGTTGCTGACCGGCGCACACGATCCGGCGCAGTTGCTGCGCGCGTGGTCCGAACTCGATTCCGCCGAACGTCAGATGCCCGAGGTGGCCATCCACGCGGCCCAGCGCATGGTCGCGCTGCGCGGCGACCTGGCATTGGCGCGCGGCTGGCTGCTGCCGGCCTGGGAGCGCATGGTGGCGAACCCGCGCGGCCTCGGCGATGCGCTGCGCGTGAAGCTCACGCGCGCGCTCGAAGCCGGGCTCGACTCGGTCGACGCCGACTGGCTCGCACGCATCGAAAGCGCACAGCGCAACAACCCGCGCGACCCGAACCTGCAGTACCTCGCCGGCATGGCCTGCATGAAGCGCCAGCTGTGGGGCAAGGCCCAGCAGCTGCTCACACAGGCCGGGCTCGGCTTGCAGGACCCCGACCTCTACCGGCGCGCCTGGCTCGCGCTGGCCCAGCTGGCCGAGGCGCGCGATGACCACGCGCAAGCCGCCGACGCGTGGAAGCGCGCGGCGCAGATCGACAACACGCCCTGAGCGTTGGCTGGGTCCGTCGTGCGTCCTGGCCTCAGGAGCACGCGGATTCCTTGGCGGCCGTCAGGCCCGCTGTTTGCACCGATGGCTTGCCGTTGCCGAAGATCAGCAGGCTGAGACCGGCCAGCACCCACACCCCGATGCCGCCGTAGAGCATCACCCATCCGAAGCTCTGCACCAGCGCGGCATGCACGACGGCGCCCGACGGATCGGCCTGCGACAGCGCCGGAAAGCTCTCGGGCAGCGACGCGAAGCTGCCTGCCGCGACCTTCTCTGCCAGCGCGCGCAGTTGCACCGCATCGAGCGACGTGGACAGGGCGCTCTTCAGGTGCGCATGAATGCCTTCGAGCAGCAGGAACCCCATCAGCGCGATGTTGATGGCCAGCGTGATCAGCCGCGCGCTCATGTCCATGCCCGAGGCCATGCCTGCGCGCGCGCTCGACACCGAGCCGGTGGTGGTGTTGGTGACGGGCGTGTTCGTCAGGCCCAGCCCGATGCCGGCCAGCAGGCAGCCGGGCAGCAGCGTGAGCCAGCTTGCGTGCGCCACGCCGCTGCCCCAGCGCATCGCGATGAAGCCGAGCCCGATCACGAACAGCCCCGCGGGAATGACCACGCCGGGCCGGTAGCGCATCGACAGGCGCTCGGCCAGCGGCGGCAGCACGAGCGTGGGCAGCGTGTAGGCCAGCAACGCCGAGCCGGCCGTGACGGCGTCGTAGCCGAGGCCGCTCTGGAAGTAGATCGGCAGGTAGATCATGAACGGCCAGAAGCTGAAGTTCATGCCGATGGAGCCGACGATCGAGCCCGAGAAATTGCGGATGCGAAAGACCGAGAAATCGAACATCGGGTGCGGGTTGATCTTTTCGACCCACACGAACACGGCGAAGCTGACGAGCGTGGCCACGAGGATGCCGATGGCCACGGGGCTCCCGAAGCCGAGGCCCGGCCCCTGCGTGATGAAGTAGGTGAGGCCGAACACCGCGAGCGACAGCGTGACGATGCCCGGCAGGTCGAGCCGTTTCGCGTCGGGGTCGCTGGACTCTTCCACGCTGCCCAGAACCAGCGCCAGCGCCACCACGGCCAGCGGCACGTGGACCAGGAACACCCATTGCCAGCTCGACAGCGCCACGATCGCGCCGCCGACGATCGGCCCGAAGCCCAGCCCCATGCCGAACACCACGCCCCAGATGGCGAAGGCCTTGCTGCGCTCCTTGCCCTCCTGGAACTGGTGCGACAGCACCGCGAGCTGGCAGATCAGCATCGCGCCGCCGGCCAGGCCCTGCAGGAAGCGGCTGACGATCAGCACCGATGCGTTGCCTGCGATGCCGCACGTCAGCGAGGTGAGGCCGAACAGCACGACGCCGACGATCAGCACGCGCTTGCGGCCGTAGCGGTCGGCCACGGTGCCGGCCGCCATCAAGACCGTGGTGCAGGCGAGGGTGTAGGCGTTCATGATCCACTGCATGTCGCTGAAGTCGCCGTGCAGTGATTTTTCGAGCGTGGGAAGAATGACCGGCACGCTGGAGATTTCCAGGCCGAACATCAAGGCAATGAGGCAGACCGCGGACAGGGCGATCCGGTTCTTGCCGGCGGGAGAGAGAGGCATCGAGCAGCTTTCCAGAAGAGGTTCAGCTGATTCTGTTGAAACCCTCTTCATGATGGAAATGATTTGATTTCCTAGAATTCATTAGGAACCATCATTTATCCAGGATCGCCATGGACTTCGACCCCACGCTGTTGCGCGCCTTCGTGGCCGTCAAGGAAACCGGCGGCTTCACGCGCGCCGCCGAGCGCCTGCACCTGACCCAGTCGGCCATCAGCCACCAGATCCGCAAGCTCGAGGAACAGGTGGGCCGGCCGCTGCTGCACCGCACGACGCGCCGCCTCACGGTGACCGAAGACGGGGAAGACTTTCTGCGCTACGCGCAGCAGATCCTCGACACGCTCGACGCGATGACGCGGCGCTTCCAGCCGTCGCCGATCTCGGGCGTGGTGCGCTTCGGCGTGCCGGACAACTTCATGGGCGACCGACTGCCGCCACTGCTCTCGCAGTTCGCGCGCGGGTTCCCGGCGGTGCGCATGGAGGTCTGCGTGAGCATGCACATCGACCTGCGCGCGGCCATCCGCGCCGGCGAACTCGACCTTGCGGTCGTGATGTCCCCGCCCGAAGTGGTGGAGGGCACCTGCCTGCGGCGCACCCAGCTCGTGTGGGCCGCGGCCGAGACCTTCGAGGCGCCGAAGGGCGCGTCGCTGCCGCTGGCGTTTTTTCCGAAGCCTTGCGTCAACCGGCAGGTGGCCGGCTCGGCGCTCGACCTGGCATCGCTCGACTGGCACGTGGTCTTTACCTCGGCCAGCCCGCAGGGCATTCGCGCGGCGGTGCTGGCGGGGCTTGCGGTGACGGTGCTCACGCGCGAGGAGGTGGAGCCGGGCATGAAGATCGTCGACGGCCGTTACGGCCTGCCGCCGCTGCCGAGCGTGAACTTCTCGCTGATCTGGAGCGAGAACGGCAAGACGCCGTGCGCCTGCCGCTTCGGGCAACTGATCCTGGAGATGCCGGACCTGCCCGGCGTCGAGGCGGCGCCGCAGCAGGCCTGAACTCCGAAGCAAAAAAAACGGCGCCACGAAGGCGCCGTTTTTACTTGCGAGGAAGCAGGGCTCAGAGCGAGCGCTGCTGTTCCTGCGGCTGCTGCTGTTCGAACGGCAGCGCCATCGAACCGAGGTCGCGGCGGGTTTCGACCAGCACCAGCGGACCTTCGTCGAGCACGATCACCGGCGGGCGCTCGCGTGGCACATGCACCGGCTTCGGCTCGGCGGCCATCGCGGCGCGCGCTTGCGCGATGCGGTCGGCATCCGAGTTGACCCACTGCAGGCCCGAGCTCTCGGCGATCTGCGCGAGTTCGTTCAGCGGCAGTTCGAAGGACTGCACCTTGGGCAGTGCGCGGCCGTTGCTGGCGGGCGCTGCTGCTGCGGGCTTGGCAGCCGTTTCGACCACGATGGGTGCGGCGACAGGTGCCGGTGCGGGCGCAACGGGGCGCTCGAAGCGCGGCTGCTCCTGCACTTGCGGTGCGGGTTCACGCACTTCGCGCACTTCAGTCGCGGCGACCACTGCAGCGGCTTCCGACACCAGCGGCAGTTGCTCCTGCGGCTGGCGCTCGGCCTGGGCTTCGGCTGCCACGGCGCCTTCGGCGACCGGTGCGGCTTCTGCGGCATTGGCTTCGTTGCCACCGTTGCCGGCGTCGTCACGCGGACCGCGTTCGCGGCGGTCACGGCCGTAACGGTCACGCGAGCGGCCACGGCGCTCTTCGCCTTCGCGGCGCGGGGCTTGCTGCTCGTT
Organism: Variovorax sp. RO1; assembly: GCF_002849325.1. Taxonomy (NCBI): domain Bacteria; kingdom Pseudomonadati; phylum Pseudomonadota; class Betaproteobacteria; order Burkholderiales; family Comamonadaceae; genus Variovorax; species Variovorax sp. RO1. Next base: position 234,189 of record NZ_PKMT01000007.1, read on the forward strand.
GCCTTCGTTGTTGCCTTGCTCGGCATCGCCAGCGGCAGCCGATTCGGCCACGCGTGCGTCGCCTTCGTTGGCTGCAGGCGCGTCGTTGCGGCGCTCGCGGCGGCCGTCGTTGCGCTCACCGCGCGGGCCGCGCGACTCGTCGCCACGGCCGTTGCGGGGCTGGCGCTCGCCGTCGCCGGCGGGTGCTGCCTCGTCGTCGCGCGGCTGTTGCTGCTGCGCGTCGCCGCTGCGTTCACCGCGGTCGTTGCGGTCGCCGCCACGTTCACCACGCTCGCCACGTTCACGGCGCTCGCCGCGGGCGCGGGGTGCGCGTTCCGCTGCGGCATTGCCGTTGTCGTCGCCGCCGGGTGCCGGCTGCTGTTGCTGGGCGTCGAGGTTCAGGTTGCCGTCGAGCAGGGCTTCGGCCGGCGCGTTGCGGCCTTCGCCACCTTCGCGGCGCTCGCCGCGACCGCCACGGCGCTGTTCGCCGTCACGCGGGGCGCGTGCTTCACGTGCTTCGCGCGGTTCGCGTGCCGGGTTGGTGCTGTCGTTGCGCTGCTCGGTGTTGCGAGCCTCGCCGCGGCGTTCACCGCCGCCTTCACGGCGCTCACCGCCGCGTCCGCCACGGCGCTCGCCGTCGCGTCCACCCGAACGGCCGCCGCCTTCGCCACGGCCTTCGCCGCCGCGTCCGCCGCGGCGCTGTTCGCCGTCGGCGCCGCGCGCACCGCGCGTTTCGCCGTCACGGCCTGCACCACGGCCGCCGTCACGGCGGGGCTTCGGTGCTTCGACCGGAATCGCGCTCGGCGCAGGCGCCGGTGCGGTGGCCGGCGAGCCGCCGAAGAAGCTCTTGATCCAGGCCATGAAGCCGGTCTGTGCCGGGGCCGGAGCGGCCACCACGGGCGGGGCCACCGGTGCCGGGGCGGGCGCAGTTGCGCGCACCGCTTCGGGCTTGGGCGGCACCACCGGCGCGGGTGCGTCGGGCAGCACGCCCTTGATGACCGGCGTCTGCTTGTTGGTGGGTTCTTGCGAACGGCGCGTGACCGAGGTCGGGTCTTCGATCTCGTCGGCCATCTTGTAGCTGGCTTCGATGTGGTCGAGACGCGGATCGTCGTGCTTCAGGCGCTCGAGCTTGTAGTTCGGCGTTTCGAGCGTCTTGTTGGGCACCATCAGCACGGTGACGCGCTGCTTGAGCTCGATCTTGGCGATTTCAGGGCGCTTTTCGTTCAGCAGGAACGAAGCGACTTCCACGGGCACCTGCACATGCACGGCGGCCGTGTTGTCCTTCATGGACTCTTCCTGAATGATGCGCAGGATTTGGAGCGCGCTCGATTCGGTGTCGCGGATGTGGCCCGAGCCGCCGCAACGGGGGCAGGGGATCGACGAACCTTCGGACAGCGCCGGCTTCAGGCGCTGGCGGCTCATTTCCATCAGACCGAACTTGCTGATCGAACCGAACTGCACGCGGGCGCGGTCTTGGCGCAGCGCGTCGCGCAGGCGGCTTTCGACTTCGCGGCGGTTCTTCGACTCGTCCATGTCGATGAAGTCGATGACGATCAGGCCGCCCAGGTCGCGCAGGCGCATCTGGCGGGCCACTTCGTCGGCGGCTTCGAGGTTGGTGCGGGTGGCGGTTTCTTCGATGTCGCCGCCCTTGATGGCGCGGGCCGAGTTCACGTCGACCGAGACCAGTGCTTCGGTGTGGTCGATCACGATGGCGCCGCCCGAGGGCAGCTGCACGGTGCGGGCGTAGGCCGACTCGATCTGGTGCTCGATCTGGAAGCGGCTGAACAGGGCCGCATCGTCGCGGTAGCGCTTCACGCGGGCGGCATGCTCGGGCATGACGTGCGCCATGAACTGCTGCGCCTGGTCGTAGATGTCGTCGGTGTCGATCAGGATGTCGCCGATGTCGTGATTGAAGTAATCACGGATGGCGCGGATCACGAGCGACGATTCCTGATAGATCAGGAAGGCGCCCTTGCCGCCCTTGCCGGCGCCGTCGATGGCGGTCCACAGCTTGAGCAGGTAGTTCAGGTCCCACTGGAGTTCGGGCGCCGAGCGGCCGATGCCGGCGGTGCGCGCGATGATGCTCATGCCCTTCGGGTACTCGAGCTGGTCCATCGCCTCCTTGAGCTCGGCGCGGTCGTCACCCTCGATGCGGCGCGACACGCCACCGCCACGGGGGTTGTTCGGCATCAGCACGACATAGCGGCCGGCCAGCGAGATGAAGGTGGTGAGGGCGGCGCCCTTGTTGCCGCGTTCTTCCTTTTCGACCTGGACGGTGAGTTCCTGGCCTTCACGGATCACGTCCTGGATGCGGGCCTGGCTGGCCGACACGCCTTCGGCGAAATACTGCTTGGAGATTTCCTTGAACGGCAGAAAGCCGTGGCGGTCTTCGCCGTAGTCGACGAAACAGGCTTCGAGCGAAGGCTCGACGCGGGTCACGACCGCTTTGTAGATGTTGCCCTTGCGCTGTTCGCGCCCTTCGATTTCGATTTCGTAGTCGAGGAGCTTTTGCCCGTCGACGATGGCCAGGCGCCGTTCTTCCGGCTGCGTGGCATTGATCAGCATCCGCTTCATGATGCGTTGTCCTTATATGTATCGTTCTACCGGCTCATGACGAGCCAACGATGCACGGACGACGCCCGCGAAACCAGGGAATTGCCGCTTGGCCCCGGATGCTGTGACTGCCGCGCCAGGCGCGAGCAGGCCTCTTGAGCGTCAGCTCAAGAAGACAGCCGGGGTGGGGGCGCGTGGATGGGCGCGAGCCAGATTCGGTGTTGGGTGGCTGTCTTATTGACAGCCGGTTGCGCAAGGGTGGCGCGCACTGCGGGCAATTCAATGCCTGAGGCGACTGGTCGAAACCAGGTCGACCAGCGCAGGCATATTTGAATCAGCAGCATCAACACAACAAGGGACTCGCTTCGATCCGCCTGCAGCTTGGAAGCTGCAGGCTGGGTATTCCGTATCGGTGTTTCGTGGGTGTCGGCTTGACTTGGGTGCCTGGCCTGCCACTTTGCGCGATTGCGCGGGGTTTGCGGGCTGGACGCCAAAGCGGCATCGACCTCACAGCATGGTCGTCAGTGCTCTAAACTTCTGTCTAATCAAGCACTTACACGACCGCGCTGGTGAAAAACATTATAGGTGCGAAGAAAAGCCCCACGGGGGCTCCAAATCCCGCGGATCGACCTGCGGGCGCCGACGCCGGCACGCCGCACGCGGCCATCCACTTCCTGACTGTCGACGCCGAATCCGCTGGGCAGCGGCTCGACAATTTCCTGTTTCGCCATCTGAAAGGCGTGCCGAAGACACACGTCTACCGGATCATCCGGTCGGGCGAGGTGCGCATCAACAAGGGCCGTGTCCAGGCCGACACCCGCATCGAAGACGGCGACCAGGTCCGGATTCCGCCCGTGCGGATTTCGCCGCGCGCCGAAGAGGGCGCCACGCCGCCCGCGCCGGCGCGCGAGTTTCCGGTGCTGCTCGAAGACGAGGCGGTGCTGGCCATCGACAAGCCGGCCGGTGTCGCGGTGCATGGCGGCAGCGGCGTGAGCTTCGGCGTGATCGAGCAATTGCGCACGGCACGCCCGGGCGCCAAGTTTCTGGAACTTGTGCACCGGCTCGACCGCGAAACCTCCGGCATCCTGCTGGTCGCCAAGAAGCGCAGCGCGCTGGTGGCATTGCAGGACCAGTTCCGCGAGCGCGAAACCGGCAAGACCTACCTGGCGCTGGTCGAAGGCGACTGGCCCGCCAACAAGAAGGTGCTCGACGCGCCGCTGGCCAAGTACCTGCTGCCCGACGGCTCGGGCGCCGGTGTGGGCGAACGCCGCGTCCGCGTGGTCGCCAAGGACCACCCCGACGCGATGCGCGCCATCACGCTGGTGCGCGTGCTGGCCCGCCTCAGCCTGCCGGGCGACGCCACACCGCTGTCCTTGCTGGCCGTGACCATCAAGACGGGGCGCACCCACCAGATCCGCGTGCACCTGGCCTCGGCCGGGCATCCGATTGCCGGCGACGACAAGTACGGCGAGTCCGATCGGCAGCGTGCCCTGCAGAAGCTCGGCCTCAAGCGCATGTTCCTGCATGCGTGGCGGCTGCAATTCAACCACCCGGCCAGCGGCGAGCGCATCGCGCTGCAGGCCGGACTGCCGCCCGAGCTGCATGCACTGATGTCGCGTGCGGCGCTCGAGGCGATGGCCCAACACCCCACTCCCACGGCCCATGACTGATTCTTCCGCCCGTCCTGCACGTCCCCCTCGCTTCGACCTGATCGCCTTCGACTGGGACGGCACGCTCTACGACTCCACCCGCCTGATCGTGCGCTGCATCCAGGCGGCCGTGGTCGATGTCGGAGGCGCCAAGCCCAGCGAGGACGATGCCGCCTGGGTGATCGGCCTGGGCCTGGCCGAGGCGCTCGCGCGCGCGGCGCCCGATGTGCCGAAAGAAAAGTACCCCGAACTCGGCGCCCGCTACCGCTACCACTTCCTGCAGCACCAGGACGACCTCGTGCTGTTCGACGGTGTGCTGCCGATGCTCGATGCGCTGCGCGCGCGCGGTCACAAGCTGGCCGTGGCCACGGGCAAGTCGCGCCGCGGTCTCAACGAGGCCCTGAAGACGGTGGCGCTGCGCGACCGCTTCGACGCCTCGCGCACCGCCGACGAAACCTTCGGCAAGCCGCATCCGCGCATGCTGCTCGAACTCATGGAAGAGCTCGACGTGCCGGCCGAGCGCACGCTGATGATCGGCGACACCACGCACGATCTGCAGCTCGCGCAGAACGCCGGCTGCGCCAGCGTGGGCGTGGGCTTCGGCGCGCACGCGTCGTCGACCTTCGATGAATTCAAGCCGCTGTACGTGGCGCAGTCGATCGCCGAGCTGCAGGCCTGGCTGCTCGACAACGCCTGAGGGGTGCCGCATGAGCGCCGCGCCGGGCCGCCCCAAGCAAGCTCGCACCGCAGTGCGAAGCACGAAGGTATATCTATGAGCGATCAGCGCATCCCGTTGTGCAACGCCTCGGACCTGGTCGAGGGCGGCAACGCCGTGCCCTTCGACGTGGTCCACGGCGGCGAAACCTGCCGCGCCTTCGCGGTGCGCTTCGAGGGCCTGCCGCATGCGTACCTCAACCGCTGCAGCCACGTGGCGATGGAGATGGACTTCCAGCCCGACCGCTTCTTCGACGACAGCGGCCAGTGGCTGCTGTGCGCCACCCACGGCGCCGTCTACAAGCCCGACACCGGCGAATGCGCGGGCGGGCCGTGCCGCGGCGGGCTCGTGAAGATCGCGCTGAGCGAAGAAGACGGCGTGGTGCACTGGCATACTGACTGGAACCTTCAACCTCTTTCCTTCTGACATGACCGATCCGAACCGCAGGGAACCACAAGGTTTCGAACCGCTGGAGCCGGCCGTCCCCCTTACGACATCTCAAGACAGCTCCCGCACCATGGCCCAAGATCCCACGCAGCGCCCCGGGTGGGAGCGCGCCACCCTCGAAAAACTCGCTTTTGCCTCCCTGAATGAGCAGAAGGCCACGCGCCGCTGGAAGACCTTCGTGCGCCTGGGCTGGCTGGCCTTCTTCGTGTTCCTGGCGTGGTTCGCGTTCTCGCGCAGCACGCCCAGCACCGCCAAGACCACGGCCCACACGGCCGTCGTCGAGATCAAGGGCGAAATCGCCAACGGCGGCGACGCCAGCGCCGAGTTCGTGATCGCCGCCATGAAGACGGCCTTCGAGGACGAGGGCGCCAAGGGCGTGGTGCTGCTGATCAACTCGCCGGGCGGCAGCCCGGTACAGGCCGGCATCATCAACGACGAGATCCGGCGTCTGAAGGCCAAGCACAAGAAGCCGGTCTATGCGGTGGTCGAAGAAACCTGCGCCTCGGCGGCGTACTACATCGCTGCCGCCACCGACAAGATCTTCGTCGACAAGGCCAGCATCGTCGGCAGCATCGGCGTGCTGATGGACGGCTTCGGTTTCACCGGCGTGATGGAAAAGGTCGGCGTCGAGCGCCGGTTGCTGACGGCTGGCGAGAACAAGGGCTTCCTCGACCCGTTCAGCCCCATGAGCGACGCGCAGCGCGCGCACGCCCAGACGATGCTCAACCAGATCCACACGCAGTTCATCAACGTCGTGAAGACGGGCCGCGGCGACCGCCTCAAGCTCGACACCCCGGGCCTGTTCAGCGGACTCTTCTGGAGTGGCGAGCAGGCTGTCGAGTTCGGCCTGGCCGACCAATTGGGCAATGTCGACTTCGTGGCACGCGAGGTGATCAAGGCCGAGGAAGTCATCGACTACACGCGCCGCGACAACGTGGCCGAGAAGCTGGCCAAGAAGTTCGGCGCCGCCATGGGTGCGGCTTCGGTGAGTGCGCTGAAGACCTCGCCGGCGCTGCGCTGAGTGCGGCTTTTTAAGTGGCGCTGTCGCCGCTTCCGGTGAATTTGGCCGATGCCGCCAGCGCGGCGGCAAAGGCGACCACCACATAGAGCGCGGCGGTCAGCGAGCTGACCCGCGCCAGCAGGCCGATCACCGCGGGCCCTGCCATGAACCCCAGATAGGCGATGGCCGACACGGCAGCAATGCCGTTGGCGGGCGCCACGCCCGGCACGCGGGCCGAGGCCCCGAACAGAATCGGCACCACGTTCGCGAACCCGACGCCGACGCCCGCGAAGCCCAGCAATGCGAGCCAGGGCAGGTCGGTCAGCAGCACCAGTGTCATGGCCGCCGCCGCGAGCAGGCCGCTGCCGCGCAGCAATGCGGTCGGTGAGAAGCGGGCGCGCATCGCATCGCCACCGAAACGCGCGGCCGCCATCGCGGCGGAAAAACTCGCATAGGCCAGCGCGGCCTGTTGCTGCGGGCTGCCCAGTTCCTGCTGCATGTAGAGCACGCTCCAGTCGTAGATGGCGCCCTCGGCGATCAGCCCCAGCGCGGCCAGCACGCCGAGCACCGCGAGCACGCCACGCGGCAGGCGAAAGCCGTGGTCTGCTGCGGCCGCGCCGTCAGCGGGCGCGATCGGCGTGGGCAGCATGCGTGTCGACGCGATCGCGATCAGGCCGATCATCGCCACGGCCACGGTCCACAGGTGCGTCTGCGGCGCCATGCCGGCGGCCAGCGCCGCGCTGCCGCTCGCGGCGCCGACCATGCCGCCGAGGCTGAACATGCCGTGCATGCCGCTCATCAGTGGCTGGTTGCCGCGCAGTTCGAGCTGCGCGGCCTCGGCATTGATCGCCACGTCGAACACGCTGGTGACAAGGCCGAACACCGCCAACAGGCCCAGCAGCGCGGCGTAGCCCGGCATCGCGATGAGGCCGGCGATCAGCAGTGCGTAGATGCAGCCGCAGAGCGCGGCCATGCGGCGCGGGCCGTGGCGGCCGATCCAGCGCCCGGCGCTGGTCAGGCCGACCATCGCGCCGGCGCCCGCTGCAAGCATGGCGAGCCCGAGCTGCGCCTCGTCGATGGCGTAGTGCGCCTTGACCGTCGGCACGTGCACGCCCCAGGTCGCAAAGATGAAGCCCGACGCAAAGAACTGGGCGCGCGACGCCCAGCGCGTACCAGCGGTGACGCCCGGCCCCACCGTCAGCGCCCGATCGCGAACACGGCGGGCAGGCGCTCGTCGGTCGTGGCCTGTGGCTTGGCAGCGCGCCAGGCCTTCACCGTCTCGCTGCGCACCTGCGCGGTCGCCAGCGTCAGGCCGCGCGCGACGGCGAGGCGGGTGTTGTGCTGCAGTGTCTGCACCAGTGCCTGCAGCAAGGCGGCGTTGCGGTACGGCGTCTCGATGAAGAGCTGGGTCTGGCCGGTCTTGAGTGCGAGCGCCTCGAGCTCGCGGATGCGCGTCTGGCGCTCGCCGCCGTCCTGCGGCAGGTAGCCGACGAAGGCGAAGTTCTGTCCGTTCAGGCCGCTCGCGGCCAGGGCCAGAAGCAAAGACACCGGTCCGGTGAGCGGGACGACGGTGATGCCCAGGTCGTGCGCGGCGCGTGCCACCGACGAGCCCGGGTCGGCCACGGCGGGCATGCCGGCTTCGCTCAGCAGGCCAACGTCATGGCCTTCGAGCGCGGCGGCCAGCAGCGGGCGGGCGTCGAACTGGCCCGCGTGGTCGCCTTTCTTGTGCACTTCGCGCGGCAGTTCCTGGATGTTCTGGGCTTGAAGCGGCGCGGCCAGTGGGGCGATCGCGTCGATGCGCTTCAGGTAGGCGCGCGCCGACTTGGCGTTCTCGCAGATCCAATGCGTGATGCCGGCGGCTGTCTGCAGCGTGCCCAGCGGCAGGGCGTCCTGCAGCGGTGCCTGGAGATCGCAGCCGAAATCGAGCGGCGCGGGGACGAGGTAGAGCTTGCCTTTTGTGGTCACAGCAGGTCGACCCCCGCGGCGCGCAGCATCCGGCAGGTGCGGATCAGAGGTAGGCCGACCAGCGCGGTGGGGTCGTCGCTGTCGATGGCGTCGAGCAACGCGATGCCGAAGCCCTCGCTCTTGGCGCTGCCGGCGCAGTCGTAGGGCTGTTCCGCTAATAGATAGCGCTCGATGGCGGCGTCCGAGAGGTCGCGGAACACCACGCGCACGGGGGCGATGTCGCGCTGGACGAAGCCCGTCGCATGGCAGACGACGGCCACGGCGGTCTGGAAGATCAGCGTCTGGCCGCGCATCCGGCGCAATTGGGTGGTGGCCAGTGCGTGGTCGCCGGGCTTGCCGAGCGCTTCGCCCGCCAGGTCGGCGACCTGGTCGGAGCCGATCACCACCGCGTCGGGAAAGCGCACGGCCACGGCGTTGGCCTTTTCCAGCGCCAGGCGCTCGGCCAGCGCGCGGGGCGTTTCGCCGGCATGCGGGGTTTCGTCGACGTCGGGGGCGTGCACCTCGAAGGGCAGATGGAGGCGGTTGAGCAGTTCGCGGCGGTAGCGCGAGGTCGAGGCGAGGATCACGGTGCGTTGCATGAAGCGATTGTGCGTGAGCGCCCGGACCCGACCCGTCCGGTGGGTTGCTCGCCTGGGAAGCAGGCCGGCAGGCTAGACTGGGACGGATGAAGAGAGAATTTGCCCCCGAAAGGCTCAATGTGCCCGCGTTCACCGCGGCGGCCGCCACGCTGGAAGGCGACGACCCGGTTCCGGGCTTTGCGCGCCTCGTCGCTGAACTGGCAACGCCGGCCGCCGACGCGATGGTCCGCTGGGAAGCGACCGGCGAGGAGCGCCCCGGCGTCGACGGCAAGGCGACGTCCTGGCTCCACCTGGACGTCGAAACCACCGTGCCGCTGGTGTGCCAGCGCTGCCTGTCGCCGGTCGATACCGAACTGTTTGTCGATCGCTGGTTCCGTTTTGTGGCCGACGAGGCCACAGCCGAGGCGGAAGACGACGAGTCCGACGAAGACCTGCTGGTCATCAGCCGCGATTTCGATTTGCGCGAGCTCATCGAGGACGAGCTGCTGATGGAAATTCCCACCACGCCGGTCCACGACGTGTGCCCGACACCGGTTCGCCTGTCGTCGAGCGACGACGATTTCCAGGCGGCCGAAGAGGCCAAACCAAACCCCTTTGCCGTGCTCGGTGCGTTGCGTCCGCGCAAGCCCGAAGAGGGCAAGTAGCCCTTTCTCTGCGGCTAGGCTATAATCATGGGCTTCGCGCGCGCCGCCGTGAGCAGCAATGCATACAAGGCAAAGGCAGAACGTGGCATTCCATGCATGCCGCCGGAGCTTTCGCCTCATTGCCACCGCTTGAGCCCGCATCCAGTCACCCACCTAACCGTCCAGGAGCCATCATGGCCGTCCAGCAAAACAAAAAGTCGCCTTCCAAGCGCGGCATGCACCGTTCACACAACGCTCTGGTTGTTCCCGGCATCGCCGTGGAGCCGACCACTGGCGAAACGCACCTGCGCCACCACATCAGCCCCAACGGTTTCTACCGTGGCCGTCAGGTGCTCAAGAACAAGTCCGAAGCCTGATCTCGAACCCCAAGGCCAAGGCCCGAAGCTACTTTTGCTGTAGCGTCGGGCCTTTGTTTTGATGGCTGCGCCTTTTTCTCCCGAACCCACTGCTGCGCCCGCTGCAATCACGCTCGCCGTGGATTGCATGGGGGGCGACCATGGGCCGCGCGTTACGCTTGCGGCCTGCCGCGCGTTTCTCGAGCGGCACAGCGAAGCTTCGTTGCTGCTGGTCGGTGCGCCGGCCGCACTGGCAGCATTTGCCGACCATCCGCGCGCCCGCATTGTGCCGGCCAGCGAAGTGGTCGGCATGGACGATCCCATCGAAATTGCCTTGCGCAAGAAGAAGGACTCTTCGATGCGCGTTGCGATTCAGCAGGTCAAGGATGGCACTGCGCAAGCGGCCATATCTGCCGGCAACACGGGCGCATTGATGGCGATTGCACGCTATCTGCTGAAAACGCTCGATGGCATTGATCGTCCTGCCATTGCGCCCCAGCTTCCGAATGTGAAGGGCGGGGCGACCACCGTGCTCGACCTCGGTGCGAACGTCGACTGCGATGCCGAAGACCTGCTCCAGTTCGCCGTGCTCGGCTCCGCGCTCGTTTCGGCGCTGACTGGCAACGAATCGCCTTCGGTGGGTTTGCTCAATATTGGCGAAGAAGCCATCAAGGGCAGCGAAACCATCAAGAAGGCGAGCCAACTGCTGCGTGCGGCTGCCAATTCCAAGGATCTGAACTTCTACGGCAACGTAGAGGGCAACGATATTTTCAAGGGCACGACCGACATCGTCGTGTGCGATGGATTTGTCGGCAATGTGGCGCTGAAGGCCAGCGAGGGCGTCGCTTCGATGATCGGCGAGTTTATTCGCGTCGAATTCTCGCGGAACATTTTCACCAAATTGGTGGCAGTTGTCGCTTACCCGGTTCTAAAAGCGTTCAAAGGTCGTCTGGATCACCGGCGTTACAACGGCGCAGCCCTTTTGGGCTTGCGCGGGCTGGTGTTCAAGAGCCATGGCTCGGCCGACGAAGTGGCTTTCGGTCATGCGTTGGATCGCGCTTATGATGCCGCTCGCAACAACCTGCTCGATCGCGTGCGGGCCCGCATCGCCCACGCCGCGCCATTGCTCGCGCGGCAGGAGTCGGCGGCGCCGGCCGACGCGACAGCCCTTCACGCTTGATGACCCCTTTTTCGCGCATTACCGGCACCGGCAGCTACCTGCCCCCACGCCGCGTCACCAATGACGACCTTGCCAAGGATCTGGCGACACGCGGCATCGAAACTTCCGATCAGTGGATCGTCGAGCGCACCGGCATTCACGCGCGCCACTTCGCGGCGCCCGATGTCAACAGCAGCGATCTCGGCCTCGAAGCCGCGAAGCACGCGCTGGAAGCCGCCGGCCGCAAGGCGAGCGACGTCGACCTGATCATCGTCGCGACCTCGACGCCAGACATGGTGTTCCCGTCGTCGGCCGCGATCCTCCAGCACAAGCTCGGCATCGCCGGCTGCCCGGCTTTCGATGTGCAGGCGGTCTGCAGCGGTTTCGTCTACGCACTGACGGTGGCCGACGCCATGATCCGCACGGGCACCGCACGCTGCGCGCTGGTGATCGGCGCCGAAGTGTTCTCCCGCATCCTCGACTTCAACGACCGCACCACCTGCGTGCTGTTCGGTGATGGCGCGGGCGCGGTGGTGCTCGAGGCTTCCGACGAGCCCGGCATCCTGGCCAGCGACCTGCATGCGGACGGCAAGCACGTCGGCATCCTGTGCGTGCCGGGCCATGTGTCGGGCGGCAACGTGCTCGGCACGCCGCTGCTGCACATGGACGGCCAGGCCGTCTTCAAGCTGGCGGTCCGTGTGCTCGAAGAAGCCGCGCGCGCTACGCTCGCCAAGGCCGGCAAGACCGAGGCCGACATCGATTGGCTGATCCCGCACCAGGCCAACATCCGCATCATGGAAGGCACGGCCAAGAAGCTGAAGCTGCCACGCGAGAAGCTGGTCGTCACGGTGCACGAGCACGGCAACACCTCGGCCGCCTCGATCCCGCTGGCGCTCGACGAAGCTGTGCGTTCCGGCAAGGTGAAAAAGGGTGAGACCCTCATGCTCGAAGGCGTGGGCGGTGGCTTCACCTGGGGCGCGGTGCTATTGAATCTGTAGTGCGTCGCGGCGCCCCGGAGCGGGCGTCGGCGCGGTGACGAAGAAACAACAATGAAATCCTTTGCTTTTGTCTTTCCGGGTCAGGGCTCGCAGGCGGTCGGCATGCTCGACGCCTGGGGTGATCACCCGGCTGTGGCCGAGACCCTGCGCGAAGCTTCCGAAGCGCTGGGCGAAGACATCGGTGCACTGATCAAGAACGGTCCGAAGGAAGAGCTGGCGCTCACCACCAACACGCAACCCGTGATGCTGGTGGCCGGTGTGGCCGCATGGCGCGCCTGGCTGGCCGAGGGCGGCGCCACGCCGTCCGTCGTGGCTGGCCATTCGCTGGGCGAATATTCGGCGCTGGTCGCCTCGGGCGTGTTGACGCTCGCGCAGGCCGCACCGCTGGTGCGTTTCCGTGCGCAGGCCATGCAGCAGGCCGTACCCGTCGGCGTCGGCGCGATGGCGGCGATTCTCGGTATGGCGTCGGACAAGGTCATTGCCGGTTGCGCGGAAGCCACCGCCACCTTCGGTGCCGGCAGTGCCGAGGTGGTCGAGGCCGTGAATTTCAACGATCCGATGCAGACCGTCATCGCTGGCAGCAAGGCCGCGGTCGATAAGGCCTGCGAACTGCTGAAGGCCAATGGCGCCAAGCGCGCGCTGCCGCTGCCGGTGTCGGCGCCGTTCCATTCGAGCCTGATGAAGCCAGCGGCCGAAGCCCTGCGCGAGAAGCTCGCGAGCGTGGCGCTGGCCGCACCGCAGATTCCGGTGCTCAACAACATCGACGTGGCTGTCGAGACCGACCTCGACCGCATCCGCGACGCCCTGGTGCGCCAGGCCGCGGGCCCGGTGCGCTGGGTCGAAAGTGTTCAGGCCTTGAAACTGCGCGGTGTAGCCGCCATCATCGAGTGCGGTCCCGGCAAGGTGCTGGCCGGCATGGTGAAGCGCATTGCCCCCGAACTGGACGCCGCGTCGGTGTACGACCCGGCCACCCTCGCGGACGTCCGACAATCGCTCGCCGGCTGAACGCCGCCAGGCACCGATACTCTTTCTCTTTTATGAGCATTCCCAAATTCGAAGGCCAGGTCGCCCTGGTCACCGGCGCAACGCGCGGCATCGGCGCTGCCATTGCGCTTGAGTTGGCGCAGCGCGGCCTCAAGGTCGTGGGCACTGGCACCACCGACGACGGCGCCGCCAAGATCACCCAGGCGCTGAGCGCATTCGGCGGCCGCGGCCGTGCGCTCGACGTGAACGACGGCGCGGCCGTCGAAGCCCTGATCGACGAGATCGTGCAGGCTTACGGCGCGATCCACGTGCTGGTCAACAACGCCGGCATCACGCGCGACACGCTCGCCATGCGCATGAAGGACGACGACTGGGATGCGGTGCTCGACACCAACCTCAAGGCCGTGTTCCGCCTCTCTCGCGCGGTGATCCGCCCGATGATGAAGCAGCGCTACGGCCGCATCATCAGCATCACGAGCGTGGTGGGCGCGTCCGGCAATGCCGGCCAGGCCAACTACGCGGCCGCCAAGGCCGGCGTGTCGGGCATGACCCGTGCGCTGGCCCGCGAACTCGGCAGCCGCAACATCACGGTCAACTGCGTCGCGCCGGGCTTCATCGAAACCGACATGACGGCCAGCCTGCCGGAAGCCCAGCAACAGGCGCTGCTCTCGCAGATCCCGTTGGGCCACCTGGGCAAGCCGGCCGACATCGCGCATGCAGTGGCTTACCTTGCATCGCCGCAGGCCTCGTACGTGACGGGGCAGGAACTGCACGTCAACGGCGGCATGCATATGTAGCCGAAAGGCGCAATCTTTTTCCGTACCGGAGCCCGGGGCAAATGCCACGGGCCGCCCGGCTAAAATCCACCAGTTACCTACAACCCTTAGAGGGAATCAAATGAGCGATATCGAAGCACGTGTCAAGAAAATCATCGCCGAGCAGCTCGGCGTGGAAGAGTCCCAAGTGACGAACGAAAAGGCTTTCGTGGCCGACCTCGGCGCTGACTCGCTCGACACGGTCGAACTCGTGATGGCACTCGAAGACGAGTTCGGCATCGAGATCCCGGACGAAGACGCAGAGAAGATCACGACGGTGCAAAACGCCGTCGACTACGCCACCAAGAATCAAAAGGCCTGACCGGCCAGCTGACACTGCAACGACGGCCGGCGGCTCTTTTATCAACCGCCCGCGCCGATCGGCAGCTGTCCAGCGCTTCCAGAAAGGTTTGCCGGCATGACCAAACGCCGCGTCGTCGTGACCGGACTCGGTTGCATCGCTCCTGTCGGAAACACCGCAACCGAATCCTGGACCAACCTGTTGGCCGGGAAGTCGGGCATTGCGAACATCACCGCGTTCGATGCAAGCGCCTTCGCCTGCAAGTTCGCCGGTGAGGTCAAGGGTTTCGACATCACCCAATACATCTCGGAGAAAGAAGCGCGTCACATGGACCGCTTCATTCATCTGGGACTCGCCGCCGCCATCCAGGCGGTGCAGGACAGCGGACTGCCGACCGGCGACGCGCTGCCCTATGAAAAGGCCGTGCGCATCGGCTGCAACATCGGTTCGGGCATCGGCGGTCTGCCGATGATCGAACAGACGCATGGCGAATACGCGAGCCGCGGCCCGCGCCGCATTTCGCCGTTCTTCGTGCCGGCATCGATCATCAACATGATCTCGGGCCACGTGTCGATCAAGTACGGCTTCAAGGGCCCGAACATCGCCGTGGTCACCGCCTGCACCACCGGCCTGCATGCCATCGGCACGTCGGCACGCATGATCGAGTACGGCGATGCCGACGTCATGATTGCGGGCGGCGCCGAATCGACCATCTCTCCGCTCGGCATCGGTGGCTTCACCGCGCCTCGCGCGCTGAGCACGCGCAACGACGATCCCGCCACGGCCTCGCGCCCGTGGGACAAGGACCGCGACGGCTTCGTGCTGGGCGAGGGCTCCGGCGTGCTGGTGCTCGAAGAGTACGAACACGCCAAGGCGCGCGGCGCCAAGATCTACGCCGAAGTCTCGGGCTTCGGCATGACCGGCGACGCGTACCACATGACCGCCCCCGACGTCGACGGCCCCCGCCGTTCGATGGCGATGGCGCTAGCCAATGCGGGTGTCAACGCCGACGAGGTTCAGTACCTGAACGCGCACGGCACCTCGACGCTGATCGGTGACCTCAACGAGACCAACGCGGTCAAGCTCGCCTTCGGCGATCACGCGAAGAAGCTCGTCGTGAATTCGACCAAGTCCATGACCGGCCACTTGCTGGGCGGCGCGGGCGGCATCGAATCGGTGTTCACGGTGCTGGCTCTGCATCACCAGAAGAGCCCGCCGACCATCAACATCTTCAACCAGGATCCGGAGTGCGATCTCGACTACTGCGCCAACGAGGCGCGCGATCTGAAGATCGATGTCGCGGTCAAGAACAACTTCGGCTTCGGCGGTACCAACGGTACGCTGGTGTTCAAGCGCGCTTGAGCGTCGCTCTTTCATGCACAGCGCACCGTCGGTGACCTATCCGGTGGGGCGCACCCGCGGCGCGACCCGGATTCTTCTGGCCCTTTGGACCCTGGGCGTCTGCTGCGCGGGCGCGGCCTGCTATCTGTTCGATAGCAATGGCTGGCGCCAGTTGCTGCTGCTGCTCAGCGTCGTCTTTTCTGGTGTCGCCGCGGGTTTCGGCCTGCGGAGGGACGGTGCGGCCACGCTGCATTTCGACGGATTGCACTGGTCGCTGACTGGTGCGGATCCGTCGCGTGGCGTGCTCGCTGCGCGCGCTGTCGTGGCGCTCGATTTCCAGTCGTTGCTGCTGATCCGCCTGGCCGAACCCGGCCGTGCGGCGCGCTGGGTCTGGCTCGAGCAGCGGGCCATGCCCGAACGCTGGCGCGACGTGCGCCGCGCGGTTTATGCGCGGCCCCCGGCGGCTGAGCCGGCCGACGACCCCTGGCGCGCGACCGCTCCGGCCGATGCGCCCTGACCCGTTTCGATGACCACTTCCTTGCCGCCCGTGCCCCCGGAGTCTGTGCTGCCCGATGGGGCTGCGGAGGCGCCGCGCCCGGGTGAGGTCGACTTCCAGCTGGTCCAGCGCACCGTCGCGGGCGACCAGAAGGCATTCGAGCTGCTGGTCATCAAGTACCAGCGCCGCATCGAACGCCTGATCGGGCGCATGGTGCGCGACGTCGACCTGGTCGAGGACATCGCCCAGGAAACCTTCATTCGCGCCTACCGCGCGCTGCACCAGTTCCGCGGCGAGGCGCAGTTCTACACCTGGCTGTACCGGATCGCGGTGAACACCGCCAAGAAGGCGCTGGTGGACATGAAGCGCGATCCGACCGTCTCCGAAAGCGCACTGCGTTCGTCCTCGGACGACGAAGATGAAACTTACCGTCCCGGAAACGAACCAACCACCGATGAAACCCCCGAATCGGTCATGGCGGCGAACGAAATCGCCAGTGCCGTCGAGGCTGCCATGGAAGCGCTCCCCACCGAGTTGCGCCAGGCGGTCACGCTGCGCGAGATCGAGGGGATGAGTTACGAAGAGATTGCCGAGGTCATGGATTGTCCGATCGGCACGGTGCGTTCGCGTATTTTCCGGGCGCGCGAGGCCATTTCGGCCAGGGTCAAGCCGCTGCTGGACAACCAGTCCGGCAAGCGTTGGTAGATCAGCAGGTGAATGACATGAATCAGACGATGACGGTTCGGGAACAGGTGTCCGCACTCGCGGACGGCCATTTGCAGGGCGAAGCGTTCGCGCGTGCGATCGAATCCGTCTGCGGCGAAGACGACTCGCGCGACGCATGGCACGCGTACCACGTGGTGGGCGATGTGCTGCGCTCGTCGGCGCATACGCGCTGCAGCGACACGTCGGCCTTCCTGGCGCGTTTTCAGCAGCGGCTTGCCGAAGAGCCGGTCGTGATCGCTCCTCCTGCGGCCGTGGCGCCGTTCGCCGCCGTGCCGGCCGCGATGCCCATGCGGCAACGCGCCGAGGCAGCCAACGAGCCGGTGTTCCGATGGAAGCTGGTGGCGGGCGCCGCGTCGTTGATGGCCGTGGCGGCCATCAGCTGGACGCTGGTCGGCAACGGCGCCGCGGTGCCAAACGGCGGTGCCCAACTGGCCGCGGTGCAACCGCCCGTGGCGAATTCGGTGCTGGCGGCCGCTGCCGGTGGCAGCGCGTTGCCCGGCAATGGTGCCCTGACGCCGACCCGTGTGCTGGTCGGCAACGGCAATCCGCAGGTCATGCTGCGCGATCCGCGCCTGGATCAGTTGCTTGAAGCTCACCAGCAGGCTGGTGGTGCCTCGCAAATGCCGTCCGGTTTCCTGCGCAACGCCACCTTCGAGGGCCCCACGCGCTGAACGCGCGCCCGTCGCCGCCTGCAATGACCGTTCACATGCCGATTTCCGCACGCACCCTCGTGCTCGTGTTCGCCGTTCTCTGCCTGGGGCAGATGGCCGCCGCGCAGACCCGCTACGGTGCGGCCAACACGAAGAGCGTGCCTTCGGCGCAAAACGACGAGCCGCCGGCTATGGGTGTGACCGAATGGCTACAGCGCATGCATGCCGGCGCGCGGCAGCGCAGTTATGTGGGCACCTTCGTGGTGTCGGCCCCAGGCGGTGACCTGTCGAGCGCACGCATCTGGCATGTGCGCGACGGCGATCACCAGCTGGAGCGCATCGAAGCACTGTCGGGCCCGCCGCGCTCGACCTTCCGGCGCAACCGCAATGTGATGACCTTCCTGCCCGAGGCAAAGGTCGTGAAGGTCGAGAAGCGCGAGAACCTCGACCTCTTCCCCAATCTGCCCGACAAGCCCGATTCGTCGGTGGGCGACTACTACGACGTGCGCGCCATCGGCAAGGACCGCGTCGCGGGCTTCGATGCCGACGTGGTGCAGCTGGTGCCGCGCGACGGCCTGCGCTTCGGCTACCGCATCTGGAGCGAGCGTCGCTCCGGTCTCGTGGTCAAGCTCCAGACCGTCGACAGCGACACCCGCGTGGTCGAGCAGTCGGCGTTTTCCGAGCTGCAGCTCGATGCGCCCGTGAAGGCGCAGGCGCTGGCGCAGATGATGGCCAACACGAACGGCTACCGCATCGAGAAGCTCGAACTCGAGCGCAGCACCGCCCAGGACGAAGGCTGGATGCTGCGCACACCCGTGGCCGGATTCAAGCCCCGAAGCTTCTACCGACGCCCCGCGCTGCCCGGCGGCGACGGCAAGCCGCCAAAGCCCGAGGCCACCACGGTGCAGTGGACCTTCTCCGACGGCCTCGCGACCGTCTCGCTCTTCATCGAACGCTACGACCCTACGCGCACGCCCAGCGATGGCGTGCTGACCATCGGCGCCACCAACGCGATCCGCCGGCGACTGCCCGCACCGGCCAGCGACTGGTGGCTGACGGCGGTCGGCGAAGTGCCCCAGCAAACGCTCAATGCCTTTGCCCAGAGCCTCGCGCGCACGCGCTGACGGGCCATGGGCTGACGCCATGCAGGCGTTCATGCTGAACCAAGCCGACGCTGACTACTCATAGCCTCTGTCGTTATTTGCAGCTCTGTTCTTTTGGAAAGACAACCGATGATGTTCAAAGTCGAGGGACACAAGCTTCGTTCCGGTCTGCTGGCCTTTGCGCTGGCGCTGACGGCCGGTGCCACTTTCCTGCCGGTCGAGTCGGTGCATGCGCAGACGCGCACGCTGCCCGACTTCACCGACCTGGTCGATCAGGTCGGCCCGTCCGTGGTCAACATCCGCACCGTCGAGAAGGTCGCGCAACGCGGCGGCGGCAATGGCGAGATGGACGAGGAGATGCAGGAGTTCTTCCGCCGCTTCTTCGGCCAGCCGGCGCCGGGCACTCCGCGCCAGGGGCCGCGCCCGAACCGTCCGCAGCAAGAAGAAGAGCGCCCGCGCGGCGTGGGCTCGGGCTTCATCCTGACGGGCGACGGTTACGTGATGACCAACGCGCACGTGGTGGAAGACGCCTCCGAGGTGCTGGTCACGCTGCCCGACAAGCGCGAGTTCAAGGCCAAGATCATCGGTGCCGACAAGCGCACCGACGTGGCCGTGGTGAAGATCGAAGCCACGGGCCTGCCCGCGGTGAAGGTGGGCGACATTTCGAAGCTGCGCGTCGGTGAGTGGGTCATGGCGATCGGCTCGCCCTTCGGCCTCGAGAACACCGTCACGGCCGGCATCGTGAGCGCCAAGCAGCGCGACACCGGCGAGTACCTGCCGTTCATCCAGACCGACGTGGCCATCAACCCCGGCAACTCGGGCGGCCCGCTCATCAACATGCGCGGCGAAGTGGTGGGCATCAACAGTCAGATCTATTCGCGCTCGGGCGGCTTCATGGGCATCTCGTTCTCGATCCCGATCGACGAAGCCATCCGCGTGAGTGAGCAACTGCGCTCCTCGGGGCGCGTGTCGCGCGGCCGCATCGGCGTGCAGATCGATCAGGTCACCAAGGACGTGGCCGAAGCCATCGGCCTGGGCAAGGCGCAGGGCGCTCTGGTGCGCGGCGTCGAAGCCGGTTCGCCAGGCGAGAAGGCCGGCGTGGAGCCGGGCGACGTCATCACCAAGTTCGACGGCAAGGCGATCGAGAAGCCGAGCGACCTGCCGCGCCTCGTGGGCAACACCAAGCCGGGCACGAAGAGCACGCTCACCGTGTTCCGTCGCGGCAACTCGCGCGACCTCAGCGTGACCATCGCCGAGATCGAGCCGGACAAGCCCGCCAAGCGCGCGACCGACCGCGACGAACCGGCTGCGAAGCCGTCTGCCTCCGCAGCACTCAAGTCGCTCGGCCTCGCGATCAGCGATCTCAGCGATGCGCAGAAGAAAGAACTCAAGCTGAAGGGCGGCGTGAAGGTCGACGCTGCCAACGATGCTGCGGCACGGGCCGGCCTGCGCGAGGGCGACGTCATCCTGGCCGTGGGCAATCTCGAAGTGGCGAATGCCCGCGAATTCGAGGCGGCAGTGGCCAAGGCGGACAAGGCCAAGTCGCTGAGCGTGCTCTACCGCCGGGGCGATTGGGCGCAGTACGCGCTGATCCGACCCGCACGCTGATACGGCGCCGGCGTCAAGTGGCCCCACCCGGCAGTCGGGTTTGGGGCCATTTTTTCGAGGTGTTTACGACGCTTCGGCGCCGGCCTCTAAAAAAATCCGGGGCCTCCAAAACGCCAATATTTGTTTGCGACTACTAACTTATAAAAGGGCTAAGGATGGATTTCGGTAGAATAGACAGCTCTCGGCAGCCAGTCAGCGCATAAAGAGGGCGAAGGCCTTCACGATGCGAGATGTCAGACAGCCGTCCACCGGTGCTCCACAGATCGCCCACAAGTTGTTCAGTGAGTGCTCCACCGTTCCTGTGGATAACCTGTTTGTATCTTTAATGTTGTGGACCTGCAACGAGCCCTTTGGACCCTGTTCCCGGATGTACGTGCTTCCCTTTTTGCCTACAATGAAGTTCCAACTACTGCAGTTGCCATTGCTTGTTGGTTCAGGGCGCGTCTCCAGAAGACGCGCCCTTTTTTCTTGGCCCCGCCCCTCGGCGCCCGAGCCAATTCAAGTACTTAAGCGTTCCCGTTGATGAATCACATCAGAAATTTTTCGATCATTGCGCACATCGACCATGGCAAGTCGACACTCGCAGACCGTTTGATCCAGCGTTGCGGCGGTCTCGCTGAACGCGAGATGGAAGCGCAGGTGCTCGACTCGATGGACATCGAAAAAGAGCGTGGGATAACCATCAAGGCGCAGACCGCCGCGCTGCACTACAAGGCACGCGACGGACAGGTCTACAACCTCAATCTGATCGATACACCGGGCCACGTCGACTTCTCGTACGAAGTGAGTCGCTCGCTGTCGGCATGCGAAGGCGCATTGCTCGTCGTCGATGCATCGCAAGGCGTCGAAGCGCAGACGGTGGCCAACTGCTACACCGCGCTCGACCTCGGCGTCGAAGTGATCCCGGTGCTCAACAAGATCGATCTGCCGAACGCAGACCTCGACAACGCGCGCACCGAAATCGAAGACGTGATCGGCATCGACGCGACCGACGCGATTCCGTGCTCCGCAAAAACCGGCGTCGGCATCGACGAGATTCTCGAGACCATCGTCGCGCGCATGCCCGCGCCGCGCGGCAATCCCGACGGCCCGCTGCGCGCGATGATCGTCGACAGCTGGTTCGACGCCTACGTCGGCGTCGTCATGCTGGTGCGTGTGGTCGACGGTCGCCTCGTGAAGGGCGAGCGCATCAAGATGATGGCGTCGGGCGCGATGTACAACGCCGACAGCGTCGGCGTGTTCACGCCCGGCAACGAGCCGCGCCCTTCGCTCGAAGCCGGCGAGGTGGGCTACATCATCGCGGGCATCAAGGAGCTGCAGGCGGCCAAGGTCGGCGACACCGTCACGCTGATCCGGCCCGGCACCGGCGGTGCGGCCGCCACGGCCACCGAGGCGCTGCCCGGCTTCAAGGAAATCCAGCCGCAGGTGTTCGCAGGCCTGTACCCGACCGAAGCCAGCGAGTACGACTCGCTGCGCGACGCGCTCGAGAAGCTCAAGCTCAACGATTCGTCGCTGCGCTACGAACCCGAAGTGAGCCAGGCGCTCGGCTTCGGCTTCCGCTGCGGCTTCCTCGGCCTGCTGCACATGGAGATCGTGCAGGAGCGCCTGGAGCGCGAGTTCGACCAGGACCTGATCACGACCGCGCCGAGCGTGGTCTACCAGGTGGTGCGCAACGACGGCGAAGTCATCATGGTCGAGAACCCGTCCAAGATGCCCGACGTCGGCAAGATGGCGGAAATTCGCGAGCCCATCGTCACCGTGCACCTGTACATGCCGCAGGAATACGTCGGCTCCGTCATGACGCTGGCCAACCAGAAGCGCGGCGTGCAGCTGAACATGGCCTACCACGGCCGCCAGGTCATGCTGACCTACGAGATGCCGCTCGGCGAAATCGTGCTCGACTTCTTCGACAAGCTGAAGTCGGTGAGCCGCGGTTACGCCTCCATGGACTACGAGTTCAAGGAGTACCGCGCCTCCGACGTGGTGAAGGTCGACATCCTGCTCAACGGCGACAAGGTCGATGCGCTGTCGATCATCGTGCACCGCAGCCAGTCGCAGTACCGCGGCCGGGCCGTGGTGTCGAAGATGCGCGAGATCATTTCGCGCCAGATGTACGACGTGGCGATCCAGGCGGCCATCGGGGTCACGATCATTGCGCGTGAGACAATCAAGGCGCTTCGCAAGAACGTGCTCGCCAAGTGCTACGGCGGCGACATCTCCCGCAAGAAGAAGCTGCTCGAGAAGCAGAAGGCGGGCAAGAAAAGAATGAAGCAGATCGGCTCCGTCGAAGTCCCGCAAGAGGCCTTCCTCGCGATTCTGCAAGTCGAAGACTGATCACCACGAACATGGCATACCTCACCACCCTGGTTCTCGCGGCGTTCGCCAGCTATGTCGGCGCCTGGTATTTCGGCGCGCTCGAAGGCAACTTCGCGCTGCTGCTGTTCGTGGCCACGGTGGTCACCGGGGTCTACTGGCTGGCCGAGCGCTTCTACTTCCTGCCGGCGCGCGAACGCGCCGCCGCCACGCTCGACAGCTCGATCGCCGAACGCAACACGCGGCTGGCGGGGCAGGGCATCACCCAGGTCGACACCACCGACGCCAAGGCCAGCGAGCGCCTGCTGATGCAGCCGTGGTGGCTCGACTGGACCGCGGGCCTGTTCCCCGTGATCCTGGTGGTGTTCTTGCTGCGCTCGTTCCTGTACGAGCCCTTCAAGATTCCCTCGGGCTCGATGATGCCCACGCTGCTGACCGGCGACCTCATCCTGGTCAACAAGTTCACCTACGGCCTGCGCCTGCCGGTCATCAACACCAAGCTCACCGACGGCACGCCGCTGGCGCGTGGCGACGTGGTGGTGTTCCGCTACCCGCCCAAGCCCAGCATGGACTACATCAAGCGCGTGGTCGGCATCCCGGGCGACGAAGTGGCCTACCTGAACAAGAAGCTCACGATCAACGGCCAGCCGGTGGGCAAGGCCCCGATCGCCGACTACCTCGATGGCGAGTCGATGCGCATCCTGAAGCAGTTCGACGAAGACCTCGGCGGCAAGCAGCACAAGATCCTCAACGACGAGAACGCCCCCGCCTTCGTGCCGGGCGCCAGCGACTTCCCGTTCCGCGAGAACTGCCGCTACTCGGTCGAGGGCGTGGTCTGCAAGGTGCCCGAAGGCAACTATTTCATGATGGGCGACAACCGCGATAATTCGGCCGATTCCCGTTTCTGGGGATTCGTTCCGGACAAGAACATCGTGGGCAGGGCCTTCTTTGTCTGGATGAACTTCGGCGATCTCGGTCGCATCGGTCCGTTTCAATAATTAATCAACAGTCAACGTTACTGTTCGAGGGGTAAGAGGGCATGAGAACCAACAGTCGGTCCGTCCGTGGCAGTGCTGCGCACCAGCGCGGTATCTCGTTCATCGGTTTGCTTTTCGTCGCGGTGGTGCTGGGCTGCGCGGGCGTCGTCGTCGCGCAGGTCATTCCAACGCTGATCGAATGGCAGGCCATCGACAAGGCCGCCAACAAGGCCAAGGAAGGCGCCACGGTGCCTGAGATCCGCGCGATCTTCGACCGCGCCCAGGCCATCGACGACTTCAAGTCGGTCAGCGGCCGGGACCTCGAGATCAAGAAGGTGGGTGACAAGGTCGTCGTGGGGTATGCGTACGAACGCGAGATTCCCCTGTTCGGGCCGGCCTACCTGACGCTCAAATACAAGGGCCAGACCCGCTGACCGCGGTGTCGAACAAGAAGGTGGACGGCAGCCTCGTCGCGCTGCAGGCGCGCCTTCAGTACACGTTCTCGGACCCGCGGCTGCTCCAGCTCGCGCTCACGCACCGCAGTTTCTCGGCCGACCACAACGAGCGCCTCGAGTTTCTCGGCGACTCGGTGCTGAACCTGGCCGTCTCGCACCTGCTGTACATCCGTCTCTCGGAATTGCCCGAGGGCGACCTGTCGCGCGTGCGGGCCAACCTGGTCAAGCAGGACACGCTGCACCAGCTCGCGCTGGGGCTGGCGCTGTCGCCGCTGCTGCGCCTGGGCGAGGGCGAAGCCCGCTCGGGCGGCCCGAACCGGCCTTCGATCCTGGCCGACGCGCTCGAAGCGCTGATCGGTGCGGTCTACCTCGACGCCGGCTTCGCTGCTGCGCAATCGCTGGTGCACCGGCTCTACGAGGCGGTCGCGATCAATCCGCGCATGGAAGCCGCCGCCAAGGACCCGAAGACCGAATTGCAGGAATGGCTGCAGGGCCACAAAATGAAGCTGCCGGTGTACCGCGTGGCAGCGACGCTGGGTGCAGCGCACAAGCAGACTTTCGATGTCGAGTGCGAGGTGCCCGAGCTGGGCCTTCGCGAGCGCGGCATCGGCGGCTCGCGCCGCGCCGGCGAGCAAGCTGCCGCGGCCGCCATGTTGATCCGGCTCAAGGCACGCGGCGCCGCGTGAAATCAGAATGAACGATGTGACCCATCCCGAAACGGGACCCGAAGACACCGCAGGCGACACGCCTGCCACCGGGCCGCAGCACTGCGGCCTGATCGCCATCGTCGGCAAGCCCAATGTGGGCAAGTCGACGCTGCTCAATGCGCTGGTCGGCCAGAAGATCAGCATCACCTCGCGCAAGGCGCAGACCACGCGCCACCGCATCACCGGCATGCGCACGTTGGGCGCCACGCAATTCGTGTTCGTCGACACGCCGGGTTTCCAGACCCTGCATGCCAATGCGCTGAACAAGTCGCTCAACAAGACCGTGCAGGGCGCGGTCGGCGATGTGGATCTGATTCTTTTCGTGGTCGAAGCCGGCAGCTTCACGCCGGCCGACGAGCGCGTGCTCAAGCTGCTCGGCAAGGGCATCCCGACCGTGCTGCTGGCCAATAAGCTCGACAACGTGCACCGCCGCGGCGACATCGCGCCCTGGCTGCAGACCATGCAGGCGAAGCACGCTTTCGCTGAATTCGTGCCGATGTCGGCCAAGAACGCGAAAGACGTCGAGCGCCTGTTCGGCATCTGCGAGAAATACCTGCCGGAGCAGCCTTGGTTCTACGCTGAAGACGAGCTCACCGACCGCAGCGAGAAATTCCTCGCCGGCGAGCTGGTGCGCGAAAAACTCTTCCGCCTCACGGGCGACGAGCTGCCCTACACCTCGACCGTCATCATCGACAAGTTCGAGGAAGAGCCGCCGCAGAAGAAGGGCCAGAAGCGCCTGCTGCGCATTGCCGCCACCATCGTGGTCGAGCGCGACGGCCACAAGGCCATGGTGATCGGCGACAAGGGCGAGCGCATCAAGCGCATCGGCATGGAAACCCGCGTCGAGCTCGAGAAGCTGGCCGACGCCAAGGTGTTCCTCGAGTTGTGGGTGAAGGTGCGTTCGGGCTGGGCCGACGACGAAGCCCGCGTCCGTTCGTTCGGCTACGAATGAAGTGGCCGCCGCTCATCGCGTTTCGCATGAACCGGCTTACGTGCTCCATCGCTACGACTGGAGCGAGTCGAGCCTGATCCTCGAGGTCTTCACCCGCCACCACGGGCGCATCGCGCTCGTGGCCAAGGGGGCGAAGCGGCCGAGTTCCAACTTTCGCCCGGTGCTGCTGCCGCTGCAGCCGTTGCAGCTCAACTACGGCGGCGACGCCGAGATCCGCACGCTGAAGGGCGCCGAGTGGATGGGCGGGCACGTCATGCCGACCGGCGAGGCGCTGCTTTCGGGCTACTACGTCAACGAACTGCTGCTGCGCCTGCTGGCGCGCGACGACGCGCACGAGGCGCTGTTCGACGCCTATGCCGGCGTGGTGCAGGTGCTGGCCGGCGACCACGCAGGCGCCCAGGCCGCCACGCAGGCCGCCGCGCTGCGCGCCTTCGAGCTGCTGCTGCTGCGTTCGGTCGGCCTGCTGCCTTCGCTCGACGTGCAGACGCTCACCCTGGAGCCGCTGGCGGCCCGCACGCGCTACAGCCTTGTGCCCGAAGCCGGCCTGCGGCAGGCGGCCAAGGACGAGGCCGCGCTGGCCGGGGCCGACTGGCGGGCGCTGCAAGACGTGCTCGACGACCGCACGCCGTTCACCGCCACCCTGCGCGAGGTCGCGACGATGAGCGCCGGCAGCAACAGTGCCCTGCGAAACCAGCTGCGCACCTTGCTCAACTACCATTGCGGCGTGACCACGCTGCGCACGCGGCAAATGATGAGAGATCTGCAAGCGCTCTAGCCCGGCGCACGATCGATCGAACCGCCAACCTGAGAACCGAAGCCATGCGTCTGGGTGTCCTTGTCTACGTCGACGACAAGAAAGAAATCGTCGACGAGTTCCACTGGCTGTACCGGAGCATGATCGTCTCCGGCGTCTTTGCGCGTGGTGGCGAGCTGATTGCGGTGTGCCACCCGAACGTCATCGCGCAGCTGCCGACCGACGACCGCATCGTCGTGATTCCGGGCCTGCCCTACGCCGACCAGCACGCCGAGTGGGCAGGCTACGGCTACATCAATTCGATCGCGAACCTGTGCGACCCGGCGGTGCTCGCCGTGTGCCGCAACTACGACGCGATCCTCAAGACCGACTGCGACACCTTCGTCACGCCGGCGCTGGCCAGCTTCGAGCCGACCGGCCTGTGCTTCGGCTTCGGTGCCTACGCGTACCAGGATGAAGTGCGCCGCAAGCTGTCCGAATGCAGCGCGCGCTGGGGCTTTCCGCATTCGGGGCTGCACAACGTGGGCGCGTCGGTGCTCGGGCCGACCGAGTTCGTGGGCAACTTCGTGCAGGCCCAACTGGACTATTGCCACAAGCTGCTCGACGAGGAGTTTCGCGACTTCCAGGGCGAGTGGCCCGGCTGGTGCAAGAACGTGCTCACCATGTACGCCGGCGAGCTGGCGCTGCGGCGCACCTACCCGCAGCGCTGTTCGCTGGGCCTGCTCGACCACCTGCCTTACGCCGACCGCACCTTGGGCGGCGACGTGCTGCACATCCACGGCTGGCACACCGACCAGTACTGGTCGAAGCATCATTTCCGTGCCGGCGCCTACGACCACATGGCGCCCGGCGACATCGACAGGACGACGCTCGGCGGCTACTGTCACTGGCTTGCCGTCACCCCCACCGACGACCTCCGGGCCGGTGCGGGCGGCGCATGAACGAAGAGAAGAAAGCGACTGCGTCCATGAGCGATACCTCCGGCACCTCCTCCCTCCCTCGCGCCACCACGGCCCTGTCGGTCAACCTCAACAAGGTGGCCCTGGTGCGCAACACGCGTCACCTCGGCATCCCGAGCGTGGTGGGCGCCGCCCAGGCCTGTCTGGCCGCCGGCGCGCAGGGCATCACCGTGCACCCACGGCCTGACGCGCGCCACATCCGCGCGCACGACGTGAGCGACCTGTGGTCGCTGCTGGCGCGCGACTGGCCGGCCATCGAGTTCAACATCGAAGGCAACCCCTTCCACAACCTGATGGACTTCGTGCGCGAGTTCAAGCCGCACCAGGCCACCTTCGTGCCCGACAGCGAAACCCAGTCGACCAGCGACCACGGCTGGAGCTTCCCGGAAGACGCCGAGCGCCTGCGCCCGCTGATCGCCGAAGCCAAGGCACTGGGCGTGCGCGTGAGCCTGTTCATGGACCCGATTCCCGAGATGATGGCCGCCGTCAAGGCCGTCGGCGCCGACCGCGTCGAGCTCTACACCGAAGGCTACGCCGCCTCGCGCGGCACGCCGCAGGAAGCCGCCGTGCTCGCGCGCTATGTGGCCGCGGCGCAGGCCGCCCATGCGGCGGGCCTGGGCGTCAACGCCGGCCACGACCTGAGCCGTGACAACCTCACGCCGTTCCTGCGTGCAGTGCGCGGCGTGCACGAGGTGTCGATCGGCCATGCCTTCGTCGCCGATGCACTCGAACTCGGGTACGCCGCCACCACGCGCGACTACCTGCGCTGCATCGCCGACGCCGCATGATCTACGGCATCGGGACCGACATCTGCGACGTGCGTCGCATCGCGGCCACCTTCGAGCGCCAGGGCGAGCGCTTCGCCCGCAAGGTGCTGAGCGATGCCGAGTTCGCCATCTGGCAGGCCCGCGCCGCACGCTGGCCCAAGCGCGGCCTGAGCTACCTCGCCACGCGTTTTTCCGCCAAGGAAGCCTTCAGCAAGGCCATCGGCCTGGGCATGCGCATGCCGATGACCTGGCGCTCGTGCGAGATCGCCAACCTGCGCAGCGGCAAGCCAGTGATCGTGCTCCACGGCGAGCTGAAAGACTGGTTCGAGGCGCAGGGCCTGACGGCGCACGTGACCGTCACCGACGAAACCGAGTACGCCGCCAGCTTCGTGGTGGTGGAAAAGGCCTGAACGAATCTCCGGCGCCGTCGCGCCTTGCCGACTGATCGATCGACAGACATGACCGAACTGAACCACGCGCCGCTCCTCATCGATGTGGCCGGCACCGAACTCACCGCCGCCGACCGCCGGCGCCTCGCGAACCCGCACGTGGGCGGCGTGATCCACTTCACCCGCAACTGGCAGGACCGCGCGCAGATGACAGCGCTCAATGCCGAGATCAAGGCGATCCGGCCCGACCTGCTGATCTGCGTCGACCATGAAGGCGGGCGCGTGCAGCGCTTTCGCACCGACGGCTTCACGCGGCTGCCTTCGATGCGCAGCCTGGGCGAACTGTGGATGCGCGATGCCCTGCGTGCCACGCAGGTCGCCACCGCCGCCGGGCAGGTGCTGGCCGGCGAGCTGCGCGCCTGCGGCGTCGATTTCAGCTTCGCGCCCGTGCTCGACCTGGACTACGGCGGCAGCAGCGTGATCGGCGACCGCAGCTTTCACCGCGACCCGCGCGTGGTCGCGCTGCTCGCCAAGAGCGTGATGCACGGCATGCTGCACATGGGTATGCGCAACTGCGGCAAGCACTTTCCGGGGCACGGCTTCGTGCAGGCCGATTCGCACGTCGAGATCCCGGTCGACCGGCGCAGCCTGAAGGCCATCCTGGCCGACGACGCGCAGCCCTACGACTGGCTGGCCGGTACGCTCGCGGCCGTGATGCCCGCGCACGTGATCTACCCGAAGGTCGACAAGCGGCCGGCGGGTTTCTCCGAGAAATGGCTGAAGGACATCCTGCGCCAGCGCTTCGCGTTCGACGGTGCCGTGTTCAGCGACGACCTGAGCATGGAAGCAGGGCGCTACATCGACGGCGAGCTGCTGAGCTACACCGACGCCGTGCTGGCGGCCCTCGCAGCAGGTTGCGACCTGGCACTGCTGTGCAACCAGAGCATCGGCGAAGGCCGGCCGCTGGACGAGATGCTCGATGGCTTCACCGCGGCGGCAGCCAGTGGGCGCTGGCAGGGCGATGCGGCCAGCGAAGCGCGGCGCCGGTCGCTGTTGCCGGGCGATGAATCACTCGACTGGCAGGCGCTCACGGCCTCGACACGCTACGTGCAGGCGCAACGCCTGCTGGCCGGCGCTCAGCCCCGGAAGGGCCGCACCGGCAGCTGATTCGCCGCGGGGCCGAGCAACGCGGCCACCTCGGGCGTTTCGAACAGCGACTCCAGCCAGGGCTTGTCGGCCAGGCCGGCCTGAAAGAACACCTGCAGCAGCCGCAGGGCTTCGGTGCGCAGCGCGCGCGTCAGCATTTCAGCGTCGACCCGCGGCGAGCCGGCGGGCGCGGCGCAGGCGTGCGCCACGGTGCGCAGCAGCTGTTCGGCAAAGTCGCGCTGCGGCGGCCACAGGTGGGCGTAGAGCTGGGCGATGAGGTCGATGTCTTCCACGCGGCTGCGCGGCAGCAGGTGACGCAGCACCGCGCGCCGCGCGCGCATGGCGAGCGAGGCGGCCTGCGCGAGGTCGGCTGGCGGTGCGACCGGCGCTGCGCGGTGCAGCACCTCTGGAACGACCGCGAAGCGCGCGCCGGCTACGATGCAGCGGCAGAGCATCTGCAGGTCGTCGTGCACCGCGAACTCGGGGTCGTGGCGCACGCCGGTGCGTTGCAGGAAGCGGCGACGGACGAGGCATGTCGACAGCCGCAGCGGCTCGGAGCCCAAGGCTTCGGCCACGATCTCGTCGTGGCGTTGGGCGTACTTCAGCGGTCCGGCCGACGTCTCGCTCCAGCAGCCGACGATGTCCAGGTCCGGGCAGGCGGCGAGCAGCGCGGCCTGCCGCTGCAGGCGGCCGGGCAGGGTACGGTCGCCGGCAGCGGTGAAGACGACGTGGTCGCCGGTGGCCTGTGCGAGCGCGAGGTTGCGCAGGGTGGGGCGGTCGCAGGCCACGGGCAGTGCGATCCATCGGAGGTCGGGGGCGATGGCGCGTGCCTCGCTTTCAGCCGTTGCGGGCAAGCCTGCTGCCACCACGACCAGCTCCAGCTCCAGCGCCACGTCGGCCTGTGCCGTCCAGTCGCGCAGGTCCTGCAGCCAGTCGTCGCGGGTGCCGTCGGGCGCCAGGCTGACGGTGAGGCAGACCGTCACGCGCGGCATCGCCACGGGCGGCACGCGGTCGGGCTGTTGGGCGCGCCAGGCGAAGTAGCGCTCCAGCGCGGGGCCGATGTCCGGCGGCGCGAAGGTCCGCTGGAGCGTGTCGAGCCCGTCGTGTTCAAGCTGCGCGCGGCGCGGCGCATCGGCGACCAATGCCACCACGGTGTCGACCAGCTGGTCGTAGGGCACGCCCACCACCGCATCGCGGAAGGCGGGATCGACTTCGCTGTCGGGATAGAGCTCGCAGACCACGGCCTTGCGGTGGCGCAACAGGATCGACAGGCGCGGCGTCTCGACCACGCGCGAGTCTTCCCAGTTGTGCAGGTTCAGCATGACCTTGGCGCGGCGCATGCGGTCTTCGCGCTCGGCCTGGGTCCAGAACCCGCCGCGTGTCGTCTCGACGCGCAGGCCGCGTGCCATCAGCGCCTCGAGCACGTCGATCCGGCGCTGCGTGAACGAGCCGAAGAAGCAGACGTCGATGTCGCGCTCCGCCTCGGGCAGCACTTCCGACAACGGCAGGATGCGCGCCGCGTCAGGTTCCCAGCCGAGCGGCACGCAGTCGGCGTTCTGGTAGCCGAGCTCGCGGTGGCGATGGAAGTTGGTCTTGCTGTACTCCCACAGGTAGGCGCGCGGGAGCAGGTCGAGGTAGTTGGCGTTCCAGGCATGCGAGCCTTCGACCATCGGCTCGAAGTTGACGACGATGCAGTTCGGGTGAAACGGCGCGATGTTCTTCCACGGAATGTCCCAGAAGAAGAACAGGATGTTGATTGCGCCCGGATCGATGTTGTTCCGGGTGTACGTCGTCGGGTAGCCCAGCCGCTCGGCCGCCAGCCGGTAGGTCTGCACGATGTCGCCGCAGACCGCGTCCTCGGACAGTGAGGTGAAGTGCAGCCGTGGCAGGGTCATGAGCGACGACTGTAGCGGGTCAAGTCAATCCGAGCCCGGCGCGCCCACCGCAGAAGGCCACAGCGGCGCGCCGCCCGCCTCCAGGTGCGTCAGATACAGCCGCAGCTCGAACTCGAAGCGGTGGTACTCGGGCTCCATGTGCGTGCACAGCGCGTAAAAGGGCTTGTCGTGGTTCTTCTCGCGGCTGTGGGCCAGCTCGTGCACGACGATCATGCGCAGCCATTCGAGCGGCACGGTCTTGAACAGGCTGGCCACGCGGATCTCGCGCTTGGTCTTGAGCTTGCTGCCCTGCACGCGCGCGATGGTGGTGTGGGTGCCCAGCGCGTGGCGCACCACGTGCAGCTTGTTGTCGAACACCGCCTTGGCCAGCGGCTCGGCCTTGCGCATGTATTCGCCCTTGAGCTCGCAGGCGTAGTCGTACAGCGCGCGGTCGGTGCGGATGTCGTGCAGGCCGGCATAGCGTCCGCGCAGCAGCGCGCCGAGTTTGTCGGCGGCCATCAGCTCGCTCACTTGCGCCAGCAGCGCGGGCGGATACGCGGACAGGTATTTCATCGTTGGCTTACCCCGCCGTGCGCGCCGAATAGGCGAGCCCGGCCGCCACGCCGCCGAGCAGGTCGCCCTCGATCAGCGGCACGCCGGCAAAGCTCGCGCGCAGCGCCCGCTGGAACGGGCGCAGGGCCGACGAACCACCAGTGAGGTAGATGGCGTCCAGGTCGCCGCTGCGCAGGCCGGCGCGCTTCACGCAGGCGTGGGCGCAGGCCACCACGTTCTCGAGCGGCGCCGCGAGCTGCTGCGCCATGTCGGCCGGTGTCAGCGCGGAAACGAGCCCCGGCTCGATGCACGACAGGTCGATCTGCACCTCGGCGTCGCTGACCGAGCCATTGATCTTGGCCTGTTCGACCTCGCTGGCGATGCGGTGGCCGTGGCGCTCTTCGAGCACCGTCATCAGGCGGTCGTGCAGCTGCCGGTCGCTGTAGCTGGTGCGCAGCTCGCGCGCCTGGCGCACGGCCTTCGGGGCGTAGAGCCAGTTGATCAGGTGCCAGGACGACAGCTCGAAGAACACCTTGCTGGGCACCTCGCGCCCGCTCGGGCCGAGGTGGCGCAGCCCGAGCATCGGCATCACGCGTTCCAGGTTCAGGCGCTGGTCGAAGTCGGTGCCGCCGATGTGCACGCCGCTGGTGGCCAGCACGTCGTCGGCGCGGTCGGCGCGCGCCATGCGCTCGGGGCCCAGGCGCACCACGGTGAAGTCGGAGGTGCCGCCGCCGATGTCGACGATCAGGATCAGCGACTCCCGCGTGACGCGCTGCTCGTAGTCGAAGGCCGCGGCAATGGGTTCGTACTGGAAGGACACGTCGCGCAGGCCGGCGGCGCGGGCGGCGTGGCGCATGCTTTCTTCGGCACGCTGGTCGCGCTTGGCGTCGTCGTCGACGAAGTGCACCGGGCGGCCGATGACCACGCGCTCGGGGCGCGTGCCCAGCTCGCGTTCGGCGCGCGACACCAGCTCGTGCAGGAAGCGCGCAATGATGTCCTCGAAGCTGACCAGCCCGTCATAGACGGCGGTCTTTTCCTGCATCAGCGGGCTGCCGAGCAGGCTCTTGAGCGAGCGCATGAGCCGGCCTTCGATGCCGGACAGGTACAGCGCGATGGCGTCGCGGCCGAAGTGCGTGCTGCGGTCCTCGGCGTTGAAGAAGAGGGCGGTCGGCAGGGTGGTGGCGCTGCCTTCGATGGGCAGCAGGCGCGCGGCCTCGCCGGGGGAGGCGTAGGAGACCGCGGAATTCGACGTGCCGAAATCGATGCCGATGGCCGGGGTGCGTAGGGGATTCATTCAAGCAGGAAATCGGAGGGCCCAAGAGTGTAGAGGGTCGGCCGGAGTGCGCGATAGACTGCGGCCCAATGACCACCCCACCCGGAAGCCGTCGATGCCGTTGTGCCTGACTTTCTTCGACCGCTTCGACGAGCCGGTCTTGCGCAACCACGGGCACTACTGCCGCCAGTTCGGCTATCCCCATGCCTGGGTGGAGAGCGACCGCCTCGCGCACCCCGCGCTGCGCGACTGCGCGAAGTACGCCGAGATGCTGCGCCGCCTGCGCGGGCTCGACGAGGGCGACTGGCTGCTTTTTCTCGACGGCGATTCGGTGGTGTTTCACGCTGTGGCTGTCGAGGTGCTGATGGAGGGCCGCGACCTGCTCGCGGTGGATGGCCCCAAAGGCCTCGCGCTCGGCAACCTGATGATCCTGCGCAACACGGCGGCCAACCGCGCGCTGCTGCACGCGTTCATCCAGGCGGCGAGCCGGGTCGTTGCGCTCGTCACGCCCCACCTCGACGAGGCGGAACTGCTGCGACCGGCGGGCATGTTGCCGTGCTACGGACAGGTCGGCGATTGCTATGTGAACATCTCGTGGCGGGTCGCGACCTGGTTCAACGCGCGCATCTTCGTGGTTCACCTGGCGGGTCTGCGCGCGCTGGACGCCGAAGGCCGCGTGACGCAGGAGCTGCTGCACGATGCCAACCTGCAGCGCTTGCTGGTGCGCCGCGTGAACGCGGCCCTGATCGACGGCGAGCCCGTGCTGCCGTCGCCGGCCTACCCGGCGATCTCGGAGGACGCGTATTCGTGCCTCAATGAGCAGGCGCCCATCGCCTTCGTCACGCTCTACACGCACCACATCAACGTCTATGCGCGCGTGTCGGAGCACAACGTGCGGCGCTACTGCGAGCGGCACGGCCACGGCTACCACGTCTACCGCGCCATCCCGGACGAGCTCGACCCGTCGATCAGCGGCGCCTGGGTGAAGAGCTGGCTCGTGAAGCGGCACCTCGCGCAGCACCAGTGGGTGGTGTGGGTCGACGCCGACACCCTGTTCGTCAACCAGGCGAAACGCATCGAGCCGCTGCTCGAAGGCCGCGACCTGCTCTTCGCCAAGGACATCGGCGCGTGGGACGTGAATTCGGGCGTGATGGCGTTCCGCAACACCGAGCGCAACCTCGAGTTGCTCACGATGCTGTGGGAGCGCATCACGCGCGTCGACGACAAGTCGACCGTGTACGCGAGCCAGGGCGACCAGTACTACACGAACGAGGTGCTGTCCGAACAGGGGCTCATCGGCGATGCGACCGTGACCGATCTCCTGAGCATCAACACGCCGCCGCACCTGGCGGGCGACGACAGCCTGCTGGTGCACTTCGTGGGGCTCGGGGAGCCTTACCGGTCGGTGTACATGGCGGACGTCGACGCGCGGGCCAAGCGGTTGGCCGGCTGATCGACGCGGCATCCCCTGCGCTGTGGCGCGAGCGGAATGCGCCGGCGCATCACCCGCCGTAGGCGTAGGTCGGCGGGTAAGCGTTGGAGGCCATCTCCTGCTCGGCCGCGTCGCGGAACTCGCCGTGGTGCGGACTCAGCACGTAGAGGTTCTGTTCGGCGCACAGCCGGGCCAGGTCGGCCGCGGACTGCACCTGCAGCGTCAGGCCTTCGAGCGACAGGGTGGCTGGAAATGCATCCGCCTGGTGGCGTTCGTAGATGTCGCGGCCGGGGCCGGGAAAGCTGAACCGGTGGTCGATCACGCGAAAGCCCGTTTGATAGAACATCTTGCGCGCGTCGAAATCGGTGAAGAAGCGCAGGTGCGTGAAGTCGAGCAGGCCCCAGTGGGTGTAGCGCCAGTGCCCGCGCAGGGCGTCGTACAGCATGGGCAGGTTGGACGCGTTCGGCAGGCTCACCAGCACGTGCGCATCGGGCGCAACGATGCGCTTCAGGCCGCTGAGCAGTTGCCACGGATTGACGAGGTGCTCGAGCACGTCGAACAGGCACACGAGGTCGAAGGGGCGGGTGAGCCCCAGCGCGGCGAAGTCGACGGTTTCCACGTCCTGCTCGACGACCTGGTCGAAGTGTTCGCGCGCCACCTGCGCCGCCGTGGCGTTGAACTCGCACCCCCAGAGCTGGCAGTCGGGGAAGCGCTGGCGCAGCGCGTGGCCGACGCCGCCGGAACCGCAACCGATGTCGAGGGCGACCGTGGGAGGACGCTGGATCATGGCCAGGCACTCGGGCCTGGGGTTGAACGGGTAGACGTACTCTTTCTTGTCGCGGTCTTGCCAGAGAAAGTCGGTCACAGCATTCCCGTCGGGTAGGTCAGAGTTCGCGGCGCAGCGCCGGGAACAGGATCACGTCGCGGATGCTCGGCGAATCGGTCAGCAGCATCATGAGGCGGTCGATGCCGATGCCGCAGCCGCCGGTGGGCGGCATGCCGTACTCGAGCGCGCGCACGAAGTCGTGGTCGTAGAACATGGCTTCGTCGTCGCCGCTGTCCTTGGCGGCCACCTGCGCGTTGAAGCGCGCGGCCTGGTCTTCGGCGTCGTTCAGCTCGCTGAAGCCGTTGCCGAATTCGCGGCCTGTGATGTACAGCTCGAAGCGCTCGGTGACCTCGGGGCGATCGTCGTTGGCGCGCGCCAGCGGCGAAATCTCGGTCGGATGCTCCATGATGAAAGTCGGCTGCCAGAGCTTCTCTTCCACGGTTTCCTCGAAGTACATCACCTGCAGGCTCGCGAGGCTGCGCTGCGAGAGCTTGTCTTTTTCTTCGCTTAGGCCGAGCTTGCGCAGGGCATTGATGAGCCAGGTGGTGTCGTCCACGCCCTGAGCCACGCCCTCGGCATCGGTGTGCTTGAGGATCGCTTCGCGGATCGTCAGGCGCTCGAAGGGCTGGGTCAGGTCGACCGGCTTGCCGCCGTAGGTGAGCTGCTGCGTGCCCACGGCCTTGTCGGCGATGGTGCGAATCAGCGTCTCGGTGAAGTCCATCAGGTCGCGGTAGTTCCAGTAGGCCGCGTAGAACTCCATCATCGTGAACTCAGGGTTGTGCCGTACCGAGATGCCCTCGTTGCGGTAGCTCCGGTTGATCTCGAACACGCGCTCGAAGCCGCCGACGATCAGGCGCTTGAGGTACAGCTCGGGCGCAATGCGCAGGAACATTTCCTGGTCGAGCGCGTTGTGGTGCGTCTTGAAGGGCTTGGCGTTCGCGCCGCCCGGAATCGGGTGCAGCATGGGCGTCTCGACTTCGAGGAAGTCGTGCGACACCATGAACTCGCGCAGCGCGCTCACGGCCTTGCTGCGTGCGGTGAAGCGCACGCGGGCCGACTCGTCGGTGATCAGGTCGACGTAGCGCTGGCGGTACTTCTGCTCCTGGTCGGCCATGCCGTGGAACTTGTCGGGCAGCGGACGCAGGCTCTTGGTGAGCAGGCGCAGCTTGGTCACCTTGACCGACAGCTCGCCGGTCTTGGTCTTCATGAGCGTGCCTTCGGCGCCGAGGATGTCGCCGAGGTCCCAGCGCTTGAAGTCGGCGTACGCCTCTTCGCCGATGGCGTCGCGCGTCACGTACAGCTGGATGCGGCCGGTGGCGTCCTGCACGGTCGCGAAGCTGGCCTTGCCCATCACGCGCTTGAGCATCATGCGGCCGGCCACGCTCACGGAAACGGCCTGCGCTTCGAGCGCCTCGGCTTCGGTGCCGTCGTGCTGCGCGACCAGCGCCGCAGCGCGGTGGCCGGGTTTGAAGTCGTTCGGGAACGCGACCCCCTTGCCTTCGGTCTGCGCCGTGCGCAGCAGCTTGAGCTTTTCGCGGCGTTCGACGATGAGCTGGTTGTCGTCGACGGCGGGCGTGGAAACGGGGGGGGTCTGTGAGTCGGACATGGGAGGCGGGTGAGGCGCAACCGGGAGCGTGCGCGGGGGTTGGCATTTTAGCCGATAGGCCTTGCGCAAAAGCCGCAGCGAGCGCCCGTCGGTTCTGCGCAACGCGCTACTAAAAAAGGAGCGCCGTAGTCAACGGTGCTCCCTGCGCGGGTCAGATTTTTCCGATCAGTTGATCGCGCGCGGGGGCGAGGAAGTACGCGACTTCCGGGGTGTCCATGCGCTGCGCCAGCCAGGCGGCGTCGATCAGCCCGGCCATGCGGTAGCGAAGGATCAACCGCACGGCCTCGCGCCGGAGCACGCGTGCCAGCGTGGCGCGCTCCAGGTCCGGGGAGAGCGCGGGCCCTGCGGCCACCTGCGCCATCAGCGCCAGCGCGGATGCGGCAAACGCGGCATCGGGCGGCCAGTAGGCGGCGCGCATCTGCGCCAGCTGTTCGTGTTCGTGGGCAGCGAGCGACGGAAAGTACCCGCGCAGCAAGGCGTGCTGCGAGCGAACAGCGGCATCGCTGGCTGCGAGCGCCTCGTCGTCGCTCGGCATCGATACGACGCGTCGGCACAGCGGTGCTGCGATGGCAGCCAGGCGGGCGCCCGCCGTGGCGCAGCGGTGCAGGAAGTACTGCGCTTCGAGGTCGCCGTCGAAGGCCTCGTCGTGGCGCAGGTGGTGCCGCACGAGGAATTCGCGCCGGTACATGCAGGTGCGTGCGCGCAGCACGCGGTCGGTACCGAGAAACTCGGCGCGGATTTCGTGGTCGAGTTCGGGCGCGCGGTGCAGCTGCATCGCCTCGCCTGTGCCTTCCTCGAGCCAGCTGCCGACGATGTCGATCTCCGAGTGCGCGGCCAGGAAGGCGGCTTGGCGGTGAAGCCGGTCGGGACTGGCGGTGTCGCCTTCGTCCCAGAACACGAGGTAGTCGGCATCGGCCTGGCGGATGGCGGCGTCGCGGGCACTGGCCCGGCTGAACTTGCCGGGCAGCAGGATGAGGGTGTCGTCGGGGTGAGCCGCCATCTCGCCGACGCGCGCAGCGGAGGTGACACGGATGACCGCCAGCTCGCATTGTTCTTGTGCCACGAGGCTGGGCAGGGGTTGGGTCGCTGTGTGCGCCGCCGCAATCACGACCGCCACCCGGAATCGCTGCGCTTGCGCCGCCTCGCTCCAGGTGCCGGGCTGCTGCGCTTGCCATTGAAAGTAGCGGTCCAGCGCCGGGCCGAGCCAGTGTGTCTGCGCCCGGGCGGTCAGGCGTTCGTACCCGACGCGCTCGAGTTCGGCCCGCCGTGCCGGGTTGGCCAGCAGGCGAAGCGTGGCATCGACCAGGCCTTCCCACGGGGCGCCTTCCACCGCGTCGCGCAAGCTGGGGTCGAGGTCGCTGTCCGGATAGAGCTCGCAGACCACCGCCTTGCGGTTGCGCAGCAGGACCGTCAGCCGGGGAATTTCGACGATGCGCGAGTTGTCCAGCTGGTGCATGTTGATCACGACCTTGGCCCGCCGCAGGTGGGCATCGCGCTCGGCATTGCGCCACGGCCGCGGCATGGGCAGGACCGCACGAACGCCCCGCGCGATCAGCGCTTCCAGCACCTGCACGCGGCGTGGCGTGGTGGCGCCGAAGAAGACGACGTCGATGTCCTGCTGCGCATCGGGCAGCACGGTTTCCGCGGCCGGCTCGGCACCGGCGCCGCGCTGGTAGGCGAGCGGCACGTGGTCGGACGCCGTGAAGCCCAGCTCGACGTTCTTCTGGAAGTTGGCGAGGCTGTACTCCCACAGATAGCAGTTGCGCAGCGTCGCCTGGTAGGCCTCGGAGAAGCAGAAATTGCCCGGCGTCAGGTGCTCGAAGTTGACGATGATGCAGTGCGGATGGAGCTTGTCGAACCACTGCCAGTTGGTGCGCCAGGCAAAGAACACGATGTTCACGACCTCGGGATCGAGCTGGTGCGGCGTGAAGCTCGTTTCGTAGCCGAGCGCTTCCGCCGCCAGCCGGTACGACTCGACGATGTCGTCGAACTGATCGACGTCCGGGATGCCGTGCAGGTGCGTGAAGTGCAGCCGCTGCTTGGGGCGCGCGGGCCGGAAGGGCACTGGGGCTTTTGTGTCGTCCGTGCCGTGGGCGCCGCGTTCGATCTGCTGGGCGTCATGGCGCATGACCAGCGCGCGAAAGCGATCCGGGTACCCCATGTAGTGCAGCATGAAGCTGTCGGCGTCATGCAGCGCGGGGTGCGAGTTGAAAGACACGCCATCCGACAGCGGCATCGCCGCCTCGCCGCCGGCTTCCCGCCAGGCGGCCACGAAGAACGACTGGTCGCCGCCGGACAGATAGATGCCGCTCTTGTCGGCCACGTCGTCGATCAACGCCTGCACACGCTCCAGGTACGCGATGCAGGCCGGCGTGTTCGAGAACACCATGAAGCCGCTGTTGAACGCGCAGTCCGATACGTCGCGCGCCAGCGCCACCGGCCGGCCGCGCAGCAGGGAAGCGATGGGCCGCGTGTGGTCGTGGATCAGGATGTCGGCATCGACCCACGCCACCTGTTCGTGCTCGGCCAGGTGCTTGAGCAGCAACCGGGGCTTGATCCAGTTGCCGGCCACCCGGCCCCGCAGATCGGCGGGCAGGTCGCGGTAGACGTGGTGGGTGTAGCCGTGGTGGTCGGCGTACGCGGCGATGTTGCGCTCGCCGAGGTGGGCGTACGCGGCGATGTTGGGCGTGTAGCTGGTCAGCAAGGCGACAGGGCGGCCGGCGTTGCGCACCTCGTAGTCAGGCTGACCCGTGGGCGCGGTCGGGAGGTCGTCGTAGAGCTGGCCGTCGCGTGCCAGCACCGTGTTGAGGTAGGCAACGAAGATGCCCCGCACCCGCCAGTCCTGGACATCGACGTGGACCGCAGGGTTGAACGACAGCACGAAAGCCGAAACTTCTGGCAGGTAGTGGCCGAAGCGGGCAAACAGCAGGTTGGGGTAGTGCCGACCGTCGATGAGCTGGTGGTGCGGATGGGCGGTGAGTCCTTCGAGTTCGCGGTGTGCCCAGCGGTCGGTGCCTGCGTCGGGCGCGACGCGCAGGCGGTCGAGCACGGACGCCACCAATGCCGTGGCCTCGGGGCCGGCGCGCAGCATGAAGCAGCTGCCCTCGGGGCGGTGGTGGTGCTCGTTCTCGGCGATCCAGTGCGCTGCGTCGCCGATGACGGCCGGCGCCGGCAGCAGGGCGAGAAAAGCCGCGTCGTCGTCCGCGAAGACCAGCAGCGTGCCGTCCGGTGCATCGGCCAGCGCGGCGCTCACCACGCTGTACTTGTAGAGCAGCAGCGTGCGCGCGCTGTTGTGCGGCGTGCCGATGGCGTGCAGGCGGTGCGTGTAGCCCCAGCGGGCGCAGTAGGCGCGGTGGTTGTCTGCGAAGGCGTCTGCGCCTGCGCGCAGCATGATCGAGTGGAAGCGGACCGGCGCCGGGCTCATCTCGCCGACCGATTCATTCGGTGATGCCGGTGCGCGTCAGCAGGTCGTTCACGAGCTCCAGGCGCATCAGCGGGCTGTCGAGTTCCATGAGGCGCTGCTTCAGCGTGAGCTGCATCGGCACCAGCTCGCACCAGCGGTTCGCCACCCAGCCGCAGTCGTCGAGGCGGTAGGGTGCGCCGATCGGCAGGCGTACCGTGTCGCCTTGCGCGCGGCGGCGCTCTTCGAGGGTGTCGAGCAGGCGGCGCAGCGCGGTGGCGGTGTGCTGCAGGTCGTCGGGAATCTCGAGCGCGACGTCGTCGGCGATGGCGTCGACCTCGGCGATCCACAGGCCGTGCTTCTGCAGCTCGCTGCTGCGCACGCGAAAGCGCTGCGTGCCGACGCATTCGATCTGCAGCAGGCCGCTTTGCGGCGCGTCGAACGCGCGGATATCGGCGAGCGTGCCGACGGCGGCAAAGCTTTCGGCCTCGGCGCCGGCCTTGCGCACTTCGGCGCCGCTCGTCAGGCTGACCACGCCGAACGGGGTGCCGGCCTTGCGGCACTTGCCGATCATGTCGAGGTAGCGGACCTCGAAGACGCGCAAAGGAAGCAGCCCGTCGGGGAAGAGAACCGTGCCGAGCGGGAACAATGGCAGTGAGTGCAGAAGGGGTGGTGTCGTCATCTAAGAACCTTGCGTGGCTATCATCGCATTCCGCTCACGGCTGCGACCCATGCTCTATCAGATTCCTTCGTTCCTTCTCGACGTGATCGTCGGCCTGCTCGGCGGCGCCTGCCTGCTGCGCCTGTACATGCAATACCACCGCGTGCCCTTCGGCAATCCGCTGGGGCGTTTCGTGTTTGCCATCACCGACTGGATCGTGCTGCCGCTGCGGCGCATCGTGCCCGCGGTGAAGCGCTGGGACCTCGCGAGCCTGATCGCGGCCTGGCTGCTGGTGATGCTCAAGTTCCTGGTGCTGTGGCTGCTGGCCGGCAGCCTGGCGCGGATCACGGCGCTGCCGTTGGTGTCGCTGGTCGGCCTGCTGCAGCTCGCGGTGTCGGGCCTCACAGCGCTGCTGGTGGTGTACGCGGTGCTGTCGTGGATTCCGGGCGCCTCGCCGATGCTGCTCGACCTGATCTCGCGCCTGGCCGAGCCGCTGGTGCGACCCTTCCGCCGCTTCATTCCGCTGATCGGCGGGGTCGACCTGTCGCCGCTGGCCGCCATCGTGGTGCTGCAGGTGGTGGCGATCGTGCTGGGCAACCTGCTGGTCTTCGCATTCAGGCTCGGCGCCTGACCTGAGGACTCACCGGACAGCAAAACGCCCGCTCCGCCTTCTCGGCGTGCGGGCGTTCAGGCCGAGGCCCGGAGCGGTCAGAGCACCGCGTCGGCCGGCTGGCGCAGCAGCATGGCCAGCGTGCTGGCGATGGTCTTGCGCAGTTCGCGGCGGTCGCTGATGAAGTCGATCGCGCCCTTGGTCTGCAGGAACTCGGCGCGCTGGAAGCCTTCGGGCAGGGTCACGCGCACGGTCGATTCGATCACGCGCGGGCCGGCAAAGCCGATCAGCGCCTTGGGCTCGGCAATCACCACGTCACCCACGAAGGCGAAGCCGGCGCTCACGCCGCCCATGGTCGGGTCGGTCAGCACGCTGATGTAGGGCAGGCCCTTCTTCGCCAGGCGCGTGAGCGCGGCGTTGGTCTTGGCCATCTGCATCAGCGAGAGCAGGCCTTCCTGCATGCGCGCGCCGCCGGTGGCGGTGAAGCAGATGAAGGGCACCTTCTGCTCGATGGCGGTCTCGACGCCGCGCACGAAGCGCTCGCCGACCACGCTGCCCATCGAGCCGCCCATGAACTCGAATTCGAAGCAGGCCACGACCACGCTGATGCTGTGGACGGAGCCGCCCAGCACGACCAGCGCGTCGGTCTCGCCGGTGTTCTCCAGGGCTTCTTTCAGGCGCTCGGGGTACTTGCGGCTGTCCTTGAACTTCAGGGCATCGACCGGCAGCACTTCCTGGCCGACTTCATAGCGGCCTTCGGCGTCCAGGAAGGCATCCAGGCGCGCGCGGGCGCCGATGCGGTGGTGGTGGCTGCAGCTCGGGCAGACGTTCTGGTTGTGCTCGAGGTCGGTCTTGTACAGAACGGTCTCGCAGGCCGGGCATTTGATCCACAGGCCCTCGGGCACCTGGCGGCGCTCGGACGGGTCGGTTTGTGCGATCTTGGCGGGTAGCAGTTTTTCAAGCCAGCTCATGGGGGCTCCTTGTGAGGGCAGTGATTATCGACCAGCCGCGTTCTTGGCTGTGGCAGCCGGCAGGGCGTCGAGCGCCTCGCGGATGCCGGCCAGGAATTCGCGCACCGTGGGCACCACGTTTTCGCGGGGCTGGTCTTCGATGAGTTGAATGATCTTGGTGCCGATGACCACGGCGTCCGCCGCCGAGCCGATGGCCTGCGCCGTGCGCGCGTCGCGGATGCCGAAGCCCACGCCGACCGGAATGCTCACGTGCTCGCGGATGCGCGGGATCATGCGTCCGACCGCCTCGGTGTCGAGGTGGCCGGCACCGGTCACGCCCTTGAGCGACACGTAGTACACGTAGCCGCTCGCGATGCGCGCCACCTGCGCCATGCGCTCGGCGGTGCTGGTGGGGGCCAGCAGGAAGATCAGGTCGATGCCGGCGGCCTTCAGGTCGGCGGCGAAGTCCTCGCATTCTTCGGGCGGGTAGTCGACGACCAGCAGGCCATCGACGCCGGCCGCAGACGCGTCGCGGATGAAGGCCTTCTTGCCGTGCACGAGGTCGTAGCGCTCGACCGGGTTGGCGTAGCCCATGAGCACGACCGGCGTGGTCGTGTCCTGGGCGCGGAACGCGGCCACCATGGCGAGCACCTGCTTCATGCCGACACCCAGCGCCAGCGCGCCCTCGCCGGCCTTCTGGATCACGGGGCCGTCGGCCATCGGGTCAGAGAAGGGCACGCCCAGCTCGATCACGTCGGCACCGGCCTCGACCATGCCGTGCATGAGTTCGGGCGTGATGTCGGCGAAGGGGAAGCCGGCGGTGACGTAGGGGATCAACGCGCGACGGCCTTGCGTTTGCAGGGCCTGGAACTTGGCGGC
Source organism: Variovorax sp. RO1 (assembly GCF_002849325.1). NCBI lineage: Bacteria > Pseudomonadati > Pseudomonadota > Betaproteobacteria > Burkholderiales > Comamonadaceae > Variovorax > Variovorax sp. RO1. The sequence goes on from NZ_PKMT01000007.1 coordinate 277,717, forward strand.
AATGCGGCTCATCACTTGCCTCCCTTCACGCTCAGACCGCGCATCGAGGGCCGGTCGTAGAAATCGACACCCGACAGGTCGGCGACAGTGCCGATGTCCTTGTCGCCGCGGCCCGAGAGGTTCACGAGGATCGACTGGTCGGGGCGCATGGTCTTGGCGAGCTTCATGGCGTAGGCCATGGCATGGCTGGATTCGAGCGCGGGAATGATGCCCTCCGTGCGGCACAGGTAGTGGAAGGCTTCGAGCGCTTCCATGTCGGTGATGCCGACGTACTCGGCGCGGCCGATGTCGGCCAGGTAGGCGTGCTCGGGGCCCACACCCGGGTAGTCGAGGCCGGCGCTGATGCTGTGTGTTTCGGTGATCTGGCCGTCGTCGTTCTGCAGCAGGTAGGTGCGGTTGCCGTGCAGCACGCCGGGGCTGCCGCGCAGGATCGAGGCGGCGTGCTTGCCGCTGTCCAGGCCTTCGCCGGCCGCTTCCACGCCGATGAGGCGCGTGCCCGCGAACGGAATGTAGGGATGGAAGATGCCGATCGCATTGCTGCCGCCGCCCACGCAGGCGACCACCACATCGGGCTGCTTGCCCTCGGCTTCACCGGTGATGCCGTTGGCCGCGAGCATGGCAGGCATCTGGTCGACGCACTCGGTGCCGATCACGCTCTGGAAGTCGCGCACCATCGTCGGGTAGGGGTGCGGGCCCGCTACCGTGCCGATGATGTAGAAGGTGTTTTCCACGTTCGTGACCCAGTCGCGCATGGCCTCGTTGAGCGCGTCCTTCAGCGTCTTGCTGCCGGATTCGACGGGCACGACGGTCGCGCCCAGCAGGTTCATGCGGTAGACGTTGGGGCTCTGGCGCTTCACGTCCTGGCTGCCCATGTAGACCACGCATTCGAGGCCGTAGCGCGCGCAGATGGTGGCGGTGGCCACGCCGTGCTGGCCGGCGCCGGTCTCGGCGATCACGCGGGGCTTGCCCATGCGGCGCGCGAGCATCGCCTGGCCGATCACGTTGTTGATCTTGTGCGCGCCGGTGTGGTTCAGGTCTTCGCGCTTCAGGTAGATCTGCGCGCCGCCCATTTCGCGGCTGGTGCGCGCGGCGTGGTAGATCGGCGAGGGGCGACCGACGAAGTGCTTCAGCTCGTAGTGGAACTCGGCCAAAAAGGCCGGGTCGTCCTTGAACTTGGCATACGCGTCGCGCAGCTCGTTGATCGCGTGGGTGAGCGTTTCACTCGCGAAGGTGCCGCCGTAGGGGCCGAAGTGGCCGCTGGCGTCGGGTTGCTGGTAGTCCTGGAATTGGCTTTGCATGGTTCTCGATCGATGGGCCGCGGCCCGAATCGCGATCGGGTGCGGCGGCTAACTGGAGAAGGACGAAGCGTCGGCTGCCGAGGCTTTGACCGTGTTCACCGCATCTGCGGCTCTCACGGCGGCGACGAATGCCCGGATCTTTCCGGCGTCCTTGAGGCCCTTGTGCCCGGGACCGTCGATTTCGACGCCCGAACTCACATCAACGGACAGCGTCTTGCAGCGCGTCCGCAGGCTGTGAATGCCATCGCTCACGTTTGCAGGTGTGAGCCCACCACTCAAGACGAGGTGAGCGTCGACGGCGGGTGGAAGAAGTGACCAATCGAAAGCCTTGCCGCCTCCGCCATAACCTTCGACATGGGCGTCGAGCAGGATGGCCTGGGCGTGGGAGTAATCGGACGCGTATTTTACGAGGTCGAAGCCGGCCCCGGCTGCACCGAGCGGAATCCGGGCGGCGCGCAGGTAACGAAAGCGTCCCGGGCCGGTGGCTTCCTCGCACTGCTCAGGCGTCTCTTCGCCATGGAACTGCGCCATGGCGCCCGGCACACGGGCCAGCGATGCTATGACTTCGGGAGCATCCGCGTTCACGAACAGCAGCACCGGCGTGATGAAGGGCGGCAGGCGCGAGGCCAGTTCGGCGGCGCGCTCGGCGCTCACGGCGCGCGGGCTCTTCGGGTACAGCACGAAACCGATCGCGTCGGCGCCGGCTGCCACCGCCGCGTCCACGTCGGCCTCACGCGTGAGGCCACAGATCTTGATGCGGGTGCGTGGGGCGAGGGAGGCGGGGGATGTCATGGCGGGCCATCATACGAAGCCCGCTCGCCCTGGAACGTGGCCTCGGCCGGCAGACCCCACTTGGCGTCGTACAACGGGCCGAGGAAGTACAGGCCGTCGGCGGAGAAGGTGGGCGCCGCGACCTTGCGGCTGCGCGCCTCGAGCACCTCGGTGATCCATTCGGGCCGCTCGTCACCGCGGCCGATGCGCACGAGGCTGCCCATCAGGTTGCGGATCATGTGGTGCAGGAAGGCGTCGGCCTCGAATTCGAAGTGCCAGCGACAGCGCTCGCCGTCGCCCACGCGCGAAATCTCGAGGCGCCGCAGGTCCTTGACCGGCGAGAGGGCCTGGCAGGCGGAGGCGCGGAACGAGCTGAAGTCGTGCCGGCCCACCAGCAGCGCCGCCGCGGCGCGCATCGCATCGCCGTCGAGCGGGTACATCGACCAGCCGACCCGGCCCGCATCGAGGCTGGGCCGCACGGGCGATTGCGAGAGCACGTAGACGTAGCGGCGCGCCAGGGCGCTGGCGCGGCAATGGAATTCGGCGGGCACCGGGTGCGCCCACTGCACCGCGATGTCGTCGGGCAGGTAGCGGTTGGTGCCGCGCGTCCAGGAGAACGGGTCGCGCTTGATGTCGGTGTCGAAGTGCACCACCTGCATGAGCCCGTGCACGCCGGCGTCGGTGCGGCCGGCGCACAGCGTGCTGACCTTGCTGCCGGAGGGCAGCCCGGCGAACTTCGCGAGGGCTGCTTCGAGCTTGTCTTGTACCGTGCGGCCCGAGCGCTGGCTCTGCCAGCCCTCGTATGCCTGGCCGTTGTAGCGGATGCCGAGTGCCAGCCTCACGAAGCGATCAGAAGGGCAGTCGGCAACCGGCTCAGCGCAGTTCGGCGAGCAGTTGCTTGGCTTGCGACTTGAGGTCGCCAGCGCTTTCGGCTTCGACTTCCTCGACCAGCGAACGCGCGCCTTCGACGTCGCCGATGGCCTGCAGTTCACGGGCCAGCGAGAGCTTCACGGCGTGCGGGTTGTCGTCGCCGTCGTCGTCCAGTGCGGACGGCGAGGTGGCCACAGCCGCAGAACGCGGTGCTTCGGAAGCCGCAGAGCGGGCCGGCAGGCCGGCGAGGGCGCTCATGTCGAACTCGATGAAGCCCGAGTCGGCGGGCAGCGTGTCGCGCAGCATGGCCGGGCGGGTGTTGTGCTCCGCGTCGTTCAGCGACGAGGGGCGTGTGTGCGCCGTCAGTGCGCCGGGGGCCGTGTCGAAATCGTTTTCGAGATCGACAGGTGCTGCGGCGTGGCCGTTGCTCAGCGGAGCCGGTGCGGCCGTCGGCGCGTAGACCGACTTCGGCAGGCTGGCGCCCACGGGGGCAGGCGCCGGTGCGGGCGGCTGGGTCAGGTCGAGGTCGAAGTCCAGCGGTGCGACCGAGGGCATGAAGGCCGGCGGGGCCGACGCGACGGGCGGTGCGGCGGGGGGCGGCGGTGCCACGACGGGGGCGGCGGCCGGCTTGGCAGCGGCTGCCAATGCGCCGGCGAACGCGGCGGTTTCGGCCTGGCTGGCGCCACGCGCGGTGCCCGTGCCCGATTCGTACAGCGGGTTGCCTGGATCGAGGTCCTTGCCCATGTCGACCACGCGGTTCCATTCGGAGCCTGCGCCGTTGGTCAGCTTGTGCACTTCGGTGGCGAGGCCGTCGAAGGCGCGCACGTCGCGGCGCTTGGCGTGGATTTCGAGCAGCTTGAGGTGGATCGCGGTGCGGTCCGGGTTCAGGCGCAGCGCTTCGCGCAGGATTTCCTCGGCCTGCAGGTCGCGGCCGTAAGCCAGGTACACGTCGGCTTCAGCGACCGGGTCGACATCGCCCGCATCGAGCTGGCTCGGCGAGTACGACAGCGACGACACGGTGGAGTCGCCGCGGTTCTTGGTGTCGACCGATTCGCCGCCGCTGGCGCCGAAGAACGAGTCCTTGGGAATGCGGCTCTCGAGGAACACGCTTTCGCTCATCTCTTCGCGACGGCGGCCCAGCACGCGGTACAGCAGGAAGCCGATCAGCAGCGCGATCAGCGCGGCGCCGGCGAGCATCAGTGGGTTGTCGAGCAGTTCGTCGAGGAAGCTGCGCTCCGGCGGGGGCGGCGGCGGAGCGGCCTTCACCACAGGCTTGGGCGCGACGACGGGGGCTGCGGCGGCCGCGGCACTGGCAGCGGCTGCCACGGGGAGGGCGGCCGCGTCTGTGGCGGACGGTGCGGCTGCTGCAGCGGGTGCAGCAGCAGAGGCAGCGGCGACAGGGGCCGTTGCCGCGGGAGCGGCTGGTGCAGCGACCGGAGCTGGCGTTGCCGGTGCGGTGGCAGCGGCTGCAGGTGCTGCGACGGGCGCAGGACCGGCCGTGACCGCCGGCGACGGCGTCGTGGCACCGGTCAGCGGCGCGGGAACGGCGATGCCGGGCGTGGTGGCGGCCGGCGCTGCGGGCGCGGCGGCAGCAGCGGACGATCCGGCGGTGCCGGTGCCCGCACCAGCCTTGAGCTTGTTCAGCTCGTTGATGTTCTTCGCGAGTTCGGCGACGCGGTTGCTGCTGTCCTGCGCCTGACGGGCCTGTGCGACCTTTTCGTCAGCGGCGCGTGCGGCGGCGTTGCCTTGCGACACCGTGAGCTTGTCGGGTGCGCTGGCGGCGGCATTGCGGTCTTCCACGCTGGCCTGCAGCTTGCCCGAGGCCTGGCGGCTCGCGGCGGCCACGTTGGTGGTCGGGGCGTTTTCGGCGAGGCGCTGGCGGTAGCTGCCGAAGTCGCGGCTTTGCGCGGTGATCGTGCGGCGCGCGTCGGCGGCCGGCACGGCGCTCGCTGCGGCGGCGTTCGGCAGGTCGAGCACGGCACCGGCCTTCATCCGGTTGACGTTGCCGCCGACGAAGGCGTCGGGGTTGGCGTTCAGCAGCGCGACCAGCATCTGGTCGAGCGACACATCGGCGGGCTTGTGGGCGGAGGCGATCTTGCCGGCGGTGTCGCCACGGCGCGTTGTGACTTGCTCGCCACTGCCGCCACTGGGCGCGGCGACGGCGGCACGTGCCGGCGCAGGAGCCGGTGCGGCAGCAGGGGCCGGCGCAGCCGCAGCGGGTGCGGGCGTTGCGGCAACTGCAGGCGCGGGCTCACGGCGCACGCGCGGGGCCGGCGCGGGGCGCTCGACCGGCGTGGCGATCTGCGGCGCGATGGGCGTTACCGGGGTGGCTGCCGCCTGGCGCGTGGCCGGCGGATCGAGCAGCACGGTGTAGTCGCGCACGATGCGGCCCGAGGCGCCATTGGCTTCGAGCAGCAGGTCGATGAAGGGGTCGTTGAGCGGGCGGTTGCCGGCCAGGCGCACGACGTACTGACCGCCGGCGCGGCGTTGCAGCGTGGCTTTCACGTCGCCCAGGGCCGCGTTGTACGGGATGCCCGCGTTCTTGAAGGCTTCGGCCGTGGCGATGTTGATCTTCAGGCCTTCCGCTTCATTGGCGGCCATTTCGGTGACATCGATCTCGGCGCGCAAGGGTTCGCCCAGTGCCGACTGCACCCGCAGCGGCCCGAGCGCGAAAGCGCTGGCGTCAGGGCTGGCGAGCCCCAGCGTCAGGGCGGCGGCAGCGCCCAGGATGGAAAGGCGCCAGCCATTTGACGGCAGGGCGGGGCGGGCGGCCGAAGGGCGGGCCGCGGGCAACAGATGTCTTGTCATGCTGATAGGGGCGGCTCAGGCCCTGAATTTGTAAGAGGACGTTAGCATCATCAACATGCACTGACAAGGCAATGCGCCTGATCTACCCAGTGCGCGCATACTTCCGATGACATCCTGTGTTGCCTTTCGGCAACATTTTTGTATTTCAAGGCCCTGAGCAACCCGCATCAGGCTTCGAGCAGGATGCGCAGCATGCGGCGCAGCGGTTCGGCCGCGCCCCACAGCAGCTGGTCGCCGATGGTGAAGGCACCGACGTACTCGGGGCCCATCGCCAGCTTGCGGATGCGGCCGACCGGGATGTCCATGGTGCCCGTCACGGCCACCGGCGTCAGGTCCTTGACCGTGGCTTCGCGCGTGTTCGGCACGACCTTGGCCCAGGGGTTGTCGGCGGCGATCATCGCTTCGATGTCGGCCACCGGCACGTCCTTCTTGAGCTTGAAGGTCAGCGCCTGGCTGTGGCAGCGCATGGCGCCGATGCGCACGCAGAAGCCGTCGACCGGCGTGGCGGCGGTGCCGAAGCCCGCGCCCTGGCCGAGGATCTTGTTGGTCTCGGCGCCGCCCTTCCACTCTTCCTTGGACATGCCGTCGCCCAGGTCCTTGTCGATCCAGGGAATCAGCGAGCCGCCCAGCGGCGCGCCGAAGTTGGCGATTTCGGAGGCGCTCAGGTTCTGCTGCTTGTGCAGCACCTTGCGGTCGATCTCGAGGATGGCCGACTTCGGGTCGTCGAGCAGGGCGCGCACTTCGGCGTTCAGCGTGCCGAACTGGGTCAGCAGCTCGCGCATGTGCTGCGCGCCGCCGCCCGAGGCTGCCTGGTAGGTCATGCTGGTCATCCACTCGACCAGGCCGGCCTTGTAGAGGGCGCCCACGCCCATGAGCATGCAGCTCACGGTGCAGTTGCCGCCGACCCAGTTCTTGCCGCCCTTGGCGAGCGCGTTCTGGATCACGGGCAGGTTGACGGGGTCGAGCACGATGATCGCGTCATCGTTCATGCGCAGCGTGGAGGCCGCGTCGATCCAGTGGCCGTTCCAACCGGCGGCGCGCAGCTTGGGGAACACCTCGCTGGTGTAGTCGCCGCCCTGGCAGGTGATGACGATGTCGCACTTCTTCAGTGCCTCGATGTCGTTCGCATCCTTCAACGCGGTTTCGTTCTTGGCCATCGCCGGGGCCTTGCCGCCGGCGTTGGAGGTCGAGAAGAAGACCGGCTCGATGAGGCCGAAGTCGCCTTCGGCCTGCATGCGGTCCATGAGGACCGAGCCGACCATGCCGCGCCAGCCTACGAGGCCGACCAGAGGTTGCTTGGATGCGTTCGCCATTTCAGTTTGCCCTTAGTGAAGAAAGAAAAAATCAGTCTTTTTTGCCCCCGACTCGTCGGCCGGGGGAGGGCGTGACGAAGCGGGCTGCGGTTAGCCGGTAATCGTCTTTTTGGTGATGGCTGCTACGACCGCGTCGCCCATTTCGCGGGTGCCGACGCGCTTCGTGCCTTCGGACCAGATGTCGCCCGTGCGCAGCCCGGAGGCGAGCACGTGCTTGACCGCCGACTCGATACGGTCGGCAGCTTCGGGTTGGTTCAGGGAGAAGCGGAGCATCATGGCAGCGGACAGGATTGTAGCCAAAGGATTGGCAACCCCTTTGCCAGCAATGTCGGGGGCGCTGCCGTGGCTGGGCTCGTACAGGCCCTGGTTGCTCGCATTGAGCGAGGCCGAGGGCAGCATGCCGATGGAGCCGGTGAGCATCGCGGCCTCGTCCGAGAGGATGTCGCCGAACATGTTGCCGGTGACCACCACGTCGAACTTCTTGGGCGCCTTCACGAGCTGCATGGCCGCGTTGTCGACGTACATGTGGTCGAGCTCGACGTCCGGATATTCCTTGCCGACCTCGGTCACGATGTCCTTCCAGAACTGGAAGGTCTCCAGCACGTTGGCCTTGTCCACGCTGGTCACGCGCTTGCTGCGCTTGCGGGCCGCTTCGAAGGCGACGCGTGCGATGCGCTCGACCTCGGGGCGCGAGTAGCGCATCGTGTCGAAGGCTTCTTCAGCGCCGGGGAAGTGGCCGTCGGTGGCGATGCGGCGGCCGCGCGGCTGGCCGAAGTAGATGTCGCCGGTGAGCTCGCGGATGATGAGGATGTCCAGGCCCGCGATCAGCTCGGGCTTCAGGCTCGAGGCGTCCACCAGCTGCTCGTAGCAGATGGCCGGACGGAAGTTCGCGAACAAGCCCAGGTTCTTGCGCAGCCCCAGGATGGCCTGCTCGGGACGCAGCGGGCGGTCGAGCTTGTCGTACTTCCAGTCGCCGACCGCGCCGAACAGCACCGCGTCCGATTCCTTCGCGAGCTTGAGCGTCGACTCGGGCAGCGGGTGGCCGTGTGCCTCGTAGGCCGCACCGCCGACCAGCGCCGACTCCATCTCGAACTTCAGGTCGAGGACTTCGAGCACCCTGACGGCTTCCGCCACGATTTCGGTGCCGATGCCGTCACCCGGGAGAACTGCGATTTTCATAAGTTGGTCTGAGGTTTTTTGAAAACAGAAATGCGGTGAGCGATCACGAGATCATCGTGTGTGCGAGCCAGGGCTTCTGCGCCAGGCGCTCGGTCTCGAAGGCCTTGATCTTGTCCTTGTGGCGCAGCGTCAGGCCGATGTCGTCCAGCCCGTTGATCAGGCAGTACTTGCGGAAAGCCTGCACGTCGAACGCGAGCTCGCCTCCGTCGGGCTTCACGACCACCTGGCGCTCCAGGTCGATGGTCAGCGCGTAGCCGGGGAACGCCAGCGCTTCATCGAACAACTGGGCCACTTGCGCCTCGGACAGCACGATCGGCAGCAGGCCGTTCTTGAAGCTGTTGTTGAAGAAGATGTCGGCGTAGCTTGGCGCGATGATCGCGCGAAAGCCGTACTGGTCGAGCGCCCACGGCGCGTGCTCGCGCGACGAGCCGCAGCCGAAGTTCTTGCGCGCCAGCAGCACCGAGGCGCCCGCGTAGCGCGGCTGGTTCAGCACGAAGTCGGGGTTCGGCTTGCGGCTGGCCGGGTCCTGGCCCGGAAAGCCGGCGTCCAGGTAGCGCCACTCGTCGAACAGGTTCACGCCGAAGCCAGTCTTCTTGATCGACTTGAGGAACTGCTTGGGAATGATCGCGTCGGTGTCGACGTTCTCGCGGTCCATGGGGGCCACGAGGCCCTTGTGCACGGTGAATTTCTGCATGTGAATCTCTCTGGGTTCAGGCGAACGTACGGACGTCGACGAAATGGCCGTGCACGGCGGCAGCCGCGGCCATCGCGGGGCTCACGAGGTGGGTGCGGCCACCGGCGCCCTGGCGGCCTTCGAAGTTGCGGTTGCTGGTCGATGCGCAGCGTTCGCCGGGCTCGAGCCGGTCGGCGTTCATCGCCAGGCACATCGAGCAGCCGGGCTCGCGCCATTCGAAGCCCGCGGCCTTGAAGATCAGGTCGAGGCCTTCGCGCTCGGCCTGTTCCTTCACCACGCCCGAGCCGGGCACGACCATCGCGAGCTTCACGTTCTTCGCGACCTTCTGGCCGAGCTTCTTCACCACGGCGGCGGCTTCGCGCATGTCCTCGATGCGGCTGTTGGTGCACGAGCCGATGAACACCTTGTCGATGAAGATGTCGTTCATGGCCTTGTTGGGCTCCAGACCCATGTAGACCAGTGCGCGCTCGATGGCGCCGCGCTTGCTCGCATCCTTTTCCTTGTCGGGATCGGGCACGCGGCCGTTGATGTCGACCACCATTTCGGGCGAGGTGCCCCAGGTGACCTGCGGCGGGATCTGCGCGGCGTCGAGCTCGACCACGGCGTCGAAGGCCGCGCCCGGGTCGGACTGCAGCGTGCGCCAGTAGCTCACGGCCTGGTCCCATTCGACGCCGCTGGGCGCGAGCGGGCGGCCCTTCACGTAGGTGATGGTCTTCTCGTCGACTGCCACCAGCCCGGCGCGCGCGCCGGCTTCGATGGCCATGTTGCAGACCGTCATGCGGCCTTCCATGCTCAGGTCGCGAATGGCCGAGCCGGCGAATTCGATCGTGTAGCCCGTGCCGCCGGCGGTGCCGATCTTGCCGATGATGGCCAGCACGATGTCCTTGGCCGTGCAGCCCAAGGGCAGCTTGCCTTCGACCTTCACGAGCATGTTCTTGGCCTTCTTGCCCAGCAGCGTCTGCGTGGCCATCACGTGCTCGACCTCGCTGGTGCCGATGCCGTGCGCCAGCGCGCCGAACGCGCCGTGCGTGGAGGTGTGCGAGTCGCCGCAGACCACCGTCATGCCCGGCAGCGTCGCGCCGCTTTCCGGGCCGATCACGTGCACGATGCCCTGGCGCTTGCTCAGGAACGGGAAGAACGCGGCGGCGCCGAACTCGGCGATGTTGTGGTCGAGCGTGGTGACCTGCTCCTTGCTGGTCGGGTCGGCAATGCCTTCGTAGCCGAGCTCCCAGCCGGTGGTCGGCGTGTTGTGGTCGGCGGTGGCCACCACCGAGCTGATGCGCCACAGCTTGCGGCCGGCTTCGCGCAGGCCTTCGAAGGCTTGCGGGCTGGTCACTTCGTGCACCAGGTGGCGGTCGATGTAGAGGATCGCGGTGCCGTCTTCCTCGGTGTGGACGACGTGTTCGTCCCAGATCTTGTCGTAGAGCGTGCGTGCCATGTCGGTCTCTTCTTTCGTGGGGAAATGGATTGTCTGTCGATGCGGTCTAGGCCGCGAGTCGTTCGGTGGCGTCGGCCGAATCGGCCGCCGCGTGCAGGTGGTTCACCAGCGTGCGCGCTGCCACGGGCAGGGTGGAGAAGTCGCGCGCCACCAGCCGGATTTCGCGCGCGGCCCAGGCGTCGTTGAGCGTCACGCTTACGAGGCCCCGGCCGATGCCGTTGTGCATGAGTTCGAAGGCGCGCTGCGGCATCACGCCGATGCCCAGACCGTTTTCGATCATCCGGCACATGGCGTCCAGGCCCGTGACGTGGATGCGCAGCTTCACGCTGCGGCCGGCGCGGAGCGCCGCTTCGTGCATCGCCACGTAGATCGAACTGTTGGTGTGCAGGCCGACGTGGTCGAAGGCCAGCGAGTCGATGAAATCGATCGCGTCCTGCGCGGCCAGCGCGTGTCCCTCGGGAACGATCAGCGCGAGGCGGTCGTGCCGGTAAGAAAGGCTCTGCAACTCGCCCGCGCCGCCGGCCACGTGGCACACGCCGAGGTCGGCCGCGCCTTCCTGCACCGCGCGGATCACTTCGCTGCTCAGGTGCTCCTCGAGGTCGATCTTGATGGCCTCGTGCGCGCGCGAGAACACGCCCAGGTCTTCCGGCAGGAACTGCACGATGGCCGAGATGTTGGCGTGCACCCGCACGTGGCCGCGCACGCCGTCGGCGTATTCGCTGAGCTCGCCCTGCATCTTCTCGAGGCTGTAGAGCACCGAGCGGGCGTGGTGCAGCAGGCTTTCGCCGGCCGGCGTGAGGTCGACGCCGCGCGCATGGCGATAAAGCAGGGCGGTGCCGAGCGTGGCTTCCAGGTCGGACAACCGTTTGCTCACGGCCGAGGCCGCAATGAACTCGCGCTCCGCCGCGCGCCCGATGCTGCCCAGCTCGCACGCGGCCACGAACAGCTGCAGCGACGTGAGGTCGATGCGGCGGGCGAAGTTGCGTTCGGATGTGCTCATGGGGGCTTGGGCATCGCGTTTTGCGATGAGTTGGCTATTTTCTTCCTGTTTTTAAGCCATTGCCATCGCGATGCGCGATGACCTCGCTGCCGGCTGGCGAGGAGGGGCATGCCGAACGGGCAATAAAAAAGCTGCCCGGAGGCAGCTTTTTCAGGGAGCGGAGGTCCGCAGTCGATCAGCGGGCCGAGATCGGCTTCACGTCACGCTTGGGCGAGCCTTCGAACAGCTGGCGCGGGCGGCCGATCTTGTACTCGGGGTCGCCGATCATTTCGTTCAGCTGGGCGATCCAGCCGACCGTGCGGGCCAGCGCGAAGATCGCGGTGAACAGCGGCACCGGGATGCCGATGGCGCGCTGCACGATGCCCGAGTAGAAGTCGACATTCGGGTACAGCTTGCGCGACACGAAGTACTCGTCTTCCAGGGCGATCTTTTCGAGTTCCTTGGCGAGCTTGAACAGCGGGTCGTTTTCCAGGCCCAGCTCGGTCAGCACTTCGTTGCAGGTTTCCTGCATCAGCTTGGCGCGCGGATCGTAGTTCTTGTACACGCGATGGCCGAAGCCCATCAGCTTGACGTTCGAGTTCTTGTCCTTGACCTTCTTGATGAACTCGCCGATCTTTTCCACGCCGCCTTCGCGCTGGATGTCGTACAGCATGTTCAGCGCCGCTTCGTTGGCTCCGCCATGGGCCGGGCCCCACAGGCACGCCACGCCGGCTGCAATGGCCGCGAAGGGGTTGGTGCCCGACGAGCCGCACAGGCGCACGGTCGAGGTCGAGGCGTTCTGCTCGTGGTCTGCGTGCAGGATGAAGATGCGGTCGAGCGCGCGCTCGAGCACCGGGTTCACCTTGTACTCTTCGCACGGCGTGGCGAACATCATGTGCAGGAAGTTGCCTGCATAGCTGAGTTCGTTCTTCGGGTACATGTACGGCTGGCCGACGGTGTACTTGTAGGCCATGGCCACGAGCGTGGGCATCTTCGCGATCAGGCGGATCGCGGCGATCTCGCGGTGCTCGGGATTGTTGATGTCCGTGCTGTCGTGATAGAAGGCCGACAGGGCGCCCACGAGGCCGGTCATGATGGCCATCGGGTGGGCATCACGGCGGAAGCCGCGCAGGAAGAACTGCATCTGCTCGTTGACCATCGTGTGGTTGGTCACGAGCTTGGTGAAGCTGGCCTTCTTGCCTGCGTCCGGCAGTTCACCGTACAGCAGCAGGTGGCAGGTCTCCATGAAGTCGCAGTTGGTCGCGAGCTGCTCGATGGGGTAGCCGCGATACAGCAGCTCGCCCTTGTCACCGTCGATGTAGGTGATGGCCGACTGGCAAGCGGCGGTCGACATGAAGCCCGGGTCGTACGTGAACATGCCGGTCTGTGCATACAGCTTGCGGATGTCGATCACGTCAGGGCCGATGGTGCCCTTGTAGATCGGCAGTTCGACGTTGTCGCCGCCATTGCTGAACGACAGCGTGGCCTTGGTATCGGATGCTTTCATTTCGGTTTACTTTCAGAGGAGGATTCAGGACGAAGGAGAGATTGCGGGACGCTGCGCGCCATCGGTACGCATCAGATGCAGCAATGCGACCACCTCGGCGCCGGCCCATTCGGGCTCGGGCTCCTTTCTGCGCAGCAAAAGGTCGAGGAGGTCGTTGTCCGACAGGTCCATCAATGTCTCCATCGCTCCCGCCTGACCGTTGGTCATGTGGGATTCGTGCCGCTCGAAGAAGCGGGCGATGAACAGGTCGTTCTCGAGCAGGCCGCGCCGGCAACGCCATTTCAGTTTGCTCAGCGCACGTTCGCTGAGCGGCTGCTGGAGTTCGTCGGCGGTTTGCATGGTGGTGTCTTGAAAGAAGGTCAGATGGCGCGACGCACCATCAGTTCCTTGATCTTGCCGATGGCCTTGGTGGGGTTCAGGTTCTTCGGGCACACGTCGACGCAGTTCATGATCGTGTGGCAGCGGAACAGGCGGTACGGGTCTTCCAGGTTGTCCAGGCGCTCGGCGGTGGCTTCGTCGCGGCTGTCGGCGATGAAGCGGTAGGCCTGCAGCAGGCCGGCCGGGCCCACGAACTTGTCGGGGTTCCACCAGAAGCTCGGGCAGCTCGTGGAGCAGCTCGCGCACAGGATGCACTCGTACAGGCCGTCGAGCTCTTCACGCTCTTCGGGCGACTGCAGGCGTTCCTTCTCGGGCGGCACGGTGTCGTTCTGCAGGTACGGCTTGATCGAGTTGTACTGCTTGAAGAACTGGGTCATGTCGACGATCAGGTCGCGGATGACGGGCAGGCCCGGCAGCGGCTTGAGCACGACGGTGCCCTTGAGCGTGTTCATGTTGGTCAGGCAGGCCAGACCGTTCTTGCCGTTGATGTTCATCGCGTCGGAACCGCAGACGCCTTCGCGGCACGAGCGGCGGAACGACAGCGTGGGATCCTGCGCCTTGAGCTTCATCAGGGCGTCCAGCAGCATGCGTTCGTGGCCGTCGAGTTCGACCTCGATCGTCTGCATGTAGGGCTTGGCGTCCTTGTCCGGGTCGTAGCGGTAGATCTGGAATGTGCGCTTCATCGTATGGACCTTGTAAATATTCTTAGAACGTGCGGACCTTGGGTGGCACGGATGCCACCGTCAGCGGCTGCAGCTTGACGGGCTTGTACGAGAGGCGGTTGTCCGCGCTGTACCAGAGCGTGTGCTTCATCCAGTTGGCGTCGTCGCGGCCCAGCGGTGCGACCGGGTCGTCTGCGGGACGCTCGTAGTCTTCCACCGTGTGGGCGCCGCGGCATTCCTTGCGGGCGGCGGCCGAAACCATGGTGGCCTGCGCCACTTCGATCAGGTTGTCGACTTCCAGCGCTTCGATGCGGGCGGTGTTGAACACCTTGGACTTGTCCTTCAGGCCGATGCTCTTGACGCGCTCGCGCACGGCGGCGATCTTGACCACGCCTTCGTCCATCGAGGCCTGCTTGCGGAACACGGCGGCATGCTGCTGCATGACGGCGCGGATCTCGCCGGCCACGTCCTGCGCGTACTCGCCGCCGGTGGCGGCTTCGAGTTCGTTGAGGCGCTGCAGGGTGCGGTCGGCCGCATCCTTGGGCAGTTCCTTGTGTTCCTTGAGCTTGTCGTTGAACTCGACGATGTGGTTGCCGGCCGCGCGGCCGAACACCAAGAGGTCGAGCAGCGAGTTGGTGCCCAGGCGGTTGGCGCCGTGCACGCTCACGCAGGAGCATTCGCCCACGGCGTAGAGGCCGTTCACGATGGCGCTGTTGTCTTCACCCTTCTGGATGACGACCTGGCCGTTGATGTTCGTCGGAATGCCGCCCATCTGGTAGTGGATGGTGGGCACCACCGGAATCGGTTCCTTGGTGACGTCGACGTTGGCGAAGTTGATGCCGATCTCGTAGACCGACGGCAGTCGCTTGTGGATGGTGTCGGCGCCGAGGTGGTCCAGCTTCATGTGGATGTAGTCCTTGTTGGGACCACAGCCACGGCCTTCCTTGATTTCCTGGTCCATCGAGCGCGACACGAAGTCGCGCGGTGCCAGGTCCTTCAGGGTAGGCGCGTAGCGCTCCATGAAGCGTTCGCCGTTGCTGTTCAGCAGGATGGCGCCTTCACCGCGGCAGCCTTCGGTCAGCAGCACGCCCGCGCCGGCCACGCCGGTGGGGTGGAATTGCCAGAACTCCATGTCCTGCAGCGGGATGCCCGAACGTGCGGCCATGCCCAGGCCGTCGCCGGTGTTGATGAACGCGTTGGTGGATGCACCGAAGATGCGGCCTGCGCCGCCGGTGGCCAGCAGCACGGTCTTGGCCTGCAGGATGTGCAGGTCGCCGGTTTCCATTTCGAGAGCGGTCACGCCGACCACATCGCCTTCGTCGTCGCGGATGAGGTCGAGCGCCATCCATTCGACGAAGAACTGGGTGCGGGCTTCCACGTTCTTCTGGTAGAGCGTGTGCAGCATCGCGTGGCCGGTGCGGTCGGCCGCGGCGCAGGCGCGTTGCACGGCCTTCTCGCCGTAGTTGGCGGTGTGGCCGCCGAACGGACGCTGGTAGATGGTGCCGTCGGGGTTGCGGTCGAAAGGCATGCCGAAGTGTTCGAGCTCGTACACGACCTTCGGGGCTTCACGGCACATGAACTCGATCGCGTCCTGGTCGCCGAGCCAGTCGGAACCCTTGATCGTGTCGTAGAAGTGGTAGTGCCAGTTGTCTTCGCTCATGTTGCCGAGCGAAGCGCCCACGCCGCCCTGGGCAGCGACGGTGTGCGAACGGGTCGGGAACACCTTGGAGAGCACGGCCACGTTGAGGCCGGCACGGGCGAGTTGCAGCGAGGCGCGCATGCCGGAGCCGCCGGCACCGACGATCACGACGTCGAACTTGCGCTTGGTGATGTTTTCTTTTGTGTAGGTCATGGTGGGTCAGATCTTCCAAAGCACTTGAATAGCCCAACCCGCACAACCGACAAGCCAGACGATGGTGAAAACTTGCAGCACGAGACGGATGGCGACAGGCTGGACGTAGTCCATCCACACGTCGCGCATGCCGACCCACACGTGATAGAGCAGGGCAACGATCACGGAGAAGGTCAGGACCTTCATCCACTGTGCGGCGAAGATGCCGGCCCACAGGTCGTAGCCGATGGGGCCGCGCGAGAAGACCACCTGCGCGAGCAGGATGATCGTGAAGAGCGCCATCAGGGCGCCGGTGATGCGTTGGCTGAGCCAGTCGCGCAGACCGTAATGTGCGCCGACGACGATGCGCTTGGAGCCGTAATTCACAGACATGGGGGGCTCCTTCTCAGTACAGGCCGAACAGCTTGGCGCCAAGCACCAGCGTGAGGATGATGCTTGCGGCCAGCGTGAAGATGGCCGAGCTGTGACCGAATTCCTTGGTCACGGCGGAGTGGCTCACGTCCATCCAGAGGTGACGCAGGCCGGCGATGAAGTGGTGCAGGTAGGCCCAGATGAGCGCCAGTGCGACGAGCTTGAAGAACCATCCCGGAGCGAAGCCGACGCCGATGTTGAAAACAGACTTGAATTTCGCGAACGAATAGTCAGATGACAGCGAGGTGTCGAACATCCAGATGATGAAGGGCATCAGCAGGAACATGATCACGCCGCTCACGCGGTGCAGGATCGACACGATGCCGGCCGGCGGCAGCCGGTAGGTCGTGAGATCGGTGAAGGCATTGATGTTCCGGAATTCGCGACGCGGCGGCCGGGGAGGAGTTGCAAGCTCTGTCATAGGGAGATGGCTTTCGTGGCTTTTGTGACTTGTTGGCTTGTTCTGAGAGCGAACGCTTTTGTTTCTTCTGCGGAATGCAAACAACGCAAAATTCTATTGCAATGCACCATCGCGCATCGGACGCACAGGAGTCAACGCACTGCGGCAGTCGGATGCTCGGGGCCCGAGGCTGCATTGCGCGGGCTGAGTGTGCGCGTTTGTGCCCGCGCGGGCGAGGTTCTTCGGCGCCATCGGATCAGCCCAGCTGGTTGCGGTAGTGGTGGGTGTCGGTGCGGTACAGGCCGCGTCGCAGTTCCATCGGCATGTCGTGGTACGTGTGCGCCACGCGCTCCACGCTCAGCAGCGGCATCTGCAGCGGCACGTCGAGCAGCTGGGCCTGTTCGGCATCGGGCAGCACGGCGCGGATCTTTTCTTCGGCGCGCACCATGCGCACGCCGAACTCGGTTTCGAACATCGCGTACATCGGGCCGGGCCAGGCGCGCAAGCGGTCGGCCGTGAGGCCCTTGAAGGGCGCGCCGGGCAGCCAGAGGTCTTCGAGAATGGTCGGCACGCCAGCGTAGGCGAGCACCCGGCGCACCTGCAGCACGGCGTCGCCGGTGCGCAGGCTCAGTGCCCGCGCCACGTCGGCCGAGGCGCGCAGGCGCTTGCAGTCGACGATGGTGCGCTCGGCCGGGCCTTCGGCGCTCGGGCTGCCGGCGTCGGGCACCAGCTTGAGAAAACGGTACTGCACATGCTGCTCGGCATGCGTGGCCACGAAGGTGCCCTTGCCCTGGCGGCGCACCACCAGGTTTTCGGCCGACAGTTCGTCGATCGCCTTGCGCACCGTGCCCTGGCTCACGCGGTACCGCACGGCCAGGTCCATCTCGCTGGGGATGGGCTCGCCCGGCTTCCACTCGCCGGCCTGCAGGCTCTGCAGGATCAGGGTCTTGATCTGCTGGTAGAGCGGACTGAAGGACGGCGTCGTGGGCTCGTCGAGGGTGGAGGGCGTGTTCATGGCAGCGGTGGGGTGCGCCGTGGCGGACCCCCAGAGGATATCTTATATAAGACATAAGACGGCCTTTGTCGATTCGGCTTAAAATGCGGGCCGGTCCCGCGCCGCGGGAAAGCTTCCCCCCGCAGGACCGCTGGCGCCCCACGAGAGCGCAGCCCCGTTTCACTACCTTCTGGAGTCTTCCCATGAGCAAAAAGCCTGTCCGCGTTGCCGTTACCGGTGCCGCCGGTCAAATCGGTTATGCCCTGTTGTTCCGTATCGCTTCTGGCGAAATGCTCGGCAAAGACCAGCCGGTCATCCTGCAACTGCTCGAAATCCCCGACGAGAAGGCCCAGAAGGCGCTCAAGGGCGTGATGATGGAGCTCGACGACTGCGCCTTCCCGCTGCTGGCCGGCATGGAAGCCCACGGCGACCCGATGACCGCCTTCAAGGACGCCGACTACGCCCTGCTGGTCGGCTCGCGCCCCCGCGGCCCCGGCATGGAACGCGCCGAGCTGCTGGCCGTCAACGGCGCCATCTTCACGGCACAAGGCAAGGCGCTGAACGCCGTGGCCTCGCGCAACGTGAAGGTGCTGGTCGTCGGCAACCCCGCCAACACCAACGCCTACATCGCCATGAAGTCGGCACCGGACCTGCCGCGCAAGAACTTCACCGCCATGCTGCGCCTGGACCACAACCGCGCTGCCAGCCAGATCGCCGCCAAGACCGGCAAGGCCGTGGCCGACATCGAGAAGCTCACCGTCTGGGGCAACCACTCGCCCACGATGTACGCCGACTACCGCTTTGCGACCATCAACGGCGAAAGCGTCGCCAAGATGATCAACGACCAGGAATGGAACGCCAACACCTTCCTGCCGACCGTCGGCAAGCGCGGCGCGGCCATCATCGAAGCCCGCGGCCTGTCGTCGGCTGCCTCGGCCGCCAACGCCGCCATCGACCACATGCGCGACTGGGCCCTGGGCACCAACGGCAAGTGGGTCACGATGGGCATCCCGTCGGACGGCCAGTACGGCATTCCGAAGGACGTGATGTTCGGCTTCCCGGTCACCTGCGAAAACGGTGAGTACAAGCTGGTCGAAGGTCTCGACATCGACGCATTCAGCCAGGAACGCATCAACAAGACGCTCGAAGAGCTCGAAGGCGAACGCGCCGGCGTCGCCCACCTGCTGTAAGTCAAGCCAACCCGCCCGCATGCTCGACTGGAACCCCGCGCTCTACCGTCGCTACGAGGACGAGCGCACCCGGCCCGCACAGGAACTCCTGGCGCGGGTCCCGCTTGCCGAGGCCGCCCATGTGGTCGACCTCGGATGCGGACCGGGCAATTCCACCGAGTTGCTGGCACATCGGTTCCCCTCGGCGCAAGTCACGGGCACCGACAACTCCGAAGCCATGCTGGTCAGCGCGCGCGAGCGGCTGCCGGCGGCACGCTTCGAGTGGAGCGACATCGCGACCTGGGCGCCGCGTGAAAAAGAAGCGCCCGATCTCATTTATGCCAACGCGTCCCTGCAATGGGTGCCGGATCACGAGACGCTGATCCCCCGCCTGTTCGACGCGCTGGCCCCGGGCGGCGTGCTCGCCGTCCAGATGCCCGACAACCGGCAAGAGCCCACGCACCGCCTGATGCGCGCGGTGGCTGCCGAAGCGCCCTGGGCCGAGCCTATTGGCGACGCCGACAAGCTGCGCACCTTGCTGTTGCCGCTCGGCGGCTACTACGACCTGCTGGCCGCGCGTGCGGCCCATGTCGATGTCTGGCACACCATCTACCAGCACCCGATGGCAGACGCCGCGGCTATCGTCGAATGGGTGCGCAGCACCGGGCTGAAGCCCTTCGTCGACCGGCTGCCGCCCGACCTGCAGGCGAGCTATCTCGCCGAATACGAACGCCGGGTGGCCGAGGCCTACCCGGTGCGCACCGACGGCAAGCGCCTGCTCGCTTTCCCGCGCATGTTCATCGTGGCACACAAGAAAAAAGACGCATGACCACCAAGAATGCCGCCCATCCCGCGGACGTGCTGCTCGGCGCACAGGCCGGCGCCGTGACCCTGCCGGTGTGCGACCACTACAGCGGTGTCGAAGCCCGCATGAAGAAGAGCCTCGCGCTCCAGGCCGAGATGGCCGAGGAGTTCGGCGCCTGCGTGTTCGACGTCACCCTCGACTGCGAAGACGGCGCCCCGGTCGGCGGCGAGGCGGAGCATGCCGCGCTCGTCACCGAGCTCGCGCTGGCCGCGAAGCCCGGCATGCGTGTCGGTGTGCGCGTGCACCCGGTCGATCACCCCGCCTTTGCCGGCGACGTGGTCACCATCGCCGGACGCGCCGGCGATCGCCTGAGCCACCTGATGGTGCCCAAGGTCGAATCCGTGGCCGATGTGTTGCAGGCTGTTGCCGCGCTCGACGCCGCCGATGCCGCCGCGCTGCCGCTGCACGTGCTCATCGAATCGCCCCTGGCGATCCACAACGCCTTCGAAATCGCCGCGCATCCGCGCGTGCAGTCGCTGAGCTTCGGTCTCATGGATTTCGTGTCGGCGCATGCCGGCGCCATTCCCGCCGACGGCATGGGCGCGGCGGGGCAGTTCAGCCACCCGTTGGTCGTGCGTGCCAAGCTGGCACTGGCCTCGGCCGCACATGCCTACGGCAAGGTGCCTTCGCATTGCGTGGTCACCGAGTTCAACGACATGGATGCGATGCGCGCCGCGGCCCGCAAGGCGGCCACCGAATTCGGTTACACGCGGATGTGGAGCATCCACCCGAACCAGATCCGTCCGATCCTCGAGGCCTTCGCGCCCGACGAGGCGCAGATTCAAATTGCCACAAAAATCATTACAAAAGCCGCAGACGCGGATTGGGCACCGACACAAATTGATGGCACATTGCACGACCGCGCGAGCTACCGCCACTTCTGGCAGGTCCTGACGCGTGCCCACGCAACAGGGCGCGCGTTGCCCTCCGAGGCGAAAGCCTGGTTTGCATCGCGGTCTCCTGAAACCCACTGAATCCAGCCTCAAGGAACCCCGCACATGAAGAAAATTGCACTGATCGCCGCCATTGCCCTGGCCCTGCCGTTCGCCGCCGTGGCCCAGAACGCCACCGCCACCAAGCCGGCCGCCGCCAAGTCCGAAGCCAAGAAGGCTCCGCCGAAGCGCCAGGTGACCCGCAAGGCCGCCAAGGCCGTCGAGGAAGTGACGCCGATCGCCGACGAGACCAACATCGTGCTCAACGACGCCGACCTGGCCGTGGCACAGCGCGTGTCCACCGGCAAGGCCCAGTGCGAACTCGGCGCCGACGTGACCGTGACGGCCGACGAGAAGAAGCCCGGCTTCTTCAACGTGACCACCAAGGGCCTGAAGTACCGCATGCACCCGGTCGAAAGCCGCACCGGCGCCATCCGCCTCGAAGACCCGCGTGCCGGCGCCATGTGGCTCCAGCTCGGCAACAAGTCGATGCTGATGAACCAGAAGGCCGGCCTGCGCATCGCCGACGAATGCCAGACCGCCGCCCAGGTCGCCTTCGCCGACGAAATGAAGAAGAACCCCCCGAAGGCCCTTTTCGAAGGTGCCGACGCAGCCAAGAAGTAAGAAGAGCACCGAACCCGGGGTGCGGCGCGGCTCTTGCTTGGCCGCTCGAGACCGTTCCGCACGCCCGATAGCCTAGTTTCCGGAGAAAAGAAGATGTTGCAAGCCTACGTTGATCATGTTGCCGAACGCGCCGCGCTCGGTATCCCGCCGCTGCCCCTGAGCGCGAAGCAGACCGCCGAAGCGATCGAGCTCCTGAAGAGCGCGAACGCCAAGGACGGCGCCTTCCTGCTGGACCTGCTCACCTACCGTGTGCCCGCCGGCGTCGACGACGCCGCCAAGGTCAAGGCGAGCTACCTCGCGGCCGTGGCCCACGGCACCGAGAAGAATGCGTTCATCACGCGCGCCCGCGCCACTGAACTGCTCGGCACCATGCTCGGCGGCTACAACATCAGCCCCATGATCGACCTGCTGGACGACGCCGAAGTCGGCGCCGTGGCGGCCGAGGGCCTGAAGAAAACCCTGCTGATGTTCGACCAGTTCCACGACGTCAAGGAAAAGGCCGACAAGGGCAACGCCCACGCCAAGGGCGTGCTGCAAAGCTGGGCCGATGCCGAGTGGTTCACCAGCCGCCCCGAAGTGCCCAAGAGCATCACCGTCAGCATCTTTAAGGTCGCTGGCGAAATCAACACCGACGACCTGTCGCCCGCACCCGATGCGACGACGCGTCCCGACATTCCGATGCACGCCCTGGCGATGCACAAGAACGCGCGCCCCGGCATCGTCCCTGAAGAAGACGGCAAGCGCGGGCCGGTGAAGTTCATCGAAGACCTGCGCGCGCGCGGCCACCTCGTGGCCTACGCCGGCGACGTGGTCGGCACGGGTTCGTCGCGCAAGAGCGCTACCAACTCGGTGCTGTGGTTCACCGGCGAAGACATTCCCTTCGTACCGAACAAGCGTTTCGGCGGCGTCTGCCTCGGCGGCAAGATCGCTCCCATCTTCTACAACACGATGGAAGACTCGGGCGCACTGCCCATCGAGCTCGACGTGACGCAGATGAACATGGGCGACGTGGTCGAGCTGCGTCCCTACGAAGGCAAGGCGCTGAAGGACGGCAAGGTCATTGCCGAGTTCACCGTCAAGAGCGACGTGCTGTTCGACGAAGTGCGCGCCGGTGGCCGCATTCCGCTGATCATCGGCCGCGGCCTCACGACCAAGGCGCGCGAAGCGCTGGGCCTGCCCGTTTCGACGCTGTTCCGCCTGCCACAAAGCCCGGTCGACACCAAGAAGGGCTACTCGCTCGCACAGAAGATGGTCGGCCGCGCCTGCGGCCTGCCCGAAGGCACGGGCGTTCGCCCGGGCACCTACTGCGAACCCAAGATGACCTCGGTCGGCTCGCAAGACACCACCGGCCCGATGACTCGCGACGAGCTGAAGGACCTGGCCTGCCTCGGCTTCTCGGCCGACCTCGTCATGCAGTCGTTCTGCCACACGGCGGCGTACCCGAAGAAGGTCGACGTCAAGATGCACCACGAACTCCCCGAGTTCATGGCCAACCGCGGCGGCGTGTCGTTGCGTCCGGGCGACGGCGTGATCCACAGCTGGCTCAACCGCCTGCTGACGCCCGACACCGTGGGCACCGGCGGCGACAGCCACACCCGCTTCCCCATCGGCATCAGCTTCCCCGCAGGTTCGGGCCTCGTGGCCTTCGCGGCCGCCACCGGCGTGATGCCGCTGGACATGCCCGAGTCGGTGCTCGTGCGCTTCAAGGGCAAGATGCAGCCCGGCGTCACGCTGCGTGACCTGGTCAACGCCATTCCGCTGTACGCCATCAAGTCGGGCCTGCTGACCGTGGCCAAGCAAGGCAAGAAGAACATCTTCTCGGGCCGCATCCTCGAAATCGAAGGCCTGCCCGACCTGAAGGTCGAACAAGCTTTCGAACTGAGCGACGCCTCGGCCGAACGCTCGGCCGCCGGCTGCACGGTGCACCTGAACAAGGAACCGATCCAGGAGTACATCAACAGCAACATCACGCTGATGAAGTGGATGATTGCCGAAGGCTACGCCGACGCCCGCACGCTGGCACGCCGCATCGCTGCGCAGGAAGCCTGGCTGAAGGACCCGCAATTGCTCAAGGGCGATGCCGACGCCGAATACGCCGCCGTGATCGAGATCGACCTGGCCGAGATCCACGAACCCATCGTGGCCTGTCCGAACGACCCTGACGACGTGAAGACACTGAGCGACGTGGCCGGCGCCGTGATCGACGAAGTGTTCATCGGCTCGTGCATGACCAACATCGGTCACTTCCGCGCCGCGTCGAAGCTGCTCGAAGGCAAGCGCGACATCCCGGTCAAGCTGTGGATCGCTCCGCCGACCAAGATGGACGCGCAGCAACTCACCGAAGAAGGCCACTACGGCGTGTTCGGCAACGCCGGCGCCCGCACCGAAATGCCGGGCTGCTCGCTGTGCATGGGCAACCAGGCGCAAGTGCGCGAAGGCGCCACGGTGATGTCGACCAGCACCCGCAACTTCCCGAACCGTTTGGGCAAGAACACGAACGTGTACCTGGGCTCGGCCGAACTGGCCGCCATCTGCTCGCGCCTGGGCCGCATCCCGACGCGCGAGGAGTACATGGCCGCCACGGGCGTGCTCGATGCCTCGAGCAGCCAGATCTACCAGTACCTGAACTTCGACAAGATCGAAGACTACAAGGGCGTGGCGGACACGGTCGCGGCCTGAGAGCGCGACCGCCGGCGATCGGTTGATTCGCCGGCCCCATGAAACGAGCCCCGCTTTTGGCGGGGCTTTTTCATGGGCGTTCGTTCGGCGGTGTCAGCCGTGCGGCGGGTTGGACTTCAGGTGCTCCTGGCCCTTCAGCACCATCGCCATGCCGGCGGGTCCGCCGACCGCGTAGGGCAGCGACGCCTGCAGCGAGTGCGCGAAATCCCCCCGGTACAGCTTGGCGCCCTGGTGGGTCAGGTTCGAATTGGCGTCGATGTAGATCGATTCGCCCAATGCCGACCATAGCCTGCAGAAGCCGTAGTCTTCCGACAGGTAGCGCCGCGTCACCGGGTCAACCATCACGTCGAAGAAGCGGTAGTGCAGCCCGCGGTCGGCTTCGCCGATGCTGTCGGGCACGTACTGCAGGTCGGGGTAGGCGGCCATGAGCCGTTCGAACACGTGGCGCCGGATCACCATGAAGCCCGTGGGCGCCTCGGTCATCTTCATGAAGCCGTCGGGCTGCACCTCGAGCTCGATCTGCGTCGCATCTTCTTCGGCCTTGGCATTGACCGTGTAGCGCGTGAAGCCGGCCTCGAACTGTTGCTGCGTGGTGCCTGCGGCCACGCCATGCTCTGGCCAGTTCTCGCGCTTCAGCGGGTAGACGCCGGCGGCGATGTCGTAGCCCGACAGCAGCAGGCGGAACGCTGCCTCGGCCGAAAAGCCGATGTCGGCATCGACCCAGAACAGGTGGGTCCACTCCGTGTTGGCCAGGAACTGAGCCACGCAGTTGTTGCGCGCGCGCGTGACCAAGCTTTCGCCCTGGTGCATCAGCACCTGCATCTTCATGCCGGCGCGTTCGGCGTTGATGGTGAAGTTCAGCAGCGACGCCACGTAGTTCTGGAAGAACTTGCCGTCGTGGCTCGGCGTCACGATCACGGGATAGAAGTGCCGGAGTTCGGACGGGTCGAGCATGCGAGAGGCTCCGTGTGTCTGAGTGACTAGCTAGCGGGCAGGGCGCTGCATCAGGCCCTGCAGCAGGGTGTCGTAGGTCTGTGTGGCCGCCGCGTCGCCGGGCAGGTAGCGCGCGATGAGTGCGCGCTGCCGTTCGCGGTAGGCCTGAGCCTGGGCGTCGTGCCCGTCGATGGCCTCGATCACGCGGGCACTGCCTGCGGCCACATCGTTCTCGGCGTAGTAGTAGCCCAGGTCCGCGCACAGGTGCGCGTTGTGCACCAGCGGATAGCCCTGCCAGCAGGTCTCCAGGTAGAAGTAGTTGAGCGGGTTCTCCCACTGGTGCGAGACCACGATGTCGGTGTTCTGCGCGAGGAACACCGGGGTTTCGTGCCGGCCCAGGAAGACCGCCTTGTGCTGACGCACCAGGTCGAGCTGGTTCATCAGCGTGATGAACTCCATGCTGTCCTTGGCCATGCGCTCCACGTTCGTGACCTGCAGCAGCGCGATGGCCTCGGGCCGGGCGCGGTACGCCAGCTCGGCGATCAGGATGGGGTAGACGCAGAACTTCACCACGTTGATGTTCGGCTCCAGCACGCTGAGCCGCCGCGGCCCGCTGCGCGGCTGGTACGCGCCGCCCTCGGGCAGCGCGCGGGCGCGCTCTTGCAGGAACACCGGGCTCCAGACGAAGGGCACGGCGCGCGCTTCGGCGCGGCGCAGCACCTCGAAGTACGGCTGGCTGATGTGGGCCACCTGCGGAACCATCCAGATGTCGTCGTAGCGCTGGTTGATGAACAGGTTGCGGCCCCACAGCGGCTTGCCGAACAGCATCGCCTCCATCGCGTGCACGTACTCGAAGCCGCAGCAGTACGACACCAGCCGCGCGCCGCGGCGTTTCAGGTGCTCGGTCTGGTCGGCGTCGATCTGGCCGCCCAGCTCGATCAGCACGTCCAGGTTGTCCTTCGCCGCCTCGAAGGTCACGGTCGGCCAGCGGGCCTGGTCCCAGGGCAGGGCGGATGTGATGGGGGTGGCGGTGGTGTTGACCAGCACCACCGAGGCCACGCTGGGGCAGTGCTTCAGCGCCTCCGCCAGGAACACGGCGTTCTGCTTGATGCCGTTGTTCCAGAGGGTCTCGGCCTCGTGGTGGAGGCCGATCGTGATGCCGATGCGCAGGCCCGCACCCGAGGCGGTGGTCATTGGTTTTCGCGGGGGATGTAGCCCGTCAGTCGCCAGCCATTGGGCTCGAGGCGGAAGCTGACTTTTTCGAAGACGGTCTTGTCGTTGGTCAGGCGGGTGGCGAAGTCGACGTTGGCATACAGGCCGGCAGGGATGCCGGTGCTGTCGTCCAGGTAGCGGATGCGCGTCACGTTGGCCCAGTCGCGGCGGGCCACAACCCCCACGGTCTGGCGTGAGCGTTGCGTGTTGGCAACAAATTCGGCCTTCGGGAAGCGAGTCTTCACGAACGCCGATGCGCTTTCCCAGATATCTCCGGCCCGACCTTCGTCGATCTGCTTGAGGCTGGTGAGGCCCGCCTGAACGAGCTCGTCGGCGGAGGTGCCGTCCTGCGCCAGGGCGCAGGAACCGGCCAGGGCCAGCGTACATGCGGCCAGGAAACGGGGGAGGAACGGCTTCATTTGGGCAACCTTTGTGCGGAAAACCGCTGTGACAGACGGCGGCGGCGATTCTAGGCGTGGCGTTCGGATCGACGTTCCACGGCGACATCGGCAGGCCCGGATTTGTCGCCAATCGTGAAAGTTTGTGAACTAAATCATCATTTCACGGTTTCCAGTAGCCCGAAATGGCTGCAAATGTAAACGGCTGCGTACATTACCACGTCCATTGTGAACGTCAGGGTAACTACGACCCTGTCTGAGAGACGACCACGGGCGGTCGTCTCTCTTCCTTCGCCGTTGATCCCGCGCCCGCCCTCTGCGAATCGAGCTCGAAGAATATGAACAAGTCTTACCGAAGTATTTGGAATGAAGCCCTGGGGGCCTGGGTTGCTGCGTCTGAAATTACTTCGGCTCGGGGGAAGAAGAGCAGTTCGAAGCTGGTGAGAGCTGTTGCTGCCGCATCGCTGGCGGTCGTCTCTTTGGGGGCACACGCTGTTTACTCTGCCGGGGGGGGCTACGCGGATGGCACCGCCGCTATCGCGATTGGCAATGGTTCAGGAAACGGGTCATCCGGGAACAACTCAGCGATTGCGTCGGCTGCTTACGCTTTGGCGATCGGCAATAACGCTCAAGCCACTTTTCACAGCGCGACGGCAATCGGTTCTGGCGCGAAAGCCTTCGCCAAAGGAGCCTACGCCCTGGGCAACGATGCCAAGGCCAGTGGAACTTCGTCGGTTGCAGTGGGTGGCGGGGACGGAACGGGTAACGGCGGCTCCGTCGCTTCGGGTGAGCAGGCCGTGGCCATCGGCCGGGCAACCACCGCCAGCGGCACGAACAGCGTGGCCATCGGCGGCAACCTGACGGTGGATGGCGGCGCGAAGAGCTCCGGCGCCAACGCCGTGGCGATTGGCACCGGCGCGAATGCCGGCAACGACAACAGCGTCGCATTGGGCAGCAACAGCGCAACCGCTGCGGCTGTCCAAACTTCCAGCGCAACGGTCAACGGCGTTGCGCTGACCGGGTTTGCTGGCGCGACGCCGACGAGCGTTGTGAGCGTTGGCTCGGTGGGCGGTGAACGTCAGATCACCAATGTGGCCGCGGGCCAGGTGACCTCCACCTCGACCGATGCGATCAACGGCAGCCAGTTGTACTCCGTCGCCAGCGCGGTAGGGTCGCTGTCGACTTCGACTTCCTCGGGGCTGAGCACCGCCAACAGCCGCGTCAACAGTCTGTCGACCTCGACGTCGTCGGGCCTGAGCACCACGAACAGCAACGTGAGCAGCCTGTCGACCTCCACGTCGTCGGGTCTAAGTACGGCGAACAGTCGCGTCAACAGCCTTTCGACGTCCACATCGAGCGGATTGAGCACGGCGACCAGCGGCATCTCGAGCCTGTCCACTGGCTTGAGTACTGTGAACAGCGAACTGGACAGCCTGTCGACTTCCACGTCGAGTGGTCTGAGCACGGCGACCAGCGGCATTTCCAGCCTGTCGACCGGCCTGAGCACGACGAACAGCAACGTCGGCAGTCTGTCGACCTCCACATCGTCGGGTCTGAGCACGGCAAGCAGTCGCATCAACAGCCTGTCGACTTCGACGTCGTCCGGTTTGAGCACGGCCACGAGCGGTATCTCGAGCCTGTCCACGGGACTAAGCACTACGAACAGCAACGTCGGCAGCTTGTCGACGTCCACATCGTCGGGCCTGAGCACCAGCAATAGCCGCATCGATAGCCTCTCGACGTCGACTTCGAGCGGCCTGAGCACGACCAACAGCAACGTCAGCAGTCTTTCGACCTCCACCTCGAGCGGCCTGAGCACGGCAACCAGCGGCATCTCGAGCCTGTCCACAGGTCTGAGCACCACGAACAGCAACGTGAGCAGCCTGTCGACGTCCACGTCGTCTGGCCTGAGCACCAGCAGCAGCCGCATTGACAGTCTCTCGACGTCGACTTCGAGCGGGTTGAGCACGGCTACCAGCGGCATCTCCAGCTTGTCGACAGGCCTGAGCACGACAAACAGCAATGTGTCCAGCCTCTCGACCTCGACGTCGAGCGGTCTGAGTACGGCGAGCAGTGGTATCTCGAGCCTGTCCACCGGCTTGAGCACGTCCAACAGCAACGTCAGCAGCCTGTCGACTTCGACTTCGTCCGGCCTGAGTACGGCAACCAGCGGCATCTCCAGCCTGTCGACCTCGACGTCGAGTGGTTTGAGTACGACCAACAGCCGCATCGACGGCTTGTCTACGGGGCTGAGCACGACAAACAGCAACCTGGACAGCCTGTCGAGCTCGACTTCGTCCGGTTTGAGCACGGCGACCAGTGGCATCTCCAGCCTGTCGACTGGCCTCAGCACGACGAACAGCAACGTCGGCAGCTTGTCGACCTCCACCTCGAGCGGATTGAGCACCGCCACCAGCGGAATCTCCAGCCTGTCTACTGGCTTGAGCACGACGAACAGTAACGTCAGCAGTCTCTCGACCTCGACGTCGTCGGGTCTGAGCACAGCGAACAGCGGCATCTCCAGTCTGTCGACCGGTCTGAGCACCACGAACAGCAATGTCAGCAGTCTTTCGACCTCGGCGTCCTCGGGCCTGAGCACGGCCACGAGCGGCATCTCGAGCTTGTCCACCGGCCTAAGCACCACGAATAGCAACGTGAGCAGCCTGTCGACCTCTACGTCGTCGGGTCTGAGCACGGCCGCAAGCGGAATTTCCAGTCTTTCGACTTCGACGTCGAGCGGCTTGAGCACGACCAACAGCCGTATCGATAGCCTTTCGACGTCCACGTCGTCAGGCCTGAGCACGACCAACAGCAATGTGAGCAGCCTGTCGACGTCGACGTCGTCGGGTCTGAGCACCGCGACCAGCGGAATCTCTAGCCTGTCGACTGGCCTGAGCACGACGAACAGCAACGTGAGCAGCCTCTCGACTTCTACGTCGTCGGGTCTGAGTACGGCCACGAGCAGCATCGACAGCCTGTCGACGTCCACATCGAGTGGTCTGAGCACTGCGACCAGTGGGATCTCGAGCCTGTCCACGGGCCTGAGCACCACGAACAGCAACGTGAGCAGTCTGTCGACGTCCACTTCCTCGGGGTTGAGCACGGCAACGAGCAGCATCGACAGTCTCTCGACCTCGACGTCCTCGGGCTTGAGCACAGCATTCAACGGCATCTCCAGCCTGTCGACTTCGACGTCGAGCGGCCTGAGCACTGCCACGAGCAGCATCGATAGCCTCTCGACCTCGACGTCGTCGGGCCTGAGCACAGCGACCAGCGGCATCTCGAGCTTGTCCACGGGCTTGAGCACGACCAACAGCAACGTCAGCAGCCTCTCGACTTCTACCTCGTCGGGTCTGAGCACCGCCACGAGCA
Source organism: Variovorax sp. RO1 (assembly GCF_002849325.1). Taxonomy (NCBI): domain Bacteria; kingdom Pseudomonadati; phylum Pseudomonadota; class Betaproteobacteria; order Burkholderiales; family Comamonadaceae; genus Variovorax; species Variovorax sp. RO1. Next base: position 307,455 of record NZ_PKMT01000007.1, read on the forward strand.
GCATCGATAGCTTGTCGACGTCTACATCGAGTGGTCTGAGCACAGCGACCAGCGGCATCTCCAGCCTGTCCACTGGCTTGAGCACGACGAACAGCAATGTGAGCAGCCTTTCGACCTCGACGTCGTCGGGGTTGAGTACGGCCACGAGCAGCATCGAAAGTCTGTCGACTTCGACATCGTCGGGTCTGAGTACCGCCACGAGCAGCATTGATAGCCTGTCGACGTCCACATCGAGTGGCCTGAGCACCGCTACCAGCGGCATCTCCAGCCTGTCGACCTCGACGTCATCTGGCCTGAGCACGACCAACAGCCGTATCGACAGCCTCTCGACGTCCACGTCGTCTGGGTTGAGCACCGCAACGAGCGGTATCTCCAGCCTGTCGACTTCTACGTCCTCGGGCCTGAGCACTGCCACGAGCAGCATCGATAGCCTCTCGACCTCGACGTCGTCGGGCCTGAGCACAGCGACCAGCGGCATCTCGAGCTTGTCCACGGGCCTGAGCACCACCAACAGCAACCTGGACAGCCTGTCGACGTCCACGTCATCGGGCCTGAGCACGGCAACCAGTGGTATCTCGAGCCTGTCCACCGGCTTGAGCACCACGAACAGCAACGTGAGCAGCCTCTCGACTTCTACGTCGTCGGGTTTGAGCACGGCGACGAGCAGCATCGACAGCTTGTCGACGTCTACTTCGAGTGGTCTGAGCACCGCCACCAGCGGCATCTCCAGCCTGTCCACGGGCCTGAGCACGACGAACAGCAATGTCAGCAGCCTCTCGACCTCGACGTCCTCTGGTCTGAGCACGGCCGCGAGCGGCATCGACAGCTTGTCGACGTCTACTTCGAGCGGTCTGAGCACTGCGACCAGTGGGATCTCGAGCCTGTCGACTGGCCTGAGCACCACGAACAGCAACGTGAGCAGCCTGTCGACTTCGACGTCGTCCGGCTTGAGCACGGCTACGAGCAGCATCGACAGCCTGTCGACGTCTACGTCGAGCGGTCTGAGCACCGCGACCAGCGGGATCTCGAGCCTGTCCACAGGCCTGAGCACGACCAACAGCAACGTCAGCAGCCTGTCGACTTCCACGTCGAGCGGCCTGAGCACGGCGACCAGTGGAATCTCGAGCCTGTCCACTGGCCTGAGCACGACGAACAGCAGCGTCAGCAGCCTCTCGACATCCACGTCCTCTGGGCTGAGCACTACCAACAGCAATGTGGGAAGTCTTTCGACTTCGACGTCGTCTGGTCTGAGCACGGCCACGAGCAGCATCGACAGTCTGTCGACGTCTACTTCGAGCGGCCTGAGCACCGCCACCAGCGGTATCTCCAGTCTGTCTACCGGACTGAGCACAACCAATAGCAACGTCAGCAGCCTGTCGACTTCCACGTCGAGCGGCTTGAGCACGGCGACCAGTGGCATCTCCAGCCTGTCGACTGGCCTGAGCACGGCCAACAGCAATGTCAGCAGCCTGTCGACCTCAACGTCGTCGGGCCTGAGCACGGCCACGAGCAGCATCGATAGTCTTTCGACATCGACGTCTTCCGGGCTAAGCACTGCCACCAGCGGCATCTCCAGTCTTTCGACTGGCCTGAGCACCACGAACAGCAATGTCAGCAGCCTGTCGACCTCGACGTCGTCGGGCCTGAGTACGACCACGAGCAGCATCGACAGCCTGTCGACGTCTACCTCGAGCGGTCTGAGCACCACCAACAGCAACCTGGACAGCCTCTCTACGTCCACGTCGAGCGGCCTGAGCACCGCCACCAGTGGTATCTCCAGCCTGTCGACTGGTCTGAGTACGACGAACAGCAACGTGAGCAGCTTGTCGACTTCGACGTCGTCGGGTCTGAGCACCACGAATAGCAACATCAGCAGCCTGTCGACTTCAACGTCCTCGGGTCTGAGCACAACCACAAGCAGCGTCGAGAGTCTGTCGACGTCGACCTCGTCCGGTCTGAGCACGGCGACCAGCAGCGTGAGCAGCCTGTCGACTTCGACGTCGAGCGGCCTGAGCACTGCCACGAGCAGCATCGACAGCTTGTCGACGTCTACTTCGACTGGTCTGAGCACGGCGACCAGCGGCATCTCCAGCTTGTCCACTGGTCTGAGCACCACGAACAGCAACGTCAGCAGCCTGTCGACCTCGACTTCGTCGGGTCTGAGCACGGCCACGAGCAGCATCGACAGCCTGTCGACGTCTACATCGAGTGGGTTGAGCACGGCGACCAGCGGTATCTCGAGCTTGTCTACCGGCCTGAGCACGACCAACAGCAACGTCAGCAGCTTGTCGACATCGACCTCGTCGGGTCTGAGCACAGCCACGAGCAGCATCGACAGTCTGTCGACGTCGACGTCGAGCGGTCTGAGCACGGCGACCAGCGGTATCTCGAGCTTGTCCACCGGTCTGAGTACGACGAACAGCAATGTGAGCAGCTTGTCGACCTCGACGTCTTCTGGTTTGAGCACGGCGACCAGCAGCATCGACAGTCTGTCGACGTCCACATCGAGTGGCCTGAGTACCGCAACGAGTGGTATCTCCAGCCTTTCCACGGGCCTGAGCACGACGAACAGCAACGTCAGCAGCCTGTCGACCTCGACGTCCTCCGGTCTGAGCACGGCCGCGAGCGGCATCGACAGCTTGTCGACGTCTACTTCGAGCGGTCTGAGCACTGCGACCAGTGGGATCTCGAGCCTGTCGACTGGCCTGAGCACCACGAACAGCAACGTGAGCAGCCTGTCGACTTCGACGTCGTCCGGTTTGAGCACTGCTACCAGCGGCATCGACAGCTTGTCGACTGGCCTGAGCACGGCGACCAGTGGTATCTCCAGCCTGTCCACCGGCCTGAGCACCACGAACAGCAACGTGAGTAGCCTGTCGACGTCCACGTCCTCGGGTCTGAGTACGGCTACCAGCAGCATCGACAGTCTGTCGACGTCCACCTCGTCCGGTCTGAGCACCGCGACCAGCGGTATCTCCAGCCTGTCCACCGGACTGAGCACAACGAACAGCAACGTCAGTAGCCTGTCGACTTCGACGTCTTCGGGCCTGAGTACAGCCACGAGCAGCATCGATAGTCTGTCGACCTCGACGTCGTCTGGCCTGAGCACCGCTACGAGCAGCATCGATAGCTTGTCGACTTCTACTTCGAGTGGTCTGAGCACCGCGACCAGCGGCATCTCCAGCTTGTCCACCGGCCTGAGCACCACGAACAGCAATGTCAGCAGCCTGTCGACCTCGACGTCGTCGGGCCTGAGCACCGCCACGAGCAGCATCGATAGCTTGTCGACGTCTACTTCGAGTGGGCTGAGCACTGCGACCAGTGGCATCTCCAGCTTGTCCACGGGTCTCAGCACCACGAACAGCAATGTCAGCAGCCTGTCGACTTCTACGTCCTCGGGTCTGAGCACGGCCACGAGCAGCATCGACAGCCTTTCGACCGGCTTGAGCACTGCTACCAGTAGCATCGATAGCCTGTCGACATCTACATCGAGTGGTCTGAGCACAGCGACAAGTGGCATCTCCAGCCTGTCGACTTCGACGTCGTCTGGCTTGAGTACGGCCACGAGCCGCATCGATAGCTTGTCGACGGGGCTGAGCACTACGAACAGCAATGTGAGCAGCTTGTCGACTTCGACGTCGTCGGGTCTGAGCACGGCCACAAGCAGCATCGATAGCTTGTCGACGTCCACTTCGAGCGGCTTGAGCACAGCGACAAGTGGAATCTCCAGCTTGTCCACGGGGCTGAGCACCACGAACAGCAATGTCAGCAGCTTGTCGACCTCGACGTCCTCTGGTCTGAGCACGGCTACGAGCAGCATCGACAGTCTCTCGACCTCGACATCCTCGGGATTGAGCACCGCGACCAGTGGCATCTCCAGCCTGTCCACGGGCTTGAGTACGACCAACAGCAACGTCAGTAGCCTGTCGACCTCGACGTCGTCGGGTCTGAGCACGGCCACGAGCAGCATCGACAGTCTGTCGACGTCTACCTCGAGTGGGTTGAGCACGGCGACCAGCAGTATCTCGAGCTTGTCTACCGGCCTGAGCACGACCAACAGCAACGTCAGCAGCTTGTCGACTTCTACGTCGTCGGGTCTGAGCACGGCCACGAGCAGCATCGACAGTCTGTCGACGTCCACTTCGAGCGGCCTGAGCACGGCGACCAGCGGCATCTCTAGCCTGTCGACTGGTCTGAGCACCACGAACAGCAACGTCAGCAGCTTGTCGACTTCGACGTCCTCTGGTCTGAGCACGGCTACGAGCAGCATCGACAGTCTGTCGACGTCCACTTCGAGCGGCCTGAGCACGGCGACCAGCGGTATCTCGAGCCTGTCGACCGGTCTGAGCACCACGAACAGCAATGTGAGCAGCCTGTCGACTTCGACGTCGTCGGGCCTGAGCACTGCGACCAGTGGCATCTCCAGCCTGTCTACTTCCACGTCGTCGGGTCTGAGCACCGCCACGAGCAGCATCGACAGTCTTTCGACATCGACGTCATCCGGTTTGAGCACCGCGACCAGCGGCATCTCCAGCCTGTCCACTGGTCTGAGCACTGCTACCAGTGGCATCTCCAGCCTGTCTACCGGCCTGAGCTCGACCAACAGCAACCTGGACAGCCTGTCGACGTCCACGTCATCGGGCTTGAGCACGGCGACCAGCGGTATCTCCAGCTTGTCCACCGGCCTGAGCACCACGAACAGCAATGTCAGCAGCCTGTCGACCTCGACGTCGTCTGGCCTGAGCACCGCTACGAGCAGCATCGATAGCTTGTCGACGTCTACTTCGAGTGGCCTGAGCACTGCGACCAGTGGCATCTCCAGCTTGTCCACGGGCCTGAGCACCACGAACAGCAATGTCAGCAGCTTGTCGACTTCTACGTCGTCCGGCTTGAGCACAGCGACGAGCAGCATCGACAGCCTGTCGACGTCTACTTCGAGTGGTCTGAGCACAGCGACCAGCGGCATCTCCAGCTTGTCCACCGGCCTGAGCACGACGAACAGCAACGTGAGCAGCCTGTCGACCTCGACGTCGTCCGGTTTGAGCACGGCTACGAGCAGCATCGATAGCCTGTCGACGTCTACGTCGAGCGGCTTGAGCACCGCAACCAGCGGCATTTCCAGCCTGTCCACTGGTCTGAGCACCACGAACAGCAACGTCAGCAGCTTGTCGACTTCGACGTCGTCGGGTCTGAGCACGGCTACAAGCAGCATCGACAGTCTCTCGACGTCGACCTCGTCTGGCTTGAGCACGGCGACCAGCGGGATCTCCAGCCTGTCTACGGGCCTCAGCACCACGAACAGCAACGTGAGCAGCCTGTCGACCTCGACCTCGTCCGGCCTGAGCACCGCGACCAGTGGTATCTCCAGCTTGTCTACGGGCCTGAGCACGACCAACAGCAATGTCAGCAGCCTCTCGACCTCGACGTCCTCTGGTCTGAGCACGGCAGCCAGTGGCATCTCTAGCCTGTCCACGGGCTTGAGCACCACGAACAGCAACGTGAGCAGCTTGTCGACCTCGACGTCGTCGGGTCTGAGCACGGCCACAAGCAGCATCGACAGCTTGTCGACGTCTGCTTCGAGTGGCCTGAGCACGGCGACCAGCGGTATCTCGAGCTTGTCCACCGGCCTGAGCACGACGAACAGCAACGTGAGCAGCCTGTCGACCTCGACGTCGTCGGGTCTGAGCACAGCCACAAGCAGCATCGATAGCTTGTCGACGTCTACGTCGAGCGGCCTGAGCACGGCGACTAGCGGTATCTCCAGCCTGTCGACTGGCCTGAGCACCACGAACAGCAATGTGAGCAGCTTGTCGACCTCGACTTCTTCGGGTCTGAGCACTGCGACCAGCGGCATCTCGAGTCTGTCCACGGGCCTGAGCACGACCAACAGCAATGTGAGCAGCCTGTCGACTTCCACGTCGTCCGGCCTGAGCACCGCTACCAGCAGCATTGATAGCCTGTCGACTGGCCTCAGCACCGCGACCAGTGGCATCTCCAGCCTGTCGACCGGCCTGAGCACCACCAACAGCAACGTCAACAGCCTGTCGACTTCCACGTCGTCGGGTTTGAGCACGGCCACGAGCAGCATTGACAGCCTGTCGACGTCGACGTCCTCGGGTCTGAGCACCGCAACGAGCAGTATCGATAGCTTGTCGACGTCTACTTCGAGTGGTCTCAGCACGGCGACCAGTGGCATCTCCAGCTTGTCCACGGGCCTGAGCACGACGAACAGCGGAATTTCCAGCCTGTCGACCTCGACGTCGAGTGGCTTGAGTACGACCAACAGCCGCATCGACGGTCTGTCGACGGGTCTGAGCACGACGAACAGCAACCTGGACAGCCTGTCGACGTCTACTTCGAGTGGTCTGAGCACTGCGACTAGCGGTATCTCGAGCCTGTCGACGGGCCTGAGCACCACGAACAGCAATGTCAGCAGCCTGTCGACTTCTACGTCGTCGGGTCTGAGCACTGCTACGAGCAGCATCGACAGTCTGTCGACTTCAACGTCCTCTGGACTGAGCACGGCCACAAGCAGCATCGAAAGCTTGTCGACGTCTACTTCGAGCGGCTTGAGCACTGCGACTAGCAGCATCTCGAGCTTGTCCACCGGCCTGAGCACCACAAACAGCAACGTGAGCAGCCTGTCGACGTCCACGTCGTCTGGTCTGAGCACCGCCACAAGCAGCATCGACAGTCTGTCGACGTCTACCTCCAGTGGTCTGAGCACTGCCACCAGCGGTATTTCGAGTCTGTCCACCGGCCTGAGCACGACGGACAGCAACGTCAGCAGCCTGTCGACCTCGACGTCGTCTGGTCTGAGCACCACCAACAGCAACCTGGACAGCCTCTCGACGTCCACGTCGTCTGGCCTGAGCACAGCGACCAGCGGCATCTCCAGCTTGTCCACGGGCCTGAGCACCACCAACAGCAATGTGAGCAGCCTGTCGACTTCGACGTCTTCCGGGCTGAGCACTGCTACAAGCAGCCTCGACAGCTTGTCGACGTCTACTTCGAGTGGTCTGAGCACGGCGACCAGCGGCATCTCCAGCTTGTCCACTGGTCTGAGCACCACGAACAGCAACGTCAGTAGCCTGTCGACCTCGACGTCGTCGGGTCTGAGCACGGCCACGAGCAGCATCGACAGCCTGTCGACGTCTACATCGAGTGGGTTGAGCACGGCGACCAGCGGTATCTCGAGCTTGTCTACCGGCCTGAGCACGACCAACAGCAACGTCAGCAGCTTGTCGACATCGACCTCGTCCGGTCTGAGCA
>NZ_PKMT01000008.1:0-300340 GCF_002849325.1 Variovorax sp. RO1
CGTTTCGCGGATCAGGGCTCGCAGCTGTTTGAGCGAAGCGAGTTCTGCGAGACCCCGCGAAACGCGAGCACCGCAGGTTGCCCGCAGCGAAGCGGAGGGTCGCAGACAGTGGGGTCGCCTTTTCTTTGCTTACTTTCTTTTGGCGAAGCAAAAGAAAGTGAGTCGCCCGCCGGGGCGAGTCCCGGCCTCGGAAAACAAACCCGCAGGGAAGCCAACAACATGCTGAGCCCAGGCAGCCCCCTCCCTTTGGGCGCAATCCCATCGCAGCAAGGCGTCAACTTCGCAATCGCAGCCCCATCAGCAAGCAAAGTAGAACTCTGCCTCTTCGACAGCACAGGCCAGAGCGAACAGCAGCGCCTAACGCTCCCAGAATGCACAGACGGCATCTGGCACGGCCTGCTCCCCAACGCAAGACCAGGCCTGATCTACGGCTACCGAGTCCACGGCCCCTGGGCCCCCGCAGAAGGACAGCGCTTCAACCCCGCCAAGCTCCTCCTCGACCCCTACGCCCGAGAAATCCTCGGCCACTACAACGGCAGCGACCTCTTCCTGGGCCACGCCCCCACAAACCCAACCCAACGCGACACCCGAGACAACGCCCCGATAGCACTCAAAGCCCGCGTCACAGCAACCAACAACACACCCCCAACAACAGGCCGCGCCCACATCCCCCCCAGCGACCGCGTCCTCTACGAGTTGCACATCCGCAGCCTCACCCACCAACACCCGGGCGTACCCGAACCCTTGCGCGGCACCTACGCAGGCCTAGCCGAACCCGCCGTCCTCGACCACTTGCAACGCCTGGGCATCACCACCCTCAGCCTCATGCCCGTGCAGCACCGCGCCGACGAACCGCGCCTGCTGGCAGGAGGCCTGACCAACCACTGGGGCTACAACACCATCGGCTGGTTCGCACCCGAGGCGCGCTTCTGGAGCGGCCGCCCCGGCACCACGCCCGCCAGCGAGTTCCGCGCTATGGCCGATGCGGTGCATGCGCGCGGCATGGAACTGGTGATCGACGTGGTCTACAACCACAGCGCCGAGAGCGACGAACTCGGCCCGACGCTCTCGCTGCGCGGCATCGACAACGCCCTGTACTACCACCTGCGCACCGACGACCGCGCCCTGTACGAGAACTGGGCCGGCACCGGCAACTGCCTCAACCTCGGCGAGCCGCGCGTGCTGCAACTCGTGATGGACAGCCTGCGCTTCTGGGCCTGCGAAATGGGCGTCGACGGCTTCCGCTTCGACCTCGCCCCCGTGCTGGGCCGCGACGCGCAGCGCGGCTTCGATGCGCGCGCGCCCTTCTTCGCGGCCATCGCGCAAGACCCGGTGCTGTCGCGCACGCTGCGCATCGCCGAGCCCTGGGACATCGGCCCCGGCGGCTACCGGCTCGGCGAGTTCCCGCCCGGCTGGCTCGAATGGAACGACCGCTTCCGCGACACGCAACGCGGCTTCTGGCTGCGCCAGGGGCGCGAGGGCGCCACCGGGCTGGGCGACTTCGCGCACCGCTTCACCGCCTCCAGCGCGAGCTTCGCGCACGATGGCCGCGCACCGACCGCGAGCGTCAACTTCATCACCGCGCACGACGGCTTCACGCTGCGCGACCTCGTGAGCTACGCGTCGCGCCACAACCTCGCCAACGGCGAAGACAACCGCGACGGCCATGCCCACAACCTGAGCACCAACTGCGGTGTCGAAGGCCCGAGCGACGACCCCGCCGTGCGCGCACTGCGCGCCCGCCTGCAGCGCACGCTGCTCGCCACGCTGCTGCTGTCCCAGGGCACCCCGATGCTGCTGGCCGGCGACGAACTCGGCCACAGCCAGAACGGCAACAACAACGCTTACTGCCAGGACAACGAGACCACCTGGCTCAACTGGATCGGGCTGTCCGACCCGGCCAGCGAACGCGCGCGCCTGACTGCGTTCGTCGCGCGCCTCACGGCCCTGCGGCGCGAAGCACCGGCGCTGCGCAGCGCGCACTGGTGGCCTGCCGAGCCGCCGGCCGGCGCCCCGCCGGGCCTGCGCTGGCTGCGCCCCGACGGCCAGCCGATGGCGCCGGCCGACTGGCGCGCAGGCACAGCCCTTGCGATCCTGTTCGGGCATGCCGAGGACGCCTGGCTGGTGCTGGTGAATGCGGGCCCGAACCCCGTCACCTTCACGCTGCCGAATGGCGGCTGGCGCTGCTGCCTTGCCACCGATGCCGAAGACCCCGATGACCTGCGCACCGCGCCCCGCCCGCTGGGTCGCGTGGCCGAGGTGCCGGTTTCGAGCCTCTGGCTTGCAAGAACGTAGGAGCCAAGCCCACGGCGCAGTGCCAGACTCGGTGCGGACACTCTGACGACGACGAATTCAACAAAGCGAACGAACGGAGACACAGATGGACAAGCTCAACACCCGGGCCGCACAGGCCCCGCAGGCGCCCCTGCAGGCCCATCAACTGGTCCGCCGCACCATCGCGCTGGTGCTGGCCGGCGGCCGGGGCTCGCGCCTCAAGCAGCTCACCGATCGCCGCGCCAAGCCGGCCGTGTACTTCGGCGGCAAGTTCCGCATCATCGATTTCGCACTGTCCAACTGCCTGAACTCCGGCATCCGGCGCATGGCGGTGGTCACGCAGTACAAGTCGCACTCGCTCATGCGCCACCTGCAGCGCGGCTGGAGTTTTTTGCGTGCCGAGCTCAACGAGATGGTCGACGTGCTGCCCGCGCAGCAGCGCATGGGCGACGAGCACTGGTACCGCGGCACGGCCGATGCGGTGTTCCAGAACCTGGACATCATCAGCACCCGCTCCACGCCGCACGACTACGTGGTGGTGCTGGCCGGCGACCACATCTACAAGATGGACTACTCCGTCATGCTCAAGGACCACGCCGAGCGCGGCCTGGGCTGCACGGTCGGCTGCATCGAGGTGCCGCGCATGGAGGCCACGGCCTTCGGCGTGATGGCGGTGGACGACGGCCGGCAGATCACCAGCTTTCTCGAGAAGCCGGCCGATCCGCCCGCCATGCCCGGCCACCCCGACATGGCGCTGGCCAGCATGGGCATCTACATCTTCGATTCGGCCTACCTGTACCGGCTGCTCGAGGAAGACAACGCCAACCCCGATTCGAGCCACGACTTCGGCAAGGACATCATCCCGCGCGCCGTGGCCGAGGGCCGCGCGCTGGCGCATCCGTTCAGCATGTCGTGCGTCACGCGCGCCTCGCGCGGGCCCGACGCCAAGGCCTACTGGCGCGACGTGGGCACGATTGATGCATTCTGGGCAGCCAACCTCGACCTGGCCTCGATCACCCCGGAGCTCGACATCTATGACACGGACTGGCCCATCTGGACCTACCAGCGGCAGCTGCCGCCGGCCAAGTTCGTGCTCGACCGCGAGGGCAAGCACGGCATGACGGTCAACACCATCGTCTCGGGCGGCTGCATCGTCTCGGGCTCGAAGATCAGCAGTGCGGTGCTGTTCTCGGGCGTGCGCATCCATTCCTTCTGCGAGATCAACGAAGCCGTGCTGCTGCCCGACGTGGAAGTGGGCCGCGGCTGCCGGCTGAACCGCGTGGTGATCGACCGCGGCTGCGTGATCCCCGACGAGACGGTGATCGGCGAAGACGCCGAGGCCGATGCCGCGCGCTTCGAGCGCACCGAAACGGGCGTGGTGCTGGTCACGCGCGAAATGCTGCACCGGCTGGCGCCCGACCCCGTGCCCGCCGCCGTTTAATAAGCGAAGCACGATGCGCATCCTGCAGGTCAGCGCCGAGCTGTTTCCCCTCCTCAAGACCGGCGGCCTGGCGGACATCGCCGGCGCCCTGCCCCTGGCGCTCATGGCCGCGGGGCAGGACGCGCGCGCGCTGCTGCCAGGCTTTCCCGCCATCATCGCCGGCGTGCGCGACCTGACGCCGGTGGCCGAGTTCACCGCGCCCTGGGGCGAGCGCTTCGGCCTGCGCGCCGGGCATGTGGCCATCGCAGGCGCAGCGCCGCTTCCCACGTACGTGATCGACGCGCCCGCGCTCTACGACCGGCCCGGCAATCCGTATGAAGACACCGCGCGCCAACCCTACAGCGACAACCACCGCCGCTTCGCGCTGCTGGGCTGGGCCGCAGCGCAGCTCGCGCAGGGGCTCGACCCCGCCTGGCGGCCCGACGTCGTGCACGCGCACGACTGGCACGCAGCGCTCGCGCCCGCCTACCTGTCTTTCGCGCGGCGCGCGGGCGGCCCGCGCACGGGCACCGTGTTCACCGTGCACAACCTCGCCTACCAGGGCCTGTTCGCGCCGAAGCACTTCGCCGAACTCGGCCTGCCGGCGTCGGCCTTCCACATGAACGGTCTCGAGTACCACGGTCAGGTCTCCTTCATGAAGGGCGGCCTGTGCTTCGCCGACCAGCTCACCACCGTGAGCCCGACCTACGCGCTCGAAATCCAGACGCCCGAACAGGGCTGCGGCCTCGACGGCCTGCTGCGCCAGCGCAGCAACGTGCTCAGCGGCATCCTCAACGCGGTGGACGACCAGGTCTGGAACCCGTCCACCGACGCCGCGCTGGTGCAGGGCTACCAGACACCCGAAGGCCGCCACATGGCCGGCAAGGCGCGCTGCAAGTCGGTGCTGCAGCGCCAGCTGGGGCTGGCCGAGCGCCCCGACGCGCCGCTGTTCATCGTGGTGAGCCGGCTCACCGAGCAGAAGGGCCTGCACCTCGTGCTCGGCGGCCTCGACATGCTGCTCGCCAAAGGCGGACAGCTCGCGCTGCTCGGCAGCGGCGAGGGCTGGCTCGAAGAAGCTTTTCGCCAGCGCGCCGCAACGGCGCCCGAATCGGTGAGCGTCACCATCGGCTACGACGAGACACTCGCGCACCAGCTCTTCGGCGCAGGCGACGTGACGCTCGTGCCTTCGCTGTTCGAGCCCTGCGGCCTCACGCAGATGTACGGCCTGAAGTACGGCAGCCTGCCGCTGGTGCGCCGCGTGGGCGGGCTGGCCGACACGGTGGTCAATTGCACGCTGGAAGACATGGCCAGCGGCGCGGCCACCGGCTTCGTGTTCGACCGCTTCGAAGACGCCGACTACGACCGCGCCCTGCGCCGCGCCTTCGCGCTGTACGAACGCGCCGCCGACTGGCGCCGCGTGCGCGGCAATGCCATGCGGCGCCCGGCCGACTGGGGCACCGCAGCCGCGCAGTACATCGATGTGTATCAACGGGCGTTGGCCTGAACGATCACCCCCACCCCACAACCCACCCCGAGAACGCCCCCCATGACGATCAAGGACTTCGCCTACGACCACCCCGACCGCGACGTTGCCGCCTTCAAGCGCGCGGTGGCCAACAAGCTGATCTACGCCGTCGGCAAGGACCCCGTGGCCGCCAGCCCCGACGACTGGCTGCACGCCACCGCGCTGGCCGTGCGCGACCAGCTCGTCGAGCGCTGGATGACGACCACGCGCGCCAACTACGCGCAGGACCTCAAGCGCGTGTACTACCTGTCGATGGAGTTCCTCATCGGGCGCACTTTTACCAACGCGCTGCTCGCCGTCGACCTGTACGGCATCGTGCGCGAGGCGCTGGCCGACTTCGGCGTCGACATGGCGGCGCTGGCCGAGCGCGAACCCGATGCGGCGCTCGGCAACGGCGGCCTGGGGCGGCTCGCCGCCTGCTTTCTCGATTCGATGGCCACGCTCGGCGTGCCCGGCATGGGCTACGGCATCCGCTACGAATACGGCATGTTCCGCCAGCAGATCGTCAACGGCCAGCAGGTCGAAACGCCCGACTACTGGCTCACGCGCGGCAACCCGTGGGAGTTCCAGCGGCCCGAGGTGAACTACCGCGTGCGCTTCGGCGGCCGCGTGCAAAAGCGCGAAGGCACCAATGCGCCCTACGGCGCGGCCGACTGGGTCGACACGCACGACGTGCGCGCCGTCGCCTACGACACGATCATTCCCGGCTACGGCACGCAGGCCACCAACACCTTGCGGCTGTGGTCGGCGCGCGCCACCGAAGAGATCGACCTCTCGGCCTTCAACCGCGGCAACTACATGCAGGCGGTGGAGAGCAAGAACCACTCCGAGAACGTGTCGCGCGTGCTCTACCCCGACGACTCCACGCCCTCGGGCCGCGAGCTGCGGCTGCATCAGGAGTATTTTTTCTGCAGCGCCAGCGTGCAGGATTTGTTGCGCCGCTACCTGCGCAATCACACGAGCTTCGACCAGCTGTCCGAAAAAGTCAGCATCCATCTGAACGACACGCACCCGGTGTTGGCCGTGCCCGAGCTCATGCGCCTGCTGCTCGACGAGCACGGCCTGGCGTGGGATGTGGCCTGGGGCCACACGCAGAAGGTGTTCAGCTACACCAACCACACGCTGATGCACGAGGCACTGGAGACCTGGCCGGTCGAGATGCTCGGGCGCATCCTGCCGCGTCACCTGCAGATCATTTACGACATCAACGCGAAGTTCCTGGCCACGGTGACGCAGAAGGTGGGCAACGACGTCGAGCTGATGCGCCGGCTGTCGCTGGTCGATGAAGCGGGCGAGCGGCGCGTGCGCATGGCCTATGTGGCGGTGCTGGCCAGCCACTCGATCAACGGCGTGTCGGGGCTGCACTCGGAGCTGATGAAGCAGTCGATCTTTTCCGACTTTGCCAAGATCTTTCCCGAGCGCTTCAACAACAAGACCAACGGCGTCACGCCGCGCCGCTGGCTCGCGCAGGCCAACCCGCCACTGGCCGCGCTGCTCGACCAGCGCATCGGCAAGGGCTGGCGGCGCGACCTGTCGCAGCTCGAAGCGTTGCGGCCGATGGTCGCGCAGCCCGCCTTCGTGCGCGCCTTTCGCCATGCCAAGCGCGAGAACAAGCTGCGGCTGGCCAACTGGGTCGGCGAGCACCTGAAGCTCGACCTGGACACCGACGCGATGTTCGACGTGCAGGTCAAGCGCATCCACGAGTACAAGCGGCAGCTGCTCAACGTGCTGCACGTGATCGCGCGCTACCACCGCATCCTCGATGCGCAGGCCAGCGGTGCGTCGGTCGACATCGTGCCGCGCGTGGTCGTGTTCGCGGGCAAGGCCGCTTCGGCCTACGCGATGGCCAAGCAGGTGATCCGCCTCATCAACGACGTGGCGGCCACCGTGAACGCCGACGCGCGCGTGGGCAAGCTGCTGAAGGTGGTGTTTTTGCCGAACTACAGCGTGAGCCTGGCCGAGATCATCATGCCGGCGGCCGACCTGTCGGAGCAGATTTCCACCGCGGGCACCGAGGCCTCGGGCACGGGCAACATGAAGTTCGCGCTCAACGGCGCGCTCACCATCGGCACGCTCGATGGCGCCAACGTCGAAATGCGCGAGAACGTCGGCCCCGAGAACATCTTCATCTTCGGCCACACCACGCCCGAGGTGGCCGACATCCGCGCCCGCGGCTACCAGCCGCGCGAGATCTACGAAGACAACGCCGAACTCAAACGCGTGCTCGACGCCATCCGCGACGGCGCGTTCTCACCGGGCGAGCCGGCGCGCTACCAGGGCATCTACGACGCGCTCGTGAACTGGGGCGACCACTACCTGCTGCTGGCCGACTACGCGAGCTACGTGGCCAAGCAGGCCGAGGTCGATGCGCTGTACCGCGACGCGGACGCGTGGACGCACATGGCGATCCTCAATGTGGCGGGGATGGGCGCGTTCTCGTCGGACCGGACGATCGCGGAGTACGCGCATGAGATCTGGCATACGAAGCCCGTGGTGCTGAGCTGAGCCTTTGGGTATTTCTCCCTCCCCTTCCGGGGGAGGGCGGGGTGGGGGCACAGCGGCGTTCGATGAACCACTGCCGTGAATCGGAGGCCGCTGTGCCCCCATCCCAACCTTCCCCCGGAAGGGGAAGGAGCAAAGCCGGAATCAGCGCGGTTTTGCTGCTTCGGCCTCGGTCACGAACCCGATCCGGTTCAACCCGGCCTTGTTCGCGATCCCCATCAGCGCCACCACCTTGCCATAGGGCACGGTCTGGTCGGCGCGCAATTGCACCTCGGTGTCCTTGCTGTCGGCGGCGGCCTTCTCGAGCTGGGCCGTCAGTTCTTCATCGGTCACGGGCTTGTCGTTGAAGAAAGTCTTGCCCGACGCATCGACCGACAGGCTCACAAACTTGGGCGTGTCGCTGGGCTGGCCCGCGTCGGTCTGCGGCAGGTCGAGCTTGATCGAGCTGGCCATCAGCGGCGCGGTGATGATGAAGATCACCAGCAGCACCAGCATCACGTCGACCAGCGGCGTGACGTTGATGTCGGACAGCGGGCGCTGCCCGCCCGCGCCCACGGCACGCCCGCCGCCTGCGGCGCTGCTGCCTAGCGATGTGCGTCCGAAGGCCATGGCGTGTGTGCTGCTCTCTAAACGGGCATCGGCCGCACAGGCGGCGGTGCGGCGGGCTTCGGCGCTTCGCCGAAGCTGCCGAGCAGGTCGTGCGCGAAGCCTTCGAGCTCGGCCTCGACGCGGCCCACGACACGGCCGAACACGTTGTAGGCCAGCACGGCCGGAATGGCGACGGCGAGGCCGAAGGCCGTCATGACGAGCGCCTCGCCGACCGGGCCGGCCACCTTGTCGATGGTGAAGCCGCCGGTCTGGCCCGCGATGCCCGCCAGCGCGCCGTAGATGCCCCAGACGGTGCCAAGCAGGCCGACGAAGGGCGCGGTGGCGCCGACAGTGGCCAGCAGGATCTGCCCGGCCTGCAGGCGCCGCAACGCGCCGTGCAGCGCACCGCGCAGCACGCGCGTGAGGCGTTGGTTGCGATCGACCGTGGCGCCCAGCGTGCCGCCGGGGACTTCGGTGGCGGCCTGGCGCAGCGCGGCCACGGCGGGGCGCACGAGTTCGGCGCGGTCGAAGGCCTGGAGCTTCTGCTCGGCCTCGACCAGGGTGGCCGATTGCCAGAACGCCGCGATGCTGCGCAGCACGTCGCGCGTGCCGCCGCGCAGCAACCAGGCTTTCCAGAGGATCACAACCCAGCTGGCGATTGACATCGCAAGCAGCAGCGCGGCCACCGAACGGCTGACGCCGTCACCGTGGGTCAGCAGCTCAAGAACGCTCACAAGGCCCCCCAGTCATGGTTTTTTCGCGAAACACCGCGGAACCGGCTTTGCCGGGCCGCTGGTGTTGCCCCCGGAAGGGGGTTGGCGTAGCGACACGAAGTGCGCGAAGACTGGGGGTGAGCTTCATCTCAGGCCCAGCACGTCGAACATGTCGAACAGGCCGTTGCGCTGGCCGCCCAGGAAGCGCACCGCACGCAGCGCGCCCTGCGCGTAGGTCACGCGGCTGGACGACTTGTGGGAGATTTCGATGCGCTCGCCGATGCCCGCGAACAGCACGGTGTGGTCGCCCACGATGTCGCCGCCGCGGATGGTGGCGAAGCCGATGGTCGACGGGTCGCGCTCGCCCGTGATGCCTTCGCGGCCGTACACGGCGCAGTCCTTGAGGTCACGGCCCAGCGCGTCGGCGATCACTTCGCCCATCTTGAGCGCGGTGCCCGAGGGGGCGTCGACCTTGAAGCGGTGGTGGGCCTCGACGATCTCGATGTCGTAGCCGGTGGCCATCGCGCGGGCGGCCATGTCGAGCAGCTTGAGCGTGACGTTGACGCCCACGCTCATGTTGGGCGCCATCATGATGGCGATGTCTTTGGCGATCTCGGCGATCTCGGCCTTCTGCGCGTCGCTGAAGCCGGTGGTGCCGATCACGGCCTGCACGCCCAGTTCGCGGCACACGGCGAGGTGCGCCATGGTGCCTTCGGGGCGGGTGAAGTCGATGAGCACCTGCGCGTCTTGCAGGCCGGTGCGCAGGTCGGCCACGATGGGCACGCCGCTGGTGAAGCCCAGGAAGGCTGCGGCATCGGCGCCGAGGGCGGCGCTGCCTGCGATGTCGAGCGCGCCGGCCAGGCGGCAGTCGGGCGCGTTGCGCACGGCTTCGATCAGCATGTGGCCCATGCGGCCCGAGGCGCCGGCAATCGCGACCCGACGCAGCGCGGGGGCGGATGAAGAAGAAACGGAAGTGGGGGTGGTGGTCGGTTCAGTCACGGCGATTCAGTCTTTGAAAAGTCCCTACGGGAGCCATGGACACCGACGCAAGCCAACCACCGGTCCGGCGGGCACCGCCCGCAGGTGGGGAGGCCGCCGCCGGAGCCCTGCCGCGCACGCTCAGCGCGCGGCTTCGAGCGGGGGGTAGGCGGCCGGCAGCGCGGGCACGGGGGCCGCCGGGGTGCCGGTGGTGTCGGCTTTCTTGTCGTCCTTGGCGGGCGCAAATTTCTTGAGCTCGTCTTCGGTGGCTTCGAGCTGCGGCACCTTGCCGGTCTTGCGGCGGGTGTCGAGCGTGGCGACGAACTCTTCTTCGCTGGGCATCTCGTCGCCCTGGAAGCGGTCCATGAGTTCACCGTTGAAGAACACGGTCAGGCGGCGCTCCTGCGGATCGACGCCCTGGCGGCGGATCGTGAAGACGTAGTCCCAGCGGTTGGCGTGGAAGACGTCGTTCAGCAGCGAGGTGCCGAGGATCTCGCGCACCTGTTGGCGCGACATGCCGGGCTTGAGTGCCGCGACCTGTTCCTTCGACACGAAATTGCCCTGCACCACTTCGACTTTATAGGGGGTGACGGCAGACAGCGCGCCACGCGTGCGTTCGCTGAAACCGCTGCAGGCACCGAGGGCGAGCGTCGCCGCAATGGCAGCAACCAGCAACCAGGGCCGGCGTTGGAGGATGGCAGGCATGGGAGAAGAGGGGGTAGCGATATGATCGAACATTGTAGCGGTCGAGCCTGAAGGCCCGGCCTCAGCCCAGGGCGCAGGAACCATCATGGCCAACATCGACGAACTCAAGAACACCGGCCTCAAGGCCACCTTGCCGCGACTGAAGATCCTCGAGATCTTCCAGACCGGCAGCCAGCGGCACATGACAGCGGAAGACGTCTTTCGCGTGCTGCTCAACGAACACTCCGACATCGGACTGGCCACCGTGTACCGCGTGCTCACGCAGTTCGAACAGGCCGGCATCCTGGAGCGCAGCCACTTCGAAAGCGGCAAGGCGGTCTACGAGCTGAACGAAGGCACGCACCACGACCACCTGATCTGCACCTCGTGCGGCAAGGTCGAGGAGTTCTACGACGCCGAGATCGAGCGCCGCCAGCAGATGATCGCCAAGGACAAGGGCTGGATCCTGCAGGACCACGCCATGTCGCTGTACGGCCTGTGCGGCGATTGCGTCAAGAAGCGCTGACGCTGAAGACCTGCTGAAGCAGAACACGGCCCTTCCAGCCCTTCAGCTGGAAGGGCTTTTTTCTTTGCTCAGTCCGGATCGCGCCCGCTCTCCATCGCCTTGTGGTGGCGCGCCACGAAGTCGGCATAGGTGTCGATGCCGCGCAGCTGCAGGATCGAATTGCGCACCGCCGCCTCCACCAGCACGGCGATGTTGCGCCCCGCCACCACCTGGATGATGACCTTGCGCACCGGGATGCCCAGCACATCCTGCGTGAGCGGCGCCGAGGGCATGCGCTCGTAGTCGCGCTCGAAGCTGTCGCGCCGCACGAGGTGCACGATGAGCTTCAGCCGCATCTTCCGGCGCACCGCCGTCTCGCCGAAGATCGCACGGATGTCCAGCAGGCCGATGCCGCGCACTTCCAGCAGGTTCAGCAGCAGGTCGGGGCAGCGGCCCTCGATGGTGTTCTGGTTGATGCGGTACAGGTCGACCGCGTCGTCAGCCACGAGGCCGTTGCCGCGCGAAATCAGCTCCAGGCCGAGCTCGCTTTTCCCCAGACCCGACTCGCCCGTGATCATCACGCCCATGCCCAGGATGTCCATGAACACGCCATGCATCGAGGTGCGTTCGGCGAAGTGCTTGGACAGGTAGGCGCGCAGCAGGTCGATCACGAAGGCCGACGATTCGCGCGTGGCAAAGAGCGGCAGCTGGGCGCGCTCGCAGATCGACAGCAGCTCGTCGGGCGCGGCCTGGCCGTCGGCCAGCACCAGCATCGGCGGCTCCAGCGTGACGATGCGCCCGATGCGGCGCACGCAGTCTTCCTTGCTGCCGCGCGTGAGGTAGGCCACCTCGCGCGCGCCCAGAATCTGCACGCGGTACGGGTGGATGTAGTTCAGGTAGCCGACCAGGTCGGCGGCCGACTGCGCGCGGCTGATGACATCGGGGTCGAACTGGCGCTCCGAGGCGCCGAGCCCCGCGAGCCATTCCCAGCGGAGCGATCCGCGGAACTCCTCGAACATGGCATCGGCGCTGATGACGGTCGGCTTCATGCGTGCGGCGGCCGGCGCGGGACGCCGGCATTCTGGTCAGTGGAGGGAGAGAAAAGCGTCGCCGCAGCTTATCAGCAGCGGCAGGCCCGGCGCGTGCGCTCAGGCGACCTGGGTCGATTGCCAGCCGGCAATGAGGCCGTGCAGTGCGGCGGCGTCGGTGCTGGACTTGATCTGCTCGCGCAGGCCGGCGTCGCTCAACAGCTCGGCAATTTCAGACAGGATTTCGAGGTGCTTCTGCGTGGCCGCTTCGGGCACCAGCAGGAAGATCAGCAGCGCCACGGGCTGCTCGTCGGGAGCGTCGAAGCCGATGGGGTTCGCCAGCTGGAACACCGCGGCCATCGGCGCCTTGAGGCCCTTGATGCGGCCATGCGGAATGGCGACTCCGTGGCCCAGACCGGTGGAGCCGAGGCGCTCGCGCGCAAACAGGCTGTCGGTGATGAGGGCACGTCCCAGGCCGTGAAGGCTTTCGAACAGAAGACCAGCTTCTTCGAAAGCACGTTTCTTGCTGGTGGCGTCAACGCTCACGAGCACTTGAGCGGGCGGCAGGATGGACGCGAGGCGATTCATGGTGGGGTCAGGGCGGGGGCGATTATGCACCTCCTCGGTAAAAACCCCCAGTCCCCCTAATTACTTTCGTCTACATGTGTTGCCAAGAGGCGTCGCCTCCTCTGGAGGCCTTTGCAAAGCCCCACCAATGTGGTCGGACAAACAAAAGGCCGCCCGAAGGCGGCCTGAGATGCGGGGCGCGGGGCCCGGCGTTTACATCACGCGCTTGGGTGCCACGTGATGGTGGTCTTGCAGGCGATCCTTGTGGCGGACCACCTGGCGGTCGAGCTTGTCGACCAGCTCATCGACCGCGGCGTAGAGATCAGCGTGGCTCGATTCCGCGAACATGTCACTGCCCTTGACGTGGATGTTGCATTCCGCCTTTTGGCGGCGTTCCTTTTCCTTCTGCTTTTCCACCGTGAGGATCACCTTGACATCGACCACCTGGTCGAAATGTCGCGTGATCCGGTCCAGCTTGCTCGTGACGTAGGTGCGCAAGGCAGGTGTGACGTCGAGGTGATGACCGCTGATCGTCAAATTCATGAATGACCTCCTGAGAATTGACGGTTGGGGAAATGACCGCGCTCCGGGATGAAGCGTGGCCGGCGAAACAGGTGTGGGGGAGAACGGGAGAAGAGGAAGAAAGAGGTGAGAAAGGGGGCGGTCGGATTCACTATGCCCAAGCTGTCACGGTATTGCAATACCGGGGCTTGCCCGAGTGACGGGCTGGTGTATTGCATGCCCCAATCCGCTATTGATTCCATAGCTACCCCCGTGCAGGGGCATGCGGTTGCGGCGCTTTGGAAGCAAGTGTTTCCACGCAGCGCGTGCAGTGCCCCTCTCGCGCGAAGGGCCGGCCCGTTCAGCGCCAGGCGGCGCGCATGCGGTTGCGCAGGTCGATCACTGCAGCCGGCGGCGGCACGGCAGGCGGCAGCACCGGGGGCGGCGGCCAGGTCTGCAGCTCGAAGCCTGCCAGGTCGGACTCGGTGATGAAACGGGTGCGGTTGGCGTACAGGTGCCGGTCGCCGCGCGCCGCCTGCTGCGTGATGTGAAAGCGCTGCGGCATCACCAGGTGCAGGTGGTCGCGGGCCCGCGTCATCGCCACGTAGAGCAGGCGCCGCTCTTCTTCCAGCTCGTGCGCGCCCTGCGCCACGTCGGCCGGCATGCAGCCGTCGACCACGTTGATCACATGCACCGAGTTCCACTCCTGGCCCTTGGCCGAATGGATGGTCGACAGGATCAGGTAGTCCTCGTCGAGCAACGGCGGGCCGGGCCGGTCGCTCGTGGCTTCGGGCGGATCGAGCGTGAGTTCGGTAAGGAAGCGTTCGCGCGAGCCATAGCCGCCCGCCAGCCGCGCCAGCTGCTCGACGTCGGCACGCCGCACGCCCGAGGTGTCTTCGTACAGCCGCTCCAAGTGCGGCTGGTACCACTGCATCGCGACTTCCACGTCGGCCGGCCACTTCAGCGACGGCTCGCGCAAGGCGGCATAGGCCTGGGCGAAGTCGGCCCACTGTTCGCGCGCGGCCGACGGCGGCACGAAGTCGCGCACGGCCGCGGCCGGGTCGGCCGCCTGGTCCATCGCGTCGAGCAGGCGCGTGCCGGTGGCCGGGCCCACGCCGGGAATGAGCTGCGTGACGCGAAAGCCCGCCATGCGTCCGCGCGGGTTCTGCGCGAAACGCAGCACCGCGAGCAGGTCCTTCACGTGCGAGGCCTCGAGAAACTTGAGCCCACCGAACTTCACGAACGGGATGTTGCGCCGCGCCAGCTCCAGTTCGAGCGCCGCGCTGTGCGACGAGGTCCGAAACAGCACCGCCTGCGACTTCAGCGCCAGCCCGCCCTCGCGGTGCGCCAGGATCTTGTCGGCCACCCAGCGCGCCTGCCCGGCCTCGTCGGGCACGAGCACCAGCACCGGCTTGCCGGCCGAGGGCTTGTCGGTCCACAGCGTCTTGGCGTGCCGCTCGGCGGCCTGCGCGATGACGCGGTTCGACGCGTCGAGGATCGGCTGCGTCGAGCGGTAGTTGCGCTCCAGCGTGACGATGCGCGCCTCTTGCGAGAACTGCGAGGGAAAGTCGAGGATGTTGCGCACCGTGGCGCCGCGGAACGAGTAGATCGACTGCGCGTCGTCGCCCACCACCGTCACGCCGCGCCCGTCGGGCTTCATCGCCCGCAAGATCGCGGCCTGCAGCAGGTTGGTGTCCTGGTACTCGTCGACCAGCACATGGTCGAAGCGCGCGCCGACATGCGCGGCCAGCGCGGGCTCGGCGACCATTTCGGCCCAGTAGAGCAGCAGGTCGTCGTAGTCGAGCACGTTCTGCTGCTGCTTGGCCTCGACGTACGCGCCGAACAGCGTCTTGAGCTGGGCCTCCCACTCGGCGCACCAGGGAAAGCTGTCTTTCAGCACCTCGGCCAGCGGCGCGCGCGTGTTCACGCAGCGCGAGTAGATCGACAGGCAGGTGCCCTTGCGCGGAAAGCGGTTGACCGTGGACGACAGCCCCAGCTCGTGCCGCACCAGCCCCATGAGGTCTTCGGCGTCGCCGCGGTCGTGGATGGTGAAGTTCTCGTCGAGCCCGATCTGCGCGGCGTACTCGCGCAGCAGCCGCGCGCCGATGCCGTGGAAGGTGCCGGCCCACGGCAGCGCCGGCGGGCGCTCTGACTTCAGGCCCAGCACACGCGCCAGCACCTGGCCGGCGCGGCGCTCCATTTCCTGCGCGGCGCGGCGCGAGAAGGTGAGCAGCAGCAGCCGCTGCGGATCGACCCCGCCCGCGATCAGGTGCGCCACCCGGTGCGCCAGCGTGCTGGTCTTGCCCGACCCTGCGCCGGCGATCACGAGCAGCGGCCGGTGGTCTTCGCCGACCGCCGTACCCACGCCGTGCTCGACCGCCGCGCGCTGGTCGTCGTTGAGCGCGGCAAGCGCCGCGGCCAGACGCTCGGCTTGCGTCTTCGGTGCGGTGGAAACAATGGGGGGCGCAGCGGTCTGCATGGGCACGACTTTACTGTATGTCCGTCCAGTCCGAGTGCCTTGCCGCCCAATGGCCAGTGACATAATCGCGCCTCGCTGCAACCGGAGACTCCCCATGGAAACCGCCCCGTCTCGGCAGCTTTCAACTCCCTTCCGACGCCGCGCATGATGTACTGACGCCGGGTCTGCGGGAATTGAAAGCGCCCCTCCCTCGCCCATCGTTCAGTCATTCCCGGGAGTGAGCCCATGCTCAATATCTTTACGCTCGCCAACGGCCGCCTCGTCCAGGAAGAGATCGAGTCGCTCGAAGAGCTCTCCAAGTTCCAGCCGATCTGGGTCGATCTCGAGTCGCCCACGCTCGAAGAAAAGCGCTGGATCAAGCAGTACTACGGCCTCTCCATTCCCGAAGACGCGATGGACGAGGACATCGAGGAATCGGCCCGCTTCTACGAAGAAGACAACGGCGAGCTGCACATCCGCTCCGACTTCTTGATCGACGACGACGAAGACCCGCGCACGGTGCGCGTCGCCTTCATCCTCAACCAGCACAACACCGACCTGCGCAGCCGCGGCGTGCTGTTCTCGATCCACGACGAAGACGTGCCCGTGTTCCGCCTGCTGCGCATGCGCGCACGCCGCGCGCCGGGGCTGATCGAAGACGCGAAAGAAGTGATGCTCAAGCTCTTCGACGCCGACGCCGAATACTCGGCCGACACGCTGGAGAACATCTACGACGAGCTCGAAGTGGCCGGCAAGAAAGTGCTCTCGGGCAACGTCACCGACGAGCTGGCCGGCGAAGTGCTCGGCCTCATCGCGCGGCAGGAAGACTTGAACGGCCGCATCCGCCGCAACGTGATGGACACACGCCGCGCCGTGAGCTTCATGATGCGCAGCAAGATGCTCAACGCCGAGCAGTTCGAAGAGGCGCGGCAGATCCTGCGCGACATCGAATCGCTCGACAACCACACGGCGTTTCTCTTCGACAAGATCAACTTCCTGATGGATGCGACCGTCGGTTTCATCAACATCAACCAGAACAAGACCATCAAGATCTTCTCGGTGGCCAGCGTCGCGCTGTTGCCGCCCACGCTGATCGCGAGCATCTACGGCATGAACTTCAAGTACATGCCCGAGCTCGACTGGCAGGGCGGCTACCCGTACGCCCTGGCGCTGATGGCAGCGAGCGCGCTGGGGCCGATGTGGTACTTCCGCCGGCGCGGCTGGCTCAAGTAGGTCCGCGTACCGGGTGCTAGAGTGACTGTCGGCTGGCAGTTGACCTGGAGAGCCCCGTGCGCAGACTTCGTTTCCTCACCAATCGCCACCGCGCGCCGTCGACGAACACCGCGCTCGGCCTGTTGCTGGCCTTCAATGCCGGCGCCGTCAATGCGGGCGGCTTCCTCGTGCTGCACATGTACACCTCGCACATGACCGGCTTCGCCTCGCAGTTGGCGGATGGCATGGTGCTGGGCAACCTCACGCTGCTGTTGAACGCGGTGGGCGCGATCCTCGCGTTCGTGAGCGGCGCGGCGGTCTGCGCGGTGCTGGTGAACTGGGCGCGACAACATCGGCTGCATGGCGTGTATGCGCTGCCGCTGCTGCTGGAGGCCGCGCTGATGTTCCCGTTCGGGCTCGCCGGCGCCATCACGCTGACCTGGGCCACGCCGTTCGCGGTGCCGCTCACAGTGCTGCTGCTGTCGTTCATCATGGGGCTGCAGAACGCCGTGGCGTCGAAGACCTCGGGCGGCAGCACGCGCACCACCCACATGACCGGCAACATCACCGACGTGGGGATCGAGCTGGGCAAGATGCTCTACTGGAACCGGCGCGCGCCGTCCACACCGCTGCCGGTGCGCCACGACCGCAGCCGGCTGCGCCGCTGCGGCGGGCTGGTCGGCATGTTCGTGCTCGGAGGCGCGGTCGGCGCGCTGGGCTTCAAGCACGTGGGCTTCATCTGCGTCGTGCCACTGGCCGCGCTGCTGCTGGCACTGTCGATCCCGCCGCTGCTGCGCGACCTGCCGTCGCTGCGCCGGCTCGCGCCCTAAGGGCTTCAGGCCGTGTCGCGCGGCAAGGAGGCGAGCCACGCGTCGACGAGGGCCAGGCTGTAGCGGCTC
Source organism: Variovorax sp. RO1 (assembly GCF_002849325.1). Taxonomy (NCBI): domain Bacteria; kingdom Pseudomonadati; phylum Pseudomonadota; class Betaproteobacteria; order Burkholderiales; family Comamonadaceae; genus Variovorax; species Variovorax sp. RO1. The sequence continues at coordinate 17,855 of NZ_PKMT01000008.1, forward strand.
GCCACCTCGGCCACGAAGCGCGTGAAGTCGCCGTGCGCGGCATCGTCGGCGCGGTCTGAAATGGTCCGCAGCGCCGCAAAGGGCACGCCGTAGTCGTGGCAGGCCTGCGCCATCGCCGCACCTTCCATCTCGACCGCGAGCGCATCGGGCAACGAGCGCTGCAGGGCGCCGCTCTCTGCGGTGGTCGATACGAAGCGGTCACCGCTGATCAGCAGGCCGCGATGGACCTTCGGTGACTGCAAGCGAAATTCATCGACCGCCTTCTGCCCCACCAGACTCACCGGATCACGCAGCGCACTTTCAGCCACCGCCGCCAGTGCATCGCCGATAGCCGCATCGGCCGCGAAGCGTGAGCGCCCCATCAACGGCACCTCGTACTTCGGAAAGATCGGCGAGGCGTCCATGTCGTGCTGCAGCAGCTCGGTCGCCACGACCACGTCGCCGACGTTCACGCCCGGCGCCAGGCCGCCCGCCACGCCCGTGAACACGATGGCCCGCACGCCGAAGCGCTCGAGCAGCACCGTGGCCGTGACCGCCGCCGCGACCTTGCCGATGCGCGACAGCACCGCGACCACGGGCTGGCCCTGCAGGTGGCCAACCCAGAAGTCGCGGCCGGCCACGCGCACGCGCTGCTCGTCGGGCATGCGCGCGAGGAGCGCACTCAGCTCCTCGTGCATGGCCGCCACGATGGCGATGGGCGCAACCACCACGGCTTACTTGATGTCCACGCCGTAGAAGGTGTGGCGACCGAAGGGGCTGAGCTTGAAGTCGATCACTTCCTTGCGCACCGGCTTCAACTGCACCGCGTGCGCGATGGTGAACCACGGCGCCTGCTCCTTGAAGATGACCTGCGCCTTCTTGTAGAGCGCGTCGCGGTCGGCCTGCTTGACCGTGCTCTTGGCCTTCACCACGAGGTCTTCGTAGGGCTGGTAGCAGAACTTCGAGATGTTGCTGCCGCTGGCCGACTTGGCCGAGGCGCAGCCCAGCAGCGTGTACAGGAAGTTGTCCGGGTCGCCGTTGTCGCCGGTCCAGCCCAGCATGCCCATCTGGTGCTCGCCGGCCTGCAGGCGCTTGCGGTACTCGCCCCACTCGAAGCTCTTGATCTCGGCCTTGACGTTGATCTTGGCTAGGTCGGCTTGCATCAGCTCGGCAATGCGCTTGGCGTTCGGGTTGTACGGGCGCTGCACCGGCATGGCCCACAGGTCGGTGCTGAAACCGTCAGGGAAGCCGGCCGTCACCAGCAGCTTCTTCGCGGCTTCAGGGTCGTACGGATCGTCCTTGGTCGCGTCGTTGTAGGACCACATGGTCGGCGGAATCGGGTTCTTCGCGGCCACGCCGGTCGTGAGGTACACGCCGTCGATGATGGCCTTCTTGTTGATCGCCATGTTGATGGCCTTGCGCACGCGCACGTCGTCGAAGGGCTTCTTCGTCGTGTTGTACGAGAGGTAGCCGACGTTCAGGCCGGGCTGCTCCAGCACCTGCACATTCGGGTCCTTGCGGATCGCGTCGAGGTCGGCCGGGTTCGGGTACGGCATGACGTGGCACTCGCCCTTCTGCAGCTTGGCCCAGCGCACCGAGGCATCGGGCGTGATCGCGAACACGAGGTCGTCGATCTTGGCCTTGCCGCCCCAGTACTGCGGGAAGGCCTTGAAGCGGATGATCGCGTCCTTCTGGTACTGCACGAGGTAGAACGGGCCGGTGCCGACCGGGTCCTGATCGACCTTCTCAGGCGTGCCGGCTTTCAGCATCGCGATGGCGTATTCCTTCGACTGGATGCCCGCGTACTGCATCGCCAGGTTGGCCAGGAACGGCGCCTCGGCCTGGTTGAGCGTGATCTTCACCGTGTGGTCGTCGATGCGGTCCACCGACTTCAGCAGCTTGGGCATGCCCATGTCGTTGAAGTACGAGTGGTTCTGGCTCGTGACCTTGAAGAAGGGGTCGCTCTCCTTCCACTGGCGCTCGAGCATGAAGATGAAGTCGTCGGCGTTGAAGTCGCGCGTGGGCTTGAAGCTCTTGCTCGTGGTGTGCCACTTCACGCCCTTGCGCAGGTGGAAGGTGTACACGGTGCCGTCGGCCGAGATGTCCCATTTTTCAGCCAGGCCCGGCATGACCTTGGTGCCGCCGCGCTCGAACTCGACGATGGTGTTGTAGACCTGCGTGGTCACGTCGAACGACGTGCCGGTGGTGTTCATGCCCGGATAGAAATTTTCCGGGCTTCCTTCGGAGCAGTACACCAACGTCTTGGCTGACACGGCGCCGCAGGCCAGGGTAAGGGCCGTGAGCGCTGCCGGTGCCAGGAGCGCCAGCTTTTGTGAGCGGCGCGAAACGGAGGACTGGGTCGTCATGGGGACTCCTCGAGACAGGGTTGAAAAAACGCCACTCCACTCTTCAGGAAGCGGCGAGCACGGGACCATCGGCGCGCACGACAGGCGCGCCATCGAGAAACTGCTCGGCGAAGTGGCAGGCCACCAGCCGTTCGTCGAGCACGCGCAGCGCGGGGCGCTCCTCGCGGCAGCGCGGCTGCACGTGCGGGCAGCGCGTGCTGAAGACGCAACCCGTGGGCGGGTTCAGCGGCGACGGCAACTCGCCCTTGAGCACGATGCGCTGGCTGCTCAGGCCCGGCGTCGAGGCCAGCAGCGCCTGCGTGTACGGATGCAGCGGCCGCGCAAAGATGCGCGACTTGGGCCCGTGCTCCACCGCATGGCCGAGATACATCACGAGCACGTCGTGCGCGATGTGGCGCACCACGCCCAGGTCGTGCGAGATGAAGAGGTAGGCCAGCCCCAGCTCGGCCTGCAGGTCGGCCAGCAGGTTCAGCACCTGCGCCTGGATCGACACGTCGAGCGCCGACACCGGCTCGTCGGCCACCAGCAGGCGCGGCGACAGCATGAGCGCGCGCGCAATGGCGATGCGCTGGCGCTGGCCGCCCGAGAACATGTGCGGGTAGCGGTTGGCGTACTCGGGGCGCAGGCCGACGCGCGCGAGCATCTCGCGCGCCTTGTCGGCGCGCTCCGGCTTGCTCAGCGTGGTGTTGATGGCCAGCGGGTCTTCGAGCACCGCCGAAATTTTCTTGCGCGGGTTGAGCGAGCCGTACGGGTTCTGGAACACCAGCTGCACGGCCTGGCGCAGCTCGCGCTTGCGCTCATGCGGTGGGCTCACCGCATCGGCGCCGATCAGCGTCAGCTGCCCCGCAGTGGGCTTCTCGATCAGCGCGACCATGCGCGCGAGCGTCGACTTGCCGCAGCCCGATTCGCCCACCACCGCGAGCGTGCGGCCGCGTTCGAGGCGGAACGAGATGTCGCCCACGGCACGCAGCTGCGCCGGCGCACGGAACAGCCCGCGCCGCACGTCGTAGGTGCGCTGCAGGTTGCGCGCCTCGACCACAATCTCCGGCGGAGCGTCGCTCATGGCAGCACCTCCGCGATGGCAGCGCGCGGTGGGTCTTGCGCGATGGCTTCGGCGCGTCCCGGCTCGCCGAGCGGAAAGTGGCAGCGCACCTCGGCATCCTGCCATTCACGCAGCGCCGGGCGCACTTGGCAGGCGCGCTCGGTGACGTAGCCGCAGCGCGGCGCGAACAGACAGCCCGCGGGCCGGTCATGCACGCCGGGCACCACGCCGCTGATGGTCGCGAGGCGGCCCTCGGGCGCGGCGCGCTCGGGCAGCGCCGCAAGCAAGGCCTCGGTGTAGGGGTGCTGCGGCGACGCGAACAAGCGATCGACGCGCTGGTGCTCCATCACCTGCCCCGCGTACATCACGGCGATGCGCTGCGCCATCTCGCTGACCACACCCATGTTGTGCGTGATGAGCACGAGCGCCATGCCGCGCTCTTTCTGCAGGTCGCGCAGCAGGTCGAGGATCTGCGCCTGGATGGTCACGTCGAGCGCGGTGGTCGGCTCGTCTGCGATCAGCAGGCGCGGGTTGCAGGCAATGGCCATCGCGATCATCACGCGCTGGTTCATGCCGCCCGAAAGCTGGTGCGGGTAGCTGCCCAGGCGCGACGATGCGGCGGAAATGCCCACCTGTTCGAGCAGCTCGGTCGCGCGTTTTTTCGCCTCGCGCTTGCCGAGCTTCAGGTGCAGCCGCAGTGTTTCCATCAGCTGGAAGCCGATGGTGAAGCAGGGATTGAGGCTGGTGGTCGGCTCCTGGAAGATCATCGCGACCTCCTTGCCGACGAGCGTGCGGCGCGCCTTGTCGGAGATGCCGAGCAGCTCCTTGCCCGCGAAACGCATGTGGTCCGCGCGCACGCGGCCCGGGTAGCCGACGAGGCCCATGAGCGCCATCATCGTGACGCTCTTGCCCGAGCCCGATTCGCCGACGATGCCGAGCACCTCGCCCTCTTCGAGCGTGAGGCTCACGCCGTCGACGGCGTGCATCACGCCGCCTTGCGTGGGGAACTCGACGTGCAGGTCTTTGATATCGAGCAAAGGCATCGGTTCTTTCCTTTGCTTCAGCGCTTGAGCTTGGGGTCGAGCGCATCGCGCAGCCCATCGCCCAGCAGGTTGAACGCCAGCACGGCCGCAAGAATCGCAAGCCCCGGGAAGGTGACGACCCACCACGCGCGCAGCACGAACTCGCGCGCGTCGGCCAGCATGGTGCCCCACTCGGGCGACGGTGGCTGTGCGCCGAGGCCGATGAAGCCGAGCGCCGCCGCGTCGAGGATGGCGGTCGAGACGCCGAGCGAGGCCTGCACGATCAGCGGCGCCGAGCAGTTGGGCAGCACCTCGCGGAACATCAGGCGCAGCGTGCCGGCGCCGCTCACGCGCGCCGCGGTCACATAGTCGCGCGAGACCTCGGCGATGACGGTGGCGCGCGTGATGCGCACGTAGTGCGGCAACACGACGATGGCCACCGCGAGCATCGCGTTGACGAGCCCCGGCCCGAGGATCGCGACGATCACGATGGCCATCAGCAGGCTGGGCATCGTGAGGATGATGTCCATCATCCGCATGATCGTGATCTCCAGCACGCCGCGGAAGAAACCGGCGACGAGCCCGAGCACCACGCCCACCACCACCGACAGCGCCACCACCGCGACACCGATCGACAGCGACAGCCGCGCGCCGTGCATGAGCCGCGACAGGATGTCACGCCCGATGGCGTCGGTGCCGAGCAGATAGCTCCACGAACCGCCCTCCTGCCAGGCCGGCGGCTTGAGGAAGGCGGCGGCGTTGGTTTCGTTCGGCGCGTGCGGTGCGATCCACGGTGCGAACAGCGCGACGAGCAAGAGCACCACGATGGTGACGAGGCCGATGACCGCACCCCGGTTCGCCGAGAAGGCGGTCCAGAACTCGCGCCAGGGACCGGGAGGCGCCGCGACCTGCGGGCCGGGGGTGACTGCGTGGGTATTGCTCGTCATCGACTCAGTGCCTGATCCGCGGGTTGATGACGCCGTACGCGATGTCCACCAGCAGGTTGAGCAGCATCACGATGCCGCCCAGCAGCAGCATGCCGCCTTGCAGCACGGGGTAGTCGCGCCGGCCGATGGCCTCGATGAGCCACTTGCCGACACCGGGCCAGGAGAAGATGGTCTCGGTCAGGATCGCGCCGGTGAAGAGCACGCCGATCTGCAGGCCGATCACGGTCACGACCGGGATCAGTGCGTTGCGCAGCGCATGCAGGCCCACCACGCGAAAGCGCGACAGGCCCTTGGCGCGCGCGGTGCGGATGTAGTCCTCGCCCAGCACCTCGAGCATGGCCGAGCGCGTCATGCGCGCGATGACGGCCAGCGGCACGGTGCCCAGCACGATGGCCGGAAGAATGAGGTGGTGCAGCGCCGACCAGAAGGCGTCGGTTTCGCCGGCGCGCAGCGCGTCGATCAGCAAAAATCCGGTCTGCGGCTCGACGAAGTACTGCACCGAGATGCGGCCCGACACCGGCGTCCAGCCCAGCTGCACCGAGAAGAACAGGATCAGCAGCAGGCCCCACCAGAAGATCGGCATCGAGTAACCGGTGAGCGATGTCGCCATCACGCCGTGGTCGAAGATCGAATTGCGCCGCACCGCCGCAACGATGCCGGCCGGCAGCCCCAGCAGCAGCGCGAAAAGAATCGCACACACGCCGAGTTCGACGGTGGCCGGGAAGAGCGCGAGAAACTCGCTCATCACCGTGTCCTGCGTGATGAGCGACTTGCCCAGGTCGCCCTGCAGCACGCGGCCGATGTAGATGCCGTATTGCACGAGCAAGGGCTTGTCCAGGCCCATGGCGGTGCGCAGCTCGGCGTGGCGCGCGGGGTCGATCCCGCGCTCGCCGGCCATGGTCTCGATGGGGTCACCCGGCACCAGCCGGATGAGAAAGAAGGCCAGCAGCGTCATGCCGATGAAGGTCGGCACGAGCAAGCCTAAACGAACGTAAATGAATCTAAACATCGACTCGCGAATATGCAAGATCGATGCCCCGGCCCCACCCGGGCGGAACCCTTACTACTTCTTGCTATCCCGCAGCTCGCGCCGCAGGATCTTGCCCACCGGGGTCTTGGGCATGTCGGTGCGGAACTCGATCACGCGCGGCTGCTTGTAGCCCGTGAGGTTGGCGCGGCAGTACTCGCGCACCTGCGCTTCGGTGAGCGCCGGGTCCTTCTTGACGATGACGAGCTTCACGGCCTCGCCGGTCTTGTCGTCGGGCACGCCGACGGCGGCACATTCGAGCACGCCGGGCAGCATCGACACCACGTCTTCGATTTCGTTCGGGTACACGTTGAAGCCCGACACCAGAATCATGTCCTTCTTGCGGTCGACCACCTTGAAGTAGCCGCGCTCGTCGACCACGCCGATGTCGCCGCTCTTGAAGTAGCCGTCGGGCGTCATGACCTTGGCGGTTTCGTCGGGGCGCTGCCAGTAGCCGGCCATGACCTGCGGGCCCTTGATGGCGATCTCGCCGCGCTCGCCGGTCGGCACTTCGTTGCCGTCGTCGTCGAGCAGCTTGAGCCAGGTGCTCGGCAGCGGCAGGCCGATGGTGCCGGTGTAGGCCGTGCTGTTGGTCGGGTTGCAGGTGGTCGAGGGCGAGGTTTCCGAGAGGCCGTAGCCTTCGCAGATCGGGCAGCCGGTTTTTTCGAGCCAGAGCTTGGCCACCGCGGCCTGCACGGCCATGCCGCCGCCGACCGAGACCTTCAGGTTCTTCCAGTTGACGGTATTGAAGTCGGGGTGGTTCGCCAGCCCGTTGAACAGCGTGTTGACGGCCGGGAAGCTGTGGATCGTGTGCTTCGACAGTTCTTTCAGCACGCCGGGAATGTCGCGCGGGTTCGGGATGAGGATCAGCTTGCCGCCCGTGCGCATGTTCAGCATCATGCCGACCGTGAACGCGAAGATGTGATACAGCGGCAGCGCGCACACGCTGGTGGGCTGCTCGTTGGCCGGCACCTTGGCCATGACGGGCTCGTTCCAGGCTTCGGACTGCAGCACGTTGGCGATCACGTTGCGATGCAGCAGCACCGCGCCCTTCGACACGCCGGTGGTGCCGCCGGTGTACTGCAGCACGGCCACGTCGTCGGGGCCGATGGCCACGGGCTTGAGCTTGCCGCTCGCGCCCTTGTCGAGCGCGTCGTTGAAGCGCACCGCGCCCGGCAGGCTGAAGTGCGGCACCAGCTTCTTGACGTTGCGCACCACGTAGTTGACGAGCGCGCCCTTCAGGAAGCCGAGCCGGTCGCCCATGGAGGCCAGCACGATGTGCTTGATCGGCGTGGCCGCGATGCACTGCTGCAGCGTGGTGCCGAAGTTCTCCATGATGATGATCGCCTTGGCGCCCGAGTCCTTCAGTTGGTGCTCGAGTTCGCGCGGCGTGTACAGCGGGTTCACGTTCACCAGGATCAGGCCGGCGCGCAGGATGGCGGCCACCGCGATCGGGTACTGCGGGCAGTTGGGCATCATCGCGGCGACGCGGTCGCCCTTCACGAGGCCCAGGCCCTGCAGGTACACGGCGAAGGACTTGCTCTGCTTGTCGGTCTCCGCGTAGCTGACGTCCTTGCCCATGAAGCTGTAGGCCGTGCGGTCGGCGTACTTGGTGAAGCTCTCTTCCATGAGCGCCACCAGCGACGGGTAGTGCGACGCGTCGATGTCGGCGGGCACGCCTTGCGGGTAGCTGCTGAGCCAGGGGCGTTCGGTCATGGATGTGTCTCCTCGGAGTCGGATGAGTTTTTTAAAACGAAAACGGCGCACGTGAGGCGCCGCGACGATCTGGCCCGCATCGCGCGGCGCGGACCTTCGGCCTATTCGATGGCCTTGCCCATATCTTCCACTACTTTTTTCGCATCGCCAAAGACCATCATGGTCTTGTCCATGTAGAAGAGTTCGTTGTCCAGGCCCGCGTAGCCCGCCGCCATGGAGCGCTTGTTCACGATGACGGTCTTGGCCTTGTAGGCTTCCAGAATGGGCATGCCGTAGATCGGGCTGCCCTTGGTGAGCGCGGCCGGGTTCACCACGTCGTTGGCGCCCAGGATGATCGCCACGTCGGCCTGCGCGAACTCGCCATTGATGTCCTCCATCTCGAACACCTGGTCGTAGGGCACCTCGGCCTCGGCCAGCAGCACGTTCATGTGGCCCGGCATGCGGCCAGCCACGGGGTGGATGGCGTACTTCACCTTGATGCCCTTGTGCGTGAGCTTCTCGGCCAGTTCGTTCACGGCGTGCTGGGCACGGGCCACCGCCAGGCCGTAGCCCGGAACGATGATCACCGTCTCGGCGTTGGACAGCATGTAGGCCGCGTCATCCGCGCTGCCGCTCTTGACCGGGCGCTGTTCCTTGTCGCCGCTGGTGGCCGTGGTCGCCTCGCCGCCGAAGCCGCCCAGGATCACGTTGAAGAACGAGCGGTTCATGGCCTTGCACATGATGTAGCTCAGGATCGCACCCGACGAGCCCACCAGCGAACCGGCCACGATCAGCATCGCGTTGTTCAGGCTGAAGCCGATGCCGGCCGCCGCCCAGCCCGAGTAGCTGTTGAGCATCGACACCACCACCGGCATGTCGGCGCCGCCGATCGGGATGATGATGAGCACGCCCATCACGAAGGCCAGCGCCAGCATCGCGAAGAACGCCGGCCAGCTTTCGGTGGCCACGAACACCAGGCCCAGGCCGATGGTCGCCAGGCCCAGCACCAGGTTCAGCATGTGCTGGCCCTTGAACTGCACCGGCGCGCCCTGGAACAGGCGGAACTTGTACTTGCCCGACAGCTTGCCGAAGGCGATGACCGAGCCGCTGAAGGTGACCGCACCGATGGCCGCACCCAGGAACAGCTCGAGCCGGTTGCCGTAAGGAATGCCGTGGCGCACGAAGCCCTCGAAGAGGACCGCGCCGTCAGGTGTGCGCGCACCGATGACGGCCGCCACGGGCGCGGCGGTGATGCCGAAGGCCCAGGGCTCGGCCACCGCGGCCACGCCGATGAACACCGCGGCCAGGCCGATCATGCTGTGCATGAAGGCGACCAGCTCGGGCATCTTGGTCATCTCGACCTTGTTGGCCATGAAGGCGCCCAGGCCGCCACCGACCACGACGGCGGCCAGCACCCAGGCGATGCCGGTGGTGAAGTCGACGTTGAGGGCGCGCGCCTGTCCGTGGACCAGCGCGATGGTGGTCAGCACGGCGATCGCCATGCCGGTCATGCCGAAGACGTTGCCGCGGATCGAGGTGGTGGGATGCGAGAGGCCCTTCAGGGCCTGGATGAAGCAGACGCTGGCAACGAGGTACAGCAGCGTGACGAGGTTCATGCTCACTTGGCGGCTCCCTCAACAGCCTTGGGGGCGGCCTTCTTGTCTTTCTTCTTGAACATCTCGAGCATCCGGCGCGTGACCAGGAAGCCGCCGAAGACGTTCACCGCGGCCAGCGCCACGGCGAGCACGCCCATGGTCTTGCCCAGCGGGGTGGTGGTGAGCGCGGCGGCCAGCATGGCGCCCACGATCACGATGGCCGAGATGGCGTTGGTCACGGCCATGAGCGGCGTGTGCAACGCGGGCGTGACGGTCCAGACCACGTGGTAGCCGACATAGATGGCCAGCACGAAGATGGTCAGGTTGATGACGGTGTGCGAAACGATTTCCATGGTGTTTTCTTCTCCTCGTTCGGTCTCGGTCTCTTGTCCAGGGCTCTGTCAGAGCTTCTTGACTTCGTTGATGCGGTTGGCATCGCCAAGCAGCACCACCTTGGGCTTGTAGTCCGCGGCTTCGGCCTCGGTCATGGGGGCGTAGGTGCAGATGATGAGCAGGTCGCCCACATGCGCCTTGCGCGCCGCCGCGCCGTTGAGCGAGATGGCGCCCGATCCGCGCGCCGCCTTGATGATGTAGGTCGAGAAGCGTTCGCCGTTGTTGACGTTGTACAGCTCGATCTTTTCGTACTCGCGCATGTCGGCCGCGTCGAGCAGGTCTTCGTCGATGCCGCACGAGCCTTCGTAGTGCAGGTCGGCTTCGGTCACGGTGGCGCGATGCAGCTTCGCGCGAAGCATGGTGCGATTCATGGAGGGCAGCCTGCTCTTCTTACTTGCGCGTGACCTGGCCGTCTTGCGTGACGCGGCAGGCGGTGACGATGTCGTCCTCGAGGTCGATCTTGAGCGCGCCTTCCTTCGTGACGACGAGCTTGAGGAAGTCGAGCACGTTGCGCGCATAGAGCGCCGACGCGTCGGCTGCCACGAGCGCCGCGAGGTTGGTTTCGCCGACGATGGTCACGCCATGCTTGACCACGGTCTTGTCGGCTTCCGACAGCGGGCAGTTGCCGCCTACGCCACCATCGGGATTGACTGGCCCCTTGCCGGCCGCGATGTCGACGATCACCGAGCCCGGCTTCATCGACTTGACCATCTCTTCGGTGATGAGGGTGGGTGCGGCACGGCCGGGAATGAGCGCGGTGCTGATGACCACGTCGGCCAGCGCGACGCGCTTGGCGACCTCGATCTGCTGGCGCGCGAGCCAGCTCGGGGGCATCGGCTTGGCGTAGCCGCCGACACCGACCGCGGCTTCTTTTTCTTCGTCGGTGTCGTAGGACACCTCGATGAACTTGCCGCCCAGCGATTCGATCTGTTCCTTGACGCTCGGACGCACGTCCGACGCTTCAATGACGGCGCCCAGGCGCTTGGCCGTGGCAATCGCCTGCAGCCCGGCCACGCCGACGCCCAGGATGACGACGCGCGCGGCCTTCACGGTGCCGGCGGCGGTCATGAGCATGGGGAAGAAGCGCTGGTACTTGTCGGCCGCGATCATCACGGCCTTGTAGCCCGCGATGTTGGCCTGCGAGCTGAGCACGTCCATGCTCTGGGCACGGGTGGTGCGCGGCGCGGCTTCGAGGGCGAAGCCGGTGACGCCTGCGGCAGCCAGGCGTTGCAGGCCGACCGCGTCGAAAGGGTTGAGCATGCCGATGACGACGGCGCCGGCCTTCAGTTGCGCCGCTTCGGCGTCGCTGGGCGTGCGCACCTTGAGCACCATGTCGGCGGAGAACGCCCCGGCCTGATCTGTGATTTCCGCGCCGGCGGTCTGGTAAGCCGCGTCGGTGACGCTGGCTGCAACGCCGGCTCCCGACTGAACACGAACGATGTGCCCGGAAGCGACCAGTTTCTTCACCGTTTCAGGTGTCACGGCCACTCGGGTTTCGCCAGCCGCTGTCTCGGCAGGCACGCCTATCAACATAGAGATCTCCTCAGGGGGAAGGGGCAGCACGGATTGCGGGCAGAGCTTACAGCAAGATTACAAGCGTTCACTGTCGCCAAGATGCTGCATGCACATTGCCTGTCAATGCCCGCCCACATTGAATTCATAGCTATTCAATTGATAGCAAATTGAGGATCGATGCGATTCTGGGCGCCCACCACCCGCATGGGTTGAAACCCGTAGACCGCGCGATCCGGCGGAATTCCCAGAATGCAATCAATTGAGATCAATTGACTTCAATTAACGATTGGATCACATAGATCAAATCAATTTGAGTGAATTAGTGGCAATTGACACTCCAAACCCAAGACGCAGATAGATACACTTCGATTCATATTGCCGACACATACACAGATCGGCTCAGGGCGGAAAAGGGAATGGAATGCGAATTGCAGTACTCGACACTGAGCCGGACCAGCTTCAGTTGATCAACCAAACCATGGCGAGCCTCGGCCACGAGTGCCACACCTATCCTGGTGGCAAGGCGCTGCTCCATGCGATGCGCCGCGAGACCTTCGACATGCTGGTGCTCGACTGGCGCCTGCCCGACATGAAGGGCCCCGACGTCGTGCGGACGATCCGCCAGGACTACAAGAGCCGGATGCCCATCCTGTTCGTGACCGAGTGCCACGACGACACCGACCTGGTCGAGGGCCTCAACGTCGGCGCCGACGATTTCATGGCCAAGCCGCTGCGCGCGACCGAGCTGCAGGCCCGCATCAACGCGCTGCTGCGCCGCTCCTACCCCGCACGGCACGAGCCCGAGCTGGTGTTCGGCCCGTACCACTTCTTTCCGCCCTCGCGCACCATCCGGGTCCACGGCGCGCTGGTCGAGCTGAAAAACCGCGAATACGAACTCGCGCTCTTCCTGTTCCAGAACCTGGGGCGCCTGCTCTCGCGCGAGCACCTGCATGAAGCGGTCTGGGGTCTGGGCGTCGAAGCCCTGTCGCGCTCGCTCGACACCCATGTGTCGCGCCTGCGCACCAAGCTCGAACTGCGCCCGTCGAACGGTTTCCTGCTGCTGGCGGTCTACGGCCTCGGCTACCGGCTGGAAACCATCGAAGTGGACACGCAGGCCGTCACGCCCCTGCGCTGAAGCACCCCTGCTGGCCGCGGCGCCTGTCGTGCAACGATCGGCCGATAGCCGATAGACTCGCGCCCACGATGCCCACACGCTGGAAACCCAATGTCACCGTGGCCGCGGTGATCGAGCAAGACGGCCGCTTCCTGCTCGTCGAAGAGCAGACCGACGACGGCCTGAAGCTCAACAACCCCGCCGGCCACCTCGACCCCGGCGAGTCGCCCGAGGACGGCTGCATCCGCGAGACGCTCGAGGAAACAGCCCACGCCTTCACGCCGACCGCGCTGCTCGGCGTCTACATGGCGCGCTCGGCCGAGCAGCCCGACGTGACCTACATGCGCTTCGCCTTCACCGGCGAACTGGGCGCACGTGAGGAAGGCCGCGCGCTCGACGAAGGCATCGTGCGCACGCTCTGGATGACCGTGGACGAGATCCGCGCCAGCGTGGCGCGCCATCGCAGCCCGCTGCTGCTGCGCTGCATCGACGACTACCTCGCCGGCAAGCGCCACCCGCTGTCGCTGATCCACACCGAAGACGGCGTGCGGCAGCCGCGCTGATCAGCGGCCGCAAGGCTCAGACGATGACGCCGCCCCCGAGGCAGCGCTCGCCGTCATACAGCACGGCCGACTGCCCCGGCGTGACCGCCCATTGCGGCGCACCGAAGCGCAGGCTGAACGCACCGTTGGCGCCATCGCCCAACTCGCAGGCCGCATCGGCCTGCCGGTAGCGGGCCTTCGAACCGTAGCTGCCCGCAGCGGGCGCTTCACCCGCCACCCAGCTCGCGTCGTCCGCCTTCAGTTCGGTCGACAGCAGCCACGGATGGTCGTGCCCCTGCACCACCCACAGCGTGTTCTTCTCGACGTCCTTGCGCGCGACGAACCAGGGCGAATGGTCGCCCGCGCCGCGCTGTGCGCCCTTCTCCTTCACACCACCGATGCCCAGGCCTTGCCGCTGGCCCAGCGTGTAGAAGCTCAGGCCCTGGTGCTCGCCGAGCTTGCGGCCGCGGTCGTCCTTGATCGGGCCCGGCTCTTTCGAGATGTAGCGGTTCAGGAAGTCGCGGAACGGCCGCTCGCCGATGAAGCAGATGCCGGTCGAGTCTTTCTTCTTCGCGTTGGGCAGGCCGATTTCTTCCGCGATGCGGCGCACCTCGGTCTTGTGCAGCTCGCCGACCGGGAACAGCGTCTTCGACAGCTGCGCCTGGTTCAGGCGGTGCAGGAAGTAGCTCTGGTCCTTCGAGTTGTCGAGCCCCTTGAGCAGCTCGTGCCGGCCCGTGGCCTCGTTCAGGCGCACGCGGGCGTAGTGGCCGGTGGCGATCTTCTCGGCGCCCAGCCGCATGGCGTGGTCGAGAAAGGCCTTGAACTTGATCTCGGCGTTGCACAGCACGTCGGGGTTGGGCGTGCGGCCGGCCTTGTATTCGCGCAGGAACTCGGCGAAAACGCGGTCCTTGTAGTCGGCGGCAAAGTTGACGTGCTCGATCTCGATGCCCAGCACGTCGGCCACGCTGGCGGCGTCGATGAAGTCGATGTTCGACGAGCAGTACTCGCTGTCGTCGTCGTCTTCCCAGTTCTTCATGAAGATGCCGACCACCTCATGCCCCTGCTGCTTGAGCAGGTGCGCGGTGACAGCGGAGTCCACCCCGCCGCTCAGCCCGACCACGATCCGTTGTTTTGCCATAAGCCCGCCATTGTCCCAGCCCGGCGACAGGGGCATCCGGCGTGTGGGAAATCGGGAAAACCCGTGTCGCCGGCTTGTCAGCCGGCACTCCACGATGCGAAAGGCCGGCGCTACAGTGACCCGAAACACAGCGGAGACACACGCATGGCGACCCCTTCCCCCTCTGGCAACCCCACCCCCTGGACGCGCAACTACCCGCCCGGCATGCGCTGGGACGCCGAGCTGCCCGTCAAGCCGGTGCAGCAGATGCTCGACGAGGCGGTCGCGCGCTGGCCCGACCATTCGGCCGTCGAGTTCATGGGCCAGTCGCTCAGCTACCGCCAGCTCGGCGCGGCGGTCGACCGTGCCGCCAAGGGCCTGCAGGACCTGGGCGTGAAGCCGGGCGTGCACGTCGGCCTCTACTTGCCGAACACGCCGCACTACCCCATCGCCTTCTTCGCCGTGCTGAAAGCCGGCGGCACGGTGGTGAACTATTCGCCGCTCGACGCCGAACGCGTGCTGGCCCACAAGATCGAGGACAGCCGCACCGACATCCTCGTCACGCTCGACCTCGTGAACCTGTACCCGCTGATGGCGCGTCTGCTCGACAGCTCGCGCCTGAAGACGCTGGTGGTCGGCAGCCTCGGCGACTACGGTGCGGCGGGCGACAAGGTGCAGGCCCAGTTGCAGGCCGCGGGCCAGATCGCGCCCGTGCCGGTGGACGCGCGCCATGTGCGCTTCACCGACCTGCTCCAGAGCGAAGGCACGCATCAGGTCTACCCGCTCGGCGACCTCGCCGAAGAGATCGTCGTGCTGCAGTACACCGGCGGCACCACCGGCCTGCCCAAGGGCGCGATGCTCACGCACGCCAACCTGAGTTCGGCCTCGGCGCAGTACTACGAATCGACGCGCGGCGAGCCGCCGATCCTGGCCGAGGGCGGCGAGCGCTTCCTGGTCGTGCTGCCGCTGTTCCACATCTTCGCGCTCAGCGCCGCAATGCTGCTGGGCGTGCGCCTGGGCGCGGCGCTGGTGCTGCACACGCGCTTCGATGTCGACGCGGTGATGAACGAACTCGCGGCCAGCAAGATCAGCGTGTTCCCCGGCGTGCCGACCATGTACACCGCCATCCTTTCGCACCCCAAGGCCAAAGAGATGGACCTGCGCTCGCTGAAGTTCTGCGGCTCGGGCGGCGCGCCGTTGCCGGTGGAGGTGGAGCAGCGCTTCTTCGAACTCACCGGCTGCCACCTCAACGAAGGCTGGGGCATGACCGAGACCTCGCCCGTGGGCACCTTCACGCCCGCGCGCGGCGTGCGCAAGGCCGGCTCGTGCGGCATGCCGCTGCCGCGCGTGCAGATCAAGCTCGTGAGCCTGGACGATCCGACGAAAGACGTGACCGCGTTCGGCGAACCCGGCGAGCTGTGCGTGCAAGGGCCGAACGTCATGAAGGGTTACTGGAACAACCCGAAGGCCACCGCCGAATCGATGACGGCCGACGGCTACTTCCGCAGCGGCGACGTCGCGAAGATGGACGCCGACGGCTACCTGTACATCGTCGACCGCACCAAGGACATGCTGCTGTGCGGCGGCTACAACGTGTACCCGCGCGTGCTCGAAGAGGCGGTGTACGAACACCCGTCGGTGGCCGAGGTCTGCGTGATCGGCGTGCCTGACGAGTACCGCGGGCAATCGCCCAAGGCCTTCGTGAAACTGAAGGACGGCGCGGACGAGCTCACGCTCGACACGCTCAAGTCTTTCCTCAAGAGCCGCCTGGGCAAGCACGAGATGATCGGCGCGCTCGAGATTCGAGCCGAACTGCCCAAGACCGCCGTGGGCAAGCTCTCGAAGAAGGACCTCGTGGACGAGGAAGCCCGCAAGCGGGCCTAGTCCTTATTTCTTTTGACCAAACGCACCGGCCAGCAGCTCGTACGAGCGCAGCCGGGCGGCGTGGTCGAACACCTGCGAGGTGATCATGAGTTCGTCGGCGCCGGTGCGCGCCACGAACGCTTCCACGCCCTGCTTCACGGTCTCGACCGAGCCCACCGCGGAGCACGACAGCACCGAGTCGAGCAGCGCGTTCTCGGCCGGACCGACCTTCTGGCGGTAGTTCTCCACTGGCGGCGGCAGCCGGCCGGGACGGCCGCTGCGCAGATTCACGAAGGCCTGCTGCCACGAGGTGGCGCGGAACTCCGCTTCGGCGTCGGTGTCGGCCGCGAACACGTTGAAACCCAGCATCACGTACGGCTTCTGCAGCTGCGCCGAAGGCTTGAAGGTCTCGCGGTAGATCTGGATGGCCTGCATGATCTGCTGCGGCGCGAAATGCGAGGCAAAGGCATACGGCAGGCCCAGGTGCGCCGCAAGCTGCGCGCCGAAGGTGCTCGAACCCAGAATCCACACCGGCACCTCGAGCCCCGCGCCGGGCACGGCGCGCACGGCCTGCTGCGGGTTCTTCGACATGAAGTCCATGAGCTCCATCACGTCCTGCGGGAATTGGTCGGCATCCGACTCCAGGTTGCGCCGCAGGGCGCGCGCGGTGCGCTGGTCGGAGCCGGGCGCGCGGCCCAGGCCCAGGTCGACGCGCCCCGGGTACAGCGACTCCAGCGTGCCGAACTGCTCGGCGATCACCAGCGGCGAGTGGTTGGGCAGCATCACGCCGCCGGCGCCGATGCGAATGGTGGAGGTGCCCGCGCCCACATACGACAGCAGCACGGCCGTGGCCGCGCTCGCGATGCCCGGCATGCCGTGGTGCTCGGCCAGCCAGTAGCGCGTGTAGCCCAGCGCCTCGCCATGCTGCGCCAGCGACAGCGAGTTGCGGAACGACTGCGCGGCATCGCTGCCTTCGGTGATCGGGGAAAGGTCGAGGATCGAAAGCGGAATCATGGCGCGATCATGGCGCGAACCGCCCCATGCCGTCACGCACGGGGCTATTCGGTTTGGTATAGCGTCGCGACGCTCGCGAAATCGCGGCCGTGCTGCGTCACATGGACCTGGAACGGCACGCTCTCGCCCGGTGCAATGGCCGGCAGGTTCTCGACCACCTTGAAGCCGGTCAGCTGGTCGTTGCGGTCGCGCAGGCTGACCCACAGGCGCACCTTGGCCGCAATGGCCGTGCCGGGGTTCTTCACCGTGCCCGTGACCTCGACGCTCTTGTAAGTGAAGCGCTGGCTGAAATTGAGCAGCACGCTGCCGGTGCCGGCCTTGGTGCCCGTCACCTGGACTTCGAGCGGCTTGCGCGGACCGGGCAACGCGGCGCGGCGCATCGGCTTCCACTCCACGCGGGTCTGCGTGATGCGGTCCACGGCCCTCGGCTCGAACAGGATCGGAAAGCGCTCGCCCGGGTACAGGTAAGCCAGCTCGTCGAGGCGCGTGGTGCCGTCGGCCGTGCTGCCGCCGAAGCGCGCGATCACGGCGCCGGGCGTGATCGCCACGGCGTCGGTGCTGCGGTTCACCAGCTCGGTCATGAACAGCGGCCGCTGGATCGTGCTGCGCCCCGCCACCAGCGGCAGCAGTTCGAGTTGCCGCGGGTCGAAGCGCTCGCTGTCCTCGGCCAGCAGGTCTTCGGTGCTGAGCCGCAGGTCGGGGTGGAAGACCTCCGGCGCGCCGGTCGTGCGGATCACGCGGTCGGCGCTCAGCACCGTCGTGCGCGAGCCCGAGGGCGTGACCGTGCGGTAGCCGATGCGGTAGTCCCACGCCGCGATGGCGGCGCCGCGGCCGAAGCGGCTGAGGTCGACATCGATCGCTGCGCGCCCGCCCGGCTCCAGCGTGGAGCCCGGCGCGTGGCCGCGGCCCGTGCCGATCACCTGGCCCGCGTCGTCGTACAGCGTGACCAGCGCCTCGATGCTGCCCAGCGCCGGCGCAACCGCGGCGCCCGCATGCACGATGCGGCCGGCCAGGCGCACGCGCTCGCCCTGCTGCACCAGTCGCAGTCGCGAGAACGCCAGGCGCGGCCCTTCGGCGGCGCTGCGCGGTTCGGACAGCTTCTCGACCGTCACGTCCTGCCGCGTGACGTTCTTGCCCGACGGCAGGTCGACCAGCACGGGCGCGGACTCACCGGGCATCAGCACGTCGATCGGCAGCGATTCGCTGCGCTCGCTCAGCCGCGTGTCACCGTCGTGGAACACGAGCTTCAGGCTGGGCCGTTCGAGCGGTCGGCCGGTTTCGTTGCGCGCCAGCACCAACAGCTTCGGCCGCTCGCCGACCAGCACCTGGCGCGGCTCGGAAAGCTTCAGGCCATCGGTCGCGATGGTGCGATCGACGATCGCGCGCGCCACCGAAGGCGCCTCGCTGCGCTTGCCCGAACCGAACAGCAGCATCGCGACCTGCACGGCCAGCGCCACGCCGACAAAGCCGATCACGACGAAGCCGATCGTGCGCAGCGTCTGCTTCTGGCGCAGCGCCTGTTCGGCCGCGATCTGCTGGCCGGCGTGGTGCTTGACCTGCTGCAACACGCGTTCGAGGCGGTCGGACACGTCGTCTTCCACCAGCGACATCGAGCCGCAGTGCGAACAGGTGTATTCGTTCAGGCCGGTGCGGCGCAGCGTGCTGCTGCCGCACTCGCCGCATTTGAGGGTCTGCAGGTCGATGCTCATGGATGTCTTTTCTTTTGTCCCTTACCAGCCGAACACGTCGACGATGTCTTCGGCCGCCGCGGCGCTGCCCAGCAGTGGCACGAGGCGCTCGATCAGCCGCGCGCGATGCACCGGGTCGACCTCGCAGTCATCCTCGTCGGTGAAGATGGCGTCGCCCGCTTCGTCCCACACCTGGCCGATGGTGCCCAGGCAGGCGGCCATCTCGAAGATGTCGGCGAAGAGCGGTTCGTCTTCCTGCCAAGTGCCCGTGCCGTGCATCGCGAACTGGATCGCGCCGGTGCGCAGGTCGAAGATGAACGGATCGGCGCCCTGGTCAGCCACCACGAGCCAATGGTCGGGCCAGTCGGCAATGCGCTCGCCGGTGATGCCGTGCCAGCGGTAGCCCGCCTGCAGCTGCCACAGGCGCGAGAGCGCGGGAATGCTGAACGAATTGCCCGTGGTCGGCACCGTGAGGCCTGCGTAGCCCACGCGGTCGTTGACCCAGTCGCCGAGCGGGCCGACCTGTTCGTAGAAGGTGGCGATGGCGGCGGGCAACGCCAGCTCGCCGTGCCAGTGCTCGGCGGCGGATTGCGGCGCGAGTGCACCATGAGAAGCCAGGGCCGCGCGGGCCTGTTCGATCGATGCCACGTGTGTTGTTCTCCGTTCAGGCAAGGCAGGCGGTCTGCAATGCGGTGCGCAGTGCGTCGATGTCGCCGGGTGCGACCTCGTGCACGCCCGGCACACCGGCCAGGCCGCAGGCCCTCGATGCCACCACCGGCACGCCGGCCGCCACGGCGCGCAGCAGTGCGCGCGGTGCGTGCTCGACGTGCGCGGGCAGCACGACGACAGCGGCACCGGCCAGCCCGTCGCCTTGCCAGTTCATGTGTTGAATGTGTTCGATGCCCTGCCAGAGCCGCGCGTCGTCCGACGGCGACCCCAGCACGCGCAAGCGGCACGGCCAGCCTTGCAGTGCGGCGGCAAGTTCACGCGCGCCCTTGCGTGCCAGCGCACTTGCAGCGAACACGACGAGGGGTGGTTCCTGGCGCGCGCTGTGCGTAGTCTTCACCAGCGGCAGTGCCCAATCGAGCCGCTGCAGCGTGGCCTGCGGCGCGTGTGTCGCCATGGCCTGCGCCACTGCAGCATGCGGCGTGACGGTGCTCGCCGCGCGCGCGAGCGCCAGCGCCTCGTCACGCACCAGCGACGCATCGGCGCGAAAGTCGCGCAAGGTCGCATCGCCCGGCCAGCGCTGCGAGGCGGCATCGAGCCTCTGTTCGATGTCGGCCATCGGCAAGGCGCTGGCCAGCACGGTGAGGCGGCGCCCGTCGAGCGCGCCGAGGCGCTGCAGGTGCGGCAGCAGCGACTGCTCGACCACCAGGTGCGTGTGCGCCGGCGCCAGCCGTGCGGCAAAGGCCTGCGCGAGCCAGCGCTGGCCGTCGATCAGGCTGGCTTGGCGCCGGCCCGCCTGCCGCGCCCAGAGCCGCTGCCACACGGCACGGCGCAGGCTCGCGGTCCAAGCGGTGGTCACCTGCCCCTTCGTCGCGGGCTCGCGATGCCAGCCCGCAGCAGGCACGGGCTGCATGCGCTGTGCCTGCGGATGCGCCTCGCGCAAGTGGCGTGCGAACTCCGGCGCCCAGCCATCGACGAGCACCGCCGTCTGGCCTTCGGGACCGACGTCGATCGGCGGGCGATGGCGGAAGCACGCGGTCTGGTCACAGCTCAGGCAGCCGCGCGCCAACGGCAACGTGGTGGGCATGTCGTCGTTCGTGCGCCGCAGCGTGACGGGCTCAGTGGGCACCGCCAGCGGCGTGCGCGCGCGAATGCGCACCACGAGTTCGGTGTCGGTCAGCGTCACTTCGAGCCGCCACGCCTGCTTGGCGCGCAGCTTGAGATCGACGTAGTTCCAGAACACCGTCGCATCGACGGCGTCGCTGGCATCGCCGTTCGGCGTGTCGGCCTGCTCGATGCGCGCCGTATGGCCGTGGCGCTCGACCAGCTCGAAGCCCGCGCGCACGGCCACGGTGGCGAGCGCGTTCGACAGCTGGCACAGCCCACCGGCCAGCGTCGGCACCACGCAACCGCCACGCACCTCGCGCCCGACCACGAAGCCGCGCCCGGCACCCGGCCGCCCGAGCTGGCGCCAGAAGCTCAGCACTTCGCCGGCCGGCACCTCGATGGCGTCGAAGGCAACCCGCGCCACGCGCAGGTTCTGCACCTTGCCGGCGACCAATGGAAATTCGTCGGCACGGCCGTCGGTCCACAAGGGGGTTCGGTACTGCGCAAGCACCGGCGCATCGGCCAATGCGTGTGCGCCGCTTGGCCAGCGCCGGGCCGAAGGCCGCAGGGTTTCGCGCAGGGCGTGGGCCGTGGCGAGCAGCCGCGAGCGCAGCCAGAAGTCGATCGCATCGATGCGGCGCGGCGGCTGCCAGGCCTGCACGCTCACGCGGTGGGGCCTCGCTTGCGCCATTGGCCGAGGTCGGCTTCGATGCGCTCGTTGATGTTGCCGCTCCATTGCGCGCCGAAGCCGGCGTCGCGCAGCAGCGCGACGATGCGATGGCCGACCACGACGGTGTTGGCTTCGCGCTGCGCGATCTCGGGGATCATGCCGCCGCTGAACGCGAGGTACAGGCGGCCGTTGCGCACGGCGCCGTCGAGGTCCTGTGCGTGATAGAAGCAGCAGCCGCGGATGCCCGATTCGAGCCTTCCTGCCGCACGCCACTGCTCGCGCACGTCGTCGTGGCCGTCGGACAGCGTGTTTCCGGCGCGGTGCAGGGCGATGATGTTTTCGCTGCGCAGTTGGGCGAACACGGCGTCGAGCCGGTCGTACTCGGTCTGCGCGGGCCACTGCGCCTCGGCGGCGCGCTTGGCGGCGCAGGCGCGCGTGGTCTCGGCCTTGATCCAGGCGCGGTCTTCGGCGGTGAGCTCATCGGGATCGAGGTACTCGTCGGTGATCATCCAGCCGATGTCGGCATCGGCGTGAAAGCCGCTCCACACCAGGTCGTGGATGCGTCCGCGCGTGTCTTCGGGGTCGAGAGTGAGGGCCATGCGTAGTGGGTCGTCGCTGGGTCGGCGACGGATCATGCTTTCATTTTTCGCGGTCGGAACGACGCTCGATTCTCGCGTGTCCGCACGACGGCGATGCGTTAATGCAAAAGCATGCGCTCTGGCGGCCATCCCTCCCGCGCCCAAATCATGAAGGATGCGCAAGGCCAAGGCAATGTGACCTTCGGCCAAGATTTCACGGCCATGGCCCATGAAAAAAGCCGACCCTGCGTTGGCAGGGCCGGCTTTCATGAAGACCTGGAACGTTCGCCGATCCCATCGGCGAGGCGTTCGGACCGCTTACAGCGGCAGTGCGTCGCCGTGGGCGGCAGCGCGGGCTGCGGCACGCACCGCAGCGCGGTCGACGGTGCTGGCAACGATCGGGGCCACGCCCGACGAAGCGCCTTCGGCGTACGGGTCGGCGCTGTGTGCAGCGGCGACAGCGTCGGCACGCACAGCGGCGCGGCTGGTCGACGAGACGATCACCGGTGCGGGGCCTGCGTTGGCGCCGGTGGCGTACGGGTTGGCGCTGTGTGCGGCCACGACGGCTTGGGCGGCGACGTCGGCACGGCTGGCGGCCGAGGTCAGTTGATGCACGCCTTCATAGCTTTCGGCATGGGCGGCGCCAGCAACGGCCATCAGGGCAACAGCAACGGCGGAGAGGATCTTCGAGGCGGTCATTTGGATTTCTTCCTTCTTCAATTCAGTTCAAGTTCTTGCTTCGGATGTGGAACCGGTCTTGGGTGGGTCACCGCCCCTCTGTTCTTTTTCGGAGGGCGGCCACCTCGCTCGGGGCCCTGTTCACCCAGATCAGCTTTGAGGGCTGGTCCGTGAGATGAATTGTGCGCCGCGATCTAGGTAAAAACCCGTAGCAAAACGAACCACGGTGTTCACGGATTCGAAACAATTGAAGGGAAGCTGGACGCGCAGGGCCCTGTTCGCGAGGGGAAAACAAAAAACGCGCGTCCCCGGACCGGGAACGCGCGTTTCTGTGGAATCGCACGGATCGCAGCGCGTTCGCCCACGAAGGACGGCGGCTGCGGCTCGCTGGATCAGAACGGAATGTCGTCGTCCATGTCGTCGAAACCCGACGACGACTTGGCCGGTGCCTGGCGCGGCGCCGGTGCCGGAGCGCGCGGTGCTGCGGCTGCGGGGGCACGCGGGGCGTAACCGCCACCGCCGCCACCACCACCGCCGCCACCTTGCGAATAACCGCCGCCGCCACCGCCTTGCGAGTAGCCGCCGTCGTCCTCCGGACCGCCCGACGGGCCGCCCTGGCCCTGGCGGCTGCCCAGCATTTGCATCTGGTCAGCGCGGATTTCGGTGGTGTACTTTTCGATGCCGTCCTTGTCGGTCCACTTGCGCGTGCGCAGCGAGCCTTCGACATACACCTGCGAGCCCTTGCGCAGGTACTGGCCGGCGATTTCGGCCAGGCGGCCGTTGAACACGATGCGGTGCCATTCGGTGGCTTCGCGCATCTCACCGCTTTGCTTGTCTTTCCAGCGATCGGTGGTGGCCACGGTGACGTTTGCGACCTGATCGCCGCTCGGGAAGGTCCGCATTTCGGGGTCGCGCCCCAGGTTGCCGACGACGATGACTTTATTGACCGATGCCATATGCACTGCCCCTGATAAGTAGATGAAGGAGGAGGAAGAGAACCCTCGATTGTGCCCGATGGGCCCCACCCGGGCTTGCGCCGGCCAGCCCCCGCCCCGAGCCGCCCGCCCAGAACGCCGGAACCCGCCGGCTGGCCATGAAATCCCGGCCGGACTATCATGTCCGGTTGCCCTCGGACGATCGCCCCCTTTGAATTCAATATCCACTGAAGACACCGCGGAGCGTGCGCGCGACGCAGAACGCGAACGTGACGTCTACCTCGGCGCCCTGCTCGCCCAGCAGCGCATCAGCATCCGCGGTGCGCGCACCCACAACCTGAAGAACGTCGATCTCGACATTCCGCGCAACAAGCTGGTGGTGATCACCGGCCTGTCGGGCTCGGGCAAGTCGAGCCTGGCGTTCGACACGCTGTATGCCGAAGGGCAGCGGCGCTACGTGGAAAGCCTCTCGGCCTATGCGCGGCAGTTCCTGCAGCTCATGGACAAGCCCGATGTCGACGTGATCGAGGGCCTGTCGCCCGCCATCAGCATCGAGCAGAAGGCCACCAGCCACAACCCGCGCTCCACCGTGGGCACGGTGACCGAGATCCACGACTACCTGCGCCTGCTGTACGCCCGCGCCGGCACGCCTTTCTGTCCCGACCACCACCTGCCGCTGCAGGCGCAGACGGTCTCGCAGATGGTCGACGCCACGCTGGCCCTGCCCGACGAGCCCCGCCTGATGATCCTGGCGCCCGTGGCGCGCGAGAAAAAAGGCGAGTTCCTCGAGCTCTTCACCGAGATGCAGGCGGCCGGCTACGTGCGCTTTCGCGTCGACGGGCAAACCTACGAATACAACGACCTGCCCAAACTCAAGAAGACCGAGAAGCACGACATCGACGTCGTCATCGACCGCCTGCGCGCGCGCCCCGACATGCAGCAGCGCCTGGCCGAGAGCTTCGAGGCCGCGCTGCGCCTGGCCGAAGGCCGCGCCATTGCGCTGGAGCTGGGCGCCGAGGGTGCGGCCGACAAGGAGCACCTGTTCAACGCCAAGTTCGCCTGCCCGATCTGCCACTACTCGCTCTCGGAACTCGAGCCGCGCCTGTTCTCGTTCAACTCGCCCGTGGGCGCCTGCCCGAGCTGCGACGGCCTGGGCCACCGCGAGGTGTTCGACCCGGTGCGCGTGGTGGCGTTTCCGTCGCTGTCGATCGCCAGCGGCGCCATCAAGGGCTGGGACCGCCGCAACGGCTACTACTTCAGCATGGTCGAGAGCGTCGCCAAGCACTACAAGTTCGACGTCGACGCGCCCTTCGAATCGCTGCCGGCCTCGGTGCAGCAGGTGCTTCTGCATGGCTCGGCCGCTGAAGAGATCAAGTTCAACTACACCATGGAATCGGGCAACTTCGCGGGCAAGAAGCTCACGAAGAAGCACCCCTTCGAGGGGATCATCCCGAACATGACGCGGCGCTACCGCGAGACCGACTCGGTCATGGTGCGCGAAGACCTCGCACGCTTTCGCAACCAGCAGCCCTGCCCCGACTGCGGCGGCTCGCGGCTGCGGCGCGAGGCGCGCAACGTGTTCCTGGTGGACGACACCGGCCACGTGCCCGCCAACGGCGGCGAGCCGCCGCGCATGGCGATCTTCGAACTGAGCCACCTCACGCTGCGCGACGCCTACGCCTGGTTCAGCACGCTCAAGCTGCGCGGTGCCAAGGCCGACATCGCCGACAAGGTGGTGCGCGAGATCGGCCTGCGCCTCAAGTTCCTGAACGACGTGGGCCTGAACTACCTGAGCCTGGACCGCAGCGCCGAGACGCTCTCGGGCGGCGAGGCGCAGCGCATCCGCCTCGCGTCGCAGATCGGCTCGGGCCTCACGGGCGTGATGTACGTGCTCGACGAGCCCAGCATCGGTCTGCACCAGCGCGACAACGACCGGCTCATCGGCACACTCAAACATCTGCGCGACATCGGCAACAGCGTGATCGTGGTCGAGCACGACGAGGACATGATCCACGCCGCCGACCACGTCATCGACATGGGCCCCGGCGCCGGCGTGCACGGCGGGCGCGTGATGGCCCAGGGCACGTATGCCCAGGTGTCGGCCAACCCCGACTCGCTCACCGGCCAGTACCTCTCGGGCGTGAAGAAGATCGAGGTGCCCAAGCACCGCACCGCGTGGCTGCCGGCCGTGAAGAAGCCGGCCTTCAACGAAGGCAAGAAGCCCTCGCGCTTTCCGCAGAGCCCCGCGGCCGAACGCCGTGCCGCGCGCGAAGCGGCGCACCTGGCCTCGCAGACCGACCTGCAGGAAATCCGCGTCGTCGGCGCCACCGGCAACAACCTGAAGAACGTGAGCGTGGCCTTCCCCGTCGGCCTCTTGACCTGCGTGACCGGCGTGTCGGGCTCGGGCAAGTCGACGCTGGTGAACGACACGCTCTACACCGCCGTGGCACGCACGCTGTACCGCGCGCACGAAGAGCCGGCCGAACACGAATCGGTCGAAGGCATCGAGTACTTCGACAAGGTCATCAACGTCGACCAATCGCCCATCGGCCGCACGCCGCGCAGCAACCCGGCCACCTACACCGGCCTGTTCACGCCCATCCGCGAACTGATGGCCGAGACCAACACCGCGCGCGAGCGCGGCTACGGGCCGGGCCGCTTCAGCTTCAACGTGGCCGGTGGCCGCTGCGAGGCCTGCCAGGGCGACGGCGTGGTGAAGGTCGAGATGCACTTTTTGCCCGACGTGTACGTGCCCTGCGAGGTGTGCCACGGCCAACGCTACAACCGCGAGACGCTCGAGGTCCAGTACAAGGGCCGAAACATCGCGCAGATCCTCGAGATGACGGTCGAGACCGCGCACGAGTTTTTGAAGGCCGTGCCGACCATCGAGCGCAAGCTGCGCACGCTGCTCGACGTGGGCCTGAGCTACATCAAGCTCGGTCAGTCGGCCACCACGCTGTCGGGCGGCGAGGCGCAGCGCGTGAAGCTCGCGCTCGAGCTCAGCAAGCGCGACACCGGGCGCACGCTCTACATCCTCGACGAACCGACCACCGGCCTGCACTTTGCCGACATCGAGCTGCTGCTGAAGGTGCTGCACCAGTTGCGCGACGCGGGCAACACCATCGTCGTGATCGAGCACAACCTCGACGTCATCAAGACGGCGGACTGGCTCATCGACATGGGCCCCGAAGGCGGTGCCGGCGGCGGCACGGTGGTGGGCGAAGGCACGCCGGAAGACATCGCCGCGAACGAGGCGAGCCACACGGGGCGCTACCTCAAGCGCCTGCTGTAGCAGCACCGCCAGCACGAATGCGCGGGCCGCGCCACAATCGCGGCCCATGCCTTCCTTCACCCCGCGCCAGTTCGTTCTTCTCGTGCTCCTCACCCTCGCGTGGGGCTTCAACTGGCCGGTGATGAAACTCGGCGTGGCCGACTACCCGCCGCTGGCCTTCCGCGCGATTTCGATCTGGCTGGGCGTGCCCGTGCTGGCGATGGCGCTGGTCGTGATGAAGGTGCCGTTTCGCGTGCCGCGCAGCGCGTGGCCCGAGCTGGTGTGGCTGGGCGCGACCAACATGTTCGTCTGGCACGCCTGCATCATCCTCGCGGTGAAGGCACTGTCGGGCGGGCGTGCCGCGATCCTGGGCTACACGATGCCGGTGTTCTCCGCGGTCATCGGCGCGCTGCTGTTCTCGGCCGTGCTCACGCGCCGCGCATGGACCGGCGTGGGCGCCTGCGCCATCGGCGTCGGGTTGCTGCTGTGGCACGAACTCACCGACTTCGCGGGTCGCCCCGGCTACGTGGCGCTGGCGCTGGTGGCCGCCGCCACGTGGGCGCTGGGCACGCAGCTGCTGCGCCACACGCGCATCGGCCTGCCGACGCTCACGCTCTCGTTCTGGATGACGGCCATGACGGCCGTGGTGATGACGGTGCTGTCGCTCCTGTTCGAGCGCGACCAATGGCGCTCGCCGGGCGCCGTGACCTGGGGATCGATCGCCTACAACGCGGTGCTGATCTTCGGCTTCGCGCACGCGGCCTGGTTCTACCTGGCACGCGGCCTGCCGCCGGTGGCCTCGACCTTGAGCGTGATGTTCATCCCCGTGCTCGGCGTGTTCAGCGGCGCGGTGTGGCTCGGCGAGGTCGTGCACTGGCAGGACTGGGTGGCCGTGGCGCTGATGATGGTCGCCATCGCCTCGGTGCTGCTGCCTGCGCGCGCTGCCAAAAGCTGAGCGCGAAGCGCAGCGCGGGGTGCAAAAAATAGCCGCATAGTCGGCACGCCAAAAGCATTACAGACGCGGTCTGAAAATTGACCCTTTGCTGGGCAAAAGTCTCGTTCCGAGCGCTTTCGATTCCTAGAATTCGGCTGCTTTCTATTGCAACTGAATCTCATTAAGGATCGAAATGGCATTTGGAATTTCCTGGAAAACGACGTGCGGCATGGCCGCTGCTGCCAGCTTCTTCGCGCCGCTGGCCTATGGCCACGGCGCGCCGGAGTACCCCATCTCGCGCCAGTACAGCTGCTACCAGAACCGGGCCCAACCGGCGTGCCAGGCGGCCATCGCCTACGGCGGTGAACAGGCGATCTACGACTGGAACGGCGTGAACCAGGGAGCGGCCGGCGGCAATCACCAGGCCGTAGTGCCGAGTGGCCAGATGTGCGCGGGCGGCCAGAGCAAGTTCAAGGGCTTCGACCTGGCACGCCCCGATTGGCAGGCCACCACCTGGTCGCCGTCCAACGACGGCAGCTACGAGTTCCGTTATCACGCGACGGCGCCGCACCGCACGCTCGACTGGAAGTTCTATCTCACGCGCGAAGGCTGGAAGCCCGGCACCGGGCCGCTGCAATGGTCGGACGTCGAGCTGGTCAGCACGCTCGGCGCGAACCAGGTGGCCACGCCCTCGGCCAACCGCTACCAGATGAAGCTGCGCCTGCCGCATCGCACCGGACCGCACGTGCTCTACGCGGCCTGGCAGCGCGCGGACAGCCAGGAGGCTTTCTACAGTTGTTCCGACGTGAATTTCGGCGGCGGCGGCATCACGCCGCCCGTGGCACCGAGTCCGCTGCACCACATCGGCCAGGTGAACGCCAGCCAGAACCTGCCTGCCAACGCGACCGCGAAGCTGCGCGTGTTCGGTCGCGACGGCGCGGACCTGGAGGCACACACCCTCGCGATCACCGCCGCCAACGGCGCGCGTGACACCTGGCTCGGCCAACTCGCCAACCTCGTCAACGGCCGCTCGGCGTATGTGCGTGTGGGCAACCTGCAAGGCGGCAGCGTGACGGTGCCCACCCAGGCGACTGTGCTGCAGGTCTATGCGCTCACCGAAGCCTCGGGTGTGAGCCACGTGGTCGACATCGCGCTGCCACCGACCACGCCACCGGTCACACCCCCCGTCAATCCGCCCGGCGGTTCCGAATGGACCGAAGGTGCGAGCTACAAGGCCGGCCAGGTGATCTCGTACAAGGGCGTGAACTACGTGTGCCTGCAAAGCCATCAGGCCTGGAAGGGCGCGGGCTGGTACCCGGACGCGCCCTCGGTGATCAACGTGCTGTGGAAGCGCCAGTAATCACCGGCTTGTGACGACCGCGCTCAGGTCGTCGTCTGCACGTGCAGGCGGCTGGTCTTGCAGCGGTGCAGCGCGCGGTAGTGTTCCAGCGGCCGGCCGTTGGCGCCGTAGGCGATCGATTCGATGCGCAGCAGCGGCTCGGGCTGCGGCAGGTCGAGGAGGCGGCAGGTCTCGGCGTCGGGCAGCACGGCGTCGATCCAGCGTTCGGCGCGCACCAGCCGCACGCCGTACTGGCGGCGCAGCACGTCGTACAGCGAGCGGTCGTCCAGCCGCGTGCGGTGCAGGCCCGGCGCGAGGTCGGCCGGCACGGCCGTCTCGACCAGCAACCGCAGCTCGCCATCGACGCTGCGCAGGCGCTTGAGACCGACCACCTGCGCGTCTTCGGTGAGGCCCAACGCGGCGGCCTCTTGCGCGGTGGCGGCGCGCAGTTCCTGCACGAGGATCTGCGTGCGCACCGAGCGGCCCTTGCGTTCCATCTCGTCGGAAAAGCCCAGCACGGTGGAGACAAAATCTTCGTCGCGCTCGCGGGCCGACACGAAGGCGCCGCGGCCCTTGATCTTGTAGATGAGGTTGTTGCGCACCAGGTCGGCCAGCGCCTCGCGCACCACGATGCGCGAGATGCCGAACTGCTCGCCCAGCTCGGCCTCGGACGGCAGCTTGGCGCCGATGGGCAGCACCCCCTGCAAGATCTGCAGCCGGATGGCGTCGCGGAACTGCGCCCACAGCGGCGATTCGGAGTTGCGGTCGAGCGAGGTCGTCGACACGGTGTTGTCGGAGGCGGTGGTGAGGGTCACGTTAGGTCGGGCCGAGGACGGGGCTGGCCATCAATGATGCATCGAAAGCGGAAGGCGCCGGCTCGTTGGCCGCCACCGGTTGCAGGCGCACGCCGTGGCGCTCGCGCAGTGCGGCGGCGCAGGTGCGCAGTTCTTCATGCGCGCGGGCCGGGTCCCAGCCGAGGGCTTCGGCCGCCACGCCGGCGATCTCGGCGAGCGCGTCGTCGGTGATCAGCCCGCGGATGGCCAGCAGCGTGCGGCGGATCACGAGGTCGTCCAGGTGCACGACGCCGGTCTCCATGCACAGGTACGAGAGTTCGGCCGCCGAGTATTCGGGCGCGTGCTGCAGCGGCGTGTCGCCCGAGGCCGCGAGGCGCTGCGCCAGCGGCAGCGCCTTCGAACCGTAGCGGCGCAGCAGGCCCAGCGCGCGCGCGCGGCCCAGGCCCGAGCCCGCCGTCATCTTGTCGATGAAGCGCTCGGTGGCGGCCGCGTCGGCCGGCAGCTCGGCGCCGCCGCCGATGGGCAGCGACTCGGTCGAGGCGGTGCGCGAGCGGCCCAGGTGGCGCAGCACGTGGTCGGTGGCTTCTTCGGCCAGCGCGCGGAAGGTGGTCCACTTGCCGCCCACGAGGCCGACGATGGGCACGTCGCGCGTGGCGCTCGGCGGGTCGACCACCACCGAGTGGTCGCGCGAGATCTGGCCCGGCTTGTCGGCGTCGGAACGCGCCAGCGGGCGCACGCCGACGTAGGTGTAGATCACGTGGTTGCGGTCGAAGGCCATGTTCGGGAACACCTCGCGCAGCACGTCGATGAGGTAGTCGATCTCGGCCGGCTCGGTGACGATCTGGTCGGGGTCTTCCACCGGGATGTCGGTGGAGCCCACCAGCACGCGGTCGAGGAAGGGATAGACGATGCATACGCGCCCGTCCACCGCCTCGAAGTAGGCCATGCGGCCGTCGAGCGCATCGCGCAGCGCCGGGTGGTCGAGCACGAGGTGCGAGCCCTTGGTGCCCATCACGCGCGGGCCGGCGCCGCCGAGCACGGCCGCGCTGCGGTCGAGCCAGGCGCCGGTGGCGTTCACCACGGTGTCGGCCGTGACGCGCACCAGGGCACCGGTGATCTCGTCGCGCAGCGTGAGAATGTTGCCCGCGCAGCCCGTCACGCGGCAGTAGTTGGACGCCACCGAGCGCGGCTGGTCGCGGCAGGCGTCGCCGATGAGCTCGAGGATCAGCCATTCGGGATGGCTGATCCAGGCGTCGAAGAAGGTGGCGGTCCAGCGGATCGCGGCGCGGAACAGGCGGCGGTCGTTGGTGGGCACGCGGCTGATGCGGTGGCCCGGCATCACGCGCTGGCGGCGGCCCAGCAGGTCGTACAGGCGCAGGCCCGCGGCCACGGCCAGCAGGCCGCGTGTGCGCTGCGGCGGCGTGCGCCCGAAGAACTTGAGCGCACTGCTCAGCAGCCCGCCGAAGAAGCTCGACAGCGGCACCACGGTCTTCAGCGGCTGCACCAGGTGCGGCGCGTTGCGCAGCAGCAGGTTGCGCTCGCGCGTGGCCTCGGCCACCAGCGAGAAACTGCCGTTTTCGAGGTAGCGCAGGCCGCCGTGGATCATGCGCGAGGGCGCGCTGCTGGCGCCGGCGCCGAAGTCGCCCTTGTCGACGATGAGGCAATCGACGCGCTGCAGCGACAGGTCGCGGAACACGCCCACGCCGTTGATGCCCGCACCGACGATCACGGTCGAAAAATGGCGACCTTCGAGCGAGGCCGGACGGACGAAAGGCAGTTGCCAGGCGCTCATGACGCACCGCCCGAGAGGTGAGAAAAGACAGGAGACATGCGATCGATCAGTTCGTTGAATTCGGCGTTGAAATCGGCATGGGCCCGCGCGTCGCGCGCGTCGGGTTCGATGAGTTCGCAGGGCGCGCGCAGCGGGCTGGCGGGCCCCGCGTCGTCGAGGTCCTGCGACATCGCTGCATAGAGGGCGGCACCGCGCGCGCCGGTTTCGTCGTCGGCGCAGCGCTCGACCGGGTGGCCCAGCAGCGCCGCGAGCAGGCGCACCAGGCGCGCATCGCTGGCGCCGCCGCCCAGCACGCTGGAGGCCGACACCGGCAGGCCCTGCGACGCGAGGCGCGCGGTGTGGCGCGCATGCAGCGCGGCCACGGCATCGACCACGGCACGCGCCATGTCGGCGGGCGTGTGGTGGCTTTTGAGCCCGACGAAGCCGGCCGTGATGCCGCCCCCGCCGTTGATGAAAGGCAAGAAGCGCAGCCCGTTCGCACCGAGCGGCACACCCATGGCCAGGTCGACCACGGCGCGCGCATCGGGCAGCCCGAGCGCACCGGCCAGCCACGCGATGTTGGCCATCGACGAGGGGCTGTTCTCCATGTACAGGCGTTCGCGCGTGCGGCCGAAGTTGACGAGCGCGGCGACCTGGGGCTGCGGCTCGATCACCGGGCCGATGACCGCGTTGACGCACCACGTGCCCAGCACAGACACGGCGCGACCGCGGTCTTCGGCGCCGATGGCGGTCATCGAGGCGAGCAGGTCGATGGCGCCCATCGCGACCGGAATGCCGGCGGGCAGGCCGCACAGCGCCGCCTCGGCCGCGCGCAGCCGGCCCATGGTCTGGCCGCTGGGCACCAGCGGGCCGAAGGCGCGCGGCCCGAGGCCGTCGATGCCCGCGACCTCGAAGGCCAGGGGCGACCAGTCGCCGGTGGCCAGCGTGAGCAGGCCGGCGGTGCTGGCGTCGCTCGCGTCGGTGGCGATCTCGCCGGTCAGCAGGAAGCCGAGGTAGTCCTTGGCGAACAGCAGGCGGTGCAGCTCGCCGCGCTGCACGGCATCGGCGCCGAGCAGTTCGGCCGCGATCACGGTGGGCTGCCCGGGCCAGGGGCGGCAGCCCACGTCCGCGAACAGCCGGTCGCCGTGGCGCGCCGAGAGGGCGAGTGCGCGCGCATCGGCGCGCTGGTCGGTGGAGGCGACGGCGCGGCCGCCGACGAGTTCGTGTTGGGCATCGAGGGCATAGAGGCCTGCGCCGTGGCCGGTGCAGCCGATGGCGCACACGTCCGCGGCGCGCGCGCCGAGCTGGCGGGCCACGTCGCCGAGCACGTGGGTCAGCCCCGCGCGAATCGCCGCCTCGCCCACCTCGCAGCCGCCGCCGGGCAGCCGCGCATGCCGCAGGGGCAGGCGCGACACGGCCAGGCTGCGCCCGCTCCCCGCGTCCAGGGCCAGCGCCTTCAGGCTGCTCGAGCCCATGTCGATGCCGATCAGTATTTTGGTCTTCATGTCATAACAGCTTCGGCGGAAAAAAAGACTGTCACCAGTAGCGTTTCCCCTAGTTATCGGGAGAAACGGCCCGCCATTACATTCTAGCCTGTCATAACAACTGTCGTGACACCACGGTCCACAGGCTCGCCACCCAACGGCGGGCCGAAAGCTCTGCCAGTCAACGTGAGGAGACAAAGAATGAGGCGTAATTTCCTGAAGTCCGCGGCCGCTGCCGGTATCGGCCTGGCCGGTGCGAGCGCGTTCGCGCAACAGCAAGCCGCAGCCCCTGCGGCAGGTGCCGGCCTGCGCGGCAATGCCAGCGACGTCTACGTGATGAACGTGATGGTCTCGGGCGTCGAGTACTGGTTCCCGGTCTACGAAATGATGAAGCAGCTCGGCCGCACGCTGGGCGTTCGCACCCGCTACACCGGCACGCCGGAGTACGACGTGAACAAGCAGCTCGCATCGTTCGAACAGGAACTGGCGCGCAAGCCCGCCGGCATCCTGCTGCACCCGATGAACCCCGATCCGTTCATCGAACCCATCAACCGCGCCGCCGCGATGGGCATCCCGGTCGTGACCTTCGCGGCCGACTCGCCGAACTCCAAGCGCACCTCGTTCATCACGTCCGACAACGACCGCGAAGGCAACCAGGCTGCCGACGCGATCGCCGCTTCGCTCAACGGCAAGGGCGAGTACGCCGTGCTCGAGAACCCGGGCCAGGACAACCACGACCGCCGCATCTCCGCGTTCGTGAACCGCATGAAGGCCAAGCACCCGGGCATGAAGCTGGTCGGCCGCGCCGCCAGCAACCAGGACCCGAACAAGGCCTACCAGGCCGTGCTGAGCCTGGCGCAGGCCAACCCGAACCTGGGCGCGCTGTTCATGCCCGAAGCCAACTCGGCGCTCGGCGCTGCGCAGGCCAAGGTCGAGACCAAGAAGAACATCAAGGTGATGTGCTGCGACGTCAACGCCAAGATCCTGGACATGATCAAGTCGGGCGACGTGTTCGGTGCCATCAACCCGAACCAGGGCATGCAGGGCTACATGGGCATGATGATGCTGTTCCTGGCCAAGAACCCAGGCCTCATCGATCCGATGAACGACGCCAAGCGCAACGGCACCAACCCGATGGCCGTGCCCTTCCTGGACAACGGCCTGGCCGTGGTCAGCAAGGCCAATGCCGACGACTTCTACTGGGACAAGTACCTTGCCCGCCGTGGCACCAAGGGAATCGGCGAGTGAGCACCCCTGCCGCATTGCTTGAACTGCGCGGCATCGCGAAGCGCTTCGGCGCTTCGCGCGCCCTCTCGGGCGTGGACTTCTCGCTGCAGGCCGGCGAGATCCACGCCCTGTGCGGCGAGAACGGCGCGGGGAAGTCGACGCTGATGAACATCATCGACGGCATCCACCAGCCCGACGAAGGCACCATCGCGCTGCACGGCGACACCGTGGTCATCGACGGCCCCGCGCACGCGATGCGCCTGGGCATCGGCCTGGTGCACCAGGAAATCGCCCTGTGCGCCGACGCCACCGTGGCCGAGAACATCTTCATGCCGGAAATCAACGCCGGCCACCAGGCGTGGATGAACTTCTCCGCCTTGAACACGCGCGCCGCCAAGGTGCTGGCGCGCCTGGGCCAGGACATCGACCCGGCCGCGCTCGTGCGCGACCTGAGCATTTCGAACCAGCAGCTGGTGGAGATCGCCAAGGCGCTCACGCTCGACTGCAAGGTGCTCATCCTCGACGAGCCCACCGCCGCCCTCACCGACAACGAATCGGCCGCGCTCTTCCGTGTGCTGCACGACCTCAAGGCGCAGGGCATCGGCATCATCTACATCAGCCATCGCATGGCCGAGATCTTCACGCACTGCGACCGCGCCACCGTGCTGCGCGACGGACGCAACGTGCACAGCGGCCCGCTCGAAGGCATGACGCCCGACGAGCTCGTGCGCCGCATGGTCGGGCGCGACCTGGGCAACTACTACCCGCCCAAGCAATCCGCCGCTGCCGACGCGAACGCCGGCCCCGTGCTGGAAGTCGACGGCATCGCCGACGACGACCGCGTGCACGGCATCTCCTTCACGCTGAAGCGAGGCGAGATCCTCGGCATCGCCGGGCTCATGGGCGCCGGGCGCAGCGAGCTGGCCGAGACCGTGTGCGGCCTGCGCCCCGCGCGGCGCGGTGCGGTGCGGCTCAACGGCAAGACGTTGTCGATCCGCAAGTACAGCGACGCACTGCGCGAAGGCATCGCCTACCTCAGCGAAGACCGCAAGGAGGCCGGCGTGTTCCTCGACCTGCCGATTGCGCAGAACATCTCGTCGATGGCACTGCGCCGCGTCAGCTCGGCCTGGGGCCTGTTGCAGCGCGCGACCGAGCACCGGCTCGCGGTGCAGTTGGGCGCCAAGCTCAACCTGAAGTCGGACGGCGTGGCGATCGAGGTGTCGAGCCTGTCGGGCGGCAACCAGCAGAAGGTCGCGATCGCCAAGCTGCTGGCCACGCAACCCGCGGTGCTGCTGATGGACGAGCCCACGCGCGGCGTGGACGTGGGCGCGAAATCCGAGATTCACCACATCCTGCGCGACCTGGCCGACCAGGGCGTGGGCGTGGTGGTGATCTCTTCCGAACTGCCCGAGATCATCGGCCTGTGCGACCGCGCACTGGTGATCCGCGAAGGGCGATTGGCGGGCGAACTGGCCCATGACGAGATGACGGAGGAAGCCCTGCTGCGGCTGGCCTCCGGACTTTGCGAACCCGAAGAGGCAATGGCATGAACTTTCCGACCAGAATCGATGCAGGCGCTGCGGCCACGGCCACAGCCGGCTCCCTGCAACCCCGCCGAACAGGAGACCCCGTGAAGCAGAGCAACAAGCTCACGAGCATGCGCGAGGCCGGGCTGGTGCTGATCATCTTGGCGCTGTGCGTCGCGATGAGCTTCGCATCGCCCTACTTCCTCACCTGGGACAACGTGCGCGCGATGCTGCTGTCCTTCTCCATCGAAGGCATCGTGGTGGTGGGCATGACCATCCTGCTCATCGTCGGCGGCATCGACCTGTCGGTGGGCTCGGTGGTGTGCTTTGCGATGGTGGTGACCGGCAAGCTCTTTCTCATGGGCATGGACCCGTGGCTCGCAAGCCTGGTGGCCATTGGCGCCAGCGGCCTCATCGGCGCCATGATCGGCGGCTGCGTCACGCGCATCGGGCTGAACCACTTCATCGCCTCGCTGGCCTTCATGGTGATCGTGCGGGGCCTGTGCCTGGCGCTCACGCAGGGCACGCCGCAGTCGCTGTTCTCGCTGCCGGCCGAGTTCAAATTCATCGGCCAGGGCACGCTGTTCGGCGTGCCGGCCGTCATCTTGATCTTCCTGGCCATCGTGATCGTGAGCGACTTCGTGCTGCGCCGCTCGACCCTGCTGCGCCGCGTGTTCTACACCGGCAGCAACGAGAAGGCCGCGCTGTACGCCGGCATCCGCGTGGGCCGCGTGAAGTTCTGGGTCACGGTGCTGTGTTCCGCGTCGGCGGGCCTGGCCGGCGTGATCTACACCGCGCGCTTCGGCGCCGCCACGCCGACCTTCGGCATGGGCATGGAACTCAACGTGATTGCCGCGGCCGTGATCGGCGGCGCCAGCCTCAAGGGCGGCTCGGGCACCGTGCTCGGCGCCGTGCTCGGCCTGGCCCTGCTGTCGGTGGTGACCAGCTCGCTGATCCTGCTCGACGTATCGCCTTACTGGCAGGACGTGATCAAGGGCTTGATCCTGCTCGCGGCCGTGACCATCGACCACATCCTGAACACCCGAAAGACCAAGCGATGAGCAGCGCAACACAAATGAAGAAGACCACCCTGGGGCCCTCGGGCATCGAAAGCTCGGCCATCGGCCTGGGCACCTGGGCCATGGGCGGATGGATGTGGGGCGGCGGCGACAACGCAGCCGCCGTGATCGCCATCCAGGCCTCGCTCGATGCGGGCGTGAACCTGATCGACACCGCACCGGCCTACGGCCTGGGCCGCTCCGAGAGCATCGTCGGCACCGCGCTCAAGGGCCGTCGCCACGAGGCCGTGATCGCCACCAAGTGCGGCCTGGTGTGGCACACGCAGCAGGGCACGCACTTCTTCGAGGAAGACGGCCACCCGGTGTACCGCTACCTCGGGCGCGACTCGATCTTCCACGAATGCGAAGAGAGCCTGAAGCGCCTGCAGACCGACTACATCGACCTGTACATCACGCACTGGCAGGACCACACGACGCCCGTGGCCGAGACCATGGACGCGCTGCTGGCGCTCAAGAAGCAGGGAAAGATCCGCGCCATCGGCGTGAGCAACGCGACGCCCGAGATTCTGTCCGAGTACCTGAAGCACGGCCCCGTCGATGCGGCGCAAGAGCTCTACAGCCTCATCGATCGCGGGATCGAGACCACGCTGGCGCCGCTGTGCGCCGAGCACAACGTGGCGGTGCTGGGCTACTCGTCGCTGGCGCTGGGCCTCTTGGCCGGGCCCATCGACCCCGCGCGCGAGTTCAAGGGCGACGACCAGCGCGCCACCAACCCGCGCTTCAGCGAAGCCAACCGCGCCAAGCTCAAGGCCTTCTTCGACACGCTGGAGCCGCTGCGCACGCACCTGGGCTGCTCGTTCGGCCAGATGATGATCGCCTGGACCATCGCACGCGGCACCGTCTCGGTGGCGCTGTGCGGCGCGCGCGTGCGCCAGCAGGCGATTGAAAACGCCGGCGCCGGTGCGGTCGTGCTCGACGGCGAAGCGCTGCAGCTCATCGACGCTGCAGCCAAGCGCCACCTGGACGCGCTCGCCTGAGCGGCGTGTCTTTTTCCTCCCTTCCTTTTTCCTCACCACGGAGTTCTTCCTTCATGTCGAAAGACAAGACCGCGCGGCTCAACCGCCTGCTGCACAACGGCCGCTGCCTGGACATCGCCCTCGACCACGGCGTGTGCAACGAGCCCACATTTCTCGACGGCCTGGAGGACATGCCCGGCGTGATCGACAAGCTCGTGGCCGCCCGGCCCGATGCGATCCAGCTCAACTACGGGCAGTCCGACCTGCTGCAGAACCGCCCCGGCCGCGAGCGCCCCGCGCTGGTGATGCGCCTGGACATGGGCAACCCCTACAACGCCGTGCACCACCGCGTGATGTGGGCCGTGCTGCAGAACCAGGACGACCCGGTGCTGCCTGCCGTGCAGATGGACGCGGCCTGCGTGGTCGTCAACCTGTTCATGCTGCCCGACGAGCCCGACCTGTTCCGCCAGTGCGTGCAGAACATCGCCCGCGTGCGCGCCGACTGCGACCGCTACGGCATGCCGCTCATGATCGAGCCGCTGGTGATGCAGGCGCCCACCGCCACCAGCCGCTACATGGTGGACGGCGACGCCGAGAAGATCGTCACGCTCACGCGCCTGGCGCGCGAGATGGGCGCCGACATCGTCAAGGCCGACCCCACCACCGACGCCACCGACTTCCATCGCGTGGTGCAGGCCGCGCGCTGCCCCGTGCTCGTGCGCGGCGGCGGACGCGAAGACCTGCAGCAGGTGTTCGCGCGTTCGCGCGTGCTCATGGACCAGGGCGCGGTCGGCATGGTGTACGGCCGCAACGTCTACCAGCACGCCAACCCCTCGGCGGTGGTGAGCGCACTGATGGCCATGATCCACAACGATGCCAGCGCCGAAGCGGCCTGGGCCATCTACGAATCGGGCGGCGTGAAATAAGAGCGCCCCGGCGCTGACGCCTTCCACCCGGAAGGCGTCAGCGCCAACCAGCGGGAGAGCAAGACAGAAGAAGAAGCTGGACGGCGGACAACGCATGCGTTGCCCGCCGAGGGCGCGCCTGCGCGTGCGCTTTCCCTGCAAGCGACCGAGTGATTCGAGAGAACCAAGGACAAGAGGGTTCCCTGCGAACTTCAAACAACCTGGAGGCGACGATGAAGATCCGGTATTTCCTGATGGCGTTCCTGGTGCCGTGCGTCACATTGCTGACGCATGCGGCAATCACCGGGGTCAGTCCGATGACGACCCTCAACAACATGGCCACGGCGGCTGCCGCTGCGGTCGCCGACCCGCTCCCGCTGCAGGGGCCGGGCCTGGGCAACCTCACCTACACCTCGGCGGAACTGTTCAAGCCGGTGTCGATGATCACCAGCCCCAACCACCCGCTCGATCCGGCGCACAGCGACGCCTACGAGTCGCGCGAGGTGCCCGCCACGTTCCCGGGCCGCAAGGATTACGGCATGAACGCCGGCATCATGGTCAACGGCTACTTCCTCACCTCCTTCGCGCCGGACAGCGGCCTCGGCCCGGGCGGCTTCTTGCTGTACGACGTGTCGAACCCGCGCCAGATCCAGCTCGTGAAGAAGATCTACGAGCCCGATGACGCGTCAGGGGGTCGCACCAAGGAGTTCCGCGAAACGCACTCCTTCGGCACCGCGAAGATCGGCGGCAAGACGTATGTGGTGCTGCCCAGCATCAACGGCGTCGAGTTCTGGGACTTCACGGACATCAACGACATCAAGCAGGTGAAGAAGCTGGCGCTGCCCGGCGTCAACGCCGGCGACTACGAGAACGTGGCCTGGCAGCTCTGGTGGCAAGCACCCTACCTGTACGTGGCCTCGGCCGGCCGCGGCATGTTCATCGTCGACGCGACCGACCCCGCGAACGCGGTGATCGCCAACCGCGGCGCGGGCAAGCCCAACCCGGTACCCACCGGCGAACTCGGCGGTTTCCGCCTCGGCCCGATCTTCACGATGGGCAACCACATGGTGCTGACCGCGATGGAAAGCAACGGTGGGT
Source organism: Variovorax sp. RO1 (assembly GCF_002849325.1). Classification (NCBI taxonomy): domain Bacteria; kingdom Pseudomonadati; phylum Pseudomonadota; class Betaproteobacteria; order Burkholderiales; family Comamonadaceae; genus Variovorax; species Variovorax sp. RO1. The sequence goes on from NZ_PKMT01000008.1 coordinate 57,792, forward strand.
TCGCGAGCCTGGACATCTCTGATCCGCTCAACCCCAAGGTGCTCGATTCGATCGCCGGCGCCACGCCGTTCTATTACGCGACCTGCTTCGACGGCAAGACCGTGCACACCTCCGCACGCGGCAGCGGCGCCAAGATGTACAGCTACGACCTGAGCGACCGCTCGCGCTTCGTGGCCGAAGACAACCGGCTCGTCATCGACGAACAGCTGTACTGCGCCACGCAGGACAACTACGTCATTCAAGGCGCACAGACCCGCATCCACAAGGTCGACGTGAGCAACCCGCTCAACCACGTGGAGGTGGGCCGCGGCGGCATCCTGCGCGAGGACGACCCCAACTACTCGCACTCGGACAACGGCCAGGTCGCGATGTTCGGCAACCTCGTCTTCGTGGGCAACGACCACGGCTCGGGCAGCGGCTTCGTCGTGCACTCGGTCGAGCCCGACACCACCAAGCCCGAAGTGAAGCAGGTCTCGCCCGTGAACGGTGCGAAGCAGCAAGCCCTCACCTCGCGCATCGGCCTGGGGATGACCGACAGCATCCGGCCGGAGAGCGTGAACAGCAACACCTTCATCGTGCGCCCGGTGGGCGGCAACACGCTGGCGGGCACCTACAGCGTGCAGCTGGGCATCGTCAACTTCCACCCCGCGCAGGCGCTGCTGCCAGGCACCAGCTATGAGGTGTTCCTGCCGGCCAACGGCGTGAAGGACTATGCGGGCAACGCCATCGGCGCCGACTACCGCTCCACCTTCAACACCGGCAACGCCAGCGACATCAACCTGATGCACCACTGGCCGCTCACGGGCAACCTGACCGACCAGATCGGCGCCAACGGCGGAAAGCCCCTGGCCGGCGACGCGTTCGAGAGCATCGGCCTGAACTTCGCGAACCGCACCACGGGCGTGGAGCTGAAGAACGACACCGTGGCCAGCGCGCTGGGCGGCACCGCCACGCTGAGCTTCTACATGAAGACCACGCAGGCCGGCAGTGCCAACTCGTGGACCGCGCCCGGCATCTTCGGTCGCGACCAGTCGGGCGGCACCGACGACGTGTTCTGGGGCTGGCTGGACAACAACGGGCGCATCAAGCTCTCGGTGGGCAATGACGCAGGCACCAGCTCCACCGCGGCCGTGAACGACGGCAACTGGCACCACGTCGTGCTCACGCGCGACGCGGCTTCGGGCGCGCAAGCGGTGTACGTCGACGGGGTGAAGACCACGTCGACCGGCTCCACCGGCACCAAGGGCCTGTCGACCAAGTTCAAGTACATGGGCCAGATCGAAGGCAACGCGGCGCTCTTCAAGGGCACGCTGGCCGAGGTGCGCGTGTACGGCCGCGTGCTCGGCCAGGCCGAGGTGGACACGCTGCGCGGCCAGGCCATCATCGGCGACCCGGGCCTGGGCGGCGGGCCCAAGCTGGTCAACGGCCAGCTGACGTTCAACCCCGCGACGCTCGGCGCCAGCGGTGTGCAGTTCCGCTGGAACTTCGGCAACGGCACGCAGACGGCCTTCTCGTCGGTACCGAACACCAGCTACACCTACACCACGCCCGGCCACTACACGGTGACCCTGACGGTGAAGGACAGCAGCGGCCGCGAGACCTACTACACCTACAACGTGACCATCATTGCGCCGGTCACCGCGACCGCGCCGACGCACACGACCAACATCGCGGGCGATGCGAGCCGGGTGTACTCGGTGAACCCCGACAGCGGCACGGTGGCCGCCGTCGACGCCACCTCCCTGGCCAAGCTCTGGGAAGTGCGCGTCGGCGACGAGGCCAAGACGCTGGCCGTCGGACCCGACGGCCGCATCTGGGTCGCGGTGCAGGGCGAGGACAAGCTGGTGGCGCTCAACGCCGCCGACGGTTCGCAGTCGGTGTCGATCCCGCTGGCCTACGGCAGCGGCCCCTACGGCGTGGCCTTCACGCCCAACGGCGCCAAGGGCCTGCTCACGCTCGAAAGCAAGTCGGTGCTCATGAGCTTCGACCCGAGCAATGGCACCACCACCGGCGCACTGGCGCTCGAAGGCGGCGTGCGCGGCATCGCCGTGAGCGCCGACTCGCAGGTGGCCTACGTCACGCGCTTCAAGTCGAAGATGACGGGTGGCCAGCTGCACAAGGTGAACCTGCAGACGCTGACCGCGCTGCAGACCATCCCGCTGCCGGTGGACACCACGACCGTCGACACCGAGAGCCGCGCGCGCGGCGTGGCCAACTACCTGAGCCAGGTGGTGATCTCGCCCGACGGCTCGCGTGCCGTGCTGCCTTCGAAGAAGGACAACATCGTGCGCGGCCGCTTCCGCGACGGCACCGACCTGCCACACGACCAGACGGTGCGTTCCATCCTGTCGCAGGTGAACCTGCAGGGCGCCGCCGAGGTGTTCGCCGAGCAGATCGACTTCGACGACCGTTCCCCCGCACGCGCCGCGCTGTACTCGCCGGCCGGCGACTACCTGTTCGTGGCGCAGATGGAAGGCAACCGTGTCGCCATCGTCGACAGCTACACCCGCGCGGTGCGCGGCGAAATCAACGCCAGCAGCGCCCCGCACGGCCTGTACCTCGATGCGGCGCGCAAGCGGTTGTTCGTGAACAACTTCCTGGCGCGCTCGGTGTCGGTGCATGACGTGGCGCAGGTGCTGTCGGCCGAGACCAACGCGGCGATCTTCCTGCAGAACGTGTCCACCGTGGCGCAGGAGCCGATGGCGGCCGCGGCGCTGCGCGGCAAGCAGGTGTTCTACAACGCGGCCGACCGGCGCATGAGCAAGGACAACTACATGTCTTGCGCCAGCTGCCACGCGGACGGCGGCGACGACGGCATGGTGTGGGACTTCACCCAGCGCGGCGAAGGCCTGCGCCGCACCATCAGCCTGCAAGGGCGGCGCGGCACCAGCCACGGCAAGTTGCACTGGACGGCCAACTTCGACGAAGTGCAGGACTTCGAGAACGACATCCGCAACGAGTTCGGCGGCACCGGCTTCCTGAGCAACGCCGACTGGACCGCCACGCAGGCACCGCTGGGCACGCCCAAGGCCGGCAGGAACGCGCAGCTGGACGACCTGGCCGTGTACCTGGGCTCGCTCAACAAGTACATGCGCAGCCCGGCCCGCGCCGCGGACGGCAGCCTGAGCGTGGACGCGGTGCGCGGACAGACCGTGTTCAACACGGCCCAGTGCGCCACCTGCCACACGGGCGCCACCTCCCGCGACGGCCTGCGGCACGACGTGGGCACCATCCAGACCTCGTCGGGCAAGGGCAGCAACCAGCCGCTGGCGGGCGTGGGCTTCGACACGCCGACCCTGTCGGGCACCTGGAACACCACCGCGTTCTTCCACAACGGCCAGGCGGCCACGCTGCAGGACCTGCTCACGGGCGGCCACGGCAATGCCTCCAGCCTGCCGGCGAACGACGTGGTGGCGCTGCGCGAGTACGTGCGCTCGCAGGACACCGCCCCGGCGGTGGTCACGCGGCTGCGCTCCGACCTCAACCCGACGATGTGCGTGAACATCAAGGGCGCCTCGACCACCAGCGGCGCGACGGCGGTGCAGTGGCCGTGCGGCAACGCGGGCAACGAGAAGTTCACGATGACGCCCGTCACCGGCGGCTACGTGCAATTCATCGCCGAGCACAGCGGCCTGTGCCTGGCACAGAACGGCACGGCGACCACGAACGCAGCGGTGGTGCAGGTGGCCTGCTCGACGGGCAACACGGCGCAGTGGAGCCTCGTGGGCGGCACGCTGCGCAACCGTGCCTCGGGCTCGTGCCTGGACGTGCCGAACGGATCGACCACGCAGGACACGGCGCTGATCACCTGGACCTGCAACGGCGGCAACAACCAGAACTGGACGCAGCTGCCGTAAGCGCCCAGCTTCGCACCTGATGCGAACCCGGCCGGCCGTTTCGACGGCCGGCTTTTTTTCGTCTGGCGCATGACCTCCCGCGTCATGGATTCGATGCATCCGTTCTGGAACAGTGGGTCCATCGATTCATCAACCACCAGGAGAAAAACCATGACCGGCTTCAACATCCTCCCGCTCGCCGTTGCCCTGCTGATCGGCATTGCCGCCCTCGGTTCGTGCCTCGGCATCGCGCTGGTGGGCCAGAAGTTTCTCGAAGGCACGACGCGCCAGCCCGAGCTGGTCGACACGCTGCAGACCAAGTTCTTCCTGGTCGCGGGCGTGACCGACGGGGCCTTCATCATCGCGACCGGCATCGGCCTCTGGTTCGCCACGGCCAGCCCGTTTGGTTGACGTTGGCGGAACCCTCCGGCGAGGGCACGGCGGGGCGGAAGCGACACGGTTCACTGGCACCATTCGTGCTAGTACCGTTGACACCGAATTGTTTACGGCTAAAGTATTTAACCATCAACAGTTCAGTTCTTTTTCCACCCTTCCTTCGCCGGAGAGACCGATGCGCCCCACGTTCCTGAAATCGCCCGCGCTGCCGCGCACCCTGCTCTCGCTGCTGCTGTGCGGCGCTGCCCTCGGCGCCTCGGTGTCGGCCGTCGCCGCGCCGGTCAAGGTCGGTTTGGCCCTTGATATTTCGGGGCCTTTCGCGGCCCTGGGCGCCGAGGCACGCGACGGCTTCGCGCTCGGCATCAAGCAGCTGGGCGGCAAGCTCGGCGGGCAGGACGTGGAGTTCGTGCAGGCCGACATGGCCGGCAGCCCCGACCAGGCCAAGCAGCTGGTCGACCGCATGATCCAGCGCGACAAGATCGACATCTTCAGCGGCCCCATCGGCTCCAACGTGGCGCTGGCCGTGGGCCCGACGCTGTTCAACGCCAAGGTGCCCTACCTGTCGGCCAACGCCGGCCCGAGCCAGTTCGCCGGCGCGCAGTGCAGCCCCTACTTCTTCGGCACCGCCTACCAGAACGACCAGTTCCACGAGGCCGCCGGCAAGTTCGCGCAGGACCGCGCGTTCAAGAAGATCGTGCTCATCGCCCCCAACTACCCGGCCGGCAAGGATGCGCTCGGCGGCTTCAAGCGCCAGTTCAAGGGCCAGGTGGCCGACGAGCTGTACACCAAGCTGGGCCAGATCGACTACGCCGCCGAACTCGCGCAGCTGCGCGCGGCCAAGCCCGACTCGATCTACTTCTTCCTGCCCGGCGCGATGGGCATCAACTTCATCAAGCAGTTCGTGGGCGCGGGCCTGTCGAAGGACATCACGCTCGTCACCAGCGGCTTCTCGGCCGACGAAGACGTGATCGGCGCCGTGGGCGAGCCGATGCTCGGCCTGTTCAACACCTCGCACTGGGCGCACGACCTGGACAACGCCGCCAACAAGGCCTTCGTGGCTGCGTTCCGCAAGGAATACAACGGCCGCTACCCCTCGGTGTACGCCGCGCAGGCCTATGACGCGATCCTCGCGATGGACGCCGCCGTGAAGCAATCGGGCGGCAACGCGCAGAACCGCGACGCCGTGGTCGCCGCCCTGAAGAAGGCCAACTACGCCTCGACGCGCGGCACCTTCAAGTACGCCAACAACCACTTCCCCATCGAGAACTTCTACCTGCGCGTGATCGGCAAGGACGCGCAAGGCAAGGTGACGAACAAGCTGATCAACACCGTGCTGACGAACTATGGCGACAGCTACGCCGCCAAGTGCAGCATGAAGTGATGCGGCTCGTTTTTCCATGAGCGGCATCCTCGTCCTCGAGCAATTGCTCAACGGCATCGGCTACGGCCTGATGCTCTTTCTTCTGGCGGCGGGCCTCACGCTGGTGTTCGGCATCATGGACGTGCTGAACCTCGCGCACGGCTCGCTGTTCATGGCCGGCGCCTACGTGGCGGCCGAGGCGCACACGCGCACCGGCTCGTTCGCCGCCGCCATCGTGGTCGCGGTGCTCGTCACCGTGGTGGTGGCGCTGCTCATCGAGGTGCTGCTGATGCGTCGCCTCTACAAGCGCGACCACCTGGCGCAGGTGCTCGCCACCTTCGGCGTGATCCTGGTGGCCGACGACATCGTCAAGATGATCTGGGGCCCCTCGCCCATCATGGCGCCCACGCCGGCCGCGCTCTCGGGCCCGGTCGAGCTGATGGACGGCCTGCCCTACCCCTCGTACCGCCTCGTGATCCTCGCGGGCGGCGTGCTGATGGCGCTGGCGCTGTACGTGCTCGTGAACCACACGCGCATCGGCATGCGGGTGCGCGCAGGCGCGTCCGACCGGCCGATGGCCGAGCTGATGGGCGTGCGCGTGGGCCGCATCTTCAACGGCGTGTTCCTGCTCGGCGCGGCGCTGGCCGCACTGGCCGGTGCGCTCATGGGCCCGATCGTCGCGGTGCAGGTGGGCATGGGCGAAGCCATCCTGATCCCGGCGCTGGTGGTGCTGGTGATCGGCGGCATCGGCTCGGTGCGCGGTGCATTCGTGGCCGCGCTGCTGGTCGGCGTGGTCGACACCATCGGCCGCGCCTTCGTGCCGATGCTGCTGCGCGCCACGCTGCCGCCCGCCACGGCGGCCGACCTGGGGCCGCTGTTCGCCGAGGTCGCGATGTACGCGCTCATGGTCGTCGTCTTGATCTTCCGGCCCTCCGGCCTTTTCTCGGCCCGCGCATGAAATTCTCGTCACGCACCTTCGGCCTCGGGCTGCTCCTCGTGGCGCTCGCAGCCTTTCCGCTGGTCGCGCCGCTGTTCGGGCTCGACTTCTACATCGGCTTCGTGCGGCGCGTGCTCATCGTCGCGCTGGCCGCCGCGAGCCTGAACTTCATCCTCGGCTTCGGCGGCATGGTGGCGCTCGGGCACGCAGGCTTCATCGGCATGGGCGCCTACACGGTGGTGGCACTCAGCGACGCCGGCGTGATGTCGGCCTGGCTCCTGTGGCCCATGGCCGCGCTGGTGGCCGGCCTCGTTGCCGCGCTGATCGGCACGGTGGCGCTGCGCACGCGCGGCGTGTACTTCATCATGACCACGCTGGCTTTTGCGCAGATGCTGTACTTCGTCGTCGTGTCGCTGCGCAAGTACGGCGGCGACGACGGCTACACGCTGATGTCGCGCCCCACGCTGCTGCCGGGCCTCGACCTCGGCAACGAGTCGACCTTCTACTGGGTGGTGCTCGCGGTGGTGGCGCTTGCGCTGTGGTGGCTGCACCGCGCCACGCAGGCGCGCTTCGGCCATGCACTCATGGGCATCCGCGACAACGAAACGCGCATGCGCGCGCTGGGCTACCCGGTGTTCCGGCTGCAGCTCGTCGGCTTTGCGGTCTCGGGCGCGATCGCCGGTCTGGCCGGCGCGCTGCTGGCCGGCGGCAACGGCTTCGTGAGCCCCGCGACCATGCACTGGACGCAGTCGGCCACGCTGGTGGTGATGGTCGTCATCGGCGGCCTCGGCCGCAGCTGGGGCGGACCGGTGGGCGCCGTGGTCTGGCTGGTGCTCGAGGAAGTGCTCAAGCAGCACACCGAACACTGGCACATGCCGCTGGGCCTGCTGCTGATCGCCGTCGCTCTCTGGGCCCCGCGCGGCCTCGCCGCACTGTCCACGAAACGCCGCACGGTCGCAGCAGCAGCGGCCTCCGCTGCAACTGCCGCAGGGAGCGCCAAGCCATGAGCCTTTTCAGAATCGAAGGGTTGGTCAAACGCTTTGGCGGCCTGCTGGCGACCGACCATGTGAACCTCACGGTGGAGCGCGGCGAAGTGCATGCGCTCATCGGTCCCAACGGCGCGGGCAAGACCACGCTGGTGAACCTCATCACCGGGCTGCTGGAGGCCGACGCGGGCCGGCTGATGCTCGACGGGCAGGACATCACGGCCTACAAGGACCACCAGCGCGTGGCTGCCGGCATGTCGCGCTGCTTCCAGGTGACGCGCGTGTTCGCCAAAGAAACCGTGCACGACAACCTGATGCTCGCGGCGCAGGCCCATGCGGGCAGCAGCCTGCGCTTTCTCGCGCCGCGTGCCAACGAACGCGCGCTGGTCGACCGTGCCCACGCACTGGCCGACCGCGTGGGCCTGGGCAGCGAGCGCCACCGCATCGCGGGCACGCTGCCGCACGGCGCGCAGCGCGCGCTCGACGTGGCACTGGCGCTGGCCGCCGAGCCCAAGCTGCTGCTGCTCGACGAGCCGATGGCCGGCATGGGCCCCGACGAGTCGGCGCGCATGGTCGATCTCATCGAATCGCTGCGCGAATCGATGGCCATCCTGCTCATCGAGCACGACATGGACGCCGTGTTCCGTCTCGCCAACCGCCTCACGGTGCTGGTGCAGGGCAAGGTGCTCATGAGCGGCACGGCCGACGAAGTGCGGGGCCACCCCGATGTGCAAGCCGTGTACCTCGGCACCGAAGCGGAAGGACACGCATGAGCACGACGACCACAACCACCGCCCTGCTCGAGGCCAGCGCCATCGAAGCCGGCTACGGCGCCAGCCAGGTGCTGTTCGGCATCGACGTGCGCGTCGGTGCGGGCGAAGTGATGGCGCTGCTGGGCCGCAACGGCATGGGCAAGAGCACGCTGCTGAAGGTGCTGACCGGCACGATCGCGCCGATGCGCGGCGGCGTGCAGTTCTGCGGCGCGGCCATCGGTGGCCACCGGCCCGACGCCATCGCGCGGCGCGGCATGGCCATCGTGCCCGAGGGGCGCCACGTGTTCCCCAACCTCAGCGTGGACGAGCACCTGCGCGCCTTCGCACGGCCCCGGCCCGACAGCGCGCCGCGCTGGACCGTCGAGGCGCTGTACAAGCTCTTTCCGCGCCTGTCGGAACGCAAGGCCAACGCGGGCAACCAGCTCTCGGGCGGCGAGCAGCAGATGCTGGCCATTGCCCGCGCGCTGTCGACGCACCCGCGCCTGCTGATCCTCGACGAAGCCACCGAAGGCCTGGCCCCGGTGATCCGCGAGGAGATCTGGCACTGCATCGCGACGCTCAAGTCCGAAGGCGAAGCGATCCTCGTGGTCGACAAGTACGTGCAGCGGCTGCTGCCGCTGGCCGACCGCCACATGATTCTCGAGCGCGGACGCGTGGTGTGGCAGGGCGACTCGGCGGCGCTCGACGCCGACCGGTCGCTGTGGACGCGCTACCTGGGCGTCTGAACGCGGGCCGGGCTCGTTATTCGGGCGCGGCGTCGAGCTTCAGGAGGAGGTCGCGGCTCGCTTGGTTGAGCCCCGTCACCTCCACCACGCTGCCATGCTTGCGCAGCCGCTCGACCCCCTTGGTCAGCGCGGTGACGGCGGTGACATCCCAGAAATGCGCCTGCGTCACGTCGATGCGCACCGGTGCGCCGTCGATCTCGCGCACGTCGAAGGCATCGACCAGCATGTCGGCCGAGGCGAAGAACACCTGGCCCGTCACACGGTAGACGCGCGTGTCGCCCTCTTCCACTTCGGCCTGCACCTGCAGCAGCCGCGCGACCTTGAAGGTGAAGAACACGCCGCTGAGCATCACGCCGACCGCCACGCCCGCGGCGAGGTTGTCGGTGGCGACGGTGACGGCCACCGTCGCGAGCATCACGGCGCTCGACATGCGCGGATGCCGCACCAGCGTGCGCAGCGAGCCCCAGTCGAAGGTCGAGGCCGACACCATCACCATGATTGCGACCAGCGCCGCCACCGGCACCTGCGACACCCAGGGCTTGAGCAGCACCATGAGGATCAGCAGGAAGACACCGGCGAACAGCGTCGACAGCCGCCCGCGCCCGCCGTAGCGCACGTTGCTCACGGTCTGGCCGATCATTCCGCAGCCCGCGATGCCGCCGAAGCAGCTGGCCGCGACGTTGGCGATGCCCAGGCCGCTGCACTCGCGGTTCTTCGAGCTCGGCGTGTCGGTGAGTTCGTCGACCACGCTCGCGGTCATCATCGATTCGAGCAGGCCGACCATGGCGATCGCGAAGGCCGGCAGCGCGATGATGCGCAGCGTCTCCAGCGTGAGCGGCACTGAAGGGAACGCGAACGTGGGCAGTGCATCGGGCAGGTGGCCGAGGTCGGCCACGGTCTTCAGCGGCAGGCCCAGCCACTGGCCCACCAGCGTCACGACCACGATGCACACCAGCGGCGACGGCACCGCGGTCGTCAGGCGCGGCAGCAGGTAGATGATGGCCAGCCCGAGCCCGACCATGGCCCAGGTCGCCGTGTTCGCGCCGATGAAGTGCGGCATCTGCGCCGCGAAGATCAGGATGGCCAGCGCATTGACGAAGCCGGTGCGCACCGACGACGACACGAAGCGCATCAGCACGCCGAGCCGCAGCAGGCCGAACACGATCTGCATCGCGCCCGCGAGCACGCCCGCGGCCAGCAGGTACGGCAGGCCGTGCGCATGCACCAGCGGCGCGGCCACCAGCGCCACCGAACCGGCCGCGGCCGACACCATGGCCGGGCGGCCGCCGGTGAAGGCGATCACGAGGCCGATGACGAACGAGGCAAAAAGGCCGACCGCCGGGTCCACGCCGGCGACGAAGGAAAAGGCGATGACCTCAGGGATGAGCGCGAAGGTGGCGACGGCGCCCGCCATCAGCTCGCGGGGAATGCTCGGGCACCACTCGGTGCGCAGGCGACTGTGGGTAGAAGACATGGGGAACGGCAACAGTCCGCAGGCGCCGCAAGAGCGCCGCGATGCGGAACAGAAAAGAGAAGGAGGCCGGCGTGCGGCCTCCGTGCGGATGGCGACGGCCGTGAGCCGCCGCGCTTCACGCCGCCCGTGTCAGGGAGGCGTCGGCCGCGAGCAGCCCGACTGCCGGCGGCGGATGGGGAAGCGGGGAATCCGGGAACACATGGGCGCCGATTGTAGGGAGCGCCGTTGCAAGAGACTCAGCTCAGACCGAACGCGTGATGCCGCCGTCCACGCGCAGGTTCTGTCCCGTGATGTAGCCCGCGCCTTCGGAGGCCAGGAAGCCGATGGTGGCGGCGATCTCGGCGCTGCGGCCATAGCGGCCCATGGGGATGCGCTCGCGGAACACGTCCTTCTCGGGCAGGCTGTCGATGAAGCCGGGCAGCACGTTGTTCATGCGCACGTTGTGCTTCGCATACTGGTCGGCGAAGAGCTTGGTGAAGGCCGCAAGGCCGGCGCGGAACACGCCCGAAGTCGGGAACACGGGGTCGGGCTCGAAGGCCGCGAAGGTCGAGATGTTGATGATCGCGCCGCCGCCCTGCTTCACCATGTGCGGCACCACGAGGCGCGCGGGTCGCACGGCGCTCAAAAAGTAGACGTCCATGCCGCGGTGCCAGTCGTCGTCGCTGATCTCCAGGATCGGCGCGCGCGGGCCGTGGCCGGCGCTGTTCACGAGCACGTCGATGCGGCCCCATTCGGCGATGACCTTGTCCACGAGGCGCTGGATGTCGTCGTTCGACTGGTTGGAGCCGGTCACGCCGATACCGCCGAGTTCCTGCGCCAGCGCCTCGCCCTTGCCCGACGAGGACAGGACGGCCACGCGAAAGCCGTCGTCTGCGAGCTTGCGCGCCGCGGCGGCGCCCATGCCGCTGCCGCCGGCGGTGACGATGGCTACTTTTTGGGGGGTGTCTGAAGGCATGCGGGCTCCTTGGGTTCGTTCATTCGAAACACGCATTGTGGCGAGGGCGCTGTGGGCTGAGGGCTCTCGGGGGGAATGCTTAGTGGGGGTTGCTTTCGGGGCGCGTGCACAGGCCACCGGGTACTTCCCTCCGCGAATGTCCCCCGGGCTTCGCCCTCCTCCTTGATTTCGCTGCGGGAAGCACCCAGTGTCCTGCGCCCGCTGAGCGCTGTCGTTGTGCGGGTCGATCAACGACCGCACTGCCCAACGCTCACGTCGATGGGGTGCCTTGCGCAGCGAAATCAAGGAGGAGCCCGAAGGGCGGGGGACATTCGCGGAGCAAGGTACCGCGTCGGCGGGAGCGTCGCCCTGAACTGCAGCAGCAGCAGCAGATCAGACCGTCGGCAACGTGGCCTGCATCGACGGCCGCTGGTTGAACGCCGCAAACCACTTCGCGCTGTTCGGCGCCTGGGCGCGCCAGTCCACCGAGGGAAAGCGGAAGTCCATGTAGCCCAGGGCGCAGCCGAAGGCGATGGTGCCGATGTCGACGCGCTCGCCAAACGACGGCGCCGCCGCTTCGAGCCATTCGAGGCCGGTGCGCACCTTGTCAAGCTGGCCGTCGGTCCAGTCGGTCCAGCGCAGCGCCTCGGGGCGCAGCATGGTCTCGTAGCGCGCGAGCAGCGCGGCGCCGGTCATGCCGTCGGCCAGCGACAGCTCGGTCAGGCGCTCCCAGCGCGCGGGTCCGGTGGCCGGGAACAGGCCGCCAGCGTGTGTCGTGTCGAGGTACTCGCAGATCACGCGGCTGTCGAACAGCACCTGGCCGTCATCGGTGAGGAAGGTCGGCACCTGGCCCAGCGGGTTGTTGGGGAGGATGCTGGCGTCGCGCTTCACCGGGCCGGCGGCGCTGGGCAGCTTCTCGATGCGATCGGCCACGCCCAGCTCGTGGGCAACGATCATGCACTTGCGCACGAAAGGAGACGCGGGAGAGAAGAAGATCTTCATGGTCGGAGCGATCGAGCGAGTGAGTGAAGGAAAGCGGAGGACGTTCAGCCCGTGATCGGCGTGCGCGCCGTACCGGGCTTGCGGATGCGCAGCATGCCCTCTTGCGCCGCCGAAGCCACGAGGCGGCCGTCGCGCGTGTAGATGCTGCCGCGGCACAGGCCGCGCGCACCGCCCGCGCTGGGCGAGTCGACCACGTAGAGCAGCCAGTCGTCCAGGCGGAAATCGCGGTGGAACCACATCGCGTGGTCCAGGCTGGCGGGGCGCACCTGGCCGCTCATGAAGCTCAGGCCGTGCGGCAGCATCGCGGCGCGCAGCAGGCCGTGGTCGGAGGCATAGGCCAGCAACGCACGGTGCACGGTCAGGTCGTCGGGCAGCGGCGCGATGGCGCGCATCCAGATGGCGCTCTGGTTCTCGGTGGGGCGCACCTCGGGCCGCAGCAGGTCTTCGGGGTCGACGCGGCGGTACTCGATGCCGTGCGGCTGGATGGCCTTGGAGCGCCAGGGTTCGGGCAGGCGATCGCCGAGCGCGATGCGCTGGTCGAGCTCGCTGGTCAGGCCGTCGGGGCCTTCGACCGCGGGCATGGGGAACTGGTGCTCGACACCCTCGTCCACCGTCTGGAACGACGCCGACATTTCAAAAATGATGCGCTCCTGCTGGCGCGCCACCACGTGACGCGTGGTGAAGCTGCGGCCGTCGCGCACGCGATCAACGCTGTACTCGATGGGCGCGTGCTCGCCGGGCAGCAGGAAGTAGGCGTGCATCGAATGCACGGGGCGCTCAGCGCCCACCGTGAGGCTGGCGGCCATGAGCGACTGGCCGAGCACCTGGCCGCCGAAGACGGCGGGCGTGCCGATGTCCTCGCTCTGGGCCAGGAAGCGGTCGCCGCCCAGCGGTTCGAGCTGCATGAGGGCGACGAGGTCGGCAACGAGGCGGGCGGCAAGGACGGGTTCGGGGGTCATCGGAGGGAGATTTCTGGGCGAAAAAAGCAGCCCTCGACGATAGCAAAGGCCGGGCCCGCGCGCTGTCGCGGCCCGGTCAGCAGCGCCCGGCCGGCCTACTTGAAGAAGCAGATGTCCAGCATCAGGCGCAGGCTGCAGCCGTGGTCGGTGCCACCATCGATCATGCGCACCGGCACGCCGCCCAGCAGCATCGCGCCGTCGGCGCCGTACACCAGCGGCGAGCGCTCGGCCTGGCTGAACGCGCCGCTGAGCGTTTCCTGCTCGACGTACTTCAGGTACTGGCGGCGCGAGAAATCGACCGTGTCGGCCGACTTCAGCGCGACCGCCGCGTAGCGCTTGCCGTAGACGGTGCCGAAGTAGCGCAGCACCGGGCCGGTGCGGTCGCCGTACTTCACCTCGGCCTTGGCGAAGCCGGTCTGCACGAGGAAGTTGCGGTCTTCGGGCGTCAGATCGGCGTCGAAGGCCATCAGCACGTACTGGCCTTCGAAGCTCTGGTTGCGCGCCACCTTCAGTTCGCCGATGAGCGCGGGCGTGACCTTCGTGCGGCCGTCCCAGCGCAGCAGCGCGGCCACGGAGGGGTCGCCGTCGAACACGTAGTGGTACTTGTCGCCGGCAATGGCGACCTTGCGGCCGTCCTTGGCCGCGACGAAGCTCAGCACGCGGTCCTTGCCGTGGACAGGGTCGCCCTCGGGGGTGCTGGCGCAGCCCACCTGCAGCAGGCCGAAGGCGGCGCAGGCCAGCGCCAGGAAGAGGCGACGCGCGGGGGTCGACAGCGAAGAAGAGAGAGGCACGGTGTGTCCGGGGTTCGAGTTCATCCAGCCCCGGACTCTAGCGCCGCGCCGCGCTCAACGGTCCAGGTCGACGCCGTCGGCCGCCAGCTTTTTCTGCAGCGCCGCCACGTCGATCGCCGCAAAGCGCCCGCTGCCCAGCGAGGCCGCCGCCGTGCCCGCCGCCTGCCCCATCACGAAGCAGCCGCCGCTGGCGCGCGCGGCCGACTGGCCCTCGTGCGTCATCGAGGCGCAGCGTCCGGCCACGAGCAGGTTGTCGACCGTCTGTGGCACCAGCATGCGCCACGGCAGGTGGTTGTAGGCGTTGGCTTCGTCGCGCGGGAAGGCCCATTCGATGCGGCCGTCGGCGTGCATTTCCATCGGCCAGGCGTTCAGGCCGATGGTGTCGTCGAAGGTGGCCGAACCGAGGATGTCTTCGCGGTCCAGCGCATACAGGCCCTGGATGCGCCGCGTCTCGCGGATGCCGACCTGCGGCGCGATCTCCACGATGGCCGACGGCGCAAAGCCCGGCACCTCGGCCTGCAGGAACTTGAAGTACGCGGCGATCTGGCGCCGGCCTTCGAGTTCGCCGTCGCTGAGTTCGCGCGCATCGACGCCGTTCATCGCGCCGCCGGCGGCGTTGCGGATCTGCGTGACGTTGGCGCGCCATTCGCGCGGGTCCTTGTTGGGCCGCAGGATCGCGCCTTCGCGCGGAAAGCTGTACTTGCCCGGGTGCTGCTGCTCGGCGCGCGCCATGAAGCCGTTGATGGCCGAGAACTCGCCCACCGCGGCCAGCGCGGCCGGTGCGTCGACCTGGCCGATGCGGAACATGGTGGTCGGGAACAGCCCGCTGCCGTGGCCGTCGCCCACCTCGAAAGGCACGCCCGCGAAGGCCGCCACGTCGGCGTCGCCGCTGGCGTCGATGAAGGCGTTGGCGCGGATCGCCTGGCGGCCCGACTTGGTCTCGACCACCAGCGCGGCAATGCGCGCGCCGTCGTGCAGCACCGCCGCGGCGTACGCGTGGAACAGCATCTGCACACCGGCCGCTTCGAGCAGCTGGTCGGCAGCCAGCTTGTAGGCCGAGGTGTCGTACGAGCGCACGCAGATGCGCCCGCCCATGCCGTTCTGCGGCGCGTTCATGCCGTTGAAGCCGGCGATGCGGTCGATGAGGTCGTCGACCACGCCGCGCACCAGCTGCGTCATTTCGCCGCGGCGCTTGCCGTACAGGCCCGCGAAGTTGGTCACGCCGCCCGCGGTGCCCATGCCGCCGAGAAAGCCGTAGCGCTCCACCAGCAGCGTGCGCGCACCGTGGCGCGCGGCGCTCACGGCGGCGGCAATGCCGGCGGGGCCGCCGCCGACCACGACCACGTCGAAGTCGCCGAACACCGGCAGCGCGCGCGCCGGTTCGTTCAGGGTGGGTGGTTGCTGCGTTGTCGTCATCACTGGATCTTGATGCCGCGCGTGGCGATGATCTTGCTCATGATCGCCGCCTCTTCCTTCACGCGCGTGCGCATGCCGTCCGGCGAGGTGCCCACGGCCTGCCAGCCTTGCTCGAAGAGCTTGCGGCGCACGTCGGGGTCTTTCATGACGATCTCGATCTCGCGGCTGATGCGGGCCTGTGCGGTCTTCGACAGGTTGGCCGGGCCGAGCAGCGCCACCCACACCTCGAGGCTGAAGTCTTTCACGCCGGCTTCGGCCAGCGGGGCGATCTCGGGCACCAGCGCACTGCGTCCGCCCGTGAGGCCCACGGCCTTGAGCTTGCCCGCGCGGATCTGCGGCATGGCCACGCCCGGCGGGATCAGGCCCATCTGCACCTGGTCGCCCAGCATGCCGGTGACGACCTGCGGGTTGCCCTGGTAGGGCACGTGCTCGGGCTTGAAACCGTTCACGCGGCTCTTGAGCAGTTCCATGCCCAGGTGGCCGACCGAGCCCACGCCCACCGAGCCGTAGTTCCACTTGTCGCCGGCCTGGCGCGCGGCGTCGAAGAAGGCGGTGCCCGAGGGCAGGCTGTTCTGTGCCACGAGCACCAGCGGCGCGGTGGCGATCAGCGACAGGTAGGTGAAGTCTTTCGCCGGGTCGTACGGCAGCTTGGGGTACAGCATCTTCGACGACGTGAGGTTGCCGTTGATGACGATGCCCAGCGTGTGGTCGTCGGTGGCCTTGGCCACCTGATCGGCCGCGATGTTGCCCGAGGCACCGGCCTTGTTGTCCACCACGACTGGCTGGCCCAGCGCGCGGGACAGCGGCTCGGCGATGGTGCGCGCCGCGATGTCGGGCGTCGATCCGCCCGGGAAACCCACCAGCAGGCGGATCGGCTTGGTCGGCCACGCGGGGGTGTCGGCGCTGGCGGACAGCGGCAACGCCGCGGTGGCGGCCAGGCCGCAGGCGATCAGGAGGGCTCTCTTGGTGGCGTGCATGGGAAAAAGACAGTCAAAAAGGTGAACAAAAATGCAAAGGGAGGCAGCTTAACTGCGGCGCCGAGCCCAGGGCAAGGCGCACTCTCGTCAGTCGAGGCTGATGTTGCCCCGGCGCACCAGCTCGCCGTACACCTTCGACTTCGCCTCGGCGTTGCGCTCGATCTCCTCGGGCGACCAGGCCAGCGGCTCGAAGGCGAAGGTGTCGAAGCGGGCGCGGATGTCGGGGTCGGCGATGACCTTGGCCACGTCGGCGTTGATCTTGGCCTTCACGGCCGCCGACACGCCCTTGGGCGCCAGCAGCGACACGAAGGAATTGACCTCCAGCGAGGCCGGGCCGCCGGCCTCGGCCATGGTCGGCACGTCGGGCATCTGCGGGATGCGCTTGGGCGCGGCCACGGCGATGTAGCGCAGCTTGCCGGCCTTGTAGATGCCCTGGCTCGATGGGATGCTCGCGAAGGCCCACGGCACCTCGCCGGTGCCCACGTTGGAATACAGCTGCGACACCTCGCGGTACGGCGCATGCCGCATGCGGATGCCCGTGAGCGCCTCGAGCTGCTGCGCGCCCAGGTGGCCCGGGCTGCCGACGCCCCACGAGCCGTAGACGATGCCTTCGGGGTTGGCCTTGGCGGCGGCGATCAGGTCGCCCATGGTCTTCCACTTCGACTCGCTGCCCACGGCCACGAAGAAGGGCGTGCGGAACAGCGAGGCGACCGGGTCGAAGTGCTGCAAGGTCACGAAGTTGCGCGACTTGTACAGGTGCGGCAGCGCGGCGATGTGCTCGCTGTCCAGCTGCAGCAGCGTGTAGCCGTCGGGCGCGGCGCGGCGCGCCTGGTCGATGGCGATGAAGCCGCCGCCGCCGGGCCGGTTGTCGACCACCACGCGCTGGCTCCACAGGCGCGAGAGCTTGTCGGACACCAGCCGCAGCACCGCGTCGGGGCCGCTACCGGCCGCGAACGGGGTGATCAGCGTCACCGGCTTGCTCGGGTAGTCGCTGCCCTGCGCCCATGCGCCGGAGGCGGCGGTCAGGGCGAGGACGGCGGTCGTCAGCAATGCGCGCGGAAAGTTCATGGGTTGTCTCCTGGGCCTTCGGCCTCGTGGGTGGGATATCGCAGAAAAACCGTGTCAGCGCGGCATGGGCGCGTCGCCCAGGCAGTGCTCGGGTCGCCAGGCATAGAGCCATTCGACCGCATCGTAGAAGCGTTCGGGCGTGCGCCCGGTCCACAGGCTGTTGCGCACCAGGCGCTCGACGCCTTGGGCGTGGTACAGGCGCCCCATCTCGCGCACCGACAGCACGACGCGCGCGCAGCGTGCGATGCGGGCCTGCTCGTAGCGCTGGAAGGCGGCGGTCATGTCGAAGTCGCAGGCCTTCACGGCCTCGCCGAGCGTCACGGCGTCTTCGAGCGCCATGCACGCGCCCTGCGCGAGGTACTGCATCATGGGATGCGCCGCATCGCCCAGCAGCGTGGCCGGGCCGTCGCTCCAGCGTTCGACGGGGTCGCGGTCGGCGGTGCTCCAGCGGCGCCACGAGGTCGGGCGATCGAGCAGCTGGCGCGGGCGCGCGTGCACGCCTTCGAAGTACGACAGCACTTCGTCCTTGCTGCCATCGGTGACGCCCCACTCTTCTTCTTCACGGCTGTGGAAGGTGACGACCAGGTTGTACTGCTCGCCATGGCGCAGCGGGTAGTGCACGAGGTGGCAGTTGGGGCCGGCCCAGACCACGGGCGCGTTCCATTGCAGGTCGGCGGGCATGTCGGCCGCAGGCACGACGGCGCGGTAGACCACGTGGCCCGAGACGCGCGGCGCGTCGCCGATCAACTTCGCGCGCACCACCGACTTCACGCCGTCGCAGCCGACGATGGCATCGGCCTGGAAGCGGCGGCCGTCGCGCGTGACGGCCGTGACGCCGTGCGCGCCGATGTCGATCGTCTCGACCTGCGCCGAGGTGTGGAAGCGGATCAGCGGATGCTGCTTCACGGCCTCGTGGATCGCGCCGTGCAGGTCGGCGCGGTGGCTCACGGCATACGGATTGCCGAAGCGCGCACGGAAGGCCTCGCCGACGGGCACCGAGGCCACCTCGGTGCAGTCGACGGCGTCCATCATCACGAGCCGGTCGGTGAAGACCGAGCTGCGGCGCACGGCCTCGCCCACGCCGAGCGCGTCGAGTGCCGCGAAGGCGTTGGGGCCGAGCTGCAGGCCGGCGCCGATCTCGCCGATGACGGCGCTCTGTTCGAGCAGGTCGATGGCCACGCCCAGGCGTGCGAGCGCGAGCGCGGCGGCCATGCCGCCGATGCCGCCGCCGACGAGCAGCACGGAGGGAGGTTGCTTCGAGAGGGTCATGCGCGGGCCGGGGCGCTCAGTCGATGCGGACCGTGAGCGACGGCAGGCGCTCGATGCTGACCTTGATCGTCTGGCCCGGCTTCACCGCGCCCACGCCTTCGGGCGTGCCCGTGAAGATCAGGTCGCCGGGCTGCAGCGCGAACAGCGTCGAGAGGTTGGCGATGACTTCGTTCACCGACCAGATCAGGTGCGCGATGTCGCTGTTCTGGCGCACCTGGCCGTCGACCTCGAGCGTGATGGCGCCGGCGTTGATCTCGCCCACGTCGGCCAGCGTGCGCAGCGGCGCAATGGGGGCCGAGAAGTCGAAGGCCTTGCCGATCTCCCACGGGCGGCCGGCTTCGCGCATCTTCATCTGCAGGTCGCGGCGCGTCATGTCCAGGCCCACGGCATAGCTGTGGATGTGGCTGGCGGCCTGGTCGACCGGAATGCCCTTGCCGCCCTTGCCGATGGCCACCACCAGCTCGGCTTCGTAGTGGTAGTTGCTCGTGAGCGAGGGGTACGGCACGGTGCCGGTGGCGCCTTCGGCCACGGGCACGACCGAAGCGTCGTCGTTGGGCTTGCAGAAGAAGAACGGCGGTTCGCGGTCGGGGTCGAAACCCATCTCGCGCGCATGCGCCGCGTAGTTGCGGCCGACGCAGTAGACGCGGCGCACGGGGAACTGCTTGTCGGAGCCCACGATGGGCAGGCCGACGATGGAAGGGGGCGTGAAGACGAAAGACATGAAGGCTCCTGCCGCGTGGGACGGCACATCAGACAAACAAGAAAAGAAGGAAGGAAGGAAGGTCGCCGCGCTTTCAGGCGTCTTCGAGGAAGGCTTCGCGCAGGATGCCCATGGCCTGCTGCACGGGACGGTCGGAGAAGCTGAAGAGCACCGTGTCTTCGTTCGGCGACGACAGGCGCAACGGCGCCCACGACGGCACGACGAAGGTGTCGCGCGGGCCGAAGTCGAAGCGCTGGCCTGCAATCTCGGCCGTGCCGTGGCCTTCGACCACGCTGTAGACGGTGCCGTCGGTGGCACGGTGCGTCCGGCCCGCGAAGCCCTGGGGCAGCAGCTGCAGCTGGGTCGAGATGGTCGGCATCGGCGAACCGCCCGTCAGCGGGTTGATGTAGCGCAGCTTGTGACCGAGCCAGGCATCGGGCGCTTCCTGCTTCTGCAACTGCGCCAACGCCTCGCGGCTACGCAGGTAGGGGTAGTTGAAGATCGGCGAGGTGGCCGAAGTGTGGTCGTGCCGCACCGGCACCATGTTGTGGCCGAAGCGCGCCAGGCTGTGGCCTTCGGGCCGCGCCACGTGCTGCACCTTGGCGTCGTCGTTCTCGGCGAAGCCGGCGTCGAAGAAGCGCAGCATCGGAATATCGAGGCCGTCGAGCCACACCACCGGCTCGGTCACGCCTTCGATGCCTTCGTTGCCATGGTCGTGCCAGGCCCACGAGGGCGTGATGATGAAGTCGCCCGGGTGCATCGTCGTGCGCTCGCCGCCCACGGTGGTGTAGGCGCCCTTGCCGTCCACGATGAAGCGCAGCGCCGACTGCACATGGCGGTGCGAAGGCGCCACCTCGCCCGGCATGATGAGCTGCAGGCCCGCGTAGATCGACTGCGTGATCGACGCGTTGCCGGGCAGCGCCGGGTTCTCGAGCACCAGCACGCGGCGCACGGCCTCTTCGGCGGTGATGAGGCCGGCCGACTCCATGAGCAGCGGACGGATCTCGTCGTAGCGCCACAGCGCGGGCACGCACGGGCTCTTGGGCTCGCGCGGCACGAGCACGTGCAGCGACTCCCACAGCGGCGAGAGATTCAGCGGGCGGATGCGGGCGTAGTAGTCGCGGCGTTCGGCCAGGTTGGCCGGTGCACCAGCGGCACTGGAAGGGGCACTGGAAGAAGCGGGGTTCATGGGTCGGGGTCTCCGTTGGCGGCATTGTTGTCCCGCCCCACTATTTGCTCAAGACCGCGTGCCAATACACGGAATTCGAAATTTCGATAATGGTGTCTTTCGCCTTCAGGGCTCCACCCCGCCTCACCCCATGTCCAAGCTCGATCTCGAATGGCTCGCCGTGTTCGACGAGGTCTACAAGACCGGCAACGTCACCAAGGCCGCCGAGCGGCTGGGCATGGCGCAGGCGGCGGCCAGCACGGCGCTGAACAAGCTGCGCGCGCACTTCGACGACCGCCTGTTCACCCGCACCGCGCAGGGCATGCAGCCCACGCCGCACGCCGAGCGCATCTACCCGAACCTGCGCGAGGCGCTGGCGCAGCTCGCGCAGGCCCAGGGCAACCGCAGCAGCTTCGAGCCGGCGCATGCGCAGCGGCGCTTTCGCATCTGCATGACCGACATCAGCGAGGTGGTGCTGCTGCCCGGCCTGCTCGACCACCTGCGGCAAGCGGCACCGGGCGTGCATATCGAGACCGAGATCATCTCCACCCACAGCGGCCGTCGGCTGCAGGACGGCGACGTCGACCTGGCCGTGGGCTTCATGCCGCAGCTGGACGCGGGCTTCTACCAGCAGGTGCTGTTCATGCAGAACTTCGTCTGCCTGGCGGCGCAGAACCATCCGCGCATCGGCGCCAAGCTCACGCGCAAGCGCTTCGAGGAAGAGGCGCACGCGGTGGTGTCCAGCTCGGGCACGGGGCACGCCATCGTCGACACCACCATCGCGCGCCTGGGCCTGAAGCGCAACGTGGTGGTGCGGCTGTCGAGCTTTTTGAGCGTGGCGCGCATCGTGGCCCACACCGAGCTGATCGTGGTGGTGCCGCGCATCCTGGGCAACGTGCTGGCCACGCAGGAGCCGGTGAAGGTGCTTGCGCCGCCGTTCACGCTGCCGGCCTACGCGGTCAAGCAGCACTGGCACGAGCGCTTTCATGCCGACCCGGGCAACGCCTGGCTGCGCCGCACGCTGGCCCAGCTGTTCAGCGGCAGCTGAGCGCCGGCGGCAAGGCGACGGGCGGGTGCCAAAGCGAGTCCGGGCGCTCGCATAATCGCGGCTCCCCACCCACTGCCCACAGAGAAAAGGCGCGCCCCATGTCTTCCATCACCCTCCGGTTTCTGGCCGAACCCAGCACCGTCAACTTCGGCGGCAAGGTCCACGGCGGCACGGTCATGAAGTGGATCGACGAGGCCGGCTACGCCTGCGCCACCAGCTGGGCCAAACGCTACTGCGTCACCGCCTTCATCGGCAGCATCCGCTTCCACCGGCCGATCATGATCGGCGACCTGGTCGAGGTCGAAGCCCGCCTGGCCTACACCGGCACCACCAGCATGAACATCTCGGTCGAGGTGCGCAGCGGCGACATGAAGGGCGGCACGATGGAAAAGACCACCGAATGCCTGATCGTCTTTGTCTCGGTCGACTCGCACGGCCGGCCGCTGCCGGTGCAGCCCTTCGTGCCCGGCACGCCCGGCGAAATGGCGCTGGCCGAGCGCGCCAAGTCGCACCTCGATGCCAGCCGCGCCGCCGGCGGCACGCCCTGATCCTGAGCGCGGGGATAGGCGGCGCGCCCTAACCACGGGGCGCGCGGGCGGCTAGAGTCATGCGATTGCATACCAAGGAACACATTGCATGGCCACCTCCAAAGACGACAGCAGCAGCAGCGACGACAAGACCGACCGCATCAAGGACTCGGCCCAGCAGATCTGGCTGGCCGGCCTCGGCGCCTTCGCCAAGATGCAGCAAGAGGGCAGCAAGGCCTTCGAGGCGCTGGTCAAGGACGGCGCCGGCATGCAGAAGAAAACCCAGCAGGCCGCTGAAGAAACGCTGGCCCAGGCCCAGCAGCGCATGGCCGGCTTCGCCAGCGAGTTCGGCACCAAGGCCGCCGGCCAGTGGGGCAAGCTCGAAAACATCTTCGAAGAACGCGTGGCGCGCGCGCTCGAAAAACTCGGCGTGCCCTCGGCCGCCGACGTGGCTGCACTGCAGGCCCGCATCGAGGCGCTCGAAGCCCAGTTGAAGCAGCGCGATGCCAAGGCCGCCGCAACGGCGCCTCGCAAGTCCACCGCGCGCAAGGCCGCGCCAGCCCCCGCCGCCAAGAAGACCCTGCGCCGCACCAAGGCCGGCTGACATCGTTCTGTAATTGCGGCACTGCACAAAAATTCAGCGCCGCAAAACATGTCCCGCACCGTTCATGGTGCAGCGCACATGCGCTAGAGTGCCCCCAAGACCAAGAGAAACCACGGGGGCACCGACATGGCAAAGAAGGCGCCACGCCGCACTGCGCAACGCATCCTCGAAGCTGCATTGGATTTGTTCAACCGCTTCGGGGAGCCGAACGTGTCGACCACGCTGGTGGCCGGCGAGCTGAACATCAGCCCCGGCAATCTCTACTACCACTACCCCGCCAAGGAAGAGCTGATCAACAAGCTCTACGAAGGCTACGAAGCCGAGCTCAACGAGCTGCTGCACGCCAGCGAAGGCGTGCACGACGTGGAGGACGCCTGGTTCTTCATGCACAGCCTGTTCGAGCTGATCTGGCGTTACCGTTTTCTGTACCGCGACCTCAACGACCTGCTGAGCAAGAACCGGCGCCTGGAGACCCAGTTCCAGCTCGTGCTCAAGAACAAGGCGCGCGCCATCCGCCAGCTGATCGCCGGCCTGAGCCGCGCCGGCCACCTGGACATCGACGCGCACGAGGTCGACACGCTCGCGCAGAGCATGGTCGTGGTGCTCACCTACTGGCTGAGCTACGAGTACGTGCGCAACCCGCGCCAGGCGCTGGAGCCTGCGCACGCGCAGGGCGCGCTGATGCGCGGCGGCCATCACACGCTGCACCTGCTCGCGCCCTACCTCGCACGCGACCAGCGCCGCCACCTGCTGGCGCTGAGCAATGCCTACAACGGCGAAAACGCCGCAGCAAGCAGCAACCCCAGCCCCGTGCCACCGACGGTCGATATGGCGGCCTAGAACATCCATGCCCCACTCCGATTTCAAACCGCTCTCGCTGCTGTCCGCCGGCCCCGCCGCGGCCACGGCCGCCGCCGGCACCGAACCCTGGACGCCCCTTCCCTACCCCGATGTGCCGCGCTACGACGCGCGCAGCCTGCTCGCGCACTGGCCGCGCCTGCACGCCGGCCACGCGCTGCCGCCGCCCGCGGCCGACGCGCCACTGGCCGAGGGATGGGCGCTGTACCACAGCGGCGAGTTCGAACGCGCCGCCGCCCTCGGCCTGCGGCACGGCCCCGACGGCCTGGCGCTCGCCAACCAGGCGACCGCGATCTACGCCAACTACCTGGAGCCCCGCGAAGCAGTGCGGCTCGTGCTGTTCCGTCAGGTGATCGAACGCGCCGGCGCGCAGGTCGCGGCCGAGCCCGACAACTGCCAGGCGCTTTACTGGCAGGCCTACGCGCTGGGCCGCTACAGCCAGGGCATCAGCGTGGCGCGCGCATTGGCGCAGGGCCTGGGCACCAAGCTCAAAGGCGCGCTGGAGCATGTGATCGAACTGCAGCCCGAGCACGGCGACGCGCACCTCGCGCTGGCAGCCTTCCACGCCGAGGTGATCGACAAGGTCGGCGCGCTGGTCGGGCGCATGACCTACGGCGTGCGCGCCGAGACCTCGATCGAGCTGTTCGAGCGCGGGCTGGCGCTGCACCCGCAGTCGGCGGCCGGGATGATGGAGTACGCGCGTGCGCTGCTGATGCTGCACGGCGAGTCGCGCACGGGCGAGGCGAACGGGCTGTATGAAAAGGCGGCGGCGCTGACGCCGGCGGATGCGCGGGAGCGGCTGGATGTGGAACTGGCACGCGCAGGCCTGACGGACTGAAAGGCCGGAACGCTTGCGATTGGTACCAGTTGGTACCAATCCATTTATGATGCCCGCTTTCTGACCTTCTTCCCGACCGCCATGTCCGACCTCAACGCCCTATTCGAAGCCGCCCAGGCCAACTCCAAGCTGCTGGCCGAGCGCCCCGACAACCCGACGCTGCTGAAGATCTACGGCCTGTTCAAACAGGCGACCGAAGGCGACAACACCGCCAAGAAGCCCAGCTTCAGCGACATCGTCGCGCGCGCCAAGTGGGACGCGTGGACCGCCCAGAAGGGCGCCACCGCCGACGAGGCGAAGCAGAAGTACATCGACCTGATCGAATCCTTGCGCGCCTGACCGGCCGCACCGGCTAGCCGACGATCCCGCGTTCCTGCAGCGCGGCGATCTGCTCGGCGCTCAGGCCGATCTCTTTCAGCACCGCCTCCGTGTCCGCCCCCAGCGCCGGCGCGTTGCGCCGGTGGCCGGCCGGCGTGAGCGACAGCTTGGGCACGAAGCCGGGCACCGCGAGCGCGCTGCCGTCGGGCATCTTCACCTCCTGCAGCATGCCGCGCGCGGCGTAGTGCGGGTCGGCCGCGATGTCGGCGATGGTGTAGATGCGCCCGGCCGGCACGTGCGCCGCATCGAGTGCTGCCAGCACCTCCGCCACCGTGCGCTGCGCGGCCCAGTCGCCGATGGCGGCGTCGAGCAGGTCGACCTGCGCGACGCGGCCCGTGTTGCCGGCCAGCGCCGGGTCGGCCGCGAGGTCGGGCCGGCCGATGCAGGCCATGAGCCGCTTGAAGATGCTGTCGCCGTTGCCCGCGACGATGGCGTAGCCGCCGTCCGCGCAGCGGTAGGCGTTGGTGGGCGCAATGCCCGGCAGCGCGCTGCCGGCCGCCTCGCGCACCGCACCGAAGGCGCCGTACTCGGGCAGCAGGCTTTCCATGCAGTTGAAAACCGCCTCGTACAGCGCCACGTCGACCACCTGGCCGCGGCCCTTCGGGAATTCGGCGCTCACGGTGGCGTGGCGGTGCTGCATGGCCATCAGCACGCCGATCACGCCATGCAACGAGGCCAGCGTGTCGCCGATCGACACGCCCACGCGCACCGGCACGCGGCCCGGCTCGCCCGTGAGGTGGCGCAGCCCGCCCATGGCCTCGGCCACCACGCCGAAGCCCGGGCGATCGCGGTAGGGGCCGGTCTGGCCGTAGCCGCTGATGCGCAGCATCACGAGCGCGGGGTTGGCGTCCAGCAGTTCGTCGGGCCCCAGGCCCCAGCCTTCCATCGCGCCGGGGCGGAAGTTCTCGACCAGCACGTCGGCCTCGGCCGCGAGCTGCCGCACGATGGCCTGCGCCTCGGGCTCGCGCAGGTCCAGCGCCAGCGAGCGCTTGTTGCGCGACTGCACCTGCCACCACACGGAAGTACCGTCCTTCAGCAGCCGCCAGGTGCGCAGCGGGTCGCCTGCGCCGGGCGGTTCGATCTTGACCACGTCGGCACCGAAGTCGGCCAGCGTGCGCGCTGCGAACGGGCCGGCGATCAGTTGCCCGAGTTCGACGACCTTGAGGCCGGCCAGCGGACCCGCGGCCGGAGGGGAAAGAGAGCTTTGCGTCATGGCTTCCGAGTGTGCCGTGCCGCCCGGAAGAAGCGCCGTGTCTCAGGCAAAGCGGCTGCCGCCCTGCGGCGCTTCGAGCAGCGCGTCGAGGTTGCGCGCGATCTTCTGCTCGATCTGGTCGCTGAAGCTGCTGAACAGGAACCCCAGCGTCGCCTCGAGCCGGAAGGTGTCGGCCGTGACCTCCACCGTGCCGTCGATGCCCGCGCGGCTGAACTGGGCCACGTCGCAGTCGGTGCCTTCGGTGTAGGTGCATTCGAGACCGTAGTCCTGCTCGACCTGATGCACCCATTGGCGCGCGACTTCGCGGGCGCCGGCAATGCCCAGCGTGTGGTTGCGTTCGATTTGGATGTCAGGCACCGTGGTCTCCGTTGTCGTCGTGTGTGCGGCCTTGGCGCGCGTGGGTGTGCAGGATACCCGTGGCGGCCTGCAACGCATTGCGGCGCTCTTCCGTGGTGGGCAGCGCGGCAATGCGCCGCACCGCAGTGTAAAAGCGCGGCCAGTCGCGGCCCTCGCGTTCGAACAGCGCCTCGAAGCTCGGCACCAGGTCGTCGTACGCGCCCTGCGCACCGAAGGCCGCGTTGTTGGCGCGCGCCACCCAGCCGTCGTAGGCGTTCTGGCGCGGGCCGGTCCATGCCGTCTTCAGCACGGCATAGCGCTCGCGGAAGTCGGCCATGGCGGCCTGCTTCTGCGCCTCGACCTTCGTCCAGTCTTTGGCCTTGGCTTCGGGCGATTCGTACACCTGCGTGAGCGCGCGGCGCGTGTTGAGCGCGAGCGCGCGAAAGTCCTGCCGCTGCGCATTGAACTGCGCGTATTCGGCGCGCGCCGCCTCGCCGGCTTCGCGCTGCAGCCACATCGCGCCGCCGATGCGCTCGACGGCCGTGGCGTACGACTCGTTGAACACCGTGTCGCCCGACACATAAAGCACCTGGTGCGCCAGCTCATGGAACACGAGGCGCGCCAGTTCGCCTTCGGGGTAGCCGATGAAGGTGGACAGCAGCGGATCGCCGCCGGCCCAGTTCATCCAACCCAGCGTGGAGTAGGCAGGCACGGGGTACACGGCCACTTCGAGGCCGTTGGTTTTCTGCGCCTCGGCCTCGGTCTTGGCGGCGGCCTCGTCGTAGTAGCCGCGATAGCCCACGCAGCCCGCGACCGGGAAGCACCAGCTCTTGAGCGTGAGCGAGTACGGCGGTGCGGCCACCACGTTCCACACGGCAGCGGGGCGGTGCAGGTCGGCATACGAGGTGTAGCTCGCGTTGTCGGGCAGGCCGAGTTCGCTCGAGGCGAAACGGCGGATGCGCTGCGCGAGTTCGAGTTTGGCCTTGAGCGGCGCCCCCACGGCCGGGTCGGCCAGCCACTCGGGCACGGGCTTGGCGGCGCGCAGGATGTCGAGGTGGCCGTTGGCCGACTGCCAGTAGTAGCCGAGGTCGGCGCAGCCGCTCAAGAACATCGCGCCGGCCAGCGCCAGCGCAGGTGCGCGCAACCGCCGCATCACGCCTTTTCGACCTGCACCAGGCAGTCGTAGAAGGTCGGGCCGCGGCCGATGTCGGTCAGGCGCTGGCTGGTCAGCTCGTTGACGTTGGTGCCATCCATGCCGAGCTTGCGCCACCAGATGCCCATGCCGTGCACCACGCCGCGGCGCGCGCGGCGCGACACCTCGGCGCGACAGCGATGCTCACCGCGCTGGTTGAACACGCGCACCGTGGCGCCGTCCTCGATGCCGCGCGCGGCGGCGTCGTCGGCATGGATCTCGAGCAGCGGCTCGACCTCGATGGCGCGCAGGCTGATCACGTTGACGAAGGTCGAGTTGAGGAAATTGCGCGCCGGCGGCGAGATCATCGCCAGCGGGAATTCGGTCGAGCTGCCGGCCGGTTCCCAGTTGGGCACATGGTCGGGCAGGCCGTCCATGCCCATGGCCTGCAGGCGCTCGCTGAAGAACTCGCAGCGGCCCGAAGGCGTGGGGAACTTGCCTTCGGCGAACGGCGCCTCGGCCAGCTTCAGGCTGGTGAAGCCCTGTGCGCGCAGCTGGTCGAAATCGATCGTGTTCTCGGCGAAGGCGGTGCGGCACAGCGACTCGTCGCTCTCGGCAAAGCAGGGCTCCTCGAAGCCCAGCCGGCGCGCCAGCTCGCGGAACACCCAGGCGTTGCTGCGGGCCTCGCCGCGCGGCGCAACGGCCGGCTGGTTCAGCAGCACGTCGGTGTGGCCGTAGCTGCAGTGAATGTCCCAGTGCTCGAGCTGCGTGGTGGCGGGCAGCAGGTAGTCGGCGTAGTCGGCGGTGTCGGTGCGGAACTGCTCGAGCACCACGGTGAACAGGTCTTCACGCGCGAAGCCCGCCACCACCTTGGCCGACTCGGGCGCGACCGCGACCGGGTTGCTGTTGTAGACCACGAGGGCCTTCACGGGCTTGGTGGTGTCGAGCAGCGCATCGCCGATGGTGCTCATGTTGATGGTGCGCGGCTTGCGCCCGGCCAGCAGGTCGGGGCGCTGCAGCGCGGCGCGGTCGACCGGGTAGTGGCCCGAGCTGCTGAGCAGCAGGCCGCCCGCGCGATCGCGCCAGGCGCCAACCAGCGACGGCAGGCAGGCGATGGCGCGCGCCGCGTTGCCGCCGCCGCGCACGCGCTGCATGCCGTAGTTCAGGCGGATCGCGGCCGGCTTCGTCGTGCCGTAGGCCTGGGCCAGCGCCACGATCTGCGCTTCGGGAATGCCGCAGACCTCGGCCGCGCGCGACGGCGGCCACTGCAGCGCGCGCTCGCGCAGCTGCTCCCAGCCCAGCGTGTGGTTCGCGATGTAGTCGTGGTCGAGCCAGTCGTGCACGATGAGTTCGTGCATGAGCGCCAGTGCCAGCGCGGCGTCGGTGCCGGGCAGCAGCGCGATGTGCTCGTCGCACTTGTCGGCGGTTTCGGTCTTGCGCGGGTCGATGCACACCAGCCGCGCGCCGGCGCGCTTGGCGGCCTGGGCGTGGCGCCAGAAGTGCAGGTTGCTGGCGATGGAGTTGCTGCCCCAGATGAGGATGAGCTTGGCCTCGGCAAAGAACTCGATGCGCATGCCGACCTTGGCGCCCAGCGTGTAGACCATCGCTTCGCCGCCGGCCATCGAGCAGATGGTGCGGTCCAGCAGCGAGGCGCCGAGCTTGTGGAAGAAGCGCCGGTCCATCGATTCGCCCTGCACGAGGCCCATGGTGCCCGCATAGCTGTAGGGGAGAATTGCTTCCGGTTCGGCTTGCAACCCCCGAAGATGCGCGGCGATGTCGTCCAATGCAGCCTCCCACGAGACCGGCTCGAAGTGGCCGCTGCCCTTGGGTCCGACGCGTTTCAGAGGCTGCACCAGCCGCTCGGCATGGTCATTGCGTTCGATGTAGCGGGACACCTTGGTGCACAGCACGCCGCCGGTGTGCGGGTGGGCGGGGTTGCCCTGCAGCTTGACCGCCACGCCGTCCTTGACGGTGGTGACGAGCGCGCAGGTGTCGGGGCAATCGTGCGGGCAGGCGCCGAGCACCGTCGAGGGTACGGAGGCGTCGGGCGTGTCGAGGAGGGAATCCGTTGCGTGGGCCATCGAACAAGTCTAATTTGAGTATCAACACACAGGGCAGAGGGAAGATTTCACCATGACGATGCATCTGAATCGCAGGCATTTTTCGATCGCCACGGCGGCCGCCGCCACGCTGGGCGGCTTCGGCATCGCCCGGGCGCAGAGCGAGACGCCGCTGGTGCTGGGCCAGTCGGCGCCGTTCACGGGGCCGGCCGCGCAGCTGGGCATCCAGTTCCACCAGGGCGCCAAGTTGTTCCTGGAGCAGTACAACGTGCAGCCGGGCCGCCGCAACGTGGTGATCAAGAACCTCGACGACGGCTATGAGCCCGATCGCTGCGCGGCCAACACACAGAAGCTGATCGAGGAAGACGTGTTCGCGCTGTTCGGCTACATCGGCACGCCGACCAGCCTGGCCGCGCTGCCGCTGGCGGTGAAGGACAAGGTGCCGTTCATCGCGCCGTTCACGGGCGCGATGTCGCTGCGCGAGCCGTTTCACCGCAACGTGTTCCATCTGCGCGCTTCGTACAACGACGAGACGGCATTGATGGTGAAACAGCTCACCCACCTGGGCATGAAGAAGATCGCGGTCTTCTACCAGAACGACGCCTACGGCAAGGCCGGGCTCGACGGCGTGACGCTGGCGCTGGCCCAGCAGGAACTCAAGCCCGTGGCGCTGGCCACGGTGGAGCGCAACTCGGCCGACGTGGCCGCGGCCGTGAAGACGATCGTGGCAAGCCAGCCGGCGGCGGTGGTCCAGGTCGGCGCCTACAAGGCCTGCGCGGCGTTCATCCGCGAGGCGCGCAAGGCGGGTTACGGCGGTGTGTTCTTCAACCTTTCGTTCGTGGGCACGCAGGCGCTGGCGGACGAGCTGGGCAAGGAGGCCGCGGGCGTGATGGTCACGCAGGTGGTGCCCTCGCCCTACAACCAGGCCAATGCGCTGGCCCGCGAGTTCACCGAGGCGGTGCGCAAGGCGGGCGGCGGTGCGAGCGCCAATTTCTCGAGCATGGAAGGCTATCTGGCCGCCAAGGTGCTGACTGAAGGCTTGCGCCGCGCACCGGGCGGCAAGGGCACGCGCGACGGGCTGATCGCGGGGCTGGAAAGCATCGAGCGGCAGCAGTTCGGCGGCTTCGAGGTGTCGTTCTCGCCGAAGAGCCATGTGGCGTCGCGGTTCGTCGAGCTGTCAATGCTGACGGCGGATGGGCGGGTGCGGACTTAAGGTCTGGCTTGTTTCAGGGCGCGGTCGTTGTGCTGCGCGATTGATCACCGCACTGCCCAACGCTCATGTCGATGGGGTGCCTTGCGCAGCGAAATTAAGGGGGAGCCCGAAGGGCGGAGGACATTCGCGGAGCAAGGTGCCCCATCGGCGTGAGCACGCCAGAGCGCACGCCAAAACGGTTCAGGCGCTGAGCCCGTCCACCGCCTGGAACATTGCCTGTCGCGCCTGGCTCACGATCTGGCCGCGCCAGGCGTCGCTGTCCGTATAGAACGCCTCGACCATCCGCGCGCGGATGCCGTCGGCC
This sequence comes from Variovorax sp. RO1, assembly GCF_002849325.1. NCBI lineage: Bacteria > Pseudomonadati > Pseudomonadota > Betaproteobacteria > Burkholderiales > Comamonadaceae > Variovorax > Variovorax sp. RO1. The sequence continues at coordinate 89,074 of NZ_PKMT01000008.1, forward strand.
AGGTCGGCCGGCGCGTCCGGGTGCGTGTGCAGCCAGTGGTCGGCGCGCAGCGCACCGGTCACTTCGAGCATCGGCAGCGTGCCGTACTCGAGCGCGATGCCGGTGTACTCGGCCTGCGGGCACTCTTCGTAGACGGCGTCCCACATCAGCCCGCGCAGCAGCGCCGAGGTCGAGGAACCGTCGTAGATCGAGGTGACGGGCGCGGCGGGCGTGCCCCACCAGGCGTTGGCGCGGGCATAGGCGACCTTGTCGTCGCGACAGGCAAAGATGCGCTCGCCCAGGCCGTTGGGGCCGAGGCCCGTGTGCAGGTCGATCCAGGCGAGGCGCTTGGCGGTGCCCGCATGGCGACGCAAGACGCTGCGCAGGGTCTTATTGCTCCAGGTCGGCGCCTTGCCGCCGAAGAACAGGCCGTCGTCGAACTGGTACTGGCCGCTGGTCACCGCCGCTTGGTAGGCCGTGGCGCCGTGCTTGTCGATCCACTTCTCGACGGCGGCCTGATTCTCGGGCGTCGGCGGCCAGGTGTCGGGCAGCAGCAGCGGATGCAGCTTGGCGTAGGGCTCGTTCACCGGCACGGGCTTCGAGAAGTCGAGGAAGTTGCGGTTCAGGTCGACGTTCTCGTGCGTCACGCGGCGGCCGTACGAAAAGCCGTGCGGGTTCAGCGCGTGCACGTACAGCACCGCCACGCCCTGCGCCTTGGCCTTCTCGCGCCATTCGGCGTCGTGCAGTGCGAAGACCTGCACGCCGCTGCCGCAGTGGCCTTCGACGCCGTGGCAGGCGCTGGTGACGACGAGCAGTCGCTCGGCGTTGGCGTCGCCGTCGAGCGCCACGTCCATCGACAGGTCTTCGCCGTCGCGGCCCTTGAGCGGGTGCGCGTGCGGCTCGACCGTGAGGCCGGCGCTCACGCAGCCCTGCAGGAACTTTTGCCGCGCTTGGGCGTAGCGCGGCGAAAAGGCCTCGCCGATGCCGATCATGCGGCGCTACCGTCGCTGCCGCCGGGCTTGAGGAACTGCTCGGCGATCTGCACCCAGCAGGTGGCGCCCAGCGGAATGAGGTCGTCGTTGAAGTCGTAGCTGGCGTTGTGCAGCGTGCATGGGCCTTCGCCGTGGTGCACGTCGCGGTGCGCGCCGTCGCCGTTGCCGATGAAGGCGTAGGCGCCGGGCTTGGCCTGCAGCATGAAGGCGAAGTCTTCCGAGGTCATGGCGGCCTCCTGCTTGAGCACGTTCTCGGGGCCGACGATGCCGGCCATCACGTCGCGCGCAAAGTTGGCTTCGGCCTCGGTGTTGATGGTCGGCGGGTAGTAGCGCTCGAAGCGGAACTCGCAGGTGGCGTCGTGCGCGGCGCAGATGTGCTCGCTGATCTGCTGCATCTTGGCCTCGATCATGTCAAGCACCTCGAGCGAGAAGGTGCGCACGGTGCCCGACAGCTCGCAGTTGTCGGGGATCACGTTGTTGGTTTCACCGGCATGGATGGTGGTGACCGAGATCACCGCCGAATCGGTCGGCTTCATCTTGCGCGTGAGGATGGTCTGGAAGGCCTGCACGATCTCGCAGGCGATCGGCACCGGGTCGATGCCGGTCTGCGGCAGCGCCGCGTGGCCGCCCTTGCCGACCACGTTGACGTGGAACTTGTTGCCCGACGCCATCACCGGGCCGGGGCTCACGGCGAACTGGCCGGCCTTCATGCCGGGCCAGTTGTGCATGCCGAACACGGCGTCCATGGGGAACTGCTCGAAGAGCCCTTCCTTGATCATCTCGCGCGCGCCGCCGCCGCCCTCTTCGGCCGGCTGGAAGATCAGGTAGACGGTGCCGTCGAAGTTGCGGTGCTTGGCCAGGTGCTGCGCTGCAGCGAGCAGCATCGCCGTGTGGCCGTCGTGGCCGCAGGCGTGCATCTTGCCGTGGTGCTGGCTGGCATGGGCGAAGGTGTTGAGTTCGGTGACGGGCAGCGCGTCCATGTCGGCGCGCAGGCCGACGGCGCGGTTGCTGGTGCCGTTCTTGACGATGCCCACCACGCCCGTGGTGCCCAGGCCGCGGTGGATGGGAATGCCCCATTCGGTGAGCTTGCCTGCCACCACGTCGGCGGTGCGGACTTCTTCGAAACAGAGTTCAGGGTGGGCATGAAGGTCACGCCGGACGGCCGCGATGCCGGCCGCCTGCGTGACGAGCGAGTCGATGAGTTTCATAGGACACAGTCTAGGCTTTGCGATCAGCGCCGCAAAGACCGTGCCGGGCAAACCCTCAGCGGCCGATGCTCTTCAGGTAGTCGGTGCGTGCGGCCCGCGCGGTGTCGGTGAAGTCGGTGAAAACGCCATCGACGCCGAGCTTGTAATAGACCGCGTATTCGTTCTTGCCGTCCTTGTTGTAGTCGGACGCCAGCCGGCGCGACTCGTTACGGAACGTGAAAGGGTGAACGAACAGGCCCGCCTTGTGGGCGTCGGCGATCAGCGTGGTGGGGGCCGTCGAGGTGGCGTCGGCATCGTTGATCTTGCCGTCCTTGTTGACGTCCACCACCTTGCCGTCGGCGCCGACCGTGCCCTTGACGCTCACGATGTAGCGCTTCCAGGGGCCGATGCCGTCGGCATAGGTCTTGATCTCGGCCAGCCCGGCGGGCGTGACCATGACGTCGAAGTTGCGCTTGTCGCCGGCCTTGGTCCACTCGTAGGGGCGGTCGACGGGCACGGCGTAGGTCATGGCGCCGGTCTTCATGTCGATGCCGTCGCCGTCGATCAGCTGGATGAGCCGGGTGTTCAGGCCCTTGCTCTTCATGTACTTGAGGCTGCCGGGCTCGAACGACTGCACGTAGATGGGCGCGGTCTTGCTGTTCCAGCCGGCGGCGTTGATGGCGGCGATGACCTTGTCTTCCATGGGCATGCCCAGGTCGCGGAAGTAGGTCGGGTTCTTGGTTTCCGGGTAGATCGCGATGGTGCGGCCGGTTTCCTTCGACTTGGCCTTGGCGAAATCGATGATCTCCTGGAAGGTCGGGATCTTGAACTTGCCGTTGAATTCCTGCGGGCGCTCGGGGTCGGTCGAGATGCCGCCCAGGGTCTTGATCTCGGCCAGCGTGAAGTCGTTGCTGAACCAGCCGGTCTGGGTTTCGCCGTCGACCTGGATGGTCTTCTTGCGCGAGGCAAAACGCGCGTGCTTGGCCACGTCGGTGCTGATGGCCAGGTTGGGGTCGTGGCGGGCAATGAGCACGCCGTCCTTGGTGGAGACCAGGTCCATCTCGATGACGTCGGCGCCCAGTTCGATGGCGCGCGCATACGACTCCAGCGTCTGTTCCGGCAGGTAGCCCGAGGCGCCGCGGTGGGCAATGACCAGCGGCGGCTGGCCGTCCAGCGTGAGCAGCTTGGTTGCCGACGGGCCGGTGGTGCCGCAGGCGGCGAGGCTCAGGACGGCCGCGGCGGTCAGGGTGATCTGCAGGGACATGCGCATGTTGTCTTCTCCATCCAAACAAAGAAAAAAGAAGAAGCAGGCTACCCGCTGCGCGTGACAACGCCGGTACCCGTCTGCGCGCGCGTTCAACTTCCCGGACAATCTGTTGCATGCAGCACACGCTTTCTCCCCAGAGCCTCTTGATGGCGCAAACCTTGGTTCGCATGAACACGGTGAGCGCAAACAGCAACCTCGAGCTGATCGACTTCGCCCAGGCGCACCTCGCCGCCCTGGGCGTGAAGAGCCGCATCACCTACAACGCCGAGCGCACCAAGGCGAACCTGTTCGCCACGCTGGGCGAGGGCAAGCCGGCCGGCGTGATCCTCTCGGGCCACACCGACACGGTGCCCTGGGACGGCCAGGCCTGGAGCGTCGACCCGCTGTCGGCCGTGGTGCAGAACGAGCGCCTGTACGGCCGCGGCTCGGCCGACATGAAGAGCTACATCGCGATCGCGCTGGCGAACGCCCAGCGCTTCCTCGAGGGCGACGCGCCCTTCGCGGTGCACTTCGCCTTCACGTATGAAGAAGAGATCGGCTGCTTCGGCGTGCGCGAACTCATTGCCGACATGCGCGACGCCGGCATCAAGCCGCTGGCCTGCATCGTGGGCGAGCCCACCAGCATGGTGCCGGCCATCGCGCACAAGGGCGTGTACCGCTACAAGTGCTGCGTGCGCGGCAAGGAGGCGCACTCGTCGCTCACGCCGAAGTCGGTCAACGCCATCGAGATGGCCGCGCGCGTGATCGGCAAGGTGCGCGACATGGCCGAGGACTTCGAGCGCAGCGAGCCGCGCTACGACGGTTTCGACGTGCCCTTCAGCACCGCCAGCGTGGGCCAGTTCCACGGCGGCATTGCCGACAACGTGGTGCCGCGCGACGCCGAGTTCCGCTACGAATTCCGCGACCTGCCCACGGCCGACGCCAAGCGCATGCAGTCCGACGTGCTGGCCTACGCCGCGAGCATCGAGCCGGCCATGAAGAAGGTGGCGCCCGACGCCGGCTTCAAGTTCGAAACGATCTGCGAAATCCCGAGCTTCCTGGGCGCCGCTGGCGACCCGGTCACGCTGCTCGCGCAGCGCCTGGCCAGCGAAGACCGCACCACACTGGTGGCCTTCGGCACCGAAGCGGGTCTGTTCAAGAACGCCGGCATCCCCACGGTGGTGTGCGGCCCCGGCAGCATCGAGCAGGCGCACCAGCCCGACGAGTTCGTGAGCCTCGAACAGCTCGCGCGCTGCGAGTTGTTCATGGAGCGCCTCGCAACTTCGCACAGCATTGGCTGAAGACCCAAGCAGCGCCGCACTGCAGCGCATGAAGCGCATCGCGCTCGGCCTGCTGTGCGCGGCGGCGCTGCTCTATGCCGTGGCGAGCGCGCTGCATTCGCAGCATCCGGCCTGGGGTTACGTGGCGGCCTTTGCCGAGGCCGCGATGGTCGGCGCCATTGCCGACTGGTTCGCGGTGGTGGCGCTGTTTCGCCACCCGCTGGGCCTGCCGATCCCGCACACGGCCATCATCCCGAGCAACAAGGACCGCATCGGCGCCAAGCTCGCCGGCTTCATCTGCGACAACTTCCTGAGCACCGCGCAGGTGCTGGCCAAGCTGCGCCAGTTCGATGCAGCGGCCCGCATCGCCGAGTGGCTGGCCCGGCCCGCCAGCGGCGAGAGGCTCGGCGAATGGGGCGTGGCCGCCACGCGCTACGGCCTCACCGCCTTCGACGACGAGCGGGTGCGCGACTTCATGGGCCGCGCCGCCGCGGCCGGCCTGGCCAAGATCGACCTCTCGCGCCTCACCGGCCAGGCACTCGACGCACTCACGGCCGGCGGGCGCCACCAGGCGCTGCTCGACGACGTGCTGCAGCAGGTGGCCGAGCTGCTCGACGGCGAGGAGGTGCAGGCGCACATCACCGAAGGCATCGCACGCGAGATCAAGACGCTGCGCTACGTCGGCCTGGACCAGGTGGCGGCCAAGCTCGCGACGCGCAAGATCGTGGCCGCCATCGCGCGCACGCTGGCCGAGCTGGCGGCCGAGCCCGACCACCCGATGCGCAAGCGCTTCGACCACTTCGTCGACGACTTCGTGGTGCGCCTGAAGCTCGACCCCGAGTTCCAGCAGCGCGGCGAGCAGATCCGCGCCGAGCTCATCGCGCACCCCGCGCTGGGCGACTACCTGCACGGCCTGTGGGGCGAGCTGCTGGGCTGGTTGCACGACGACCTCGGGCGGCCTGACTCGACCATCCGCCAGCGCATCGCGACGATGGCCGGCGCGCTGGGCCAGCGGCTGCAGAACGACGCGGCGATCCGCGCCTGGATCAACGAGCAGCTCGAAGCCGCCGCGCCGGCGGCCATCGAACGCTACCGGGAAGACATCCGCCGCTACATCGAGGAGCGCGTGGGCGAATGGAACGCGCACGAGATGACCGACGAACTCGAGCGCCACATCGGGCGCGACCTGCAGTTCATCCGCATCAACGGCACGCTGGTGGGCGGGCTGGTGGGGCTGCTGATCCACACGGCGACGCAGCTGCTGCGCAACTGAAGCTGCGGGTTATCCGCAGCGGACGAAAGTCTGCGTCTTGTCCCGCGAGCGACTGCGCGGCGTCGGTCGACTCCTAGACTGCGGCCACATCGTCACCCAGAGGAGATCGCCATGCCCCGTCGCTCGATCCGCGCAGCCGCGCTGACCGCCGCCCTCGCCCTGCTCGCCGCCTGCAGCTCGCTGTCGCCACCGCCCAAGCGCCCGGCTTCGTGGGCGGCGCCCGAGGTGCTCGTGGCCCCATCGGCCTTCGCGGGCGTGCACGGCCTGGCCATCGATGCAAAGGGCCGGCTGCTCGCGGGCTCCGTGCTCGGCAACACGCTGTGGGAGGTCGACCGCCAGACCGGCGCCGCCAAGGTGCTGATCGACGCGCCCGAAGGCCAGGCCGACGACATCGCGGTCGGGCCGAAGGGCGAGCTGGCCTGGACCAACTACCTCATGGGCATGCTGCGCTACCGCGAGAGCGACAGCGCACCGCTGCGCGTGCTCGCCAAGGACCTGCCCGGGCTGAACTCGCTGGACTTCGACCGCAAGAACGGCAAGCTCTATGCCTCGCAGGTGTTCCTGGGCGATGCGCTCTGGGAGATCGACCGCGAAGGCAAGCAGCCGCCCCGGCTCATCAAGAAGGACATGGGCGGCTTCAACGGCTTCGAGGTCGGACCCGACGGCCTGCTCTACGGCCCGCTGTGGTTCAAGGGCCAAGTGGTGAAGATCGACCCGGCGAACGGCAACCTGACCGTGATCGCCGACGGCTTCAAGATCCCGGCCGCCGCCAACCTCGACGGCAAGGGCAACCTCTGGGTGGTCGATGCGCGCAGCGGCGAGCTGGTGCGGGTGGACCTCGCCACGGGCCGCAAGACCGTGGCCAAGCAGCTGCGCCCGTCGCTCGACAACCTCGCCATCGCGCCGGACGGGACGATCTACGTCTCGAACATGGCCAACAACGAGGTGCAGGCCTTCAACCCCGCCACCGGCGAGCTGCGCACGCTCACCAGCGGCAAGGTGGCGGTGCCCGCGGGCCTGAAGATCGACGGCAACGACCTCTGGGTGGCCGACGTGTTCGGCTTCCGGCAGGTCGACGTGCGCACCGGCGAGGTGCGCGACGTGTTCCGCATGCAGCGCGAGCCCGAGCTCGACTACCCGTTCGCGGTCGGGCTGTCGCCCAAGCTCTTCGCGCTGACCTCGTGGTTCACGGGTTCGGTGCAGCTGATCGACAGAAAGACCCTGAAGACCGTCGAAACGATCCACGGCCTGAAGGCCCCGTTCGACGCGCTGCCGATGCCCGACGGCAGCGTGATCTACGCCGAACTCGCCACCGGCAGCATCACGCGCGCCAGCGGGCCGAAGTTTGCAGAGAAGTCAGTGCTGGCTAGCGGCCTGAACGGCCCGGTGCAACTGGTGGTCGGTCAGGACGGCGCGCTCTACGTGACCGAGGCGGCCGGCAAGCTGCTGCGCATTCCGCTGGACGCCAGCGCGCCGCTGCGCACCGTGGCCGACGGGCTGGCGCTGCCCGAAGGCCTGGCCCAGACGCCGTGGGGCAGTTTCATCGTGGCCGAGAGCGCGGCGCGCCGGCTGGTCGAGATCGATCCGGCCACCGGCACCCGCCGCACCGTCGCCGAGAACCTGCCCATTGGCCTGGCCGCCGGGCCCGGCTTGCCGCCGCCTTACGTGGTGACCGGCGTGGCCGTGGGGCGCGACGGCACGGTCTACGTGTCGGCCGACAAGAACAATTCGATCTATCGAATTCGACCTGTTATGCAGGGTAACAATTAGTACAAATCTTTGTTTACTTTTATAAACATATATTACAAACTGGCCGGGACGCCTCGCAGCGTTCCGATCGCATAGGGCAGTCGGGGGTCTGCGAAGCGCTCTTTCCGAAGGGACATCGCATGACTCCGCTCGTCGTAGGCCAGGTGCTATCGCCCGAATACTCCCTGGGGCTGGTCGCACTTTCGTTCGTCATTTCCTTCTTCGGCTCGCTGGTGGCCCTGATCTGCGCCGGGCGCATGGTCGGCGCCGACGGCAAACCCAACCTGGCCATCGTGGCCTGCGCCGCGGTGGCGCTCGGCGGCATCGGCATCTGGTCGATGCACTTCATCGGCATGCTGGCCTACCGGCTGCCCTTCGGCATCTCGTACAACATGCCGATCACCATCGTCTCGCTGGTGGCGGCCATCCTGATCTCGGGCATTGCGCTGTACCTGGCGGGCGGGCGTGCCAAATTCAGCCGCTCCGGCTGGCTGGCTGGCAGCCTGCTGGCCGGCCTGGGCGTGTGCGTGATGCACTACATGGGCATGTTCGCGATGAACATGCGGGCCACGATGAGCTTCGACCCCGGCATGGTCGCGCTGTCGGTGGTCATCGCCATCACGGCCGCCGCCGCGGCGCTGTGGCTGGCCTTCAACCTGCGCAAGCTGAGCCACCAGGTGGCGGCAGCCGCGGTGATGGGCGTGGCGGTCTGCACCATGCACTACGTGGGCATGAGCGCGGCCAGCATGATCTGCACGGCCGCCGCCCCGGCCGACGCGCTCACGCTCGGCGGCAGCTACATGGGCCTCACGGTGTTCGGCACGGCCGGCGCGGTGCTGATCTTCATCTACTGGGTGGTCACGGGCAGCAGCCTCGACGCCCCTGCCACCGCGGCGCGGCAGCGCGTGCGTCCCAGTTAAAAGCGGCGCGTACGCGCCCCAGCTAGTTGGCGCAAGCGGGCCGGGGGCCCGCCTCCTACAGTCTGTGCGAACGACACGTTGCGCTTCGCACAGACCCCCATGCCCTTTCTCGAATCCCGGCTGCAGACGGCCGCAGACACCTACCAGGCCAACCGCGCGAGCATGCTGTCGCTGCTGGACCAGGTCCGGTCGCACGAAGCCCGTGCCGTGGCCGCCTCCAGCGCCTCGGCCGAGCGCTTCGCCAAGCGCGGCCAGCTGCTGCCGCGCGAACGCCTCGCCCTGCTGCTCGACACCGGCGCACCCTTCCTGCCGCTGGCCACGCTCGCAGGCCTGGGCCAGGACAACCCCGACCTCACCAAGAGCGTGCCCGGCGGCGGCCTGATCGCCGGCATCGGGCGCGTGGCCGGCGTGCGCTGCATGATCAGCGCCTCCGACTCCGGCATCGACGCCGGCGCGCTGCAGCCCATGGGGCTGGACAAGCAGCTGCGGCTGCACGAGATCGCGCTGGAGAACAAGCTGCCTTTCATCCAGTTGGTGGAAAGCGCGGGCGCCAACCTCATGCAGTACCGCGTGCAGGACTTCGTGCGCGGCGGCAACATCTTCCGCAACCTCGCGCGGCTCTCGGCTGCGGGCCTGCCGGTGGTGACCGTGACGCACGGCTCGTCGACCGCGGGCGGCGCCTACCAGACGGGCCTGTCGGACTACATCGTGATGGTGCGCGACCGCACGCGGGCCTTCCTGGCCGGGCCGCCGCTCCTGAAGGCCGCGACCGGCGAGATCGCCACCGAAGAAGAACTGGGCGGCGCCGTCATGCACACCCACATCTCCGGCCTGGGCGACTACCTGGCCGAGGACGACCGCGACGCGCTGCGCATCGCGCGCGCCATCCTCGGCGGCATCGACTGGGCGCGCGACGAAACGCCGCGCACCTTCGCGCCGCCGCGCCACGACGCCGAGGAGTTGATGGGCCTCATGCCCGCCGACGGCCGACGGCCGGTGGACATGCGCGAGGTCATCGCGCGCATCGCCGACGGCTCCGAGTTCCTGGCCTTCAGCGAGCACTACGGCAGCGCCACCGTCTGCGGCCACATCCGCCTGGAAGGCCACGCGGTGGGCATCATCACCAACAACGGCCCCATCGATTCCGACGGCGCCACCAAGGCCACGCACTTCATCCAGGCCTGCTGCCAGTCGCGCACGCCCATCGTCTACCTGCAGAACATCACGGGCTACATGGTGGGCCGCGCGCACGAGGAGGCCGGCATCATCAAGCACGGCGCCAAGATGATCCAGGCCGTGACCAACGCCAACGTGCCGCAGATCACGCTGCACTGCGGCGCCTCGTACGGCGCGGGCAACTACGGCATGTGCGGACGCGGTTTTGCGCCGCGCTTCTGTTTCTCGTGGCCCAACGCGCGCACCGCCGTGATGGGCGGCGAACAGGCCGCGCAGACCATGGCGATCGTGATGGAAGCCGGCATGGCCCGCAAGGGCGCGGTCGATCGCGACAAGATCGACGCCATGCAGCGCCAGATCGTCGAACGCTTCGACCGCCAGATGAGCGTCTTCACCACCAGCGCGCTGCTGCTCGACGACGGCGTGATCGACCCGCGCGACACGCGCGCCGTGCTGGCCGAGGCGCTGTCGATCTGCCGCGACGCCGAGGCGCGCGCGCCGCAACCCATGCAGTTTTCGGTGGCACGGCCATGAGCGCAGCGCCGGGCCGCCCCAAGCAAGCTCGCACCGCAGCGCGAAGCGTGGAGGTTTTTCAGTGAGCACTTTTCACAAGATCCTGATCGCCAACCGCGGCGAGATCGCCGTGCGCGTGATGCGCACCGCGCGCGCCATGGGCTACCGCACGGTCGCCGTGTACTCCCGCGCCGATGCAGACGCCGAGCACGTGCGCCAGGCCGACGAGTCGGTGTGCATCGGCGAGCCGCTGCCCGCGCAGAGCTACCTGAACATCGACGCGATCATTGCGGCGGCCCGCGCCAGCGGCGCCGACGCGGTGCATCCGGGCTACGGCTTCCTCGCCGAGAACGCCGCCTTCGCGCAGGCGTGTCGCGACGCGGGGCTGGTCTTCATCGGCCCGTCGCCCGAGGCCATCGTCGCGATGGGCGACAAGGCCGGCGCCAAGCGGCTGATGCAGGCGGCTGGCGTGCCGTGCATTCCCGGCTACCAGGGCGACGATCAACGCACCGCCACGCTGGCTGCCGAGGCCGAGCGCATCGGCTGGCCCGTGATGATCAAGGCGACCGCCGGCGGCGGCGGGCGCGGCATGCGGCTCGTGACGTCGGCCGACGCCTTCGCCGAGCAGCTGCAGAGTGCGCAGTCCGAGGCGCTGCATGCCTTCGGCGACGCCACCGTGATCCTGGAGCGTGCCATCGTCGCGCCGCGCCACATCGAGATCCAGGTGTTTGCCGACCGGCACGGCCACGCGATCCACCTCGGCGAGCGTGACTGCTCGGTGCAGCGGCGCCACCAGAAGGTGATCGAGGAAGCGCCCTCGCCGGCCGTCGATGCCGCGCTGCGCGCGCGCATGGGCGCCACCGCCGTGGCCGCAGCCAAAGCCATCGCCTACGAAGGCGCGGGCACGCTCGAGTTCCTGCTCGACGCGCAAGGCCAGTACTGGTTCATGGAAATGAACACGCGGCTGCAGGTGGAGCACCCCGTGACCGAAGCGGTGACGGGCCTCGACCTCGTCGAGCTGCAGCTGCGCGTGGCGGCCGGCGAGCCGCTGCCGCTCACGCAGGACGACGTGCGCATCGCCGGCCACGCCATCGAGGTGCGTCTGTGCGCCGAAGACCCGCAGCAGGGCTTCCTGCCGCAGAGCGGCACGCTGAGCGCATGGCGCACGTCACCCGCGCTGCGCACCGAGCACGCGCTGCGTGACGGCGCCGACGTGCCGCCCTTCTACGACTCGATGATCGCCAAGCTCATCGCCTCGGGCCGCACGCGCGACGAAGCACGGCAGCGGCTGCTGGCGGGCCTGCGCGACACGGTCGCGCTCGGCCTGCCGACCAACCAGGCGCTGCTGCAGCGCGCACTCGCGCACCCGGTGTTCGCGAACGGCGAGGCGACCACCGCCTTCATCGGCGACCACCTCGACGCGCTGCTCGCCGCCGATGCCGCGGCCGACACGCGCGCCGCCTTGCTCGCGGCCCTGCTGCTGCAGACCGGCGCGCGCGGCTGGCCCTCGCCGCTGGCGCACACGCTGCCCAACGCCTTGCGCTTCGCGCTCGACGGCGCCGTGCACACGGCGCGCGTGACGCCGCGCGGCGCAGCGCGCTTCGAGGTCGTGCTGGACGACGCCGCGCCCGTGTCGCTCGCCTTGCTGGCGCTGTCGGACGACGGCCTGCTGCGCTTCGCCTGCGACGGCGTGGCCGCGCAGGCGCGGGTCGTGCGGTGCGCCGAACGCGTCGACTTCCATTTCGACGGCCGCGCCTTCCACCTCGACGATCTCACGCACGTGGCCGTGGCGCGCGCCGACGCGGGCGGCGGCGATGGCCTGCTGCGCGCGTCGATGAACGGCCGCGTGGTCGCGCTGCTGGCCGCCGAGGGCGACACCGTCGCCGCGGGCCAGCCGCTGGTCACGCTCGAGGCCATGAAGATGGAACACGTGCACTGCGCACCCCGCGCAGGCCGCGTCGCGGCGCTGCATGTGGCCGTGGGCGCGCAGGTCGCTGCACGCCACATCGTGGCCGAAATCGCCGAGGCCTGATCGCTTCCTCCCCTTTGCCAGAGCACTTCCCATGAACGCACCCTACTACCGCTCCGTCTTCGCGCCCGCCCTGTTCGGCGGGCAATGCATCGTTGTCACCGGCGGCGGCTCGGGCATCGGCCGCTGCACCGCGCACGAACTGGCCGCGCTCGGCGCCCATGTGGTGCTGGTCGGCCGCAAGCCCGAGAAGCTCGATGCAGTGCGCGCCGAGATCGAAGCCGCCGGCGGCCAGGCCAGCACGCAAGCCTTCGACATCCGCCAGGAAGACGCCGTGCGCGAGGCGGTGAAGGCCATCGTCGCGGCGCACGGCCGCATCGACGGGCTGGTCAACAACGCGGGCGGCCAGTACATCACGCCGCTGGCCGCCATCTCGGCCAAGGGCTGGGAGGCGGTGATCCACACCAACCTCACGGGCGGCTTCCTGGTGGCGCGCGAGTGCTACGTGCAGAGCATGCAGGCCCACGGTGGCGCCATCGTCAACATCGTGGCCGACATCTGGGGGTCGATGCCGAACATGGGCCACAGCGGCGCCGCGCGCGCCGGCATGGTGAGCTTCACCGAGACCGCCGCCGCCGAATGGGCCGTGAGCGGCGTACGCGTAAACGCCGTCGCACCAGGCTACATCGCCTCCAGCGGCATGGACCACTACCCGCCCGAAGCCGGCGACATGCTGCGCGCCATGCGCAAGACCGTGCCCGCGGGCCGCTTCGGCAACGAGGCCGAGACCTCCGCCGCCATCGCCTTCCTGCTGAGCCCGGCCGCCGCCTTCATCAGCGGCTCCGTGCTGCGCGTGGACGGCGCGCGCCCGCAGGCGCGCATGGGCTGGCCGATGGAGCTGCCCGACGCGCAGGCGCAGCAGCGCCCCGCGGTGCGGCCCTACGACGGCTTTCACCTCGCGCAGACACCGCGCGTGTTCCAGGACAAGTAAAGAGCGATCGAACGAACGGACAACGGAGACCCCTGATGCAGTACACCCATGAACACCTCGAGATGCAGAACACCCTGCGCCGATTCATCGACGAGGAGATCAACCCCCACGTCGACGAATGGGAGGAGGCCGAGATCTTTCCCGCGCACGAGGTCTTCAAGAAGCTCGGCAACCTCGGCCTGCTGGGCCTGAACAAGCCCGAGGCCTTCGGCGGCGCCGGGCTCGACTATTCGTACGCCATGGCCTTCGCCGAGGGGCTGGGCCACATCAGCTGCGGCGGCGTGCCGATGGCCATCGGCGTGCAGACCGACATGTGCACGCCCGCGCTCGCGCGCTTCGGCAGCGATGAACTGCGCCGCGAGTTCCTGGTGCCCGCCATCGCGGGCGACACGGTCGGCTGCATCGGCGTGAGCGAGCCCGGCGCGGGCAGCGACGTGGCGGGCCTGAAGAGCCACGCGCGCAAGGACGGCGACGACTACCTCATCAGCGGCCAGAAGATGTGGATCACCAACAGCCTGCAGGCCGACTGGATGTGCATGCTGGTCAACACCAGCGACGGGCCCGTGCACCGCAACAAGTCGCTCGTGATGGTGCCGATGAACCTGCCCGGCATCGAGAAGGCCAGGAAGATCCGCAAGATCGGCATGAACTCGAGCGACACCGGCCTCATCTACTTCGACAACGTGCGCGTGCCGCAGCGCTACCGCATCGGCGAAGAGGGCCAGGGCTTCGTCTACCAGATGCAGCAGTTCCAGGAAGAGCGGCTGTGGTGCGCCGCCAGTTCGCTCGCGCCGATGGACGACTGCATCCAGCAGACCATCGAGTGGGCGCAGCAGCGCCAGATGTTCGGCGCCACGCTGGCCGACCAGCAGTGGGTGCAGTTCAAGCTGGCCGAGCTCAAGACCGAGGTGGAGGCGCTGCGCGCCCTCACCTACCGCGCGTGCGACCTGCATGTGAAGGGTGAGGACGTGCTCGAGCTCGCGTCGATGGCCAAACTCAAGACCGGCCGCCTCACGCGCCAGGTGGCCGACACCTGCCTGCAGTTCTGGGGCGGCATGGGCTTCACGCTGGAGAACCGCGTGGCGCGCCTGTACCGCGACGGCCGCCTGGGCTCCATCGGCGGTGGCGCCGACGAGGTGATGCTCGGCATCCTCGCCAAGACCATGGGCATCGCCAAGCGCCCGCCGCGCGGCTGACCGGACACGCCATGGACGCGGAACTGCAGGCCGACCGTGCCGCGCTCGCCGACACGGTGCGGCGCTTCGCCCAGACCGAGATCGCACCGAACGTGCAGGCCTGGGACGAGGCCGGCGAATTCCCGCGCGCGCTGTATGCGCGCGCGGCCGAACTGGGCCTGCTGGGCCTGGGCTACCCGGAAGCACTCGGCGGCACGCCCGCCTCTTATTCACTGAAGCTCCCCGCATGGATCGCGCTCGCGCGCCACGGCCAGAGTGGTGGCGTGCTCGCGAGCCTGTTCTCGCACAACATCGGCCTCCCGCCCGTGGTGCTGCATGCGAGCGATGCCGTGCGCCACGAGGTCGTGCCCTCGGTGCTGCGCGGCGAAAAGATTGCCGCGCTCGCGATCACCGAACCCGGCGGCGGCTCCGACGTGGCGGCGGTGCGCACCACAGCGAAACGCGACGGCGACCACTACGTGCTCAACGGCGAGAAGACCTTCATCACCTCGGGCATGCGCGCCGACTGGATCACCGTGGCCGTGCGCACCGGCGAAGGCCGCGGCGCGGGCGGGCTCTCGATGCTGCTGGTGCCCGGCGACGCGCCCGGCCTCTCGCGCACACGGCTCGCCAAGATGGGCTGGCTGTGCTCCGACACCGCCACGCTGCATTTCGACAACGTGCGCGTGCCCGCGCGCTACCTGCTCGGCGAAGAGGGCGCGGGCTTCCGCATGGTCATGGGCAATTTCAACGGAGAGCGCGTCGGGCTCGCAGCCGGTGCGCTGGGCTTTGCACAAGCATGTCTCGACGAAGCGCTGGCCTGGTCGCGCGAACGCAAGACCTTCGGCGCCGCGCTCATCGAGCACCAGGCGGTGCGCCACAAGCTGGTCGACATGCAGATGCGCATCGCCTCGACCGAGGCTTGGCTCGAGGCCGTGTCCGCCGAGGGCGATGCCCACGAAGCAGCGGGCCGCATCAACGCGCCCGAGTGGGTGGCCCAGGTCTGCATGCTCAAGAACCACGCCACGCAAACCATGCAGTTCTGCGCCGACCAGGCCGTGCAGATCCTCGGCGGCATGGGCTTCATGCGCGGCACCGTGAGCGAGCGCGTCTACCGCGAGGTCAAGGTGATGATGATCGGCGGCGGCGCCGAAGAGATCATGAAAGAGCTGGCGGCGCGGCAGCTGGGGTGGGTGTAGCGGCAGCACCGACCTTCGACCTTTATTCCGGCCCCGGCCGGAACGCCGCTGCCGCAGCGGGTGTCCAACCGTCCAGCACCTTTGCTGAGTCGCGGGAGATCACCATGCTCTCTTTCACTTATGGCATCGGCGCCATCGCTCTGGTCTTGCTGGCGGCGCTGCTCTTTTCGGCGATATGGATTTTCCGGGAGTACGAGCGCGGCATCGTGTTCACCCTGGGGCGCTTCTCGAAGGTGGCGGGGCCCGGGCTGGTGTTCGTGATCCCGGCCATCCAGCAGGTGGTGCGCGTCGACCTGCGTACCGTGGTGCTCGAAGTGCCGACGCAGGACGTGATCTCGCGCGACAACGTGTCGGTGAAGGTCAGCGCGGTCGTCTATTTCCGCATCGTCGATGCGGCCAAAGCCATCATCGAGGTCAAGGACTTCTTCAACGCGACCAGCCAGCTGGCCCAGACCACGCTGCGCTCGGTGCTCGGCAAGCACCAGCTGGACGACATGCTGGCCGAGCGCGAGAAGCTCAACCTGGATGTGCGCGAGTCGCTGGACGTGCAGACAGCGTCGTGGGGCATCAAGGTGTCGAACGTCGAGATCAAGCAGATCGACCTCACCGAATCCATGATCCGTGCCATCGCACGGCAGGCCGAGGCGGAACGCGAACGCCGTGCCAAGGTGATCCATGCCGAGGGCGAACTGCAGGCGTCCGAGAAGCTGTTCCAGGCCGCACGCGTGCTGGCGCAGGAACCGCAGGCCATCCAGTTGCGCTACCTGGAAACGCTCACGGTGATCGGCGCGGACAAGAACACGACCATCGTGTTTCCGCTGCCGGTGGACCTGATGGCGAGCTTTCTCGGCAAGCAGCACGCATAGCGTGCAACGCACGAAAGCGGAAACTGTTCTTCGCGCGCGAAGGCCTGCGACGCATGGCCCTTCGCGAGGCGCGCGTCAGTCCGCGTCTTCTCCATTGCGCGTCTGTGCGGCCAGCGCCGCCGCCGCGCGCAGCTTGTCCTTCTTGCTCGGCCGCGCGCCCTTGATGCCGCCGTTGCCCGAGGCATCGACCACCACCGGCGCCGTTTCGACCGGCTCGAAGCCCGCGATGCGTTCGCGCGGCACCTGCTGGCCCTGGCGCTTCTCGATCAGGCGGAAGTGCGCCTCGGTCGCGGCGCTCACGAAGCTGATCGCCAGCCCGCTCGCGCCCGCGCGGCCGGTGCGGCCGATGCGGTGGATGTAGTCGGTCGGCGAACGCGGCAGGTCGTAGTTGATGACCACCGGCAGCTGCGCGATGTCGAGGCCGCGCGCGGCGAGGTCGGTGGCGATCACCACGTCCCAGCGGCTCTGCTTGAACTGCGCGAGGATGTCGCTGCGCGTGCCCTGGGCGATGTCGCCATGGAAGGGCACGGCGTAGATACCGTTCTTGTAGAGCTTCTCGGCCACGGTCTGCGCCGCGTGCTGCGTGGCGACGAAGACGAGCACGCGGTCCCAGGTGCCTTCGTTTTCCTTCAGCAGTTGGCGAAGCAGTTGGGTGCGGCGGCTGGCGTCGACCTCGATGGCGCGCTGCACGATGTCAGGCGCCGTGCCGGGCTCGCCCTGCACGTCGACCAGCACCGGGTCGCGCAGCATGTCGTCGGCCAGGGCCTGGATGGCCGTCGGGAAGGTGGCGGAAAACAGGAGGTTCTGGCGTTGCTTCGGCAGCAGCGCGAGGATGCGGCCCAGCTCTTCGGCAAAGCCCAGGTCGAACAGGCGGTCGGCCTCGTCGAGCACAAGCATCGACACGGCGTCGAGCGCGAGCGCGTTGTGCTCGACCAGGTCGAGCAGCCGGCCCGGCGTGGCGATCACGATGTCGGCGCCGCCGCGCAGGCGCATCATTTGCGGGTTGATCGAAACACCGCCGACCGCGACGACGATCTTCAGGCGCTCGGGCAGGTGGCGGGCGAAGTCTTCCAGCGACTCGCCGACCTGGGCCGCGAGTTCGCGCGTGGGCACGAGCACCAGCGCGCGCAGGCGGCGCGAGGTCGACGACGCAGGCTCGGCGGCCAGGCGCTGCAGCAGCGGCAGGGAAAATGCGGCCGTCTTGCCGGAGCCGGTCTGTGCCGAGCCCCGCAGGTCGCGGCCCTGCAAAATTGCAGGGATGGCCGCGGCCTGGATGGCGGTCGGCGCGGCAAAGCCGCTCGCGGCGGCCGCTTGCGCGAGCGCGGGGGTCAGGCCCAGGGTATCGAATGGCATGGAACGGGCACCGAGAAAAAAGAGAGATCGAAAGAAAGACGAAAGACGGATCGCATGGGAACGATGAAGAACCACCGCACCGGCAGCACGCTGGTGTACTCCACCGAGGCGGGCGGGCGCATGTGCCCCGACTGCGGCGCCCCGGTGGCGCAATGCCGCTGCAAGGAACTCGCGAAGGCACAAACGGCGGCCTCGGACGGCATTGTCCGCGTATCGCACGAGACCAAGGGCCGAAAGGGCAAGGGCGTGACCGTGGTCAAGGGACTGCCGCTCGACGCGGCGGCGCTGGCGGCCGTGGGCAAGCAGCTCAAAGCGGCCTGCGGCACGGGCGGCACGGTGAAGGACGGCACGGTCGAGATCCAGGGCGATCACCGCGAGGTGGTGATCGCCGCCCTCGTGAAGCAGGGCCACACGGTCAAGCGCGCGGGAGGCTGAGCAGCACATGCACCCCGAAGACCTGCAGCGCCTGGTGACGCTTCAAATGCCTTTTGGCAAGCACAAGGGCACGCTGATCGCCGATTTGCCCGGAAATTACCTGACCTGGTTTGCGCGCGAGGGTTTTCCCTCGGGAGAAATTGGCCGACTGCTCGCTTTGATGCATGAAATAGACCACAACGGCCTGTCCGACCTCCTGAAACCGTTGCGAAACCGCCCGCCGGGCCGGAATGTTTCTCGATAACACAAAAATTCCTCCCTTTTTTTGGGAATCGGGCCGGATAATCCGGCTCACGTGTCTGCGAGCCTCGGCTCCCGTGCACGTAATTTGGTGATCGGTCAGTTTCGCGCCACAGCGCATTAGTTTGTTGTGATTCTGGGACTCCATCGCTTTGTGTTTTTTTGGTTTGAATTAGGAGTCCCTCCATGGGCAAGAAACTTTACGTGGGCAACCTCGCCTACTCCGTGCGTGACAACGACCTGGAACAGTCTTTCGGCGAGTTCGGCACGATCGTCAGCGCCAAGGTCATGATGGAACGTGACACCGGCCGTTCGAAGGGCTTCGGCTTTGTCGAAATGGGCACCGACGCTGAAGCACTCGCTGCAGTCGAAGGCATGAACGGCGCATCGCTGCAGGGCCGCGCCCTGACGGTGAACGAAGCCCGTCCGATGGAAGCACGTCCCCCCCGCACCGGCGGTGGTGGCGGCTACGGCGGCGGCGGCGGCGGCGGCTACGGTGGTGGCGGCGGCGGCGGTTACGGCGGCGGCGGCGGTGGTGGCCGCAGCGGTGGCGGCGGCGGCGGTTACGGCGGCGGCGGCGGTGGCCGCGGCGGCTACTAAGCCCTCCCCCACACACTCATGAGCGCCTCGGCGCTCTGAATGAATGAAAAAGCTCCTTCGGGAGCTTTTTTCGTTTCCGAGCCCCTCATTCCCACACTCGCCCCGGTCCCTTCGTGAAACGCCACGGAACCGGCTTTGCCGGGCCGTTGGCGTTGCCCCCGGAAGGGGGTTGGCGCAGCGACACGAAGTGCGCGAAGCCTGGGGGAGAACCAAGTCCATCGACACGAAGTGCGCGAAGCCTGGGGGAGAGCCAGTACTTACCCTTGTACGCATTTGTCCTTACCAAAGCGGTCAGCCGACGGTCAGCCGCTGGCGACGACCCTCGTCCCCTTCGAAACAGAGGGTCGAGACAATGCAAATCAAGAGACAGGCGGACTTCTTCTCAGGAGTCATGTTCGCCACCGTCGGTGGCGCGTTCGCCATCGGCGCCACCACCTACACCATCGGCGACGGCGCCCGCATGGGGCCGGGGTACTTCCCGCTGATGCTGGGCATCCTGCTGGCGCTGCTGGGCGCGCTGATCATGTTCCAGGCCATGGTGGTCGAGAGCGCCGACGGCGACAAGATCGGCAAATGGGCCTGGAAGCCGCTGGCCTTCGTGCTCGGCGCCAACCTGGCCTTCGGCGTGCTGCTGGGCGGCCTGCCGAGCGTCGGGCTGCCGGCGATGGGCATGATCATCGCGATCTACGCGCTGACGATCATCTCGAGCATGGCCGGCCAGCACTTCAAGCTGCGCGACGTGCTGGTGCTGGCGACCATCCTGGCCGCTGGCAGCTATGTGGCCTTCATCTGGGCGCTCAAGCTCCAGATCCAGGTCTGGCCCACGTTCATTTCGGGTTGAGGAGCACACCGCCATGGAACTGTTCCACAACCTGGCGACCGGCTTCGGCGTCGCCTTCACCTTCACCAACCTGCTGTACTGCCTGGTCGGCTGCATCCTGGGCACGCTGATCGGCGTGCTGCCGGGCATCGGCCCCGTCGCGACCATCGCGATGCTGCTGCCCGCCACCTACGCGCTGCCGCCCGTGTCGGCGCTGATCATGCTGGCCGGCATCTATTACGGCGCCCAGTACGGCGGCTCGACCACGGCGATCCTGGTGAACCTGCCCGGGGAGTCGTCCTCGGTGGTCACCTGTATCGACGGCTACCAGATGGCAAGGCAGGGCCGCGCAGGCCCCGCGCTGGCGGCTGCGGGCCTGGGCTCGTTCTTCGCGGGCTGCGTCGGCACGCTGATCCTGGCCGCCTTCGCGCCGCCGCTGACCGAGCTGGCCTTCAAGTTCGGCCCGGCCGAGTATTTCTCGCTGATGGTGCTGGGCCTGATCGGCGCCGTGGTGCTGGCATCGGGCTCGCTGCTCAAGGCGGTGGCGATGATCGTGCTGGGCCTGCTGCTGGGCATCGTCGGCACCGACGTGAATTCGGGTGTCGCGCGCTTCAGCTTCGACATTCCCGAGCTCACCGACGGCATCGGCTTCGTGGTGATCGCCATGGGCGTGTTCGGCTACGGCGAAATCATCGGCAACCTCTCGCAGCCCGACGACGAGCGCGAGGTGTTCACGCACAAGGTGAAGGGCCTGTGGCCCACCAAGGACGACTTCAAGCGCATGACGCCCGCCGTGCTGCGCGGCACGGCACTGGGCTCTGCCCTGGGCATCCTGCCCGGCGGCGGTGCACTGCTGGCGGCTTTCGCGGCCTATGCGCTGGAGAAGAAGATCAAGATGCGCCCGGGCGAAGTGCCCTTCGGCAAGGGCAACATCCGCGGCGTGGCCTCGCCCGAGTCGGCCAACAACGCCGGCGCGCAGACCTCCTTCATTCCGCTCTTGACGCTGGGCATTCCGCCCAACGCCGTGATGGCGCTGATGGTGGGCGCGATGACGATCCACAACATCCAGCCCGGTCCGCAGGTCATGACCAGCAACCCCGAGCTGTTCTGGGGCCTGATCGCCTCGATGTGGATCGGCAACGCAATGCTGATCATCCTGAACCTGCCGCTGATCGGCATGTGGATCAAGCTGCTGACGGTGCCCTACAAGTTCCTGTTCCCCGCCATCGTGCTGTTCTGCGCCATCGGCGTGTACTCGACCAACAACAACACCTTCGACGTGTGGATGGTGGCGATCTTCGGCTTCATCGGCTACCTGTTCCTGAAGCTGCGCACCGAGCCGGCCCCGCTGCTGCTGGGCTTCATCCTCGGGCCGATGATGGAAGAGAACCTGCGGCGCGCGCTGCTGCTGTCGCGCGGCGCGTGGAGCGTGTTCGTCACGCGGCCGCTGTCGGCCGGGCTGCTGGTGGCCGCGGCGCTGCTGCTGTGCATCGTGCTGCTGCCGGCGATCAAGGCGAAGCGCGAAGAGGCATTCGTCGAGGACTAAGCAACGCCGGTTCCTCGGTGTTCCGAAAAAGCCCCTGGCCTCACGCCTGGGGCTTTTTCATTTCAGGAACGCGTCGTAGGCCGTCTTCAGGATGAGTGCACTCACCACCACAATGAACACGATCCGCACGAAGCCCGCGCCGTGCTTCAGCGCCACGCGCGTGCCCACCAGGCTGCCGGCCACGTTGGCCACCGCCATCACCAGCCCGTAGTGCCACCAGACGTGGCCCTTGGCGGCCAGCAGGATCAGCGCGGCGGCGTTGGTCAGCGTGTTGATGACCTTGGCCGAGGCCGAGGCGTTGAGAAAGTCGTAGCCCATCCAGCGCACGAACAGGAACACCAGGAAGCTGCCCGTGCCCGGTCCGAAGAAGCCGTCGTAGAAACCGATGGTCAGGCCGATGGTGCTGGCCGCCAGGGTTTCGGCGCGGCCGCTGAAGCGCGGCGCGTGCAGCCGGCCCATGTCCTTGCGCGCCAGCGTGTAGATCAGCACGCCCAGCAGGATGACCGGCAGCGCCCGGCGCAGGAAGTCGCCCGGAAAGACCGTGACGGTCCAGGCGCCGACCATCGAGCCGCCGAAGCCCAGCAGCGCGGCCGGCCACATGGCGCTCCAGCGCATCTGCACGCGCTGGCTGAACTGGGCTGCCGAGGCCGCGGTGCCCCAGATCGACGCGCTCTTGTTGGTGCCCAGCAGCGTGGCGGGCGGCGCGCCCGGAAACACCGCAAAGAGGGCCGGCACCAGGATCAACCCGCCGCCGCCCACGATCGCATCGATAAAACCCGCGAGCAGTGAGGCGCCCGTGACCACCAGCATTTCCATGCGGGCGATTGTCTCACCGAATCGCTATCGAAACGATAGCTGTGGTGGCCGACACCGGTTGACCAGAAGGCGTGTTTGGCTTGGAGGAAATCGCCTGCGATCGCGCGGCGAGCAGGCAAAAAAAAGCGCCGACCAGCGGCGCTTTTCAAATATCAGACAGGCATCTCGTACGGAGCCTTTGAAGAATGTTCTTGTTGATCGATCGGAAGTTGTCTCCTCGGACCCTCGGCAGTACGAGCAGGGCCCGTCGCGAGTGCGCAGATTGTGCAAGCGCGCACCGCCCCAGTGCATTAGGAATTACCCGCTTCGACTTACTTCGCCCCCCCGGTTGGGAAACGAAAGTGTTTCAGCCAGTTAACAAGATGGCATGACTCATGCACACAGGCCTCCTGTCCACCACTCCAAGAAGAAACGGTCATGGCCCTGCTGGCACCCCAAGCCTCCCTGAACGCGGCCGACACCGCCTGGATGATGACCTCGACCGCGCTGGTGCTGCTGATGACGCTGCCCGGCATCGCGCTCTTCTATGCCGGCATGGTCCGGCGCAAGAACGTGCTGGCCACCATGGCCGGGGTGGTGGCGATCGCGGCGGTGGTCTCGCTGACCTGGTTCGCGCTCGGCTACTCGCTGGCCTTCACGCCCGGCTGGCCCTGGCTGGGCAACCTCTCGCGCATCGGCTTCTCGGGCTTCGAGTACCTGAAAGACGCCGGCCAGGTGGCCGTGAGCCATGTGGCGCCGAACGTGCCGGAGTCGGTCTACGCCATGTTCCAGCTGAGCTTCGCGATCATCACCACCGCGCTGGTGCTCGGCGCTTTTGTCGAGCGCATGCGCTTCTCGGCGCTGCTGTGGTTCGCGCTGCTGTGGAGCGTGCTCGTGTACGCGCCCGTCGCGCACTGGGTGTGGGAACCGGGCGGCTGGCTCGCGCAGATGGGCGCGCTCGACTTCGCGGGCGGCTCGGTGGTGCACGTCAACGCGGGCATCGCGGGGCTGGTGTGCGCCTATGCGCTCGGCCCGCGCCGGGGCTACGGGCGCGAGGCCTTCGAGCCCTACAGCCTGGCGCTCACCATGACCGGCGCGGGCCTGCTGTGGGTGGGCTGGTTCGGCTTCAATGCCGGCTCGGCGGTGGCGGCCGACGGGCGCGCCGGCCTGGCCATGCTGGTGACGCACATCGCGGCGGCGGCCGGCGCCCTGAGCTGGATGATCGGCGAATGGATCGTGCGCCGCAGCCCCTCGCTGCTGGGCCTGTGCTCCGGCCTCGTGGCCGGGCTGGTGGCGATCACGCCGGCGGCCGGCTTCGTCACGCCGCTGGCGGCGCTGGCCATCGGCGCCATCGCCGGGCTGGCCTGCTACTGGGGCGCCACGGGCCTGAAGCACCTGCTCGGTGCGGACGACTCGCTCGACGTGTTCGGCGTGCACGGCATCGGCGGCATCGTGGGCGCGCTGCTCACGGGCGTGTTCGCCGACCCGCGCATCTCAGGCGCGACGGGCAACGTGCTGACGCAGGCAATCGCCGTCGGCAGCGTGGCGATCTACAGCGCGACGGGCACGGCCATCGTCCTGTTCCTCGTGCATGTGCTGGTCGGATTGCGCGTCGACCCCGAGAGCGAACTCGTGGGCCTCGATCTTGCTCAACACAAGGAACACCTGGGAGCTTGACCCAAAAGACGGAGACCCCGCCATGCCATCCATGTCCGAAAGCGAACGCATCGCCCTCGCCGCCCGCCTGCACGTGGCGCTGCGGCGCAAGCACGGACGCGTGACCGACACCGAATGGATGGCCACCAACGCCGAGTACGCCGCCGAGATCGTGCGCATGACGCGCATCCACGCCGCCGAAACGAAAGACGACGAACTCGACCAGCTCGCCACGCGGCTCGAGCAGGCCATGGAACCGCTGGCCCGCGCCGCGCGGCTGGCGGCGCGCCAGCCCGATGGCCTGCCGCCGACGCCGCCGCCGCGCTACGTCGGCGGCCTGCGCTGACGACGCCTCAGTTCGCGGCCAACGCCGCCTTGCGGATCGACTGCAACGTGCTCGCGGGCGTGATCGCCTCGGGGTCCAGCAGGCAATGCAGGATCGCCGGCTTGCCGCTCGCACGCGCACGCGCGAGTGCGGGGCCGAATTCTTCCGTCGTGGTCACGCGCTCGCCGTGGCCGCCGAACACCTCGGCATAGCCGCGGAAGTCGGGGTTCTTCAACTGCGTGGCGCTGATGCGGCCGGGGTAGTGCTTTTCCTGGTGCATGCGGATCGTGCCGTACATGCTGTTGTCGAGCAGCACGACGAGGATCGGCAGGCCGTACTGCACGGCGGTCGCGAACTCCTGGCCATGCATCATGAAATCGCCGTCGCCCGCGAACACGACCACCTCGCGCTCGGGCCACAAGCGCTTGGCACCGACGCCGGCCGGCAGGCCGTAGCCCATCGAACCGCTGGTCGGTGCCAGTTGGCTCGCGAACGCGCGGAACGGCCAGAAGCGATGCACCCAGGTCGCGAAGTTGCCCGCGCCGTTGCAGAAGATGGTGTCGGCCGGCAGCACCTCGCGCAGGTGCTGCATGACCTCGCCCATCTGCAACGGGCCGGGAATGCGGATCGCAGCCGGGTCGCTCCAGCGCAGGAAGTCTTCGCGCCCGGTCTTCGTCTCGGCCTGCCAGGCAGGCGCCGAGGCCGGGCGCAGCGCGGCCACCGCGTCGGCGAACGCCTGCGGCGTGGCGTGGATGCCCTGCGTCGGGCGATAGAGCTTGCCGAGCTCGTCGGCATCGGCGTGCACGTGCACCAGCGCCTGCTTCGGCTGCGGAATCGCAAACAGCTCATAGCCCTGCGACGGCACTTCCGACAGACGCCCGCCCACCAGCAGCACGAGGTCCGCATCGCGGATGCGCGCCAGCATGCGCGGGTTCGCGCCGAGTCCCAGGTCGCCCGCGTAGCAGGGGTGGTCGGCGGACATCAGCATCTGGCGGCGGAACGAGCAGTACACCGGGAGCGCATACGCCTCGGCGAATTGCGCGAACTGCTGCGTCGCGGCTTCGGACCAGCGGCTGCCGCCCAGGATGACGACGGGCCGCTGCGCCTGCGACAGGCGCTGTTGCAGCTCGGCGAGTTGGGCCGCGCCGGGGTGGGTTTCAGTGACCGCATACGGCAGCGCATCGGCCACCACGGCGGCTTCGGTCAGCATGTCTTCCGGCAGCGCAATCACCACCGGACCAGGCCGGCCCGAGGTCGCGACATGGAAGGCGCGCGACACCAGCTCGGGCACGCGCGCCGGGTCGTCGATCTGCACGACCCACTTGGCCATCGTGCCGAAGACCGCGCCGTAGTCCAGCTCCTGGAAGGCCTCGCGACCCATCGCGTCGCGCGCGACCTGGCCGACGAACAGCAGCAGCGGTGTCGAGTCCTGGTGCGCGATGTGCACGCCCGCCGCCGCGTTGGTGGCGCCGGGGCCGCGCGTGACGAAGCAGATGCCGGGCTGGCCCGTGAGCTTGCCCTGCGCCTCGGCCATCATCGCCGCGCCGCCTTCCTGCCGGCACACGGTCACGTCGATCGATGCATCGTGCAAGGCATCGAGCACGGCGAGAAAGCTTTCGCCGGGCACGCAGAAGAGCTGCTGGACGCCGTGGGTGATGAGCTGGTCGACCAGGATCTGGCCGCCGGTGCGGGAGGAAGTCATGGGGTGTCCGATGTGATGAAGGTCTTGGTATTCGCTCCTTCCCCCTCTGGGGGAAGGCTGGGATGGGGGCAAGCGGCGGTGGATGCGCCGACAGCGATGGATACGCCGCGTGCCCCCACCCCGCCCCTCCCCCGGAAGGGGAGGGAGAAATTCACGAGAGCGCCGCGCATGCCGCTTCGATGCGCGCACACGCCTCTTCCAGCTGCGCCATCGACGTCGCATACGAGATGCGGAAATACGGCGCCAGCCCGAACACGCTGCCCGGCACCACCGCCACCTCGAACGCCTGCAGCAGGTAGCGGCAGAAGTCGCTGTCGGTCTGCAACAGCGCGCCGTCGGCGGTGCGCTTGCCGAGCACGCCGGCGCAACTTGCGAATGTGTAGAAGGCGCCCTCGGGCACGCGGCAGTGCAGGCCCGGCGTGCGGTTGAGCGCGGCCACGACGAAGTCGCGGCGCTGTTGAAAGGATGCGCAGCGCTCGGCCACGATGCCTTGCGGTCCGGTGAGCGCTTCGATGGCTGCGGCCTGGCTCACCGACGACGGGCACGAGGTCGACTGGCTCTGCACCACGGCCATCGCCGCGATCAGCGCGCGAGGCCCGGCGCCGTAGCCGACACGCCAGCCGGTCATCGCATAGGCCTTCGACACGCCGTTCACCGTGAGCGTCCGGTCGCGCAGCCGCGGCTCGACGGCCACGGGCGTCGCAAAGGCGAGGCCGTCGTAGAGGATGTGTTCGTAGATGTCGTCCGCCAGCACCCACACGCCCGAATGCTCGAGCAGCACGTCGGTGATCAGCTTCAGTTGCGCCGCGCTGTAGGCCGCGCCGCTCGGGTTCGACGGCGAGTTGAGAAACAGCCAGCGCGTGCGCGGCGTGATGGCCGCCTGCAGTTGCGCCGCGGTCAGCCGAAAGCCGTTCTCCTCGCCGCACGCCACCGACACCGGCACGCCGCCGCAGATCTGCACGATGTCCGCGTACGAGGTCCAGTACGGCGCGGGCAGGATCACTTCGTCGCCCGGGTTCAGGCTCGCCATCAGCGCGTTGAAGATCACCTGCTTGGCGCCCGCGCTCACGCTGATCTCGTCGAGCGCAAAGTCCAGCGCATTGTCGCGCTTGAACTTCAGCTGCACGGCCGCCTTCATCGCCGGGCTGCCGTCGAGCACCGTGTAGCGCGTGTCGCCGCGCGCAATCGCCTGCGAGGCCGCATGCCGGATGTTCTCGGGCGTGTCGAAGTCGGGCTCGCCCGCGCCCAGCACGATCACCGGGCGGCCGGCGCGCTTGAGCGCCTGCGCGTGGTCGGTGATGCGCAGGATCTCCGAGACATTGATGGCGCGCACGCGTTGCGCCGGAGAGAACACGGCGGCGTCGGTCACTTCGCGTAGGCTTCCAATGGCTTGTCGTTGGGTTCGAGCAGCAGCTGCTTCAGGGCCGGGCTCATCGGCAGGTTGAGGCTGGTGTTCTTCGGCGGAATCGCGGCCACGAACCACTTGGTGTAGATCTTCTCGAGCTCGCCGCTCTTCATGAGCTTGCGCAGCGACTCGTCCACCGCGGCCTTGAAGCTCGGGTCGTCCTTGCGGAACAGCAGTGCGATCGGCTCCGAGCCCAGCGCCTCGCCGGTGATGCGGTAGGCCGTCGGGTTCTTGGAGTTCGCGATGATGCCGGCGAGCAGGTTGTCGTCGAGCACGAAGGCATCGGCGCGGCCCGACTCCATGAGCAAAAAGCTCTCCAGGTGGTCCTTGCCGAGCATCGTGTTGTACGAGACGTTCTGCGCGCGCTCGCGCTTGCGCAGCAGCTGCACGGCGGTGGTGCCGGTCGAGGCCGACACGTTGCGGCCCGCGAGCTGGTCGAGCGAGGTGATGCCCGAGTCGACCTTGGTGGCCATGCGCACTTCGCTCACGTACGTGGTGAGCGCAAAGGCCACCTGCTGTTGGCGCGCGGTGTTGTTGGTGGTGGGGCCGCAGCCGATATCGAGCGTGCCGTTCTGCACCAGCGGGATGGTGTTCTGCGCGGTCACGGCCATGTACTCGAGCTTCGCGGAAGGCACGATGTCCTTCAGCACGCGCTCACAGAGTTCGACGTGGTAGCCCACGTACTTCTCGCCCGCGCCCAGCATGTAGGCCATCGGCGGCGAGGCTTCGCGCACGCCGAGCACGACCTTGCCGCTGGTCTTGATCTTGTCGAGCGTGCCGCCGGTCGGGGTCTGCTGCGCGGTGGCTGGGGTGCCGAAGGCGAGCGCGAGCAGCGCGGCGGTGGCGAGGGTTTTCAGTTGCATCTTCATCTTTTCTGTCTCCTGGTGGTTTTCTTGGGGGGATGCGCGCGACCGCTGCCCTGCCGCTGCAGCGAAGTGCTGCGCGGCGAGAACAACAGGCCGGGGTGGGTCAGTCGCCGATGTCGAAGGTCACGCCTTGTGCGAGAGGCAATGCCGTCGAGTAGTTGATGGTGTTGGTGGCGCGGCGCATGTACGCCTTCCAGCTGTCCGAGCCCGCTTCGCGCCCGCCGCCGGTTTCCTTCTCGCCGCCGAAGGCACCGCCGATCTCGGCGCCGCTCGGTCCGATGTTGACGTTGGCGATGCCGCAGTCCGACCCGGCACTGGACATGAAGCGCTCGGCCTCGCGCACGTTGAGCGTGAAGATCGACGACGACAGGCCCGCGCCCACCGCGTTGTGCCATTCGATGGCCTCGTCGAGCGTGCTGTAGCGCACCACGTAGAGGATGGGCGCGAAGGTCTCGCGCAGCACCGGGCCGTCGTGCGACTTCAGCTCGACCAGCGCCGGGCGCACGTAGTACGCGTCCTGCGTGCCGATGCCGTCGACGCGCTGGCCGCCGTGCACCGTCGCGCCGATCTCGCGGCTTTCGTTCAGGGCCTTCTGCATGCCGTCGAAGGCGGCGCGGTCGATCAGCGGACCGACCAGCGTGCCGGCCTCGCGCGGATCGCCCACCTGCACGTTGCCGTAGACCTTCACGAGCTTGGGCACCAGCTGCTCGTACACGCTGTCGTGCACGAACAGGCGCCGCAGCGTGGTGCAGCGCTGGCCGGCCGTGCCCATGGCCGCGAACGCGATACCGCGCAGCGTGAGATCGAGGTCGGCCGAAGGCGTGACGATGGCGGCGTTGTTGCCGCCCAGTTCGAGGATCGCGCGGGCGAAGCGTGCAGCGAGCTTGGGCGCGACCTGCCGGCCCATCGCGGTGGAGCCGGTGGCCGAGAGGATCGGCACACGGTGGTCGTCCACCAGCACCTCGCCGATGTCGCGCTGGCCCAGCAGCAAACCAAGCAGGCCCTCGGGCGCATCGCCGAAGCGGGCGATGGCGCGCTGCGCGATGGCATGCACGGCCAGTGCCGTGAGCGGTGTTTTTTCGGACGGCTTCCACACTACCGAATCGCCGCACACCAGTGCGAGCGCCGCGTTCCACGACCACACGGCCACGGGAAAGTTGAAGGCCGAGATCACGCCGCACACGCCCAGCGGATGCCAGGTTTCCATCATCCGGTGCTCGGCGCGTTCGGTGGCCAGCGTGAGGCCGTAGAGCTGGCGCGAGAGGCCGACCGCGAAGTCGCAGATGTCGATCATTTCCTGCACCTCGCCCGCGCCTTCGGACGGAACCTTGCCGGCCTCCAGCGTGACGAGGCGGCCCAGGTCCTGCTTGGCCGCGCGCAGCTCTTCGCCCAGCAGGCGCACCAGCTCGCCGCGGCGCGGCGCCGGCACCAGGCGCCAGGCCTTGAAGGCCTCGTGCGCGCGGCCGATGGCGCCGGTGGTTTCCACGGCCGTGGTCTGCGGCACCTGCGCGATCACTTCGCCGGACACCGGCGAGCGCACCGTGAGGTCGCCGCCGGTGTGGGCGGTGCGCGGCACGCCCAGGCGCTGCAGCAGTTGGTCGACTTCGGCGGGGAGGGACACGGGGGTCTGGGCTTCAGGCATGGACGCTCCAGGGGGAGGAAAGAAACGGAACGGCAGAACCGGGCCAATATGTGCGAAACCCGCGCCCTTGCCTAGTGAAAAATTGGAAGGACCTGATGCGTTTGCGGAATGAACTCGGCGTGCGCTCCCTGCGCAACGGGCTGCGCGCCTACGCGCGGCGCGCCGATGGGCGCTGAAGATTCCGCACCTTCACTTCCCCGCCGGACGCGCCATGAAGCTCATCCATGCCCTCTACGCCACGGTCCACGCGCTGATGGCGCTCGCGTTCGCGGTGGCCTCGCTCGTGCTGGTCGTGATCGCGGCGCGCGCCGGCTGGGGCGCGGTCATGAACGGCCTGGACCTTCCGGCGGCCGAGGCCGTCATCGAAGCGGTGGGCCTGCTCGCGGCCGGCGTGGTGGCGCTGCAGATCTCGCAGACCGTGCTCGAAGAAGAGGTGGTGCGCGACGCGCACATCGGCGCTCCCACGCGGGTGCGCCGGTTCCTCTCGCGCTTCATGGTGGTGATCGTGGTGGCCGTCGCGGTCGAAGGGCTGGTCGCGACCTTCAAGGCGCGCGAGGCGCCCGAGCTGATGTTGCACGCTGCAGCCATGCTTGGCGCCGTGGGCCTGCTGATGGCGGGCTGGGGACTCTTCATCCGCCTGAACCGCTACGCCGAAGAACTGGAGCCCGAGGCGATGGCCGAGGCCAAGAGCGAAGACAGGAAGCTGAAGTGATCAGCGCGCCGGCGACGACCGGCGCAGCATCACCGGCAGGCACAGCAGATAGAGCACGGCACCGCCCAGCCACACGATGCCCGGAAAGCGCGCCCGGAATGCGAAGTAGACCGAGCTGATCACCAGAGGCCCGACCACCGAAGCCAGGCTCGAGAGGCTCGCAAGCACACCCTGCAGCCGCCCCTGCTCGGCCTCGCCCACGCGCCGCGAAAGCGTCGCCTGCAGCGCCGGCTGGCCGATGCCGCCCATGCACAGCAGCGGCAGCAGCGCGAGCGCCATCCAGCCCTGCGTGGCGAAGGCGATCAGCGCGTAGGCCGTGCAGTCGGCGAGCGTGCCGATGGCGATCGCCGCGCGCTCGCCCCAGCGCTCGACCACCGGGCCCGCCACGAAGCCCTGCACCAGCGCATGCAGCAGGCCGAAGCACGCGAGCGACAGGCCGACCGTGGTGGCGTTCCAGGCGAAGCGGTCCTCGCCGTAGAGCACCCAGGTCGTGCCAGCAACCTCGCCCACCATCACGAGCACGCCGAACACGCCGAGGATCGGCAGCAGCGCGGGAACGCCCGCGGCCCAGCGCAGCGGCGCCAGCGGATGCAGCACGCCGCGGTCGAAGGGTTTGGCCGCGAGCGCCGACGGACGCGACTCGCGCAGCACCAGCAGGCCGACCAGAAAGGTGATGCCGTTGAGCACCGCGGCGGCCACGAACGGCAGCCGCACGCCGTGGTCGCCGAGCACGCCGCCGATCGCCGGCCCGGCGATGAAGCCCAGGCCGAAGCAGGCGCCCATGCGGCCGAACCAGCGCGCGCGCTGGTGCTCGGGCGTGAGGTCGGCGATGGCCGCCGAGGCCACCGCCATGTTCGCGCCGGTCATGCCCGCGATCGCGCGGCCCACGAACAGCAGCCACAGCGAGGGCGCAAAAGCCATGAAGAGCGCGTCGATCGCCGCGCCCGCCACCGACACCAGCAGCACCGGCCGGCGGCCGAAGCGGTCGCTCAGCGCGCCGAGCACGGGCGCGCACAGGAACTGCATCAGCGCGTAGAGCGACAGGAAAGCACCGAAGCGCCAGCCGAGATCGCCGGTGTGGCCGACCTCGCGCAGCAGGCCCGGCACGATCGGCATGACCAGGCTGATGCCGATGGCGTCGAGCGTGACGATCGCGAGGATCACCGCATGCGCATGGCGTCCGCCCGCGACAGCGGACGGAGAAGAAAGATCATAATTTATCATTGATAAGGAATTATCAGCGATAAATTCCAGGCTGTGAAGCACCCCTCATTCGCCCGTACCTTCGCCCGCAGATGGGCACGCACATCGACATGAAACTGGACAGTGAAGTGATCCTCGAAGCCGCGCTCACGCTGCTCGACGAGGTCGGCATGGACAAGCTCAGCACGCGGCTGCTGGCCGAGCGGCTCGGCGTGCAGCAGCCCGCGCTGTACTGGCATTTCAAGAACAAGCGCGCGCTGCTCGACGCGATGAACCGCGAGATCCTGCGCCGCGCGCACGACCGCCGGCTGCCACTGGCGGGCGAATCGTGGGAGACCTTCCTGCGAGAGAACGCGCGCAGCTTCCGGCGCGCGCTGCTGGCGCGGCGCGACGGCGCACGCCTGCATGCCGGCTCCGAACCCGACCCGGGCGACCTCGAGATGGTGGAAGCCCAGTTGGCCGCCGTGGTCAGCCGGGGCTTGCCGGCGACGCAGGCCATGGCGCTGCTGATTGCGCTGGGCCGCTACACCGTGGGCTGCGTGCTCGAGGAGCAGGCGGCACCGCCCGATGCGGAAGTGCGGCAGCAGGCGCTCGATGCCGCTGCGGCCTCGCGCCCGCTGCTGGCCGAGGCCTTCGCCAGCTACCGCAAGGCCGGTCCCGATGCGATGTTCGAGGTCGGCGTGGACCTCATGCTCGAAGGCGCGAGGGCGCGCCTGTCAGAGGCCACGAAGCCGCGCAAGGCAGCGCCGCGCCGCTGACGCCGTCGGCTCAGCGGCCGCGGTTGTCTTCGAGGATCCAGCCCGCTGCCTTCTCCGCCATCATCAGCGTCGGGCTGTTGGTGTTGCCGCTCGTGATGGTGGGCATCGCGCCCGCATCGACCACGCGCAGGCCGTGCACGCCGCGCACGCGCAGGCGCGCGTCGAGCACCGCCATCGGGTCGCCGTCGGCGCCCATCTTGGTGGTGCCAACCGGATGGAAGATGGTGGTGGCGATGTCACCGGCCAAGCGCGCGAGGTCTTCGTCGGTCTGGTACTGCGCGCCGGGCTTCCACTCTTCGGGCTTGTACTTCGCGAGCGCGGGCTGCTGCGCGATGCGGCGCGTGACGCGCAGCGAATCGGCTGCGACCTTGCGGTCTTCCTCGGTGCTCAGGTAGTTGGGCGCGATGGCGGGCGCGTCTTCGAAACGCGCGCTCTTGATGCGCACCGAGCCCCGGCTCGTCGGGTTCAGGTTGCACACGCTCGCGGTGAAGGCCGGGAAGCTGTGCAGCGGTTCGCCGAAGGCGTCAAGCGACAGCGGCTGCACGTGGTACTGGATGTTGGGCCACTCGCGGTCGGGCGAGCTGCGCGTGAACGCGCCGAGCTGCGACGGCGCCATGCTCATCGGGCCGCTGCGTTTCATCAGATATTCGAGGCCGATCTTCGCCTTGCCGACCATCGACGAGGCCAGCACATTGAGCGTGGGTGCGCCCTCGATCTTGTAGACCGCGCGGATCTGCAGATGGTCCTGCAGGTTGGCGCCGACGCCGGGCGCGTCGACCGCCACGTCGATGCCGTGCTGGCGCAGCAGATCGGCGGGGCCGATGCCCGACAGCTGCAGGATCTGCGGCGAGCCGATGGCACCCGCGCTGAGGATCACTTCGCGCTCGGCGTGGGCGGTGCTCATTTCGGAGCCGTTCCACACCTGCGCGCCGGTGCAGCGTTTGGTGCCGTCGGGCAGCGTCTCGAACAGCAGGCGCGACACCTGCGCGCCCGTCCACAACTCGAAGTTGGGGCGGCCGTAGCAGGTGGGCCGCAGGAAGGCCTTGGCGGTGTTCCAGCGCCAGCCGTTCTTCTGGTTGACCTGGAAGTAGCCCACGCCTTCATTGCTGCCGCGGTTGAAGTCGGTGGTGTGCGGCACGCCGGCCTGCACGGCCGCGTCGGCGAACGCATCGAGGATGTCCCAGCGCAGCCGCTGTTTCTCGACGCGCCACTCGCCGCCTGCGCCGTGCATCTCGTCGGCGCCGAGGTAGAAGTCTTCGTGCTTGCGAAAGGCCGGCAGCACGTTCTCCCAGCGCCAGCCTTCGTCGCCCGTGAGGGACGCCCACTGGTCGTAGTCGCGCGACTGGCCGCGCATGTAGATCATGCCGTTGATGCTGGAGCAGCCGCCCAGCGTCTTGCCGCGCGGATAGCGCAGCGTGCGGCCGTTGAGGCCCGCGTCGGGCTCGGTGTTGTAGAGCCAGTCGGTGCGCGGGTTGCCGATGCAGTAGAGGTAGCCCACCGGAATGTGGATCCAGTGGTAGTCGTCCTTGCGGCCGGCCTCGATGAGCAGCACACGCTTGGTCTTGTCGGCGCTCAGGCGGTTGGCGATGAGCGAGCCGGCGGTGCCGGCGCCGATGATGATGTAGTCGAAGGTGGTGTCGCTCATGGCGGCTGGCTTTTGTCTCTCGTTGTTCTTCGGATGGGAAGCGCCGCGCGTGCGGCGCCCCCTTTTACCTTTACTTCGCGGTCGGCATCACGAACTCGGCGCCCTTGCCGATGCTCTCGGGCCAGCGCTGCATGATCGACTTCTGCTTCGTATAGAAGCGCACGCCCTCTTCGCCATAGGCGTGCATGTCGCCGAACAGGCTCTTCTTCCAGCCGCCGAAACCATGCCACGCCATCGGCACCGGGATCGGCACGTTGATGCCAACCATGCCGACCTGGATGCGGCGGCCGAACTCGCGCGCCACGTTGCCGTCGCGCGTGAAGCAGCTCACGCCGTTGCCGAACTCGTGGGCGTTGATGAGGTCCACGGCTTCCTTGAAGGTCGCGACGCGCAGGCAGCCCAGCACGGGGCCGAAGATTTCTTCCTTGTAGATGCGCATCTCGGGCGTGACGTGGTCGAACAGCGTGCCGCCCATCCAGAAGCCATCGCCACAGCCTTCGCCGGCGACGTTGCCGTCGAAGGGGCGGCCGTCGACCAGCAGCGTCGCGCCTTCCTTCTCGCCCAGGTCGATGTAGCCGGTGATGCGCTCGTGCGCGGCGCGCGTGACGATCGGGCCCATCTCGGCCGCGAGGTTGGTGCCGTTGAGCACCTTCAGCGTCTTCGTGCGCTCGATGAGCTTGGGCAGCAGCCGGTCGGCCACGTCGCCCACCAGCACCGCGACGCTGATCGCCATGCAGCGCTCACCGGCCGAGCCGTAGCCGGCGCCGATGAGTGCGTCGACGGCCTGGTCGATGTCGGCGTCGGGCATGACGACCATGTGGTTCTTCGCGCCGCCCAGTGCCTGCACGCGCTTGCCGTGATGGGCGCCGGTTTCGTAGATGTAGTTGGCAATGGGCGTGGAGCCCACGAAGCTGATCGCCTTGACGTCGGGGTGCTCCAGCAGCGCGTCGACCGCGACCTTGTCGCCCTGCACCACGTTGAACACGCCGTCGGGCAGGCCGGCCTGCTTGAGCAACTCGGCCATGAAGAGCGACGCGCTCGGGTCGGTCGGGCTGGGCTTGAGCACGAAGGTGTTGCCCGCGGCAATGGCCACCGGGAACATCCACATCGGCACCATCACCGGGAAGTTGAAGGGCGTGATGCCCGCGACCACGCCCAGCGGCTGGCGCAAGGTCCAGTTGTCGATGCCGGTGCTCACCTGGTCGGTGAAGTCGCCCTTGAGCAGCTGCGGAATGCCGCAGGCGAACTCGACGATGTCGATGCCGCGGCTCACTTCGCCCTGCGCGTCGGTGAAGACCTTGCCGTGCTCGGCGGTGATGAGGTGGGCGAGCTCGTCCTTGTGCTGGTTGAGCAGCTCCAGAAACTTGAACATCACGCGGGCCCGGCGAATGGGCGGCGTGTCGGCCCACTTGGGGAACGCAGCCTGCGCGGCGGCCACGGCGGCCCCCACCTGCGCGGCGTCGGCGAGGCCGACCTTGCCGGTGACGGCGCCGGTGGCGGGGTTGGTCACGTCCTGCGTGCGGCCGGAGGTGTTGGCGGCGGGGGCGCCGGCGATGTGGTGGTCGATATTTCGGGTGCTGATGGACATGTTCGGGTCTCCTGAAGGCAATTTGGCCCGCTCCACGAAGAGAAAGCCAATGAATTCGCGTCGATGGCGCTATAAATCAGTCTTATATGACTGTGCCATCGATGGACCTCCAGATTCTGCGCGCCTTCGTTCTGGCGGCGCGCGAGGGCAACGTCTCGCGCGCCGCCGAAAAGCTGCACCTCACGCAGCCCGCGGTGAGCCTGCAGCTCAAGCGTCTGGCCGAAGAGACGGGGCTGGTGCTGTTCACCCGCACGCCGCACGGGCTGGCCCTCACGGCCGACGGCGCGGCGATGCTGCCGCAGGCCGAGCGCGTGCTGGCGGCCGTGGGCGACCTGCAGCAGGCCGCGCGCAACCTGCAGGTCACGGTGCGCGGGGCGTTGCGCATCGGCACCATCCTCGACCCCGAGTTCACGCGGCTCGGTGTGTTCCTGCGCGAACTGGTCGAGGCCGCGCCGCAGATCGAGACCGAGCTGCGCCACGGCATGAGCGGCAGCGTGCTGGCGCAGGTGCTGCGCGGCGAGCTCGACGTGGGCTTTCACCTCGACCCCGGCGACGAGTCCGACGATGCAGCCCCAGCGCCGCTGGCGGTGCGCACGCTCACCCGCTTCAGCTACCGCGTGGTCGCGCCGGCCGGCTGGGGCCCGCAGGTGCTCGGGCGCGACTGGAAGGCGCTGGCCGCCCTGCCCTGGCTCGCCACGCCGCCCGAGTCGGCGCACCACCGGCTGCTGGAACGCGTGTTCGGCCCGCTCGGCCTGGCGCCCCGGCGCGTGGCGCTGGTCGACCAGGAGGCCTCGATGCTCGACCTGCTGAAGTCGGGCGTCGGCCTGAGCCTGGTGCGCGACTCGATCGCAATCCGCGAAAGCCAGGCCCACGGCCTCGTGCTGGCCGACCGCGTGCGGCTCGATTGCGCGCTGCGTTTCGTCTCGCTGGCCGCGCGCCGCGACGAACCCGTGATCGCCAGCGCATGGAACGCGCTGGCCCGGGCCTGGAGCTGAAGGGTTCCTGAAAAAACGGCGTCTGGCCCTACGCAAACGAAGGGCCAGACGCACACAAGCCCCGGATGCACGCGGTTACGATGCGCCGTCTCACCTGCGTCCTTTGTTAACAAACAGCCTCACTCGCACGCCCATGGTTTCCACCCCGTCGTCTGCCGACCTGCCCGCCACCGACGACGCCTCTGCGCCGCCGCGCGCGCGCACGCAGGACGCCGACGGCCGCAGCTGGGCCGTGGCCAGCGGGTGCTGGACCACGCTGGCAATGTCGTCGCGGCCAGCGTGGGAGGCGGTGGCCAAAGACCTCGCCGCCCTGCCGCCAGCCGACGACCAGGCTTGGGACCTGCGCCCCATCGGCCAGCTCGACCACATCGGCGCCCAGCTGCTGTGGGACCACTGGCGCCACGACTGGCCGGCCACGCTCGAGCTGTCGCCGCAGCACCAGGCGGTGCTCGACCAGGTGGCGAAGTTCACGGTGGCCACGCCCGACGAGCCCCCGAAATCACTGAGCGACCGCTTGCGCGAACTCGCCCACCACGGCCCGCGCGCGATGGCGGTGATGCGCGACTTCGTGGGCCTGATCGGCCAGCTCGCGCTCGACCTGTGCACGCTGGCGCGCGCGCCGCACCGCGCGCCGTGGCGCGACTTCTCGGGCCACCTGTACCAGTTCGGCGCCACGGCGCTGCACATCACGGCGCTGGTCGGCCTGCTCATCGGCGTGGTGCTGGCGTATCTGATCTCACAGCAGCTGCGCAACTACGGCGCCGAGGCCTTCGTGGTGAACATCCTCGGGCTGTCGCTGATCCGCGAACTCGGGCCGGTGCTGGCCGCCGTGCTGATCGCGGGCCGCTCGGGTTCGGCGATCACGGCGCAGATCGGCGTGATGCGCGTCACCGAAGAACTCGACGCCATGCGCGTCATGGGCATCCCGCACGGCTTTCGCCTCGTGATGCCGCGCGTGCTGGCGCTGGCCATCGCGATGCCGCTGATCAGCCTGTGGACCTCGATGGCGGCGCTGGCCGGCGGCATGCTCGCGGCTGACGCCGCGCTCGGCATTTCGCCGGCGTATTTCCTGTCGGCCCTGCCGCGCGCGGTGCCCATCGCCAACCTCTGGCTGGCCCTGGCCAAGTCGGCGGTGTTCGGCGTGCTGATCGCGCTGATCGGCTGCTACTTCGGCATGAAGGTCAAGCCCAACACCGAGAGCCTGGGGCGCGGCACCACGTCGTCGGTCGTGACCTCGATCACCGCGGTGATCCTGGTCGATGCGCTCTTCGCAGTGCTCTTCAAGGGCATAGGATTCCGCGGATGAACGCCGCCACGACATCCCCGCCCGGCACCGTCGTCGACATCCGCAAGCTCTGGACCGTGTTCAAGAGCCCCGACGGCGAGCAGGTGGTGCACCGCGACCTCGACCTGCACCTCGACCGCGGCGAGGTGCTGTCGCTGGTCGGCGGCTCGGGCACCGGCAAGACGGTGCTGCTGCGGCAGATTCTCGGGCTGCAGAAACCCACGAAGGGCACGGTCGAGGTGCTGGGCCGGGCGCCGGGTGAACTCAGCGCGGCCGGTGCGGCCAACGTGGGCATGCTGTTCCAGCACGGCGCGCTGTTCTCGGCCTTCAGCGTGCTGGAGAACATCGCCTTTCCGCTGCGCGAACTCAAGCTGCTGCCCGACGAGTTGATTCGCCATGCCGCGCTCGTGAAGCTGCAGATGGTGGGGCTGGAACCGCAGCACGCGAACAAGAGCCCGTCGGATTTGTCGGGCGGCATGATCAAGCGCGTGGCGCTGGCGCGCGCGCTCATCATGGACCCGCCGCTGCTGCTGCTCGACGAGCCCACGGCCGGCCTCGACCCTGAAGCCTCCGACAGTTTCTGCGACCTGCTGCGCGGCCTGCACCGCGAGCTGGGCCTGACGGTCGTGATGGTCACGCACGACCTGGACACCCTGTTCGACCTGAGCACCCGCATCGCGGTGCTGGCCGACCACAAGGTGATCGTGAGCGGCACGGCGCGCGAAGTCATCGCCTATCCGCATCCCTTCATCCACGAATACTTTCTCGGCGGGCGCGGCCAACGCGCCCTGGAGGCGCTGCACGACAAGCCCGCCGCCGGCAAACAACCATCCGCGCCGCGGCCCGAGGCCGCGCGCGCTGAAGAAAGGTAGGTCCCCATGGAAAACAAGGCCCACGCCCTCGCCGCCGGCGCCTTCGTGCTCGGCCTGATCGCCGCGCTCGTCGCGCTGGTGGTCTGGTTCACGCGCGACAACACCGTGCGCAACGTGTACGAACTCTCCACCCGCGACGCCGTGAGCGGCCTGCAGCCGCAGGCCCAGGTGCGCTACCGCGGCATCTCGGTCGGCAAGGTGACCTCGATCGACTTCGATCCCAAAACCAAGGGCAACGTGCGCGTGCGCATCACGGTCGACGAGCGCGTGCCGCTCACCACCTCCAGCTTTGCCACGCTGAGCTACCAGGGCGTGACCGGCCTGGCCTTCATCGCGCTGGACGACGAGGGCCAGTCGACCGTCGCGCTCAAGCCGAACAACGACAACCCGCCGCGCATTCCGCTCAAGCCCTCGATGCTCGCGAAGCTGCAGGACCGCGGCGAGGAAATCATCGACCAGGTCGAAGAAGTGACCAAGCGCGCCAACATGCTGCTGGCCGACGCCAACCAGAAGCGCGTGGCCGACGCGCTGGAGAACATCGCAGCCGCCTCGGCCAGCGCCAACACGCTGCTCAAGCAGCTCGACAACACCGTGAAGACCGGCCTGAACCCGACGCTGGCCGCCATGCCTGAGACGCTGTCGACGGTGAAGAAAGCGGCCGGCGACGTCTCGCGCGTGGCCAACAACTTCAACTC
This sequence comes from Variovorax sp. RO1, assembly GCF_002849325.1. Taxonomy (NCBI): domain Bacteria; kingdom Pseudomonadati; phylum Pseudomonadota; class Betaproteobacteria; order Burkholderiales; family Comamonadaceae; genus Variovorax; species Variovorax sp. RO1. The sequence goes on from NZ_PKMT01000008.1 coordinate 128,727, forward strand.
CACCGTGGGCAAGCTCAACGCACCCGACGGCCCGGTCGAACGCCTGAGCGAGGGCACCAAGGCGCTGGCGCAGGCGGTCGATTCGTTCAACGCCGCCACCCTGCCGCGCGTGAACCGCGTGGCCGACGACACCGCCCACGCGGTGCGCCGCCTGGGCCGCGCGGCCGACAGCATCAACGACAACCCGCAATCGCTGCTGTTCGGTAACGGCGGCGCGGTCGCGGGCCCGGGCGAGCCCGGCTTCGTTGCGCCCGCCGCACGCCACTGACCGGGAGCAGAACACCATGCGCATGAAGAACACCCTCCACGCCCTCGCCAGCCTCGGCTGTGTGCTGCTGGTCGCCGGCTGCGGCATGCTGCCCGACAAGCCGGCGCGTTCCACGCTGTACGACTTCGGTCCCGGCCTGTCGACCACTGCACCTGCGGCAACTCCTGCCACCGCACTGCCGGCGCTGTCCCTCGCGGAGTTCGACAGCAACTCGCGCCTGGACGGCACGCAGATCCTGTACCGCATGGGCTATGCCGATGCCAACGAGCTGCGCCCCTACGGCCAGTCGCGCTGGAGCCTGCCGCCCGCGCAGCTGCTGCGCCAGCGGCTGCGTGACACGCTGGCCGAGCGCCGCACCGTGCTCGGCCCCGAAGAAAGCGCAACGCTCGCACGCACCGAGAGCATCGTGCCCGACACGCTGCGCATTTCGCTCGACGAGTTCAGCCACTACTTCGATGCGCCGGCCAGCAGCACGGGCCTCGTGCGCCTGCGTGCCACGCTGGTCCGCAGCGCCACCGGCGGCGACCGCGTGATGGGCCAGCGGACCTTCACCGTGCGCCGCCCCGCCGCCAGCGCCGACGCGCCGGGCGGCGTGAAGGCGCTCATCGCGGCGAGCGACGCGGCCATGGCCGAGGTCGTGCAATGGGTCGACCAGCTGCAGCAGCAAGAGCCGCCGCAGCCGCGCGCGGCGGCACCGCGGCGCTGAGCGACCGGCGTTTTTTATTTCTGTTCTTTCCAACCACCTCGAGGAGACCCGTCCCATGAACGCAACGCGCATCGTCGGCATCCTGCTGGTCGTCGCCGGCATCGCCGGGCTCGGCCTGGGCGGCTTCAGCTTCACCAAGGAAACCCACCAGGCCAAGCTCGGCCCGCTGGAGTTCTCGGTGAAGGAAAAACAGAACGTCAACATCCCGTCCTGGGCCGGCGTGGCAGCGATCGTGGTGGGCGGCGCGCTGGTGCTGCTGGGTGGCAAGAAGGGCTGAGCGCCCGACGACCACTGCCACCATGGCCGACGCCTTCGTGCCGCTCGAAGGCGGCTGCACCTGCCGGCAGGTGCGCTACCGCCTGAACGCGCCACCGCTCTTCGTGCACTGCTGCCACTGTCGCTGGTGCCAGCGCGAAACGGGCTCGTCTTTCGCGCTCAATGCGCTGATCGAACCGGAACACGTGCAGATGCTGCAGGGCACGGTCGATCGGGTGCTCACGCCCTCGGCCAGCGGACGCGGCCAGACCTACGCGCGCTGCCCGGCCTGCCACGTCGCACTGTGGAGCCACTACGCGGGCGCCGGCGACGCCGTGAGCTTCATCCGCGTGGGGACGCTCGACACGCCCGACCGGCTGCCGCCGGACCTGCACATCTTCACGATGTCGAAGCAGCCGTGGGTGGTGCTGCCGGCCGGCGCGCCCGCCGTGCCTGAGTATTACGACCGCAAGGACTACTGGCCGGCCGAGAGCCTCGCGCGCTGGCGCGTGCTGCGCGAGAAGCTGCGGGCCGGCTAACGGCTCATCAGTCGCCGACCATGCCCGCCAGCAAGCGCGGTAGCAGGTCTTCCGACGCCCCTCGCAACACCACCGCCGCCGCATCGTCCAGATGCGGCAGCGGCTCGATGTTCAGCGTCACCAGCCGCGCACCGCGCGCCATCGCCAGCTTGGGCAACTCGGCCGCCGGGTAGACGATGGTGGTGCTGCCGACCACCAGGAACAGGTCGGACTCCTGCGCCGCCACCTGAGCGTCGAGCAGCACGCCGGCGTTCAGCATCTCGCCGAACATGACGACGTCGGGCCGCGCGTGCGAGCCGCAGCGCAGGCAGCGGTGGAACGGCCAGGGGCCGCTGCGGTTGCCGCAGTGGTCGCAGCGCCAGCGGCGCAGCGAGCCGTGCAGCTCCAGCACGTCCTGCCCGCCGGCCTTGCCGAGCAGGCCGTCGACGTTCTGCGTGATGAGCCGCGTCGCAGGGCGCAGCCGCTGCAGCTGCGCGAGCGCGAGGTGGCCGGGGTTGGGCGACGCGGTTTCGATCAGCGACAGGCGCTGGGCCCAGAACTTCGTGAAGCCGCCCGGGTCGCGCGCGAGGTCGTCGGCATGCGAGAACTTGAGCGCGTTCTGGCTCATCCAGAGGCCGTCGGCATCGCGGTAGGTCGGGATGCCCGAGGCCTTGGACAAGCCCGCACCCGAAAAGACCACGATGCGCCGCGCACCGCGCAGCAGCGCCACGGTGCGGTCGATGCGCAGCGCGAGGTCGTCGGAGTCGGAAGAAGAAGACGTGGAAGACAAGGCGGAAGAAAACAGGGTCATCGATCGGAGACGGAGGGAACCACGGCGCTGGTGGCGCTCGCGCCCAGGCGCTGCGACACCGTGCCCGCGCAGGCCTTGAGCGCGCGCGCGATCTCGCCGTCCCAGGCGGTGTGGAAGATGCCGGCCGGGCCGATGGCGGTCACGGCCAGCACGATGGCGCCGGTGTGGTCGAACACGGGCGCGGCCATGGCGCTCACGCCCTCGATCACCTCGCCGTCGGAGCGGCTGATGCCGTGGTCGCGCACTTCCTGGCACTGGCGCTCGAAGTCGCTCCACGAGGGCAGCGGCTGCACCGGCGGCATGCCGGCCGGCGGCGCGGGTTCGGCGGCGCCCTTGCGCTGCTTCTGGCGCTGACGCTCGTCCTCGAGCTGCGCGCGCACCACGGCCGGGTCGAGGTAGGCGGCAAAGACGCGGCCCGAGGCCGTGTTGGTGAGCGAGAACACGGTGCCGTGGCGCATGTTCACGTGCACCGGCGAGGGCGACTCGGCCGTGCGCACGATGGTCGCGCCGCGCGCGCCCCACACGGCCAGCGCCACGGTGTGGCCGATCTGCTGGGCGAGCTGGCCGATCAGCGCCGTGGCGATGTGCACCGGGTCGGCCTGCTGCAGGCTGATCAGCCCCAGTTGCAAGGCCAGCGGCCCGAGCAGATAGTGGCCGCTGGCGCGGTCCTGCTCGATGAGGCCCAGCCGGCCGAAGCTCACCATGTACGGGTGGGCCTTGGCGGCCGTCATGTCCGCCTCGCGGGCAAGGTCTTTGAGCGCCATCGGGCGGCCGTGGTGCACCAGCGCGCGCAGCAGCTGCCCGCCGACTTCGATGCTCTGGATGCCGCGCTGGGCGCGGTCGGTGTCAACAGTCGCCATGGCCGCCTTGCCGTCTGGTTGTTCGTTCATGAAGAAGGCATTAGACATGAACTGATCTCGGGCTTACACTGCGCGCATTCGTTATCTGCAAACTCGTTCGCCTTAAACGAATAAGGTGAATCCAAAAACCAACCCACCGGAGACACACGATGAGCCAAGCCAAGAAGTTCGCCAGCCAGGCCGACCTGGAAGAAAAGAAGATCACCTTCAGCCAGATTTCGGAGCACGCCTGGGCCTACACGGCCGAGGGCGACCCCAACACCGGCATCATCATTGGCGACGACTGCGTGCTGGTGGCCGACACCCAGGCCACGCCCGCCATGGCCGCCGACGTGGTGCGCCGCATCCGCGAAGTGACCGACAAGCCCATCAAGTACGTGGTGCTCACGCACTACCACGCGGTGCGCGTGCTGGGCGCGGCGGGCTACGGCGCCGAACACATCCTGGCCAGCCAGGACACGCGCGACCTGATCGTCGAGCGCGGCGAGGAAGACAAGGCCAGCGAAATCGGCCGCTTCCCGCGCCTGTTCCAGAACGTCGAGACCGTGCCCCCGGGCCTGACCTGGCCCACCATGACCTTCACCGGCAAGATGACGCTGTGGCTGGGCACGCTCGAAGTGCAGCTGCTGCAGCTGGGCCGCGGCCACACCAAGGGCGACACCGTCGTCTGGCTGCCGCAGGAGCGCGCGCTGCTGTCGGGCGACCTGGTCGAGTTCGGTGCCACGCCGTATGCCGGCGACGCCTACTTCCAGGACTGGCCGCAGACGCTGGACAACCTCGCCGCCCTGAAGCCCCTGGCCCTGGTGCCGGGCCGCGGCGCCGCGCTGACCACGCCCGAAGACGTGGCCAAGGGCCTGCAGGAAACGCGCGCCTTCATCGCCGACGTGTACGCCAGCGTGCAGGACGGCGTGAAGGCCGGCCGCGACCTGAACGCGGTCTACAAGGAGACCTACGAGAAGCTCAAGCCCAAGTACAGCCAGTGGGTGATCTTCGACCACTGCATGCCGTTCGACGTGAGCCGTGCGTACGACGAAGCCTCGGGCCATGCGGACCCGCGCGTGTGGACGGCACAGCGCGACATCGACATGTGGAAGGCGCTGGAAGGCTGATCGATTTTTCTCCCTCCCCTCCCGGGGGAGGGTTGGGGTGGGGGCAGGCAGAGCGCCGGTTTCGAGCGCCGCGTGCCCCCATCCCCGCCTTCCCCCGGAAGGGGAAGGAGCAAGACAAGGACAGAAGACAAGAACACGGAGACAACACGTGATCGACTATCAAAGCCTGCGCTTCGACTACACCCGCCACGCCGACCAGGACGCCGCTGCGCTCGCCCGCCACCCCGTGGTGGTCGTGGGCGCCGGCCCGGTGGGCCTCACGCTCGCCATCGACCTCGCCCTGCGGCAGATTCCCGTGGTGCTGCTCGACAACGACAACAGCCTGTCCAGCGGATCGCGCGCGATCTGCTTCGCCAAGCGCACGCTCGAGGTGTTCGACCGCCTCGGCTGCGGCGACCGCATGGTGGACAAGGGCGTGTCGTGGCACGTCGGCAAGGTGTTCTTCCATGACGAGCAGGTCTACCGCTTCGACCTGCTGCCCGAACCCGGCCACGAGCGCCCGGCCTTCATCAACCTGCAGCAGTACTACGTCGAGGGCTACCTCGTCGAGCGCGCCGCGGCGCTGCCGCTGATCGACCTGCGCTGGAACAACAAGGTGGTCGGCATCGAGCAGGGCGATGACGGCGCGGTGCTCACCATCGAGACGCCTGAAGGCAACTACGAACTGGCCGCCGGCTACGTCGCCGCCTGCGACGGCTCGCGCTCCAACCTGCGCCAGATGCTGGGCCAGGAAGCCAAGGGCCGCACCTTCCGCGACCGCTTCCTCATCGCCGACATCACGATGGACGCGCAGCTGCCCACCGAGCGCCGCTTCTGGTTCGACCCCTCGTTCCACCCCGGCCAGAGCGTGCTGCTGCACAAGCAGGCCGACGGCATGTGGCGCGTCGACTTCCAGCTCGGCTGGGACGCCGACCCGGTGGAAGAACGCACGCCCGAGCGCATCACGCCGCGCGTGCGCGCACTGCTGGACAGCATCGGCTTCGAAGGCGTGCAGTTCCAGATCGGCTGGGCCAGCGTCTACACCTTCGCCTGCCAGCGCATGGAGCGCTTCCGCCACGGCCGCGTGCTGTTCGCGGGCGACTCGGCGCACGGCGTGTCGCCGTTCGGCGCGCGCGGCGCCAACTCGGGCGTGCAGGACGCCGACAACCTCGCGTGGAAGCTCGCGGCCGTGCTGGCCGGCGACGCGCCCGACGCGCTGCTCGACAGCTACGCCAGCGAGCGCGAGTTCGCGGCCGACGAGAACATCCGCAACTCGACGCGCGCCACCGACTTCATCACGCCCAAGAGCGAGGTGAGCCGGCTGTTCCGCGACGCGGTGCTCGAACTGACGAAGCGCCACGCCTTCGCGCGCTCGCTGGTCAACAGCGGGCGGCTGTCGGTGGCCACGGTGCTGCGCGACTCGCCGCTCAACACGCCCGACGCCGACACCTTCGCGGGTGCGATGGTGCCCGGCGCGGCGGCGGCCGATGCGCCCGTGCGGCGCGCCGACGGCAGCACCGGCTGGCTGCTGCGCGAATGCCATGTGGCGCGCTTCACCGCGCTGGTGTTCGGCCAAGGCGACGCCGCCGAGCGCAGCCTGCAGGCGCTGAACACCAGCGACCTCGCGCTGCACGTCGTGCGCGTGGAAGGCGATGGTGCTGAACTCGCCACGCAGCGCTACGACGCGCAGCCCGGCACCGTCTACCTGCTGCGGCCCGACCAGCACGTGTGCGCGCGCTGGCGGCAGCCCACGGCGGCGAATATTCGCGCGGCCCTCGACCACGCACTGGCAAAGGCATGACCCCGATGCAACCACAGCTGATCACCACGCCGAACCTCGAAGCGCCCGACGATTTCTACGAGGCGCTCATCGAGGCCCACCAAGGGCTTTCCACCGAAGAAAGCCACGCCTTCAACGCACGGCTCGTGCTCGTGCTGGCCAACCACGTCGGCTCGCTGGCCGTGCTGCGCGAAGCCTTCGACGCGGCGCGTGCCGGCTGACCTGCGACCACACTCCCACCTCATCGCGATTTTCGAAAGAGAAGCCCATGACCCAACCCACCCCTGCCTCCGAACGGCGCTACCAGAGCGGCTTCGGCAACGAATACGCCTCCGAAGCCGTGCCCGGTGCGCTGCCGCAAGGCCGCAACAACCCGCAGCGCGGCCCCTTCGACCTGTACACCGAGCTGCTCTCGGGCACCGCCTTCACGGCGCCGCGCCATGAGAACCGCCGCACCTGGCTGTACCGCCGCCAGCCCTCGGTGGTGTCGGGCCGCTACCAGCCCTACGCACAGGCGCACTGGACCACCGGCGCCGACCGCGAGATCGCGCTGCCGCCCGAGCCGATGCGCTGGGGCCCGCTGCCGCTGGACGGCGCGGCCGACGTCGACTTCATCGACGGCATGCACACGCTGGCCGCCAACGGCGACGCCGAATCGCAGGTCGGCATCGGCTCGCTGATGTACCTGGCCGGCCGTTCGATGGAGCAGCGCGCTTTCGTCAACGCCGACGGCGAGATGCTGGTGATGCCCCAACAAGGCCGCCTCGTCGTCACCACCGAACTCGGCGTGCTCGACGTGAAGCCCGGCGAGATCGTGGTGCTGCCGCGCGGCATGGCCTTCAAGGTCGCCCTGCCCGACGGCCTCTCGCGCGGCTACGTGTGCGAGAACTACGGCGCGCACTTCCGCCTGCCCGAACTCGGCCCGATCGGCTCGAACGGCCTGGCCAACGCGCGCGACTTCCAGGCGCCCGTGGCGGCCTTCGAGGAAGACGGCGGCGCCTACGAACTGGTGAAGAAATTCGGCGGCCGCTTCTGGACCGCACCGACCAAGCAATCGCCCTTCAACGTGGTCGCGTGGCACGGCAACCTCGCGCCGGTGAAGTACGACACGGCGAACTTCATGGTGATCGGCTCGATCAGCTTCGACCATCCCGATCCGTCGATCTTCACCGTGCTGACTTCGCCCAGCGACACGCCCGGCACGGCCAACTGCGACTTCGTGATCTTCCCGCCGCGCTGGATGGTGATGGAAAACACCTTCCGTCCGCCGTGGTTCCACCGCAACCTCATGAGCGAGTTCATGGGCCTGGTGCTGGGCGAGTACGACGCCAAGCCGGGCGGCTTCAAGCCCGGCGGCGCGAGCCTGCACAACTGCATGGTGCCGCACGGCCCGGACGAAGAAGCCTTCGACAAGGCCACGCACGCCGACCTCAAGCCGCACAAGCTGGACAACACGCTGGCCTTCATGTTCGAGAGCCGCTACCGTTTCATTCCGACGAACTTCGCGCTGCAAAGCCCGGCGCTCGACACCGACTACACCGACTGCTGGGCCGGTCTCAAGGACCAATTCAAGCCATGAAGATGAAGAAGAGCGCTTTCGCCCTCACCCGCCGCGCGGCGGCCGTTGCACTGCTCGCGGCGCCGTTGCTGCTGGCGCATGCGGCGGACTTTCCGTCGAAGCCGATCAAGTTCATCGTGCCCTACAGCCCCGGCGGCACCACCGACCTCGTGGCGCGCACCGTGGGCCAGAAGGTGTCGGAGAAGCTGGGCCAGCCGGTGCTCATCGACAACCGCGGCGGCGCGGGCGGCAACATCGGCATGGACGCCGTGGCCAAGGCCGCGCCCGACGGCTACACGATCGGCTTCGGCGCGATCTCGACCAATGCGCTGAACCCGCACATCTACAAGTCGATGGCCTTCGACCCGCGCAAGGACTTCACGGCCATCAGCCTGCTGGGCATGTCGACCATCGTGCTCGAAGTACCGGGGGCCTCGCCCATCAAGTCGGTGCCCGACCTCATCGCCGCCGCGAAGAAGAACCCCGGCCTGCCCTACGCCACCGCGGGCGCCGGCACCTCGATGAACCTGGCCGGCGTGATGTTCGCGCAGATGACCGGCACCGAGCTCACGCACGTCGCCTACAAGGGCAGCGGCCCGGCCATCACCGACATGCTGGGCAACACCATCGGCGTGATGTTCGACAACCTGCCGGCGTCGCTGCCGCACATCCAGGCCGGCAAGCTGCGCGCGCTGGCCGTGGCGGGCTCCACGCGCTCGCCCTCGCTGCCCGACGTGCCGACGATGGCCGAAGCGGGCCTCAAGGGCTATGCGCTGGAGCCGTGGTTCGGCGTGTACGGTCCGGCGAAGCTGCCACCGCCGATCGTGAAGGCGCTGAACGAAGCGTTCGTCGAAGCGCTCGCCATGCCCGACGTGAAGGCCAAGCTGCAGCAGGCCGGCTTCTCGCCGCGCGGCTCGACCGCGCAAGAGCTGACCACGCTCACCGACACCGAATACAAGCGCCTGGGCGACGTCGCCAAAAAAGCGGGCATGACCGCCGACTGATCCGATTCAAGAACCGAAAGACATCCATGACCGCACTCAACGCCACCCACGACCCGAAGCTGCGCAGCTGGGTCGCCGCCGCCAACGTGGCCGGCACCGACTTCCCGATCCAGAACCTGCCCTTCGGCCGCTTCCGCACCGCCGGCAGCAGCGAGGCCTTCCGCATCGGCGTGGCCATCGGTGACCAGATTCTTGACCTGCGCGCGGCCGGCCTCATCGACACCGACGACATGAACGTGTTGATGGACGCCAACGCGCGCGACCGTCAGGCCCTGCGCGCCGCGATCTCCGCCGGCCTTGCCGAAGGCAGCGGCCAGCAGGCCGCGTGGTCGAAGGCGCTGCTCGCGCAGGCCCAGGCCGAGATGACCGTGCCTTGCCGCATCGGCGACTACACCGACTTCTACACGGGCATCCACCACGCCACCACCATCGGCAAGCTGTTCCGTCCCGACCAGCCGCTGATGCCCAACTACAAGTGGGTGCCCATCGGCTACCACGGCCGCGCCTCGTCGATCCGCGTGAGCGGCCAGACCTTCAAGCGCCCGCACGGCCAGACCAAAGCACCCGACGCAGAAACGCCGAGCTTCGGCCCGTCGAAGCGGCTCGACTACGAACTGGAGCTGGGCTTCTTCGTGGGCCGCGGCAACGCGCTGGGCGAGCCCATCGCCATCGCCGAGGCCGAAGACCACCTGTTCGGTGTGACTTTGCTCAACGACTGGTCGGCGCGCGACGTGCAGGCCTGGGAATACCAGCCGCTCGGCCCCTTCCTCTCGAAGAGCTTCACGAGCACGCTGTCGCCCTGGATCGTGACGACCGACGCGCTGGCCCCGTTCCGCGCCAAGTTCGAGCGCCCCGCCGAAGACCCGCAACCGCTGCCCTACCTCGACGCCCCGTCGAACCGCGCCAGCGGCGCGCTCGACATCACGCTCGAAGTGCTGCTGCAGACCGCGAAGATGCGCGCCGACGGCGTGGCGCCCGTGCGCCTGACGCTCGGCAACACCACCGAAGCCGCCTACTGGACCGCCGCGCAGCTCATCACGCACCACACGGTGAACGGCTGCAACCTGCAGCCCGGCGACCTGCTGGGCTCGGGCACGCTGTCGGGCCCGCAGCCCGACCAGGCCGGCTCGCTGATCGAACTCACGGGAGGCGGCAAGCAACCGATCACGTTGCCGAACGGCGAGAAGCGCACGTTCCTGGAAGACGGCGACACGCTGGTGATACGTGGCTGGTGCGAGCGCGAGGGCGCGGTACGCATCGGCTTGGGTGAAGTCACCGGGACCGTGGTGGCCTGAGGCCCCGCGTCGCCCTCTCTCCCCGTGTTGTTCCCTCTCCCTCTGGGAGAGGGCTAGTGTGAGGGCAAGGGCCTTGCCACATCGCGCGGCGTTGATCGCCCCGCACCCTCACCCCAACCCTCTCCCCCAGGGGAGAGGGAGCAAGAAGATCAGGGCGTCGGCGCCGCCGCCGATGCCGCGCTCGCAGGCACTGGCGAAGCCGCTCCCGCCACAGGCCACACCACCTCGCTGGCCACGCGCGGCTTGCCCATCGGCGGGCCGGCGCGGCCGATGCGCACGGCGGCCATGTCGGCCTCGCTCGGGTACTGGTTCATGAGCCAGTAGTCGAACACGCGGCGCGCAATGGGCGCCGCGGAGCCTGCGCCCCAGCCCGCGTTCTCGACGATGACCGCGAGCGCGATCTTCGGGTTGTTGGCGGGCGCGTAGGCCATGAACAGTGCATGGTCGCGCTGGTGCTCTTCGAGCGCGCGCGCGTTGTACTTGGTGTTCTTGGCCTGCGTCACGGCCTGCGCCGTGCCGGTCTTGCCGGCCGCCTGGTAGCCCGCGCCCGCGAACACGCCGCGCGCGGTGCCGCTGGTGACCACGGCGGTCAGGCCCTCGCGGATCACCGCGACATTGGCCGCCGTGTAGCCGAGGTTCTCGGCCGGCGGCTGCGGCAGCGGCACGACCTGTCCGCTGACCGTGTTGCGCATCGCCAGCGCCAGGTGCGGCCGGTGCTTCATGCCGCCGTCGGCCACGATGGCCGTGGCCTGTGCGAGCTGCAGCATCGTGAAGGCGTTGTAGCCCTGGCCGATGCCCAGCGAGATGGTCTCGCCTGCGTACCACTTCTTGGCCTCGGGCCGCTTGTAGGCGTTGCGCTTCCACTCGGTGCTGGGCAGCACGCCGCGCACCTCGCCGCCCAGGTCGATGCCGGTGATCTGGCCGAAGCCCATGGGCTTCATGAAGTCGTGGATGAGGTCCACGCCCATCTCGTTGGCCAGCGAGTAGTAGTAGATGTTGCTCGACAGCTGGATCGAGCGGCGCATGTCGACGCCGCCGATGTTGCCCTCAGGGCTGCCGAAGCGGTGGCCGCCGAAGTTGAAGTAGCCGGGGTCGTTCACCACCACGTTGGCCGCGCGCTTGCCGGTCTGCAGCGCCGCCATCGCCATGAAGGGCTTGTAGGTCGAGCCCGGCGGGTAGGTGCCGCGCAGCGCGCGGTTGAGCAGCGGCTTGTCGAGCGACTCGCTGAGCTCTTTCCAGCTCTCGGTGTCGATGCCTTCCACGAAAAGGTTGGGGTCGAAGGTGGGCTTGCTCACGAAGGCCAGCACCTCGCCGGTCTTGGGGTCGATGGCCACCAGGGCGCCGCGGCGTTCGCCGAACATGTCTTCGATCAGCTTCTGCAGCTTGATGTCGAGCGACAGCATGACGGTGTTGCCCGGCGTGGCCGGATGGCTCGCGAGCCGGCGCACGGCGCGCCCGCCGGCCGAGGTTTCCATCTGCTCGACGCCGGTCTGGCCGTGCAGCATCTTCTCGTAGCTCTGCTCGATGCCGAGCTTGCCGATGTAGTCGGTGCCTTTGTAGTTGGCCTGGTCTTCTTCTTCCCAGTCTTCCATCGCGGTCTTCTCGCGCTGGTTGATGCGCCCGATGTAGCCGAGCACGTGAGAGCCCGTCTCGCCGTTCGGGTAGTTGCGGAACAGGCGCGCCTTGATCTCCACGCCCGGGAAGCGATAGCGCTGCGCCGCGAAGCGCGCCACCTCTTCGTCGCTCAGGCGGGTGCGGATCGGAATGGAGTCGAAGCTGCGCGAGTCTTCGCGCAGGCGCTTGAAGCGGCGGCGGTCGCGCGGCGACACCTCGAGCACGCTGGTCAGGCTGTTGATGGTTTCCTCGACATCGCCGACCTTCGAGGGCGTGATCTCCAGCGTGTAGGCCGAGTAGTTGGAGGCCAGCACGATGCCGTTGCGATCGAGGATGAGCCCCCGGTTCGGCACCACCGGCACCACGGCCGTGCGGTTGCTCTCGGCCTGCTCGGCCAGGTCTTCATGGCGCACCACCTGCAGGTACACCAGCCGCGCGCCCAGCAGGCTGAAGGCAAAGAGCACCGCCAGGCCGATGACGATCACGCGGCGCTTGAAGCGCGCCAGATCGGCGGCAACGTTGCGGATTTCAGTCATGGGATCAGGAGCTTAGGCGTGCGCAGGTGCGATGGCAAATGCGACGGAAAGAAGAACTCAGAGGGGTCGGTTCTCGTCGGGTTCGGGCGTGCGGCGCTGCGGTGCGAGCAGCAGCGCGCTGGCCAGCGGCCACAGTGCGGCCTCGAGGGCCGGCGAGATCAGCACGCCCCACCCCGGGAACACGCCGCCGCCGATCATGCGCGTGATCACCTCGATGAACTGCGACAGCGCAAACAGCGGCAGCACCTGCAGCGCCTGCGAGAGCACCGGGTACCAGAGCAGGCGCCGGTGGATCATGGCCGCGAAGAAACCCAGCGTGGTGTAGGACAGCGCATGCTGGCCCAGCATCGACGCCTGGTGCACGTCCATGAGCAGGCCGAACATGAAGGCCGCGCCGATGCCCACGCGCGCGGGCTGGTGCACGCCCCAGAACACGATCACCAGCGCCAGCAGGTCGGGCATCCAGGCGGCGCGGCCGATGGGAATCATGTTGACCAGCAGCGCCACGAGCAGGCTGGTCCACATGAAGACGGGGCTGACGGGCAGCAAGAGCTGCTGCTGGCCGGGGCGCTTGATCATCGCGTGGCTCCCGCGGGCTTCTTTTCGTTCTTGCCGGCACCCGGCTTGCCCTCGGGGCGCTTGCGCTGGGTGGATGTGGCCTCGACGTGCGGCGGCGCCACGGGCGCGCCCGAGGGCTCGAGCACCAGCACGTAGCGCGCCGCGGTCACACGGGCCAGCGGCACGCAGTAGATGCGCGCAAAGGCCGAGTCGGCGCGGCGCTCGATGCGTTCGATCTTCGCCACCGGCAGGCCGGCCGGGTAGATGCCGTCGACGCCGCTGGTGGACAGCAGGTCGCCCTCCTGCAGGTCGGCATTGGCCGCCATGAAGCGCAGCTCCATGCCGCCGCCGTGCGCCGACGCGTCGCCGAAGGCCACGCTGCGCACGCCGGTGCGGGTGTTCTGCACAGGAATGGCCAGGTCGCGGTCGATCACGAGCGTGACCTCGCTCGTGAAAGGCAGCACCTGCGTCACCTGGCCCAGCACGCCGCGCGCATCGATCACCGGCGAGCCGGCGGCCACGCCTTGGGTGAGGCCCTGGTCGATGACGATCTTGCGCGTGTAGGGGTCGGCCGCGTCGTACAGCACCTCGGCCGGGCGGCCCGGCGTGGTGGTGGTCTGGCGCAGTTCGAGCAGTTCGCGCAGGCGGGCGTTGTCTTGTGCGAGCGTGTCGGCGCGGCTGGCGGTTTCGGCCTGCAGCATCAGCGCCTTGCGCGCTTCTTCTTCGTTGTGCTGCGCGGTCTGCAGCTCTTCGAAGTAGCGGCTGCCGCCCATCACCAGCATGACGGGCTTGAGCGCCACCATCTGCACCGGGTAGAGCACCGCGCCGATGGCCGAGCGGATCGGCTTCACGAGGTGAAAGCGCGCGTCGGCCACCATCAGGAAGAGCGAGAGCGCGCCGAAGAAGATCAGCTTGCTGAGTGCCGATTGCCCCTGGTTGAACAGAGGTGGCGCTGTGCGATCGAGCGTGCCCAGAGGCATGTAGTCAGACCCGGCAGTGGTGCGGCATCAAATAACAAAAGGCCGGCCTGCGCAAGCAAAGGCCGGCCGATGGAGGCTTTCGCCTTTACTCGCTGGTGAAGATGCTTCCGAGACGGTCCATGCGTTCGAGCGCGATGCCGCAGCCGCGCACCACGCAGGTCAGCGGATCTTCGGCCACGAGCACCGGCAGGCCGGTTTCCTCGGCGAGCAGGCGGTCGAGGTCGCGCAGCAGCGCACCGCCGCCGGTGAGCATCATGCCGCGCTCGGCGATGTCGGCGCCCAGTTCGGGAGGCGTCTGTTCCAGCGCGTTCTTCACGGCCGAGACGATGTTGTTCAGGGGGTCGGTCAGGGCTTCCAGCACTTCGTTGCTGCTGATGGTGAAGCTGCGCGGCACGCCTTCGGAAAGGTTGCGGCCCTTGACTTCCATTTCCTTGACTTCGGAGCCCGGGAAAGCCGAGCCGATGTTCTTCTTGATGACTTCGGCCGTCGGCTCGCCGATCAGCATGCCGTAGTTGCGGCGGATGTAATTGATGATGGCTTCGTCGAAGCGGTCGCCGCCCACGCGGACCGAGCCCTTGTAGACCATGCCGCCCAGCGAGATCACGCCCACTTCGGTGGTGCCGCCGCCGATGTCGACCACCATCGAGCCCGAGGCTTCGCTGACGGGCAGGCCGGCGCCGATGGCCGCGGCCATGGGTTCTTCGATGAGGTAGACGGCGGTGGCGCCGGCGGCTTCGGCCGCGTCCTTGATGGCGCGGCGCTCGACCTGGGTCGAGCCGCAGGGCACGCAGATGATGATGCGCGGGCTCGGCGTGAGCAGCGTGCGCGGGTGCACCATCTTGATGAACTGCTTGATCATCTGCTCGGTGATCACGAAGTCGGCGATCACGCCGTCCTTCATCGGGCGGATGGCCTCGATGTTGCCGGGCACCTTGCCCAGCATGGCCTTGGCTTCGCGGCCGACGGCCTGGATCACCTTCTTGCCATGGGGACCGCCTTCGTGGCGGATCGCGACCACGGAGGGTTCGTCCAGCACGATGCCCTTGTTGCGGGCGAAGATCAGGGTATTGGCGGTGCCGAGGTCAATCGCCAGGTCGGTGGAGAAGTACCGACGGAAAGCTCCAAACATGTGCGGAATCCTCTGAGCACGGCCTGCGCATCGGCAGGACGTCGCTCTATTTTTGGGTCGTTTGACGGGGTGAATTGATCGTTTTTGGCGCAAAAGCCGGCGCGTTCGCGGGGGTTGCGGCAAAGGCGGGATAATAACCGAATCCCCTCTGAATCCCGTGTCGGCACCCTCTTCGGCGTGCGATTGCCTCTGGTTTTTTCGACCCGTCAGCCATCTATGTCTCTTTCCGCTTCCGATATTGCACGCATCGCCTCCCTGGCGCGGCTGCAGCTTGCCCCAGATGAAAGCGAGCGCATGCTCACTCAAATCAATGGCTTCTTCGATCTGGTCGAACGCATGCGCGCGGTCGACACCACCGGCGTCGAGCCGCTGGCGCACCCCGTGGCCGCGCGCGAAGACGTGACGCTGCGCCTGCGCGACGACGTCGTGAGCGAGCCGAACAACCGCGAAGCCAACCAGAAGAGCGCCCCGGCCGTCGAAGCCGGCCTGTTCCTCGTGCCCAAGGTGATCGAATAATGAGCAGCGGTGAACTGCACCAATTGAGCGTGGTCGCGCTGGCCAAGGCGCTGGCCGACCGCAAGGTTTCGGCCGTCGAGGCCTCGCAGGCCTTTTTGGGCCGCATGAAGGCCCACGAATCGCTCGGCACCTTTGTCGACGTCAACGAAGAAGTCACGCTGGCCCAGGCCCGCGCCGCCGACGCGCTCCTCGCCAAGGGCAACGCCCCCGCGCTGGCCGGCGTGCCGATCGCGCACAAGGACATCTTCGTCACCACCGACTTCGCCACCACCGCCGGCTCGAAGATGCTCGCGGGCTACCGCTCGCCCTTCGATGCGACCGTGGTGCGCCGCCTGGCCGAAGCCGGCGCGGTCACGCTCGGCAAGCTCAGCTGCGACGAGTTCGCGATGGGCTCGGCCAACGAGAACGTCGCCGTGCCCGCCGTGGGCCACGACACCGCCGTGCCGGTGCGCAACCCTTGGAACCTCGACCGCATTCCGGGCGGCTCGTCGGGCGCCAGCGCGGCGGCCGTGGCCGCGCGCCTCGCACCCGCCGCCACCGGCACCGACACCGGCGGCTCGATCCGCCAGCCCGCTTCGTTCTGCGGCGTGACCGGCATCAAGCCGACCTACGGCCGCGCCTCGCGCTACGGCATGGTGGCCTTCGCCTCGAGCCTCGACCAGGCCGGCCCGATGGCCCGCTCGGCCGAAGACTGCGCGCTGCTGCTGTCGGCCTTCTGCGGCCCCGACCTCGACCGCGATTCGACCTCGCTCGACAAGCCCGCCGAAGACTTCGGCCGCTCGCTGAACGACTCGCTCGACGGCCTGCGCATCGGCGTGCCGAAGGAGTTCTTCGGCGACGGCGTGGCGCCCGGCGTGCGCGCCGCCATTGATGCAGCGTTGTTGCAGTACGAGAAGCTCGGCGCGAAGCGCGTCGAGGTCTCGCTGCCGCGCACCGAGCTGTCGATTCCCGTGTACTACATCCTGGCCGCCGCGGAAGCATCGAGCAACCTGAGCCGCTTCGACGGCGTCAAGTTCGGCCACCGCGCCAAGCAGTACAAGGACCTGGCCGAGATGTACGAACGCACGCGCGCCGAAGGCTTCGGCGACGAAGTGAAGCGCCGCATCATGATCGGCACCTACGTGCTCTCGCACGGCTACTACGACGCCTACTACCTGCAAGCACAGAAGGTGCGCCGCATGATCGCGGACGACTTCCAGCAGGCGCTGACGCAGTGCGACGTGATCGTCGGCCCCGCCGCACCGACCACCGCCTGGAAGATCGGCGAACACGGCGACGACCCCGTGGCCGACTACCTCGCCGACATCTTCACGCTGCCCGCCTCGCTCGCCGGCCTGCCCGGCATGAGCGTGCCTGCAGGCTTCGACGCCGGCATGCCCGTGGGCCTGCAGCTGATCGGCAACTACTTCGGCGAAGCGAAGCTGCTCAATGCAGCGCACCGCTTCCAGCAAGCCACCGACTGGCACACGCGCACGCCGGAGGGTTTTTAAGATGAGCGATACCACCGCAGTGAACACCTTCGAAGCACAACAACAAGGCCGCCCCACCGGCCCGCTGGTGCGCGGCTATGAAGTCATCATCGGCTTCGAAACGCACGCGCAGCTGTCGACGAACAGCAAGATCTTCAGCCGCGCCTCCACGGCCTTCGGCGCCGAGCCCAACACGCAGGCCTGCGCGGTCGACCTGGCATTGCCCGGCACGCTGCCCGTGATGAACAAGGGCGCGGTCGAACGCGCCATCAAACTGGGCCTGGCGCTCGGTTCGCACATCGCGCCGCGCAGCGTGTTCGCGCGCAAGAACTACTTCTACCCCGACCTGCCCAAGGGCTACCAGATCAGCCAGTTCGAGATCCCGGTGGTGCAAGGCGGCTCTGTCTCTTTCTTCCTCGGCGAAGAGAAGAAGACCGTGCGCCTCGTGCGTGCCCACCTCGAGGAAGACGCGGGCAAGTCGCTGCACGAAGACTTCATCGGCCAGAGCGGCATCGACCTGAACCGCGCCGGCACGCCGCTGCTCGAGATCGTGACCGAGCCCGACATGCGCTCCACCGCCGAGGCCGTGGCCTATGCGCGCGAACTGCACAAGATCGTCACGTGGATCGGCATCTGCGACGGCAACATGCAGGAAGGCAGTTTCCGCTGCGACGCCAACGTGTCGGTGCGCAAGCCCGGCGACAAGCTTGGCACGCGCCGCGAGATCAAGAACCTGAACAGCTTCAAGTTCATGCAGCAGGCGATCGACTACGAGATCAACTCGCAGATCGACGAGCTCGAAGACGGCCGCGCGATCCAGCAAGCGACCGTGCTGTTCGACCCCGCCACCGGCGAGACGCGCACCATGCGCACCAAGGAAGACGCGGCCGACTACCGCTACTTTCCCGACCCCGACCTGCCGCCCCTGGTGGTGGCCGCCGAATGGATCGAGCGCGTGCGCGCCACGATGCCCGAGCTGCCGCGCGCCACGGCCGAGCGCTATGTGCGCGACCACGGCCTGTCGGAATACGACGCCGCGCAGCTCACGCAAGGCGCGGCGCTGGCGCAGTACTTCGACGATGCGGTGAACGCCGGCGCAGCGCCCAAGCTGGCCAGCAACTGGATCACCGGCGAAATGGCACGCCGCCTGAACGCCGCCGAAATCGGCATCGAGTCCGCGCCTGTGAAGGCCGCGCAGCTTGCGCAGCTGGTGACGCGCATCGCCGACGGCACGCTGCCGAACAACGCGGCGCGTCAGGTGTTCGAAGCGCTGTGGAGTGGCGAAGGCAGCGATGTCGACGCGATCATCGAAGCGAAAGACCTGAAGCCGATGAACGACACCGGCGCGCTCGACAAGATCCTCGACGAGGTGATTGCCAAGAACGCGAAGAATGTCGAGGAATACCGCGGCGGCAAAGAGAAGGCACTCAACGGCCTCGTGGGCCAGGTCATGAAGGCCAGCGGGGGCAAGGCGAACCCGGCGCAGGTCACCGAGCTGCTGAAAGCCAAGCTGGGCTGATCAAAAACCCCGGGGCCTTGCGCAAGGCCCCGGCGGGTTCGATTCAGCGGGGGTTGCCGCCGTTCTGCGGCGACCAGAGCGTCTTCAGGCGCCCGCGCTCCTCATCGAAGCGCGCATTCACGCGCTTCTTCTCGTCTTCCTGCTCCGCGACGAAGCGGTTCTGCACGGCCACGCTCTGCGTGTTGTCCTCGATCCTGCGGCGCACTGCGCCGGGCGCCTTGCTCGTGTCCTGCTTGTAGAACTCGAGCTCTTCGTCGATCTTCTTGCGCTCGTCGGCGAGCTCGGCGATGCGCTTCTTCGCGGCCTGGATCACCGCATCGATCTGCGACAGCGCCTCGACGCGCTCGCGGTCGTGCGTGGTGGCGTTGGGGTAGCGCACCAGCAGCGCGCGCTCGCGGCGGCGCTCGTCGATGAGCCGTGCGGCCTGGATGGCGGCTTCGCGGGCGCGGTCCTCGCGCTCCTGCAGCTCGCGCGCCGTGTAGGTCGGCTCCAGCTTGCGGCGCACCGTGCCGCTCGGACCCAGTTCGCGCTGCTCGCGGTCGCTGCACTCGGCGATCGGCCGGTCGGCCGTGAGCGTGCGTCCGCGCGCATCGACGCAGGTGTAGATGCCGACGCCGGGCGCGTCAGTCTTCGCAGGCTGCGCCAGCGCCACGCCGCACGACGACAAGGCCGCCAGGCCCAGCCACAGCGACGCCATGGCACAGGCAGAAGAAGAGGGATCGCGCGCGGGGCGTCGCATCGGCGCTGCGTCTCAGGCGCCGTAGCGCGTGCGGTAGGCCAGCACGCGCTCGCGGTGCGCGCCGAGGTCGGCGGCGGCGTTGCCCGAGAGGTAGCTCAGCAGGTCGTCCAGCGTGGCGATGGCGACCACCGCGAGGCCGAGCTGGTTGCGCACGTACTGCACGGCGCTGTGGTCCACGTCGACGCCGTTCTCGGTGGCTTTTTCCTGCCGGTCGAGCGCGATGGACACGGCGTGCGGCGTGGCGCCCGCGGCCTGGATGGCGGCAATCGATTCACGCACCGCGGTGCCGGCCGACATGACGTCGTCGACGATGAGCACGCGGCCCTGGAGCGGCGCGCCCACGAGGTTGCCGCCCTCGCCGTGCGTCTTGGCTTCCTTGCGGTTGTAGGCAAAAGGGTAGTTGCGGCCGCGGCGGGCCAGCTCGGCGGCCACGGTGGCGCCCAGCGGGATGCCCTTGTAGGCGGGGCCGAAGATCATGTCGAACTCGAGCCCGCTTTCGATCAGGCGGTCTGCATAGAATCCGGCGAGCCGCGCGATCTTGGCGCCGTCGTCGAACAGTCCCGAATTGAAGAAATACGGGCTCATGCGACCGGCCTTGGTCTTGAATTCGCCGAAGCGAAGCACGCCGGCGTCGAGCGCGAACTGCACGAAGTCCTGTGCCACCGCGCTGCTTGTCTGACCGTCTACAGCCATTGGAAATTCCTTGTGTTCAAACTGACCAGTCTCAATCTCAATGGCCTGCGCTCGGCGGCCACCAAGGGCGTCGCCGACTGGGTGGCCGAACTCGCGCCGGATTGTATTTGCATGCAGGAGATCCGCGTCCAGGCCAGCGATGTCGAGGGCCGCTTCGAAAAGATGGCCGAGCTCCAGGGCCACTTCCACTTTGCCGAAAAAAAGGGCTACGCGGGCACCGCCGTCTACACGAAGCATGCGCCCAGCGCCGTGGTGGTGGGCTGGGGTGATCCCGAATTCGACGCCGAAGGCCGCTACCTCGAACTGCGCTTCGACACGCCGAAACGCAAGTTCTCGGTGATCAGCTGCTACTTCCCGAGCGGCAGCTCGGGCGAAGAGCGCCAGGCCGCCAAATTCCGCTTCCTGAAAGGCTTCTTCCCGCACCTCGTGGCGCTGAAGAAGGAGCGCGAGTTCATCCTGTGCGGCGACATCAACATCGCGCACCAGGAAATCGACCTGAAGAACTGGCGCGGCAACCAGAAGAACAGCGGCTTCCTGCCCGAAGAACGCGCCTGGATGACGCGCCTGCTCGACGCGGGCACCGAAGGCGCGGGCCTGGTGGACGTGTACCGCCGCCTCAAGCCCGACACCACGGGCGACGCCTACACCTGGTGGAGCAACCGCGGCCAGGCCTACGCGAACAACGTGGGATGGCGGCTGGACTACCACCTCGCGACCCCGGCCATGGGCGCACTGGCGCGCACCGAGGCGATCTACAAGACGGTCAAGTTCAGCGACCACGCGCCGATCACGGTGGAGTACGACTTCACGCTGTAAGTCGCCCGCCCGTCGATGCCCATCCCGACTTCGCCTCCTTCCACGAGCCCCTCCGCGCCACCTGCCGCGACGGCGGTCTATCTGCCGCGCGACGTGGTGAACGCGCCCGAGGTCAAGGCCGCGATTGCGCGCCGCAGCGCCGAGCGCGGCGACGACGCCGACATGGCGGCCTGGCTGCTGAATCACTTCTTCCGCTGGGCCATCGGCAGCTTCGGCAACGTGCTGCCGGTGCAGTCGCCCGCCGACTACCTGGCCGCGGCCGGGCCCGACAAGCCGCTGCCCGAGTGGCTGGCCAAGCAATTGCAGCCGCGCGCACCCGTTGCCGCGAACGCGGCGGCCGCGCAGGACAAGGACAAGTCCAAGAGCGGCAAGGCCGACCCGCAAGCCACCGAAGCCAGTTCGAAGACTTTCTACTACCTCGACCCCGAGCACCTGCTGCTGGTCGACCGCGAACGCATGCTGGTCGAGTTTTTGCGCTCGCGGCGCGGCACGCGGCTCGAACAGAAGCTGCAGCGCATCACCTGCTTCATGGCCATGGCCCTGTGGGAGCAGGAGCACCAGCGCATGCAGGCCAAGCGCAACAAGGGCTGGGTGCCCAGCAGCGGCCTGGCGCTGAAGGAGCTGCTGCGCACGCCCAACGGCGTGATCTTCGAGTTCATCGGCAGCCATGCGGCCTTGCGCGAGGAAATGGCCTACGAGTCGTTCCACATGCAGCACTGCCTGGGCCAGTTCGCCAACCTCAAGAAACTGAACGGCGGCTATGGCGAGCAGTACGCCAGCGCCGCGCAGAGCGGCCGGCTGCGCCTGTTCACGCTGCGCAGCGCGGGCAACCTGCCGCACGTGACCATCAGCCTCGAAGTGCATGCCGACGGGCTGCGGGTCGACCAGATCAAGGGCAAGCAGAACCGCCACCCGGTGCGCAAGTACGCCGACGACGTGCTGCAGTTCCTGCGCACGCTGCCGCCGCGCGGCCAGCGCCACAGCGACTGCGAAGGCATGGGCCTGGTGTTCGAGCCCGAAACGGCGGACGACACCAGCACCACCCAGGGCCAGTGGAAGTTCGTCACCGACGTGCGCAGCCCCGACTTCCTGCTCAGCGTGATGAGCGGCAACTTCCACCTGATCGAGCACTTCGAGCAACCGCCGCCGGCGCTGCAATGGCTGCTGCTGCGCATTGCACCGCACGAGCTGGCGCGGCTGCGGCAGATGGACGTGGCGGTGGCCGCCGCCGCCCGCCTGACGCTGCCCGCGAACCGGCTGCCGCCGTCGCTGCAGGCCGCCTCCTCGGAGGCGCCCGCCGCGATGATGGAAATCGAAGGCATCTCGCTGAGCGCCGCCGTGTGCGCGCCGCTGCTGCTGGGAGCCGCCTCGCCATGATGCAGGCACTCCTCATCGTGATGCTGCTCGGGCTGCTGTACCTCGGGCTGCGCGTCGCGTGGTTCGTCGTGCGCACCGCGTTCCGTCTCGTCGTGCGCGGCTCGGACACGGCGATCGGCCACATCGAAAAGGCCAACGCCGACCTCGCGGCGCGCGCGGCGCAGGCCCGGGCCGACGCCGGCAAGGTGGTGCCCAACCGCCGCCGCTGGGCACTGGCGCTCGGCGACATCCTGCTGCTGCGCAACGGCCTGCGCTGCGACAGCGACGCGCTGGCGCTCGAGCTGCCCGCCGAGCAGCGCCAGCGGCTGGCCAAGCAGGTGCTGCGCGAGATGAACATGGCCGCCGACCTGCCCGAGCGCGACATCGCCACGCAGATGCAGACCGCGCTGGTCGGCTGGGTCAGCGGGCTCGGCCGCACCCACGCCAACTTCTACGAACAACTCGCGGCCGAAGGCAAGGTGCGCGACGCGCTGGCCTTCGACTGCGCGCGCACGGCCTTCCTGGTGCGCTGCATCGCACTGCTGGGCTGGGTGCCCGAGTCGCAGGCCTGGCTGGTGCTGTTCCTCAACGCGCAACGCGCGCAGGACAGCTTCGAGAGCTGGGAAGATTTCGGCCACGCCTACGCGCGGGCCCGGCTGCACTGGCTGCGCATCAGCAGCCAGGACGGCCCCGCCTCGTCGCGCGCCACGCTGGAAGTGCAGGAGCACCTGCAGAACACCCAGGGCAACTGGCTCACGCTGCCGTGGAAGCGCTACCGCATCTTCGACCCCCAACCCACCCCGACCTCCATTCCCGCCCCTGCCGCGTCGGCCTGACGCGCGCCCGCCGCCCATGACCACACACACGCCCCCCGCCGCAGCGACCGTGATTCCCCCCGCGCCCGCGCGCTGGAAGCTCTGCGACATCGACGCCCTGCTGCGCGCCGGCGACCACGCCGCGCTCGACCAGCGGCTCGACGACGCGCTGGCCGCCAGCTTTCAGGACCGCGACGACGAAGAGCGCTATTACGGCGCCTTGCCCGACGACCTGGCCGGCTGCACCGCCGCCGGCGCCGAAGGGCTGGCCCGCCTGGCCGCGTGGCAGGCCGCCAACCCGCAATCGGCCCACGCCTGGCTGTGCGAAGCGCACTACTGGTACCACTGGGCCTATGAATACCGCGGCTCGGGCTGGGCCAGCTCGGTCACCGCGCTCGGCTGGGAATGCGCCCATGCCTGTGCCACGCGCTGCGCCGTCGCCGCGCTGCGGGCACTCACGCTCGCGCCCACGATGTGGACCGCCTGCGCCCTGCTGCTGCAGAGCACCTCGGCCTTCAACGAACCCGAGTGGCTGACCGAGTTGGTGCGCAGCGGCCGCGGGCCCGGCAACCCGCTGCAGCACGACTTTTCCCTCGACGATGCGGCCACCCGCGAAGAGCTGCTGGTGCAGCTCGCGCGCTCCGGCCTGGCGCACGACGAGCGCGTGGTTTGCCCCGAGGCCGTGCCCGCCGCCCTGCCCTCGCCCGTGCAGGGCAAGAAGGTGATCAGCGGCACGTCCTACTGGATCCACGCCACGCTGCACGTGCATCCGCGGCTGTTCTTCTTCATGCGCCAGTGCGTCTGGTTCCAGCAGCCGCGCTGGGGCGGCAGCCACGAGCGCGTGCGCGCCTTCATCGCCTCGCCCGCCTGCGCCCACCTGAACGAGGTCGAAAAAGACCGGCTGCGCCACGAGATCTGGCGTGACGAATACCAGGGCAACGCGGTCGACAAGGACGAAGACCCGGCCGAAGCGCAGCAGCGCATGGCCGCCACGCGCCAGCGCGCCAACGAGGCGCTCTACCCGTACCACCGCTGGGAAACCCTGCGCTGGCTGGCCGTCAGCCACTACATGCTCGACCAGCACCCCGAGGCGCTGGCCTGCCTGCGCGAAGCCGAGAGCCATCACCCGATCGACGACGAGTACGCGATGAACATGGCGGTGCACGTCGCCCTGGAGCAGGAGCCCGACGGCCACTGGCTGGGCCAGGCCATCTGCAACAGCGCCAACGCCTACGAATGCAACACCGCGCTGATCCTGCACGGCTACTGCAGCCTGAAGGGCGCCTTGGGCTTCGTGCCCAACGAGGCGACGGGCCATGCCTGGCTGGCGGCCGCGCGCGAACGCAACGCCGGCACCGAGAACTGGGACGACCTGGCGCGCGCGCTGTGGCGCGTGCCGCGCAACAAGGAAGCCTTCGAAGTGCTGGAACTCGGGCTGGCGGCGGGCGACACCTCGTGCCTGCTCACGCTCGGCATCTTCCACGCGGGCGGCGAGCACGGCACCCAGGACCGGCAACAGGCCCTGCGCTGCTATGGCCAGGCGGCGGAGGCCGGCAACAGCGTCGCGGCCTACAAGCTGGGCTACCTCTGCCACGACATGGCCTGGGACCACGCCACGCCCGTGGCGCAGCGCCCGGCGCTGCAGCTGCAGGCGGTCGAAGCCATGATGAAGGCCAGCGAACTGGGCCACGACGACGGCACCGAAGGCGCACTGATGTTCATCAGCAGCCTGTTCGACATCCCCGTGCGGCACCGCTACCTGGATTTCGTGCGCGAGCACGCGACCAACGGCGACGCCGTCGCCATGGCCGCGCTGTCGGCGTTGATGGGCGACCCCAACGACAAGGGGCTCTACAACTACCGCGAGAGCGTGCGCTGGATCATGGGCGCGCAGGCCGTGGCGCCCGAAGACGAGTTCGTGGTGAACGTGACCAAGAACTCCCACCAGGACGGTTTTCTGTCGTCCACGCTCTACAAGCTCACGCGCCGGCAGATCAAGGCGCACGAGATCCCGGGCGGCGACAACGCGATGGTCTGAGCGCGCGAGGCGCTGAGCGGGGCGGCAGGCCGCCGCTCAGCCCTTCTTCGCGTCTTTGTAGAGCTTCTCGACCTTCGGCACATTCGCCTCGAGCTTGGCGATGCGGTCCGGCCCGCTCGGGTGGGTCGACAGAAAGCTCAGGCCGCCCTGGTTCTTGGAGGCCGTGGCCATCTTCTTCCACAGCGAGACCGAGGCCTTCGGGTCGTAGCCCGCGCGCGCGGCGAGTTCGAGGCCGACGAGGTCGGCGTCGGTTTCGTCGCTGCGGCTGAACTTCAGCGTGATGAGCTGCGTGCCGGCGCGCGCCGCAAGGTCGCCCACCTGGCCGAGCCCCAGCAGTTGCGCGCCGATGGACAGCGCCGCGCCGGTGCCGACGCTCTTGGCCATGCGGGCGCGGGCATGCTCGCGCAGCGCGTGCGCCATTTCATGGCCCATGACCATCGCGACCTCGTCGTCGCTGAGCTTGAGCTGTTCGAGGATGCCGGTGAAGAAGGCGATCTTGCCGCCGGGCATGCAGAAGGCGTTGATCTGCTTGCTGCCGATCAGGTTGACCTCCCACTTCCATTCGCGTGCGCGGGCGTTCCACGGCAGGGCGAAGGGAATGAGCCGCTGCGCGATGGTGCGCAGCCGCTGCAGTTGCGCGTTGCCGTCGCCGGCCAGCGCGCCCTTGGCACGCGCCTGTTGAAGCAGCTGGCCGTACTGCTGCACGCCGGCCGACTCGATCTGGTCGGCGGGCACGAGGTTGCGCGCCACCGAGGCGTTGCCGACGTTGACCTGCGCCAGCGCCGGCGCGCTCAGCGCGGCACCGGCGGCGGCGAGCAGGAAGGCCCGGCGCGGGTTCCATGCCGAGGCTTCAGAGAGGGCAGAAAGGGGGCGTTCGCATCGTGTGCACATAGGTGCCCGGATGATAGGAACAAATGGAGACGAGCGCGCACGCCGATCTCCCCGACAGCTCATGGACAATCCCCCACTCATGTCCGCACCGCCCGCCGAAACCACCCAAGCCCCCGCGAGCGCCGCCCTGCCCTGGCGTGACGCGCTCAAGGTCTACCTCGAACCCGCCACCCTGCGCATGCTCGCGCTGGGCTTCTCGGCCGGCCTGCCGCTGCTGCTGGTGCTGGGCACGCTGAGCTTTCGGCTGCGCGAGGCGGGCATCGACCGCACCACCATCGGCTACCTGAGCTGGGTCGGGCTGGCCTATGGCTTCAAGTGGGTCTGGGCGCCGCTGGTCGACCGGCTGCCGCTGCCGCCGCTGACCACGCTGCTCGGGCGCCGGCGCGGCTGGCTGCTGCTGGCGCAGGGCCTGGTCATTGCCGGGCTGATCGGCATGGCGATGAACGACCCGCGCCTGGGGCTGCAGCCGCTGATCTGGTGCGCGCTGCTGGTGGCCTTCGGCTCGGCCACGCAAGACATTGCGCTCGACGCCTTCCGCATCGAATCGGCCGAGACGCGCAAGCAGGCTGCGCTGGCCGCCGCTTATCAAACGGGCTACCGGCTCGCGATGATCTGGGCCGGCGCCGGCGTGCTGTGGGTCGCGGCCTGGGCCGAGGTGGCGCCCGCCGTGGCGGTCACCGGCGCGGCGGCGTACCAGAACGGCGCCTGGAAGACGGCCTACCTCGTGATGGCGGCCTCGATGGCGGTGGGTGTGCTCACGGTGCTGCTGTCGCCCGAACCGGTGCGGCGCGTGCTGCCGAAGGCGAAAAATGCGGGCGAATGGCTGCGCAGCGTGCTGATCGAGCCGTTTGCCGACTTCATCCGCCGCTACAGGTGGCAGGCGGCGCTGATCCTCGCGCTGATCGCCATCTACCGCATCAGCGACGTGGTGATGGGCATCATGGCCAACCCGTTTTATGTAGACATGGGCTTCACCAAGGACCAGGTGGCCACGGTCAGCAAGATCTACGGCGTGATCATGACGCTGGTGGGCGCCTTCGTGGGCGGCGTGCTGTCGATGCGCCTGGGCGTGATGCGCGTGCTGATGCTGGGCGCGGTGCTGAGCGCCGCGAGCAACCTGCTGTTCGCCTGGCTGGCCACGCGCGGGCACGACCTGACGGCGCTGATCGCCGTGGTGTCGGCCGACAACCTGGCCGGCGGCATCGCCTCGGCGGCCTTCATTGCCTACCTGTCGAGCCTGACCAACGTCAGCTACTCGGCCACGCAGTACGCGCTGTTCAGCTCGCTGATGCTGCTGCTGCCGAAGTTCATCGCCGGCTACTCGGGCGCCTTTGTCGACGCCTACGGCTACAGCACCTTCTTCACCGCCACCGCCCTGCTGGGCGTGCCGGTGCTGCTGCTGGTGGCGCTGGCCGCGCGTTCGGCGGCCCGCACAGGCGGCGGCGAGCGTCAATAGGGCCTGCGCCGGAGCTGTCATCTATAGGAAACAGCCGACGCAACCCGATACGCATCGCTGGTAGGCTGTGACATTCATTGCGTGAAAATTGCGCTTTTCCGGTATTTCTTCTGTCGTTGACGCCTTTTCGCCTGTCGCCAGCCCCCACATCCATCGTGCCGTCCCGAATTTCTCCCCTTCAAATCAGTGCCTACACGGCCACCTCGGCCGTCGGCGTCGGCAAGGAAGCGCACGCTGACGCGCTCGCGCATTCACGCAGCGGCCTGCGTGCCAACGATTTCGGCGATGCGCCGCTGCCGACCTGGATCGGCCGTGTCGACGGGCTGGAAGACGTCCGCCTGCCCGAATCGGCGATGTCGTGGGACTGTCGCAACAACCGGCTGGCCTGGCTGGGCCTGCAGGCCGACGGCTTCCTCGAAGCGGTCGCGGCCGCGCGCGAGAAGTACGGCGCCACGCGCATCGCGCTGGTGCTCGGCACCTCCACGGCCAGCATCGGCGAGACCGAGCTGGCCTACACGCAGCTCGACGCCGACGGCAACTTTCCGCCGGACCAGCGCCGCGCCGCGGTCCACACGCCGCATTCGCTGGCCATGTTCGTGCAGCAGGTGCTGGGCATCGACGGCCCGAGCGAGACGATTTCGACCGCCTGCTCGTCCAGCGCCAAGGTGTTCGCATCCGCCGAGCGCCTGATCCGCCTGGGCCTGGCCGACGCGGCCGTGGTCGGCGGCGCCGACACGCTGTGCGGCAGCGTGCTGTTCGGCTTCAACGCGCTGGAGCTGGTCTCCACCGAGCCCTGCCGCCCCTTCGACGCGGGGCGCAAAGGCATCAGCCTCGGCGAAGCGGCCGGCTTTGCGCTGGTCGAGCGCGTGCAGCCCGGCGACGGCGGTGCGGCCGCGCCGCTGCTGCTGGGCTACGGCGAAGCCAGCGACGCGCACCACATGTCGACCCCGCACCCCGAGGGCCTGGGCGCCGAGCGCGCGCTCGACGACGCGCTGGCGCGCGCGGGCCTGTCGACCGACGCCATCGACTACATCAACATGCACGGCACCGCGAGCCAGAAGAACGACGAGGTCGAGGGCGCGCTGGTGGCGCGCCGCTTCCCCGCGCGCACGCACGCCAGCTCGACCAAGGGCTTCATGGGCCACACGCTGGGCGCCGCGGGCATCGTCGAGGCAGTCGTCTGCCTGCTGGCGATCGAGCGCGGCCTGATGCCGGGCACGGTCAACACGCGCACGCTGGACGAGGGCTTCGGCCCGCAGATCAAGCTCGAACCCGCCACGGGCGAGGTGCGCTATGCGCTCTCCAACTCCTTCGGCTTCGGCGGCAACAACTGCGCGCTGGTCTTCGGCAAGGCGGAGGCCGCATGAGCACCCTCACGCCTCCCACGCTCTACATCGAAGGCCCCGCCTTCTGGACTCCCACCCTGCCCGGCTGGGACGCCGCCCGCGCGGCCTTCCGCGGCGAAGGCGCGCTGAGCGATCCGCCCGCCAAGCGGCCCTCGCCGCAGGTGCTGGCCCCGGCCGAGCGCCGCCGCGCGCCCGACACCGTGGCGCTGGCGCTCGAAGTGGCCGCCGCGGCCATCGCAGGCGCCGACCGCAACGCGGCCGACGTGCCCTGCGTGTTCACGTCGGCGCACGGCGACCTGTCGATCAACGACTACATGTGCAGCACGCTCGCGAGCGATCCAAAGATGCTGTCGCCCACCAAGTTCCACAACTCGGTGCACAACGCGGCCGTGGGCTACTGGACCATCGGCACCGGCTGCATGGCGGCCAGCAACGCCGTCTCGGCCTACGGCCACAGCTTTGCCGCCGGCCTGCTCGAAGCGGCCGTGCAGTGCGCGGCCGACCAGACGCCGGTGCTGCTGGTCGGCTACGACGCCCCCACGGTCGGCGCGCTGACCTCGGTGACCGACAGCCGCGGCCTGCTCGCCGTGGCGCTGGTGATCGCGCCCGAGCGCACGGCCCGCACTGTGGCCAGCCTCGACTGGTCGCTGGTCGGCGATGCCGCCGGCACGCCGACCGCGCCGCGCTCGGCCGCCGCCACCACGCTGAAGAACATCAACCCGATGGCCGACGCCCTGCCCCTGTTCGAGGCGCTGGCCCAGGCCCCGGGCAGCGCCGACGCGCCCATCGACCTGCCGCTGTCGGCCGCGCTGGCCCTGCGGCTGCGCCTGCAGGCCGCAGGCTGACCGGTCCACGCCGGAGCGGGGCGTGATACACCACGCTCCGGCACGTCATCATTGCCACATGGCGCCCCTGAAACCTGGGCGAGGCGCCATGTTTTCCGCAGCACTCCAGGTTGACAGGGCGATGCTGCGTTTACCCAACTTTACGGAGCGTTCAAGCCCGCTTGCTCCCGGTGAACGACCATGAAGCGCATGAGCACCCCCCAACTCCTGATGATCGAAGACGACGCCCGCCTGGCGCAGATGGTGGGCGAGTACCTGACGCAGTCGGGTTTCGCCTTCAACCACGCCGGTGACGGCGCCAGCGGCCTGGAGCAGTTGCAGCAGCACGCGCCCGACCTGGTGATCCTCGACCTGATGCTGCCCGACACCGACGGCCTCGAGGTCTGCCGCCGCATCCGCGCCCTGCCCGGCCCGCTGGCCAAGGTGTCGGTGCTGATGCTGACCGCCAAGGGCGACCCGATGGACCGCATCATCGGCCTGGAAATCGGCGCCGACGACTACCTGCCCAAGCCTTTCGAGCCGCGCGAACTGCTGGCGCGCATCCGCGCCGTGCTGCGCCGGCGCAGCGAGAACGCCACCGAGAGCGAAGCCTCCACCGTGATGCGCTTCGGCACGCTCGAGATCGACCGCAACGCGCGCACCGTGTCGGTGGCCGGCGCGCTGGCCGACCTCACCTCCTACCAGTTCGACCTGCTGGTGGCCATGGCCGAGCGCGCGGGCCGCGTGCTCACGCGCGACCAGATCATGGAAGCCGTGCGCGGCCGCGAGCTCGAAGCCTTCGACCGCTCGATCGACGTGCACATGGGCCGCATCCGCGCCGCCATCGAGGTCGACGCGAAGAACCCGAAACGCATCCTCACCGTGCGCGGCGTCGGCTACGTGTTCGCCAAGCAACAAGACTAGGACGCGCCCACGATGCTGCGCAGCCTCTACCGCCGCCATCTCTACGTCCGCATCTGGCTCGCGGTGGTCGGCGGCGTGGTCATCCTCACGCTGATGGCCAACTGGATCGTGCGCGTGGCCGCCGAGGCCGAGCGCGAGCGCCTGGCGCCTGTGCCGCGCGAAGTGGTCGTGCTCGACAGCCAGGACCGCACCATCGGCACCGGCAAGGCCATGCGCGTGCCGGGCCAGGGGCTGGAGTTCGACGTGTCGCTGAGCGACGGCCGCGACATGACATTGCGCGTCGCGCCGCGCGAGCGCCCCACCGGCACCGGCGGCTTCGCGCCCTGGCGCACCCCGTTCGGGCTGGGCTGGATGATCGCGCTGGTCGGCGTGGCGGTGGCGTTGGGCGTCTACCCGATCGTGCGGCGCATCACCCAGCGGCTCGAAACCCTGCAGCGCGGCGTGCAGCGCTGGGGCGAGGGCGACCTGTCGGCGCGCGTGCCCGAGGAAGGACAAGACGAAGTGGCCGATCTCTCCAAACTTTTCAACGCCTCCGCCGAACGCATCGAACAGCTGGTGCGTTCGCACAAGTCGCTGCTGGCGAACGCCTCGCACGAACTGCGCTCGCCGCTCACCCGCATCCGCATGGGCCTGGAGCTGATGGGCGACCGGCCGAGCCCGACGGCGCGCGAAGAGATTTCGCGCAACATCGGCGAGCTCGACCAGCTCATCGACGAGATCCTGCTGGCCAGCCGGCTCGACGCCAGCGAGGCCGACATGGGCACCATCGAAGCCGTCGACCTCACCGGCCTGGCGGCCGAAGAGTGCGCACAGGTGAACGCCGAACTCGACCTGGCCGAAGGCACCGACAACGCCACGCTCACCGTGCCCGGCGTGTCGCGCCTGCTGCGCCGTGCGATCCGCAACCTGCTCGAAAACGCCCGCCGTTATGGCGCCGGCGAGATCAGCGTCGAGCTCGGCAGCGCCGGCGGCTACGCCACGGTGCGCGTCAACGACCGCGGGCCGGGCGTGCCGCCGGCGCTGCGCGAACGCATCTTCGAACCCTTCTACCGCCTGCCGGGTGCCAGCGAGCGCAACGGCGGTGTCGGCCTCGGGCTGGCGCTGGTGAAGTCGATCGCCGAACGCCACGGCGGCTCGGTGCAGTGCGAAGACCGGCCGGGTGGGGGCGCGAGCTTCGTGATCCGCCTGCCGGCCAACGCCGCCGCCGCACCGCACTGACGCCAGCGGGCGCGGAGGGGCAAGTCAGGTTCGGGCATAAGCCCCAACCTAAAATCCCGCCCCTATGCAGAGATCGCACATCGTTCGGCCCGCGGCCATGTTCTGGGGGCTGGTGGTGTTCATGCCGGTCGGGGTCACCTACCTGTCGGCCATCGTGCTGCTGCTCGCCCTGCTCGTGGGCGGTGGCTTGCGCGAGCGCTACGCGCGGCTGCGCGCCAACCCGCTGTGGTGGCCGGTGGTGGCCTACGTGGCCTGGACCTTCATCGTGCTGGCCGTGCGGCCGCACTACCCCGAGACCCCCTCCAACCTGTTCCACGGGCTGCGCATCGCCTTCACCTTCCTGATGGCGATGGCGCTCACGCGCGAGGAGGCGCTGTGGGCGCTGCGCGGCTTCCTGCTGATCGCGGCGCTGAACATCGTGCTCATCGTGCTGCACTACACGCTGGGCTTTCCGGTGCCGGGCGCGCTGCGCGGCGTGGTGATGGAAGTGGGCAACAAGTCGATCAGCAACGCGCTGCTGTTCAGCATCGTCGCGGCCAGCGCCGCGGTCTACGGGCTGTCGCAGATCACGGGCCACCGGCCCTGGCGCGCGCTGGCGGCCTTTGCGCTCGTGCTCGGACTGGGCGCCGTGGTCGCTTTGCCGCTCACGTCGCGCACCTCGGTGCTCGCGCTGCTGCTGGTGATTCCCGTGGTCTGCCTGCACCAGTGGAAGAACCACCTGAAGGCGCTGTCGGCCGCGCTGATCCTGGGCGCGGTGGTGATCGGCGCGAGCCTGTACCAGCTGCCGCAGCTGCAGCAGAAGGTCGAGACCGGCATCGAGGAACTCGAGAAGGCGCAGACCGGCGCCGTGTTCCACGGCAGCTGGATCATCCGCTACTACATGTACCGCGACACCGGCGCCATGATTGCCGACCAGCCCGTCGCGGGCTGGGGCATCGGCGGCTGGACCGACCAGTGGCACAAGCGCGGCCCGGCGCTGTTCGCCGACTCCAACATGCCGCACAACGACTTCCTCTGGGTGGGCGCGCAAAGCGGCATCCCGGGCATCCTGAGCCTGCTGGCAATCATGCTCGTCGCCGTCTGGCAGGCCTGGCGCCGGCCCGACATCGCCGGCCGCTACGCGCTGGCCGCGACGCTCATCGCGCTCATCGCGTCGAGCGTGAACTCGGCGATGCGCGACGCGCAGATCGGGCTGGCGGTGCTGTGGATCGCGATGGTCTACCTGCGGCTGGCGCAGGAATCGCAAGACCCCGATCCGTGGCGCGGCTTGTGGCCAGCGCTGCCGGCCCGTCGTCAGGCCTGACCGCGGTCGGCCTTCTGCTTCTGCGCGGCTGCAAACTGCTTGCCGCTGAGCCCGACAAAGAAATAGATCGTCACGGCGTGCAGCACGCCGATGAAGAGCAGCGAGAACAGCAACGGCCCCATCTGCGGGGCCAAGGCCCCGGAAAGCAGGCCCACGCCCAGCCCGAACACGGCCTGGAGTGTCAGGTCGACGGCCAGCATGCCGAGCACGGCACGCGGCTTTTCTTCGCGGGTGAAGTAGCGGCCGTTGCGCTTGCCGAACGCCATGCACGCCCACATGACGGCGCCGAGCAGCGCCGCCGTGTTGGTGCCGGCGTTGGTCTTGACGCCCAGCAGGCTCAGCGTGATGGCGATTCCGAGCAGCAACACCAGGTAGGCGAGGCCGAATCGCACCAACAGGCCGCGGATCGACACGTCAACCTCAGTGGCGGCTCGACACGGTCTCGCCCGCCTTGAGGCGGTACACCGTGCCGCAGTACGGGCACTTGGCTTCGCCGGTGCGCGCCACGTCGAGGTAGACCTTCGGGTGGCCGCTCCAGAGCTTCATGTCGGCCTTGGGGCTGGGGCAGAACACGCCGCCCTGGTGGTTGAGCTCCTTCGCGAGGAGTTCGACAACTGCATTGGTGGACATGTTTTCTCTCAGACCTTCGTGAGCCAGTGGGCGTA
Source organism: Variovorax sp. RO1 (assembly GCF_002849325.1). Lineage (NCBI taxonomy): Bacteria > Pseudomonadati > Pseudomonadota > Betaproteobacteria > Burkholderiales > Comamonadaceae > Variovorax > Variovorax sp. RO1. The sequence continues at coordinate 162,275 of NZ_PKMT01000008.1, forward strand.
CTTGGGATTCTTGCCGTTCACGATGTCGAAGAAGGCCGACTGGATCTTCTCGGTGATGGGGCCGCGCGAGCCGCCGTCGCCGCGGTTGCCGATCTCGATGCGGTCAAGTTCGCGAATCGGCGTCACTTCGGCGGCGGTGCCGGTGAAGAAGGCTTCGTCGGAAATGTAGACCTCGTCGCGCGTGATGCGCTTTTGCACGAGTTCGATGCCGAGGTCCTTGCAGATGTGCAGGATGGTGTTGCGCGTGATGCCGTTCAGGGCGCCGGCCGACAGGTCGGGCGTGTAGACCACGCCGTTCTTGACCACGAACACGTTCTCGCCCGCGCCTTCCGACACGAAGCCGCTCGCGTCGAGCAGCAGCGCTTCGTCGTAGCCGTCGTCCAGCGCTTCCATGTTGGCCAGGATCGAGTTGGTGTAGTTGCTGACCGACTTGGCCTGCGTCATCGTGATGTTCACGTGGTGGCGCGTGTAGCTCGAGGTCTTCACGCGGATGCCGCGGCGCATGCCTTCTTCACCGAGGTAGGCGCCCCAGGACCAGGCAGCGACCATGGCGTGGATCTTGTTGCCCTTGGGGCTCACGCCCAGCTTCTCGGAGCCGATCCAGATGAGGGGGCGCAGGTAGCAGCTTTCGAGCTTGTTCTCGCGCACGACCTGCTTCTGGGCTTCGTTCAGCTGTTCCTGCGAGAAGGGGATCTTCATGCGCAGGATCTTGGCGCTGTTGAACAGGCGCTCGGTGTGCTCGGCCAGGCGGAAAATGGACGTGCCGCCGTCGGCCGTCTTGTAGGCGCGCACGCCCTCGAAGGCGCCGCACCCGTAGTGCAGCGTGTGGCTGAGCACGTGGATCTTGGCGTCGCGCCAGTCCACGAGTTCGCCGTCCATCCAGATCTTGCCGTCACGGTCGTCCAGCGAGGGGGGGATCGAGCTCATTTCCTGATTCCTTTGGGAGCGGTATGGGGGTGCGACCCGCGGGGGAAGTCGCAAAAGCTTTCGATTTTAAGGCGGTGCCCGCAAGCCCTGCACTTCAGGGTGCCCGACAATGGCCGGTTGTGCCAACCAGTGGAAAAAGGGTTCCCGTGTCCGTATTCAAGAACGTCATCGTCTATCGCATCGAACCTGCCTGGTCCCAATCACTGACCGAGGCAGAAGAAGGGCTGGCCAAGCAACGCTTCGTGCCTTGCGGCCCCTCGCAGGAAAAGTCCGCCGGCTGGGTCGAGCCCCGCGGCGAAGCCAACGGTCCGTTGGTCGAATCCATCGACGGCCAGTGGCTGGTCGAGTACATGATCGAAAGCAAGCAGGTCCCCGGCTCCGTGGTGCGCCGCAAGCTCGACGAGCGCTGCGCCCAGATCGAGACGACCACCGGCCGCAAGCCCGGCAAGAAGGAAAAGAAGGAGCTCAAGGAAGACATCACCTTGGAGCTGCTGCCCATGGCCTTCACGCGCAGTGCGCGCGTGACGGTGTGGATCGACAAGGCCGAGAACCGCCTCGTGATCAACAGCGGCAACGCTTCGCGCGCCGACGAAGTGGTCACCAGCCTCGTGAAGTCGCTCGACGGCTTTGCCGTGGCACTGATCAACACGCAGATCGAGCCGGCCGCCGCCATGGCCAACTGGCTGCTGACGCAGGAGCCGCCGGCCGGTTTCAGCATCGACCGCGAGTGCGAGCTCAAGGCCTCCGACGACTCGAAGGCCGTGGTGCGCTACGCCAAGCACGCGCTGGACATCGACGAGGTCAAGCAGCACATCACCGACGGCAAGCGTCCGACGCGCCTGGCGCTCACCTGGGACGACCGCGTGTCCTTCGAGCTGACGCATGGCCTGCTGATCCGCAAGATCACCTTCCTCGAAGGCACGGGCGACGGTGCGGCAGGCGGCAAGAAGGAAGACAACTTCGACGCCGACGTGGCCATTGCCACCGGCGAACTCGGCCAGCTGGTGCCGGCGCTGCTCGACGCGCTGGGCGGCGAGGCGGCGTTCTCGGCGGCACCGCCGGACGAAGCGCCGAAGGCTGCGGCTACGGCGCCTGCGGCGCAGGCCGACACGCCCGAAGAAGAAGACGCGCCGTTCTAAGCGAGGCTAAGGCGAAGCGCCCGCGCCGCCTTCAGGCCGCGGGCGTTTCTTCGTCGACCGGCGTCTCGGGCCGCGTGAGCGTCCAGCTCTGCAGCTTGCCGCCGTTGAACACGGCATCGACATAAGAACCGCCGGCATCGGTCCAGCGGTACAGCTCGGGCTGCACGTTCTCGGGCGAGCGCAGTTCGCCGAGCGCGCGCGTCATCGCAATGACGTGCATCAGCGTCACGCCGGGCTTGAGCTTGGCGTTGAGCATCACCGAGCTCGCCACCGTGCCGATGGGCCGGTCGGCGGCCCGCTTGAGCACCTGCATCGTGCGGTTGAAGTGCATCAGCAGGAACATCACGATGGCGCCGCCGGCAAACGCCACGCCGCCCCATCCGTATTGATGCCACGACAGGCCGAGAAGCACGACGGCCCCCACGGGCACCAGCAATTTCTGGAAATTCATGGGGCGCATTGTCGCCGCCCGGTGGAAGGCCCTCGCAGGCCGATGCAGTTGCCCCAGGGGTCGCGCACCTGCGCCATGTGCTCGTCGCCCTCCAACCGCAGCGGGCCGCGGTACAGCGGCGCGCCGCACGCCTCGAGGTGGGCCAGCGCCGCATCGAAGTCGGCGACGTTCCAGTACACGACCGAGCCGGAGGCACCGGCGCCGACCTTCGCGTCGGCCGGCACGAGCTCCAGCAGCACGCCGTGGACCGACAGGCACTCGAAGGCCGGTGAGCCGATCGACAGTGGCACCGCATCGGGGAAGGCGTCGGCGTACCAGCGCAGTGCGGCGTTCACGTCTGTGACGTGAACCATGACGGCGGCAATGGGGGGAGCGGTGGATTTCATTCGGCGACAGCGGGAAACGGGCCGCGATTGTGCAGCCCTGACCCTGCCGCAGTAGCGACCGTGGCTACCGCCGGGCGCAGAAAGCGGTACTCGCGGCGAAAAGCACAGGGTACCGAGACGGGTGCGGGCACATTTCGTCGCACGGGCATCTGCCCGGGCCACCGAGAAACGCATGAACATCCCGCGCTCCGTCACTTTCGTTCGACTCACCCTTGCCGCCGCACTCGCGGGCACCGCACTCAGCGGCTGCTACGTGGTGCCACTCGGGCAGCCCGCTCCCATCGCGCCGTCGCAGCAAAGCTACGCCGTCGCACCGGGGCCGGTGTCACAGACCTTCAGCGCGCGGCTCTATCCGTCGAACGCCGAAGCCGCGCGCTACGGCGCCGTCGGGGGCACGGTGACCAACGACATGAACGGCCGCGGCCACTTCAATGCGCAGATCGGTGCCGAACAGTTTCAGGGAGAGGCGACCCGCGTGGCCGGCTCGCGCACCACCGGTGTGGCCAACGCCACCGGCAGTCGCGGCGGCAACCTGAATTGCCAGTACACGATGAACTCCGCCACCTTGGGCAGCGGCCAGTGCGTGCTCAACAACGGGCCGGCGTTCACGATGCACATCGGAAGCTAAACAACGTCACACACACAGAAATAGAAGGCCAGGGAGGCCAGGGAAGGTAGGGAGGGTCTGCCCGGCGCGTCCACCACGCGCCGGGCATTTTTTTGTCGACTTGCCCGTTCACCAGTTCACGAGCTGCCGCATCTTGCGTCGCAGCTCGCGCTCACGCTTCTGCTCGGCGTTCCAGTCGTCGCGGATGGCCAGCGTGACCGACAGCGCCATGAGCAGGATCACGAACGCAAACGGCAGCGCGAACACGATGGTCGCCGTCTGTATGGCCTTGATGCCGCCCGCGAACAGCAGGCTCAGCGCAATCGCCGCCACCAGCACGCCCCAGGTGATCTTCACGCGGGCCGGTGGGTTCGGGTTGCCCTTGGTGCTCATGATGCCCAGCACCAGCGTCGCGGAATCGCCCGAGGTCACGAAGAACACGAACACCAGCAGCGTGGCCACGATCGACAGCAGCCCGCCCATGGGCATGGCCTTGAACATCACGAACATGGTGGTCGACACGTCGGCCTTCACCGCTTCGACCAGCGGCACGCCCTGGAAGATCTCGAAGTTGAGCGCCGCGCCGCCGAACACCGAGAACCACGCGAAGCCCACCAGCGTGGGCGCGATCACCGTGCCGAGAATGAACTGGCGGATCGTGCGGCCGCGCGACACGCGCGCAATGAACAGGCCCACGAACGGCGACCACGCGAGCCACCAGGCCCAGTAGAACAAGGTCCAGTCGGCCACCCACGAGCTGTTGCGGAACGGGTTCATGCGCAGGCTCATGCGCACGAAGTCGGCGAGGTACGCACCCAGCGTGTTGGTGAAGGTCTCGACGATGGCAATGGTCGGCCCGACGATCAGCACCGTGAGCGCCAGCAGCGCCGCCAGTACCAGGTTGCCCATCGACAGCCACTTCACGCCGCGCTCGACGCCGGTGACCGCCGAGGTGATGAACAGCGCCGTCGTCACCACGATGATCGTCGCCTGCGTCCAGCGGCCGATTTCTGTGCCGAAGGCCGCATGCAGCCCGCTGTTGATCTGCGTCGCGCCCATGCCCAGCGAGGCCGCCACGCCGAAGGCCGTGGCCACCACGGCCAGCACGTTGAAGGCCGGCGACAGCCGCTGCACGAAGCGCCACGGCAGCGCCTCGGTGGCCGAGCTGACCAGCGGCAGCGCCTTGCGGCGGAAGCTGAAGAAAGCGATCGACAAGCCCACGATGCCGTAGATCGCCCAGGGGTGCAGCCCCCAGTGGAAGAAGGCGTAGCGCATCGCCACGCCCGCGGCATCGGGCGAGGCGGCGATCACGCCCGGCGGCGGGTTCGCGTAGTGCGAGATCGGCTCGGCCACGCCCCAGAACACCAGCCCGATGCCCATGCCCGCCGCGAACAGCATCGAGAACCAGGCGCCGATGGAGAACTCGGGCTCGTCGTCCTCGTCGCCCAGCTTCAGATCGCCGAAGCGGCTGAAGGCCAGGAAGACGGCCAGCACCACCAGCCCGAGCACCACCCACAGGTAGAACCAGCCGAAGTTGCGCGTGATGTCGGCGAGCGCGGTGCTGAACACGCGGTCGAGCGACGCGGGAGAGATCAGCCCCCACAGCACGACCACGGCGATCAGCCCGGCGGAGACGATGAGTTGCATGGCGGGATCCTCCGTAAAAATGAATGATGCGCCTGCCGCGCCGCGCGTCAGTCCAGACGCCGCACTACGTCCATCGCTTCTTCGATGCGCTCGACCGGGTGAATGGTCAGGCCTTCGATCTCCTTCGTGCCCTTGCGCGGCGCGTTCGCCTTCGGCACCACGGCCACGCTGAAGCCCAGCTTGGCCGCTTCGCGCAGGCGCTCCTGCCCGCGCGGCGCGGGACGCACCTCGCCGGCCAGGCCCACTTCGCCGAAGGCGATGAAACCCTTGGGCAGCGGCTTGCCGCGCAGGCTCGAGGTGATGGCCAGCATCACGGCCAGGTCGGCCGCGGGTTCGCTGATGCGCACGCCGCCCACCGCGTTGACGAACACGTCCTGGTCCATGCAGGCCACGCCCGCATGGCGGTGCAGCACGGCCAGCAGCATGGCGAGGCGGTCGCGGTCCAGGCCCACCGACAGCCGGCGCGGACTCGGTCCGCCGTTGTCGACCAGCGCCTGGATTTCCACCAGCATCGGCCGCGTGCCTTCGAGCGTGACCAGCACCACGCTGCCGGGCACCGGCTCGGGATGCTGGCTCAGGAAGATCGCGCTCGGGTTGGTCACGCCCTTCAGGCCGCGCTCGGTCATGGCGAACACGCCGATCTCGTTCACCGCGCCGAAGCGGTTCTTGATGGCGCGCACGAGGCGAAAGCTCGAGTGTGTGTCGCCTTCGAAGTACAGCACCGTGTCGACCATGTGCTCGAGCACGCGCGGGCCGGCCAGCGCACCTTCCTTGGTGACGTGGCCCACCAGCACCACGGCCGTGCCGCTGGTCTTGGCAAAGCGCGTGAGGTGCGCCGCGCATTCGCGCACCTGCGCCACCGAGCCGGGCGCGGAGGTGAGCTGGTCGGAGTACACGGTCTGGATCGAGTCGATCACCGCGATGGCCGGACGTGTGGCGTCGAGCGTGGCGATGATTTTTTCGAGCTGGATCTCGGCCAGCACCTGCACCTGCGAGTGGTCGAGCCCGAGCCGGCGCGAGCGCAGCGCCACTTGCGCGCCGCTTTCTTCGCCCGTGACGTAGAGCGCGTTCTGCCCCGCGCGCTGCAGCGCATCGACCGCCTGCAGCAGCAGCGTCGACTTGCCGATGCCCGGGTCGCCGCCGATCAGCGTGACGCCGCCCGACACGATGCCGCCGCCGAGCACGCGGTCGAGCTCGTCGATGCCCGTGGGCGTGCGCGCAATGTCGGTCGCTTCGATTTCCGAGAGCGTGGCGAGTTCGGACGCGCCCGCGAGCGACGCGAACTGCGTGCCGAAGCGGTTGTTGGCCGGTCCGTTGGCCGCGCCGGCGACCTGTTCGATGAGTGTGTTCCATGCCCCGCAGCTCGGGCATTTGCCGAGCCACTTGGGGCTGGTGCCGCCGCATTCGCTGCAGACGAAAGTTGTTTTGTCCTTGGCCATGCAGCGAGTTTAGGGGGCGCGGTTCAGGCGATGGCGAATTCGCGCACCAGCAGGTCCGCGAACGCCGCCGCGGCCGGCGACAGCGTGCGGCCCTGCCGTGTCACGACCGCGATGTTGCGCGCCACCGTCGGGCGCATGAGCCGCCGCGCGACCAACCGCGTGTGGTCGGCATGCGCGAGGATCGATGCCGGCAGCAGCGCCGGGCCGAGCCCGCTGGCCGCCATCGCGAGCGCCGTGGTCAACAGCGTCACCTCGTAGGCGATGTCCAGCCGCACGCCGGCGGTTGCCGCGGCAATGTCGATGCTGCTGCGCACGCCGTACCCCGGCTTGACGGTGATCAGCGGATGGCCCGAGAGCTGCCGCCAGGTGATGCGGTCGGTGCCGGGCAGGCGCAGGTCGCGGTCGGCAATCACTGCAAGGTGGTCGTGCACGAACACACGCTCGTCGAGCCCCGGCGTGCGCGCCTGCAGCGTGCCCACGCCGAAGTCGACCTGCTCGCCGACGACCTTCTCCACGAACTGCCCGGGCGCGCAGTCTTCGATGGCGACCTTCACGTCGGGATGCAGGTCGAGATAGCGGCGCAGGGCCTTGGGCATCAGCGTCTGCGCGATGGTGGACGTGGCCGCGATGCGCACGCGTCCGCGCCGGCCCGCCGCCAGCTCGGCCATCCCGGTGCCGAGCGCATCGAGTTCGGCGAGCACGCGCTCGGCGTAGCCGATGGCTTCGTTCGCGGCCTCGGTGCGTTGCAGCGAACGCGTGGTGCGGTCGAACAGGCGCACGCCGAGCCGATCTTCGAGCTCGCGCAGCAGCACGCTGACGGCCGGCTGCGTCAGCGACAGCGAGGCCGCCGCGCTCGACAGCTGGCCGCTGTGATACACGGCCGCGAATGCGCGCAGCTGCCGCACCGAAGGTACGCCGCGCATTGATAACGGTTTTTTATGAATGGCCATGAAAGTTTCACTTTTTCCGTGAGCCGGTTCGGCACTGTAATGGCGCCTCACAAGAATCTGGAGACAAGCGAGCCATGACCGAGCAACTGCAAGCCCAGGTGCTGATCGTCGGCGCCGGCCCCGTGGGGCTGACGCTGGCGATCGACCTAGCGCAACGCGGCATCGACGTGCTGATGACCGAGATCCGCCACCGCGGCGAGCCGCCCAACGTGAAGTGCAACCACGTGGCAGCACGCTCGATGGAGGTGTTCCGCCGCCTGGGCGTGGCGCAGGCGCTGCGCGATGCGGGCCTGCCGGCCGACTACCCGAACGACGTGGCCTACCGCACGGCCGTGACCGGCATGGAGCTGTCGCGCATTCCGATTCCCGCGCGCCGCGACCGCTACACCGCCACCGGCGGCCCCGACACCTGGTGGCCCACGGCCGAGCCGCCGCACCGCATCAACCAGATCTTTCTCGAGCCGGTGCTGTTCGCGCATGCCGAGGGCACGCCCGGCCTGCGCATCCGCAACCGCACGCGCATCGACGACTTCGAACAGGACGACGACGGCGTGTGGGCCACGGGCGTGGACCTGGACGACGGCCGCACGGTGCGCATCCGCTGCCAGTACCTCGTCGGTTGCGACGGCAGCCGCTCCACGGTGCGCAAGAAGATCGGCGCCAGCCTGCACGGCACCGACGTGGTGGGCCGCGTGCAGTCGACCTACTTCCGCGCGCCCGCGCTGCTGGGCCTGCTGAAGCATCCGCCGGCCTGGGCCACCTTCGCGCTGAACCCGCGGCGCTGCGGCAACGTGTACGCCATCGACGGGCGCGAGACCTGGCTGCTGCACAACTACCTGCTGCCCGAAGAGACCGACTTCGATTCGATCGACCGCGACTGGGCGATCCGCCAGATCCTCGGCGTGGGTGACGACTTCGACTACGAGGTGATCTCCAACGAAGACTGGGTCGGCCGCCGGCTCGTGGCCGACCGCTTCCGCGACCGCCGCGTGTTCATCTGCGGCGACGCGGCGCACCTGTGGATTCCGATGGCGGGCTACGGCATGAACGCCGGCATCGCCGATGCGATGAACCTCTCGTGGCTGCTCGCGGGCCGGCTGCACGGCTGGCTGGCCGAGGCAGCGCTCGCGGCGCACGAGGCCGAGCGCCAGCCGATCACCGAGCAGGTGTCGCGGTTCGCGATGAACCACGCGCTCGCGCTCCAGCGCCAGCGCGAAGGCGTGCCCGACAACATCGAGGCGCCGGGGCCTGAAGGCGAGGCGCTGCGCGCCGCGCGCGGCCAGGCGCTGTACGACCTGAACGTGCAGCAGTACTGCTGCGGCGGCCTCAACTTCGGCTACTTCTACGAAGGCTCGCCGCTCATCGCCTACGACGGCGAACCTGCGCCCGCCTACACGATGTACGAGTTCACGCCCTCGACGGTGCCAGGCTGCCGCACACCGCACCTGTGGCTGGACGACGGCCGCTCGTTGTACGACGCGATGGCGATGCCCGGCGAGGGCTACACGCTGCTGCGCTTCGACCCCGCGATCGATGTCGCGCCGCTCGAAGCCGCCGCCGCGGCGCGCGGGCTGCCGCTGCGCACGCTGGACATCCGCGCCTCGGACGCCACCGCCGTGTACGACCGGTCGCTCGTCATCTCGCGCCCCGACCAGCACGTGGCCTGGCGCGGGCATGCCGTGCCGGCCGATGCGCTCGCGCTGATCGACCTGCTGCGCGGCGCCACTGCAGTGGCCGCACCGACACCCGAACAAGAAAGAGAGACAAGCCAATGAACCGTCGCCATGCCTTGCGCCATCTGGGCGCGCTGTCCGCCGCCGCCTGCGCCGCAGGCCCCGCCCTCGTGCGAGCACAAGGCGAGAAGCCCGTCACCATCGTCGTGCCCTACGCGCCCCGGCGGCACGACCGACATGCTCGGCCGGCTCATCGCGCAGCAACTGGGCACTGCGCTGGGCCGCACCGTGATCGTCGACAACCGGCCGGGCGCCGGCACCGCCATCGGTGCCTCGCAGGTGGCGCGCGCGGCACCCGACGGCTCGACGCTGCTGGTCGCGACCAGCACCACGCTCGCCATCAACCCGTGGCTCTACAAGAAGCTCTCGTACGACCCCGCGAAAGACTTCGCGCCGGTCGGCCTCATCGGCGCGGTGCCGCTGATGGTGGTGGTGCACCCGTCGGTGCCGGCGAACACGCTGGCCGAGCTGGTGGCGCTCGCCAAGTCGCGGCCCGACGCGCTGAGCTACGGCTCGGCCGGCAACGGCAGTCCGCAGCACCTGGGCGCGGAGATGTTCAAGGTCGCGACCGCGGCGAACATGGTGCACGTGCCCTACAAGGGCAGCGCGCTCGCGCTGACCGACCTGCTCGGCGGCCAGCTGCAGCTCATGTTCACGGACATCGCGCCGGCCCTGCAGCACGTGCGCAGCGGCAAGCTGCGCGCGCTGGCCGTGACCTCGCGCAAGCGCCAGCCGACCTTCCCCGCCGTGCCGACCGTGGCCGAGTCCGGCGTGGCGGGCACCGCCGATTTCGAGGCGGTGGCGTGGCAGAGCGTGGTCGCGCCCACGGGCACGCCCAAGGCCTTCCTCGACCGCTGCAGCCAGGAGATCGCCCGCCTCGTCGCGCAACCCGCGCTGCGCCAGAAGCTCGAGAGCGAGGGCTTCGAACCGGCCGCGCCGGGGGCACATGGCGCGGGCTCGCCGGAACAATTGGCCGCCTACATCCGCAGCGAAACCGAACGCTGGGGCCGCGTGATTCGCGCTTCCGGCACAACGATCGACTGAGCGCCTGCAAGCCCGCAAGGGTTATCCCGCAAGCGTGTTTTCTCGGCATTCATTTAACATGTTAAATAATTCTGAGAGGCACAGCTTTTGAGCACCACCTTCACGCACCGCAATTTGCCGCGCCTGCTGCTGCAGGCCCGCGAAGCCGTGATGGCCCACACGCGGCCCAGCCTGCGCGAGCACGCGCTGTCCGACCAGCAATGGCGCGTGCTGCGCGTGCTCGGCGAGCACGGCGCGGTCGACACCGGTCGCGTCGCACGCGAGGCTTTCATCCTCGGCCCCAGCCTCACGGGCGTGCTCGCACGCATGGAGCGCGACAACCTCATCACCCGCGCCCGCGACCCGGCCGACCAGCGCCGCACCGTGGTCGAGGCCACGCCGCACGGCATGAAGCTCGTGAAGCGCCTGGGCAGCAGCATCGAGGCGCACTACGACTGGATGGAAAAGTCGATGGGCAAGGCCAAGCTGACGCAGCTCTACGGCCTGCTGGACGAACTGATTGCGCTGGAGCAACCCGAACCATGACCACCTCTTTTCTCCCCACCGGCACCGTGTACGGCACGCTGCTGAATTTCCGCGCCGAGGCCGCGGCGCTCGCGCCGCAGATGACCGAGGCGCCCTACAAGGCACCGCCGAAGGCGCCCGTGCTCTACGTGAAAACGGCCAACACCTGGAGCCCGCACGGCAGCGCGATCACCGTGCCCGCCGCGGTGCCCGACGTGGAAGTCGGCGCCAGCATCGGCATGGTGATCGGCGCCGAGGGCGACGTCGAAGGCTTCGTGCTGCTGAACGACCTGTCGATTCCGCATGCGAGCTTCTTTCGCCCACCGGTGAAGTTCAAGTGCGTCGACGGCTTCCTGGGCATCGGCCCGGCGCTGCGCGACGCACAGGACGTGGCCGACCCGGCGCAGTTCCGCGTCGAGGTGCGCATCAACGGCGAACTCAAGCAGTCGATCGACTTCTCGCAGCTCGTGCGCCCCGCGCCGCAGCTGCTCGCCGACGTGGGCGAGTTCATGACGCTGGCGCACGGCGACGTGCTGATGCTCGGCTGCGACCTCGGCCGCCCGCTGGCCCGCGCGGGCGACCGCATCGACATCTCCGCGCCAGGGTTCGAAACCCTGAGCCACACGCTGGTGAAGGAAGCAACGGCATGAAGCACGCACGCGTCATCTTCGAAGGCCGCGAGCACACCGGCACCGCGCACGAACTCAACGGCCAGGCCGATGCGGCCGTGCGGCTGCAAGACGGCCGCGTCGTGCCGCAGGAGCAGCTCGTGTGGCTGCCACCGCTCGCGCCCACGGCGCGCCCGCGCACCATCCTCGCGCTGGGCCTGAACTACGCCGACCACGCGAAAGAGCTGGAGTTCAAGGCGCCCGAGGAACCGCTGGTGTTCGTCAAGGGCCAGAGCACGCTCATCGGCCACCGCCAGTTCACGCACCGCCCGGCCGACGTGAAGTTCATGCACTACGAGTGCGAACTCGCCATCGTGGTCGGCAAGACCGCGAAGCACGTGAAGCGCGACGACGCCTATGACTTCATCGGCGGCTACACGGTGGCCAACGACTACGCGATTCGCGACTACCTCGAGAACTGGTACCGCCCCAACCTGCGCGTGAAGAACCGCGACACCTGCACGCCGCTGGGGCCGTGGTTCGTCGATGCGGCCGACGTGTCCGACCCGATGGCGCTCGCGCTGCGCACCACCGTGAACGGCACCGTCACGCAGCAGGGCAACACGCGCGACATGATCTTCGACGCGCCCTTCCTCATCGAATACTTCAGCCGCTTCATGACGCTGTCGCCGGGCGATTTGATCCTCACCGGTACGCCCGACGGCGTGGTCGATTGCCAGCCGGGCGACGTGGTCGTGACCGAGATCGACGGCATCGGCGCCCTGGTCAACACCATCGCCGCGCGCTGACGGACTGACCGAGCTACCCCTTTAAAAAAAACGGAGACACACCGCCATGACGACTGCCAGAACCCGGACCTTCCGCCTTGCTGCCGCCCTCGTGGCGGCCAGCGCCGCCACGATGTTCACGCCGGCCGCGACCGCGCAAACCACATCGGCCTACCCGACCAAGCCCGTGCGCTGGGTCGTGGGCTACCCGGCAGGCGGCGGCACCGACTACCTCGCGCGCACGGCCGGCGCGCAGCTCTCGCAGCAGCTCGCACAGCCCGTCACGGTGGACAACCGCCCCGGCGCGGGCGCGATCATCGCGTCGGAAAACGTGGCGCGTTCGCCGGGCGACGGCTACACCGTGTTCTCGGCCGACAACGGCGTGCTGGTCTACAACCCCGCGCTCTACAAGAAGCTGCCCTACGACGCCGAGAAAGACTTCGCGCTGCTCGGCATGATGGGCCGCTCGCCGCTGATCATCACGGCCGCGCCGGGCGCGGGCTTCAGCGACGCCAAGGCGCTCATCGCCGCACTCAAGGCCTCGCCGGGCAAGTACAGCATCGCCACGCCGGGCACCGGCAGCCCGCACCACCTGGCCTACGAGCTGTTCCAGCGCGAAGCCGGCGTCTCGCTGCTGCACATCCCCTACAAGGGCGGCGCGCCGGCCCTGCAAGACCTCATGGGCAACCAGGTGCCGCTGATGATGCTCGACCTGCCCAGCGGCATCAGCGCCGTGAAGGCCGGCAAGGTCATTCCGCTGATGGCCATGTCATCCGAGCGCGTGCCGCAGCTGCCCCAGCTGCCGACGGCCAAGGAACTCGGCTACGCCGTCGAGGCCTACACCTGGCAGGGGCTGGTGGCACCGGCCGCCACGCCCAAGGACATCCAGGCGCGCCTCGGCGCCGACCTGCTCAAAAGCATGAACGACCCCGGCGTGAAGCAGAAGCTCTACGACGCCGGCTGGGAAGCCCGCCCCACGGACGCCACCGAGATGGCCCGCTTCGTGGACACCGAACGCAAGAAGTGGCACGCGCTCATCAAGGCGCGCGACATCAAGCTCGACTGACGACACACCGCCGCAAGGCCGCAACCCCTTCACGCCCATGCAACAGATCCATCACCTCATCGACGGCAAGCAAGTCCAAGGCGCCGACTACTTCGAAACCGTCAATCCCGCCACGCAGGACGTGCTGGCCGAAGTCGCCTCGGGCGGCGAGGCCGAAGTGAACGCCGCCGTGGCGGCCGCCAAGGCTGCGTTCCCCAAGTGGGCCGGCATGCCCGCGCCGGAGCGCGCGAAGTTGATTCGCAAGCTCGGCGACCTCATCGCCAAGCACGTGCCCGAAATCGCGCAGACCGAGACCAACGACTGCGGCCAGGTGATTGCGCAGACCGGCAAGCAGCTCATTCCGCGCGCGGCCGACAACTTCTACTACTTCGCCGAGATGTGCACGCGCGTCGACGGCCACACCTACCCCACACCCACGCACCTGAACTACACGCTGTTCCATCCGGTGGGCGTGTGCGCGCTCATCAGCCCGTGGAACGTGCCCTTCATGACCGCCACCTGGAAGGTCGCGCCCTGCCTGGCCTTCGGCAACACGGCCGTGCTGAAGATGAGCGAGCTGTCGCCGCTGACGGCCGCGCGCCTGGGCGAGCTGGCGCTCGAAGCGGGCATTCCCGCCGGTGTGCTGAACCTCGTGCACGGCTACGGCAAGGAAGCCGGCGAGCCGCTGGTGGCGCACCCCGACGTGCGCGCGATTTCGTTCACCGGCTCCACCGCCACCGGCAACCGCATCGTGAAGAGCGCGGGGCTGAAGAAGTTCAGCATGGAACTGGGCGGCAAGAGCCCCTTCGTGATCTTCGAAGACGCCGACCTCGACCGCGCGCTCGACGCGGCCGTGTTCATGATCTTCAGCAACAACGGCGAGCGTTGCACGGCCGGCTCGCGCATCCTGGTGCAGCAGTCGATCTACGCCGACTTCGCGGCCAAGTTCGCCGAACGCGCCAAGCGCATCACGGTGGGCGACCCGCTCGACGAGAAGACCATCGTCGGCCCGATGATCTCGCAGGCCCACCTGGCCAAGGTGCGCAGCTACATCGAGCTGGGCCCGAAGGAAGGCGCGACGCTGCTGTGCGGCGGCCTCGAGGCACCGTCGAACCTGCCCGACCGCGTGAAGAAGGGCAACTACGTGATGCCCACCGTGTTCGCCGACGTCGACAACCGCATGAAGATCGCGCAGGAAGAAATCTTCGGCCCGGTCGCCTGCCTGATCCCGTTCAAGGACGAAGCGCACGCCATCGAACTGGCCAACGACATCGCCTACGGCCTGAGCAGCTACGTGTGGACCGAGAACATCGGCAAGGCGCACCGCGTGGCCGCAGCGGTCGAGGCGGGCATGTGCTTCGTCAACAGCCAGAACGTAAGAGACTTACGCCAGCCCTTCGGTGGTACCAAGGCCTCGGGCACGGGCCGCGAAGGCGGCACCTGGAGCTATGAAGTGTTCTGCGAGCCGAAGAACATCGCGGTGTCGATGGGCTCGCACCACATTCCGCACTGGGGCGTGGCATGACGCTGCACCGCCGCGCGCTCATGCAGGGCGCCGCCGCATTCGCGGCCCTGCCCGCACTGGCACGTGCGCAAACGGCATGGCCCACCAAGCCAGTGCGCATCGTCGTGCCCTTCACGCCCGGCGGCACCACCGACTTCGTCGCGCGCCTCGTCGGCCTCGAACTCGGCAAGGCGCTGGGCCAGCCGGTGATCGTCGAGAACAAGCCCGGTGCCGGCACGGTGATCGGTGTCGACACGGTCGCCAAGTCGGCGCCCGACGGCTACAGCTTCGTGTGCGTGGCCAACAGCTTCACGGCCAACCCCACGCTCGTGCGCAAGCTGCCCTACGACACGCTCAAAGACCTGCGCCCGGTCGCGCTCATGGGCATGTCGGAGCACGTGCTCGCCACGCACCCGGGCAGCGGCCTGAAGACGCTGGCCGACCTGCGCAACCAGGCCAAGGCCAAGCCCGGCACGCTGAGCTTCGCCTCTTTCGGCAACGGCACCTCGGCGCACCTGTCGGGCGAGATGCTCAAGCTGCAGATGGGCCTGGACATCGTGCACGTGCCCTACAAGGGCCAGGGGCCCGCGCTCGCCGACCTGCTCGGCGGCCAGGTGACCGTCATGTTCGGCAACTGGCCCGAGTTCCGCGGCCATGTGCAGGCCGGCAAGCTGGTCGCGCTGGGCATGGCGACGGCGCAGCGCTCGCAGTACGCGCCCGCGATACCCACACTGGCCGAACAGGGCGTGGCCATCGAGTCCAATTCGTGGAACGGCCTGCTGGCCCCGGCCGGCACGCCCGACGCCATCGTGCAACGCATGAACGCCGAGGTGAACCGCGCCCTGGCGTCGCCGGCCGTGACCGAGGCGTTCCACAAGGGCGGCATCGCGTCGCTGTCGGGCACGCCCGAGCGCTTTGCCGAGTTCATCCGCAGCGAGATCGCGAAGTACAGCGACGTGATCCGCAAGGCCAACATCCAGATCGAGGGCTGACCATGAGCCTCTATGCGATGCAGAAGTTCTTGTTCGCGCTGAACCGCGACGCCGAGGTGCAGCGCCGCTTCGGAGAAGGTGGCGACACGCGCGCCACGCTGCTGGCCGGCTACGACCTGAACGACGAAGAGCGCGAAGCGATCGGCAGCGGCGACATCGGCAAGCTCTACGTGCTCGGGTGCAACGGCCAGTTGCTGATGCACTTCGCGCCGCTGCTCGGCATCGCATGGGCGGACTATCTGGAAGCCATGCGCGAAGGCGTGCGCAAGTACGGGCCCGTGCGCGCGGGCATCTATGCCATGACAACCGGCACGAACGAAAAGGTGGCAGGCGTATGAGTCTCGTATTCGCAGGCGTGTGCAGCCACGCCCCCGGCATCACGGGCCGCGCGCATCTCGCCGACCCGGCGGTGAAGGACGAGTTCCACGCGCAGTTCCATCGCTTCGGCGAGGCGATGCGCGCCGCGAAGCCCGATGCGGTGATCGTCATCGCGGCCGAGCACTTCGCGAACTTCTTCATGAACAACATGCCCGCGTATGCGATCGGCATGGCCGACAGCTACGAGGGCCCGATCGAGGACCCGAAGTGGCTGGGCATCGAGGCGCGCACCATCCCCGGCGACGCCGCGCTGTCGCAGCGCCTGATCCGCGAAGTGATGCAGACCGTGGACGTGGCCTACGCGGAAGAATGGAAGTTCGACCACGGCATCATGGTGCCGCTGAACTTCCTCACGCCGGACTTCGACACCAAGGTCATTCCCGTGAACATCAACTGCCAGGGCCCGCCGCTCACGCCGCTGCACCGCGCGTGGGCTTTCGGCGAGGCCTTGCGCCGCGCCTGCGACAAGGCGCCCGAGCGCATCGCGCTGGTGGGCACGGGCGGCATCTCGCACTGGCCCGCCACGCCCGATTCGGGCAAGGTGAATGCCGAATGGGACGCCGAGTTCATGCGCCGCTGGTGCGCCAACGACCGCGAGGCGCTGCTCTCGCAGGCCGACTACAACGACGAGGCCACCTACCGCGAAGCGGGCCAGGGCGGCTTCGAGATCCGCACCTTCCTCAGCGTGGCCGCGGCCGCGCGCGGCAAGGGCGAGATCTTCCACATGAAGGCCATCCCGATCTTCGCGGTGACCTGCACGGCCGCCGTGATGTCGGTGGCCTGAACAAGACAAAGAGAACACGCATGCCGCACCTCGTGATCCTGTACACGCCCAACATCGAGGCCGAGACCGACGTGTCGGCACTGTGCCGCACGCTGGCCGACACCATGCTCGAACAACGCGACGAGGCCGGCAAGCCCGTGTTCCCCACCGGCGGCACGCGCGTGCTGGCCTACCCGGCCGCGCACTACGCGGTGGCCGACGGCCAGGCCGACTACGCCTTCGTGTACCTCAACCTGCGCATGGCCTCGGGCCGTTCCGAGGCGGTGAAGAAGAAAGCCGGCGACGACCTGCTGGCCGCCGTGCGCACGCATTTCGAGCCCGTCTTCTCGCAGCGCCACATCGGCATCACACTGCAGATCGACGAAGCGCCGGGGCAGGTGTACGACGGCAAGCACAGCAACCTGCATCCCCTGTTCAACAAGACCTAAGCACCGAGAAGCGAGCCCCATGCTCTCCACCGCCACCATCGCCCAACTGGCCGCCGAACTGCACGAGAGCGAGAAGTCGCGCGTGCAGGTCGAGCATTTCTCCAAGCGCTTTCCCGAGATGACGATCGAGGACGGCTACGCCATCTCGCGCGAATGGGTGAAGCACAAGATCGCCGAAGGCCGCATCGTCAAGGGCCACAAGATCGGCCTCACCTCGCGCGCCATGCAGCAGTCCAGCCAGATCGACGAGCCCGACTACGGCACGCTGCTGGACGACATGTTCTTCGAGCAGGGCGGCGACATCCCGTTCACGCGTTTCATCGCGCCGCGCATCGAGGTCGAGCTGGCCTTCGTGCTCGGCAAGAAGCTGCAGGGGCCGAACGTGACCATCTTCGACGTGCTGGCCGCCACCGACTACGTGGTGCCCGCCATCGAGATCATCGACGCGCGCATCGAGCAGTTCGACCGCCACACCAAGGCCATGCGCAAGGTGTTCGACACCATCGCCGACAACGCGGCCAACGCCGGCATCGTGATGGGCGGCCGGCCGGTGAAGCCCGACGCGGTCGACCTGCGCTGGGTGAGCGCGCTGCTCTACAAGAACGGCGTGATCGAAGAGTCGGGCGTGGCCGCGGCCGTGCTCAACCACCCGGCCACCGGCGTGGCCTGGCTCGCGAACAAGCTCGCGCCGTGGGACGAATGCCTCGAAGCCGGCGAGATCGTGCTAGGCGGTTCGTTCACGCGCCCCACCACCGCCGTGCCAGGCGACACCTTCCACGCCGACTACGGCCCGCTCGGTTCCATCGCTTTCCGTTTCGTCTGACGAGTTTTTCCATGCACACCCCACTCAACACTTTCAAGCAGGCCATGCAGGCCGGCCAACCGCAAATCGGCCTGTGGGTCGGCCTGGGCGACGGCTACGTGGCCGAGCTGCTGGCCGGCACCGGCTACGACTGGCTGCTGGTCGACGGCGAGCACGCGCCCAACGACGTGCGCTCGGTGCTCGCGCAGCTGCAGGGCATTTCCAGCGCGTGGTCGGCGCAGCCCGACGCGCAGCGCTCGCACCCCATCGTGCGCATTCCGGTCGGCGACACCACGCTGATCAAGCAGTACCTGGACATCGGCGCGCAGACGATCCTCGTGCCGATGGTCGACACCGCCGAGCAGGCCGCGAAGCTGGTGCAGGGCATGCGCTACCCGCCCGAAGGCATCCGCGGCATGGGCAGCGCGCTGGCGCGCGCCTCGCGCTGGCAGGCCTACCCCGATTACCTGCATGAAGCCAACGCGCAGACCTGCCTGCTGGTGCAGGCCGAGACGGTCGAGGCGATGAAGAACCTCGACGCCATCGCGGCCACGCCGGGCGTGGACGGCGTGTTCATCGGCCCGGCCGACCTGTCGGCCTCGATGGGCTTCGTGGGCCAGCCCAACCACCCCGAGGTGCAGGCCGTGATCGCCGACGCCGTCGCACGCATCCGCAAGGCCGGCAAGGCGGCCGGCATCCTGTCGACCACCGAGGAGCAGGCGCGCAAGTGGCTCGCGGCCGGCGCACTGTTCGTGGCGGTGGGCGTCGACACGATCCTGCTCGCGGCCGCGGCCAAGCAGCTGCTCGCAAAGTACAAGGCCGCGCCGGGCGCCACCGCGCCCAATGGCTACTGACCTCTCACGCCCTTTCACGAGCCAGCCTTCGCCAGCCGCATGACCACGCCCACCGACCCGACACCCAAGCGCTTCCGCTCCGCCACCATCCGCGAGGGCACGATCCGCGCGACCACGCGCAGCTTCCTGCACGCGCTGGGGCAGGACGACGAGGACATCGCGCGCCCGCACGTCGGCGTGTTCCACACGGGCGGCGAGATGAGCCCGTGCAACCTCAACCTGCGCGAGCAGGCGCAGCACGCCAAGACCGGCATCTACGCGGGCGGCGGCACGCCGCACGAATGCCCGGTGGTGTCGGTGAGCGACGGCCTGACGATGGCGCACTCAGGCATGCGCTTCTCGTTGATCTCGCGCGAGCTCATTGCCGACAGCGTGGAAGCGTCCACCCGCGGCCACCAGTGGGACGGCATCTTCGCCATCGGCGCCTGCGACAAGAATCTGCCGGGTCTGATGATGGGCATGGCCCGCTGCAACGTGCCCAGCGTGTTCGTGCATGGCGGCTCGGCGCTGCCGGGCCAGATGCCCGGGCCCGACGGGCGCGACCTCAACGTGGTCGACACCTACGAGACCATCGGCAAGGTGCTGGCCGGCACGGCCACGCACGACGAGCTCGACGCCATGAGCCGCGCCTGCCTGCCCACGGCCGGCGCCTGCGCGGGTCAGTTCACGGCCAACACGATGGGCATGGTGTCGGAGGCGCTGGGCCTGGCGCCCATCGGCTCGAGCATGGTGCCGGCGGTGTTCAGCGAACGCGCGCCGCTGATGCGCCGCGCCGCGAAGCAGCTCATGAAGGCGGTGATGGGCGATGGCCCGCTGCCGCGCGACGTCGTGACGCGCAAGGCGCTCGAAAACGCCTGCGCCGTGGTGTCGGCCACGGGCGGCTCGACCAATGCGGCGCTGCACCTGCCGGCGATCGCGCACGAAGCGGGCATCAAGTTCCATCTGGACGACGTGGCCGAAATTTTTGCGCGCACGCCGCTCATTGCCGACCTGCGCCCGGGCGGCCAGTACCTGGCGCGCGACGTGTACTACATCGGCGGCGCGGGCGTGATCCTGCGCACGCTGCTCGAGCAAGGCTTCCTGCACGGCGACGCCCTCACCTTCACCGGCCGCACGCTGGCCGAGGAAGTGGCCGACGCCGCCGCGCCCGACGGCCGCGTGGTGCGCACAGCGGGTGACCCGATCACGCGTGACGGCGGGCTGGCCGTGCTCAAGGGCAACCTCTGCCCCGACGGCGCGCTGCTCAAGACGGCAGGCTTGCAGACGCTGGTGCACCGCGGCCCGGCGCGCGTCTTCAACTCGGAAGAAGAAGCGCAGGCCGCCGTGCAGAACCGCCGCTACGAAGCGGGCGACGTGATCGTCATCCGCAACGAAGGCCCCAAGGGCAGCCCCGGCATGCGCGAGATGCTGGGCATCACCGCGCTGCTCTACGGCCAGGGCATGGGCGACAAGGTGGCGCTGTTGACCGACGGGCGTTTTTCGGGTGCCACGCGCGGCCTGTGCATCGGCTACGCGGGGCCCGAGGCGGCCGACGGCGGACCGATCGCGGTGCTGCGCGACGGCGACATGGTGGCCATCGATGCACGCGCCGCGGCGCGCAGCATTTCGGTCGAACTGAGCGCCGACGAAATCGCCTCGCGGCTGGCCGGACGTGAGGTAAACGCGGGGGTGGTGCACGGTGGTTTGTTGGAAAAATACGCGCTCACCGTGCGCCCTGCCCACCAGGGCGCCGTGACCCACTCGGGCGCGGTCACCTGGCTGCGCGACGAGTCGTGATCCTGCTCCCTCCTCACCCCTCCGAAAAGAGACAGACATGACCTTCACCCGCCGCCACATGCTGCAGTCCACCGGCGCCTCGGCGCTGCTCGCCAGCCTCGGCCAGCAGGCCTTTGCGCAGGCTGCCGCGCTCGAGAACGCGACCATCGTCACCGGCTTTGCGGCCGGCGGCACCTCGGACACCACCTGCCGGCGCATTGCGCTGAAGCTGAGCCCCGACTACGCCAAGACCGCCGTGGTCGAGAACCGCACCGGCGCGGGCGGCCAGATTGCTGTGAGCTACGTCAAGGGCCGCCCGGCCGACGGCACCACCATCCTGCAGACGCCGACGTCGATCCTCACGATCTACCCGCACATCTACAAGAAGCTGCCGTACGACCCGATGGTCGACCTCACGCCCGTGAGCCTGGCCTGCATCTTCGACTTCGGCTTCGCCGTGGGTCCGGCCGTGCCGGCCACCGTCAAGACGGTGCCCGAATTTCTCACCTGGGCCAAGGCCAACCCGGCCGGCGCCAACTACGGCTCGCCGGCCGCGGGCTCCACGCCGCACTTCATCGGCGCGCTGCTGGGCAAGCAAGGCGGCGTCGAGCTCAAGCACGCGGCCTACCGCGGCACGCAGCCGGCCATGCTCGACCTGCTGGGCGGCAACATCTCGGCGGTGTCGGGCCCCATCGGCGACATCACGCAGCATCTGCAATCGGGCAAGGTGCGCATCCTGGGCGTGTCGGGTGCCAAGCGCAGCCGCTTCGCGCCCGATGTGCCGACCTTCGGCGAGCAGGGCATCAAGAACATGGCGCACAGCGAATGGTTCGCCTTCTTCCTGCCGGCCAAGGCCTCGCCCGAACTCGTGGCCAAGCTGAACACGGCGATGAAGAACGCGCTGGCGCAAAAAGACGTGATCGACGGCCTCGGCACCTTCGGCCTGGAAGCGATGTCTTCCACGCCTGCCGAGCTGGGCGATCTGTTGAAGAAGGACACCGCCAAGTGGGCGCCGATCGTCAAAGAGGTCGGCTTCACCGCGGAAGGCTAATCACATGAAGGAACTGCCATGAACACACTCGCCACCACTGCGCCGTCGGCGCTGGTCCATCCCTCGATCCATCCCGACGAGCGCGCCGCGCGCGAAGAGCTCGCGGCCTGCTATCGCGTGTTCGCGATGCTGGGCTGGGTCGAGATGATCTACAACCACATCACGGTGCGGCTGCCCGACAGCGTGACGGGTGGCGAGAAGCAGTTCCTCATCAACCCCTTCGGCCTGCACTACAGCGAGGTGACGGCCAGCAACCTGGTGAAGATCGACCTGCAGGGCAAGGTGCTCGACGGTTCGACGCACCAGGTGAACCCGGCCGGCTTCGTGGTGCATGCGGCCATTCACGACGGCTTGCCCGGCGCGCACTGCGTGATGCACACGCACACCACGGCCGGCGTGGCCGTGGCCTGCCTGCAGGGCGGCCTGCAGCAGACCAATTTCTATACCGCCCAACTGCACGGCATGGTGGCGTACCACGACTTCGAGGGCATCACGATCCATGCCGACGAAGGCCCGCGCCTCTTGAAGAGCATCGGCGACCGCAACGCGGTGATCCTGCGCAACCACGGCCTGCTGGCCTGGGGCCAGACGCTGCCGCAGACCTTCGCGATTTTGTGGACGCTGCAGCGCGCTTGCGAGATCCAGATGGCGACCTTCTCGATGGGCGCCGCGATTCCGGTGGGCGAAGAGATTGCGCAGCGCTGCACGCGCGACGCACTGCAGTTCAGCCCCGCGCATGGCGCCGGGCAGGACGTGTTCAATGCGCTGGTGCGGCAGGTGGACCGCATCGACCCGAGCTACCGCAACTGAGGCGCTTGTTCCCATGAAGATTTGCATTTACGGCGCCGGCGCGATCGGCGGATGGATCGGCGTCGGCCTCGCACAGGCGGGCCAGCGCCTCAACGTAGTGGCGCGCGGTGCCACGCTCGACGCGCTGCAGAAGGACGGCCTCTCGCTCATGCGCGGCGACGTGCGCACGCGCGTGCCGGTGAACGCGGTGGCCGACCCCGAGGCACTCGGTGTTCAAGACCTGGTGGTGATCGCTGTGAAGGCGCCCGCGCTGGCCGGCGTGGCCGAACGCATCGGGCCGCTGATCGGGCCCGACACGATCGTGCTGGTCGCGATGAACGGCGTGCCGTGGTGGTTCCTCGAAGGCGGCTTCGGCGGCGAGATCATGGGGCATCGCCTCGCGGCCGTCGACCCCGAGGGCGCGATTGCCAAGGCCATTCCGTCGCGCAACGTGATCGGCTGCGTGGTGCACGCCAGCTGCTCGCTCGACGGACCGGGCGTGGTGCGGCATCACTTCGGCAACGGACTGATCGTGGGCGAGCCCTCGGGCGAAGCCACGCCGCGCGTGCAGAAGCTGGTCGAGCTGCTGAAAAGCACGGGCATCGACACCACGCTGTCGCCGCAGATCCAGAAGGACGTGTGGTTCAAGCTGTGGGGCAACATGACGGTGAACCCGATCAGCGCGCTCACGGGCGCCACCACCGACCTGATCATGGGCGACGACTACGTGCGCGGTTTCATCTCGGCAGTGATGCTCGAGGCCAAGGAGATCGGGCGGCGCATCGGCATCGAGATCACGCAGAGCCCCGAAGACCGGCACGCGGTGACGATGAAGCTCGGCGCGTTCAAGACCTCGATGCTGCAGGACGTGGAAGCGGGCCGTTCGGTCGAGCTCGACGCGCTCGTCACCGTGGTGCGCGAGCTGGGCGAACTGACGGGCGTGGCCACGCCGTTCACGGATGCGCTGCTGGGGCTGGCGCGGCTGCGGACGCGGCAGCTCGGGTTGTACTGAGCGGGCTGCCCCGCCGTCTTACCAACGCTTTTCGGGCGCGGCGGCGATGAACTTGGTGCAGGCCTCCACGGCCTTCGCGCGCTCGTCGCGCAGCAGTTGCCAGTTGTCGGCCTGCCACCGCGCCCAGGCGACCGGCTCCGACTGGTAGCGGCATTCGATCGGTGGACGCATGAAGCCGGGGCGCCCCAGGTCGGCGCCGAACTTGAGGCGGAACAACTCGTCCGATCCCAGCAGGTTTTCGTAGACCAGGTGCCACGGCCCCGGGAGCAGCAGGGTGTCGGCCTCTTTCGGAATCTGGCGCGCCGCCTCGATCTCCTCGGGCGTGGAGCCGTCCGTCAGGGCGGTGGCCAGCGCGGTCTCGGCGCGCTTGCGGTAGATGTCGGTGGCGACCTTGCTCAAGGCGTCGTTGAGTTCGCGCATGGCGGGGTTGACGCCCAACGGATCGTCCTTGAGTTCTTCGAGCGTGGTGCCGCCCAGGTCGTCTTTCGAGAAGCTTTGCGCACCCACGCCGCCCGCCAGCACCGCGAACGCGACGTTCAGCGCCACCTGTCCGGCGACGTTGTTGATCGTGTTCTCGCGGCGCACCACGCGCAGGTGCTCGATGCCGGGTTTGTAGGTGCCGCGGTTGAAGCGCAGATGGGTTTGCGGGGGTGCGGCGGGTGCTGCTTCGGCGGGCGCTGAAGCTGCGCCCATCGGTTGTGGCGCGGCCGCTTCGGTCTGGGCTTGCGCCGAGAAGCCGGCGATGGCCAGTGCCAGGCCGAGGGCATGCCGTGCGGCACGCGACGGCGTTCGTTTCTTCGTCGAATGAGTCATTGAACTGTTTTCCTCCGGCGCGGATTGTCTCCGGTGGAGTGCTCAGTTCATTCGACGATGTTCGGGGCGTGTGCACAGGCCACCGGGTACTTCCCTCCGCGAATGTCCTCCGGCCTGCGGCCTCCCCCTTGATTTCGCTGCGGGAAGCACCCAGTGTCCTGCGCACACCGAGCGCGGTCGTTGTGCGGGTCGATCAACGACCGCACTGCCCAGCGCTCACGTCGATGGGGTGCCTTGCGCAGCGAAATCAAGGGGGAGCCCGAAGGGCGGAGGACATTCGCGGAGCAAGGCTCCCCGTCGGCGGGAGCGTCGCCCTGAACGTCAGCCGTTCAGTTCAACCAGCCAGCCCGACGTACACGTTCTGCACGTCGTCGTTCGCATCGATGGCGGCAAGGAAGGCTTCGACCTCTTCCAGGTCCGCAGCACTCAGGCTTGCCGGATCGATCGGGTTCTTGGGCCGGTAGCCCAGCTTGGCCGACAGCACGGTGAAGCCCTGGGCCGGCAGTGCGCGGCTCACGAGGTCGAGGTCGGCGGCTTCGGTCAGGAACAGGGTGGTGCCGTCTTCGGCGCCGGGCTCGAAGTCTTGGGCGCCGGCTTCGATGGCGGCCACTTCGGCATCGGCGTCCGGGGTGGCGGGTTCGGCCTCGATCATGCCGAGGTGGTCGAAGTCCCACGAGACCGAGCCGGAGGTGCCGAGCTGGCCCTTGCGGAACAGCACGCGCATTTCAGGCGCGGTGCGGTTCACGTTGTCGGTCAGGCATTCGACCATCACGGCCACACGGTGCGGGGCGAAGCCCTCGTACATCACGTGGTCGAAGTGGACCGCCTCGCCCGTGAGGCCGGCGCCCTTCTTGATGGCGCGGTCGAGCGTGTCCTTCGGCATCGAGACCTTGCGGGCCTGCTCGACGACCAGCCGCAGCCGCGCGTTCGAGCCCGGATCGGCGCCGTTGCGCGCAGCGATCATGATTTCCTTGGCCAGCTTGCCGAACAGCCGGCCCTTGGCATTCGCGGCCACGTCCTTGTGCTTGGCTTTCCATTGCGCGCCCATGTCTGCATTCCTTGGTGTTGTGGGGGGCGGCGAAACGCCGCAGCCCCCGAGGATGCCACGAGCCGGAGGCCTCGCACAGCGGGGCCCCTTCCGCCGTCAGGGGCGCCGCGTCAGTTCGCCCTCCTCGGGCGCCAGGCTCACCCACAGGGCGGCGCCCACGATCAGCAGGCCGCCGGCCCAGCCCCAGGGGCCGATGCGCTCGCCCAGCCCGAGGGCCGCGATGGCGGCGCCGAACACCGGCTCGCTGCCCATGAGCAGCGACACGCGGCTCGGGCTGCTGCGCGAGGCCGCGTGGTTCTGCGCGAAAAAGGCGAACACGGTGCACAGCAGCACGAGGTAGGCCATGCCCCACCAGAAGCCTGCCGTGGCGGGCGGCAGGTGCCAGGCGCCGCCGCCCGACACGGCCACCAGCGACAGCGCCGCCGCGCCCAGCGCCATCACGCCGGACTGCACGGCCGTCAGCGTGAGCGCCGGCAGGTTGTGGCGACCCGCCAGCCGGCGGGTAAGGCACACCATGACGGCGCGCAGGAAGGCGGCGGCGAGCATGAGTGCGTCGCCCCACCCCATCGACAGGCTGGCGAGCGAAGGCGCCGACAGCAGGGCCGCGCCCACGGCCGAGAGCCCGGCCGCCCAGAACACGCGCCGCGCGGGCCGCCGGCCCAGCAGCCACCATTCGACGAACGGCGTGATCGCCACGCACAGGCTGATGAGGAAGGCGGCGTTGCTCGCCAGGGTCAGCGAGACGCCGAAGGTCTCGCACAGGAAGATGGCGAGCAGGTTGGCGCCCAGCAGGCCGCCCACGGCGAGCCCCTGGCGCCATTGCGGGTCATGCCACAGCGGCCGCAGCGCGGGCAGCAGCACGAGAAAGGTGAGGCCGAAACGCAGCGCGACGAACTCGAGCACGGGCAGCTGCTGCGTCGCCTGCTTGGCCACCGCATAGCTGCCGCCCCAGACCGCCGCCACGAGCAGCAGCATGAGTTCGGCGGGGCCGAAGCCGGCCGTCCACGACCTGCGCCCCACCGGGACCGCACCTTGCAACGCCTTTGAATCCATACTGTCTGCCCGCGGCCCGGGGCGCCTGAAAGAAGAAGAGAAGGCGCATTGTTCCGGGCGGCACCAGGGCCGCACAGCCGTCGGCCGGAACAGGACTGTTGCGTGGTCGGAACGAATTCATTTCTCAAGGTGCTGCCCGAGATGGTGACCTTTGTGCGGGTCGCCGAGCTCGGCAGCTTCTCGGCCGCCGCCGACCTGCTGGGCATCACGCCCTCGGCCGCGAGCCGGCAGGTGAAGCGGCTCGAACAGGAGATCGGCGTGCAGTTGCTGCAGCGCACCACGCGCCAGCTGCGGCTCACGGAGCCCGGCGCCGAAGCCTTCGCGCGCTGCCGCGAACTGGTGACGGCGGCGCAGGGTGCGATGGACATCGGTGCGCAGTTCGCGCGCACGCCGGCCGGCCGGGTGCGCCTGAGCGCGCCGAAGGCCTTTGCGCGGCGCGTGCTGCATCCGCACCTGCTCGACTTTCTGCGCAAGTACCCGGCGGTGGACGTGCAGCTGGTCGTGGCCGACCGCGACATCGATCCGATCCGCGAAGGCGTCGACCTCGTGGTGCGGCTGACCACGGCGCCGCCCGAGGGGCTGGTGGCGCGGCGGCTGATGGCGGTCGAACACATCCTGTGCGCCACGCCGGCCTACCTGGCGCACCACGCCGCCATCGCGCACCCGCACGACCTGCGCGCGCACAGCTGCCTGTCGCTGGGCGAGCACGAGCGCGACAACCACTGGCGATTTCGGAAGGAAGGCGAAGACGAGGTCGAGGTGGTGGTGGACGGTCGCTACGTCTGCAACCACAGCGAGATGCGGCTCGACGGCGCGCTCGCGGACCTGGGCGTGGCCTGCGTGCCGGCCTTCACTGCGCGCGAGGCGCTGGACGACGGCCGCGTGGTGCGCGTGCTGCCCGAGTGGACGCTGCAGGGCTCCTACCGGGGGCACGCGTGGCTGATGTACCCGCCCAGCCGCTACCTGCCGCCCAAGTGCCGGGTGCTCGTGGAGCACCTGCTCGGCGCGCTGGCCGGCAGCGGCTATTCGTCAGCCGGTGCGAAAGGCACCCGCGGCGCGACCGCGCACATGAGTTCGTAGCCGACGGTGCCGGCGGCCTTCGCCACCTCGTCGATCGGCAGCACCGCACCGGTCAGGGCCGAGCGGCCCCACAGCGTGACCTCGGCGCCGAACTGCGCGTCGGGCACGGGCGTGAGGTCGACGGTGATCATGTCCATGCTCACGCGGCCCACCATGCGGGTGCGCACGCCGTTCACGAGCACCGGGGTGCCGGTGTCGCAGTGGCGCGGGTAGCCGTCGGCATAACCGACCGCCGCGATGCCGATGGTGAGCGGGCCCTCGGCCGCAAAGCGCGAGCCGTAGCCGATGGTGTCGCCGGCCTTCAGCGTCTGCACCGAGATGAGCCGGGTCGACAGCGTCATGGTCGGCTGCAGCTGCCAGTGCGCCGCGTCGTGTTCGGGAAAGTCGGGCGCGCTGCCGTACAGCACGATGCCGGGGCGCACCCAGTCGCCGCGCGTGCGCGGTGCGTGGCGCAGCGTGGCCGCGCTGTTGGCGATGGAGCGCTCGCCGGGCAGGTCGCGCGTGGCGCGCTCGAACACCTCGAGCTGGTGCTCGACGCCGCGCGGGCCGTCGGCGTCGCTGAAGTGTGTCATGAGCGAGATCTCGTCGACCTGCGGGAGCGCGTTCAGGCGCGTCCAGGCCGAGCCGAAGCGTTCGGGCGTGAAGCCCAGGCGGTTCATGCCGGAGTTCATCTTCAGGAACACGCGCTGCGGCTTCAGCGTTTTGTGGGCTGCGAGCATGTCGATCTGCTCGTCGCAGTGCACCGAGTGCCACAGGTCCAGCCGCGAGCACAGCTCCAGGTCGCGCGCGTCGAACACGCCTTCGAGCAGCAGCACCGGGCCGCGCCAGCCCAGCGCGCGCACGCGCTCGGCCTCGGCCAGGTCGAGCAGCGCAAAGCCGTCGGCACCGCGCAGGCCTTCGAAGACACGTTCGATGCCGTGCCCGTAGGCGTTGGCCTTGACCACGGCCCAGACGCGGGCGTCGAGCGCCGAACGGCGGACGCGGTCGAGGTTGTGGCGCAGGGCGGCGGTGTGGACGGTGGCGAGAATAGGGCGCGGCATGGGGGGTGTTGGGGTGGTTTCAGACCACGTTTTAGCATCTTCGGGAATGGGGTCGAATCCCGTGGGGATGCCTGAATTCACGTCGTACCCCCATGCTATAACCGCCCATTCGCACCTGACGCGACACTTTTTCACTACCGCCAGCAGACCCTCTGGCCAGCCAGCCCATCGATGAAGCGCGGTTTTTACACGATCATGTCGGCCCAGTTCTTTTCGTCGCTGGCCGACCAAGCGCTTTTCGTCGTTGCCGTCGATCTCATGCGAAGTTCAGGCGCCCCCGAATGGCAGCGGGCCGCCCTGGTGCCGATCTTCGCGGTCTTCTATGTGGTGCTGGCCCCGCTGGTGGGTGCCTTTGCCGACGCATTGCCCAAGGGCAAGGTGATGTTCATCAGCAACGCGATCAAGGTGATCGGCTGCCTGATGATGCTGTTCGGTTCGCACCCGCTGCTGTCGTATTCCATCGTGGGCCTGGGCGCCGCGGCCTACTCGCCGGCCAAGTACGGCATCCTCACCGAGCTGCTGCCGTCGTCGCAGCTGGTCAAGGCCAACGGCTGGATCGAAGGGCTGACCATCGCGTCGATCCTGTTGGGCATCGTGCTCGGCGGCGTGCTGGTGGGCCATGCGGTGTCGACCCAGCTGCTGCTGATCGACCTGCCGTTCGTCGACACCGGCATCGACTCGCCGGCCGAAGCCGCCATTGCGGTGCTGATCTTTGTCTACGCGCTCGCGGCCTGGTTCAACACCCGCATCCCGCACACCGGCGTCGAGATGCGCCCGCTGCGTTCCGACCCCCAGCAGAGCATGGTGCGCAACCTGGCCGGCCTGCTGCCCGACTTCTGGCACTGCAACGCCCGCCTGTGGCGCGACCGGCTGGGCCAGATCTCGCTGGCGACCACCACGCTGTTCTGGGGCGCGGGCGGCAACCTCAAGTACATCGTGCTGGCCTGGGCCGCCGTGGCGCTCGAATACAACACCACCCAGGCTTCGGCACTGACCGGCGTGGTGACCATCGGCACCGCGGTGGGCGCCATCGTGGCCTCGATGTACATGCGGCTGGACATGGCCACGCGCGTGATCCCCATGGGCATCGCAATGGGCGTGATGGTGATCGGCATGAACTTCATCGGCAACGTCTGGCTGGCGGTGCCGTTCCTGATCATCCTGGGCGGCCTGGGCGGCTTCCTGGTGGTGCCGATGAATGCGCTGCTGCAGCACCGCGGCCACAACCTGATGGGCGCGGGCCGCTCCATTGCCGTGCAGAACTTCAACGAGCAGGCCTGCATCCTTCTGCTGGGCGGCTTCTACAGCGTGTGCACGGGCCTGGGCCTGTCGGCCTACGGTGCGATCAGCGCCTTCGGCCTCGTGGTGGCGGGCTGCATGTGGCTCATCAAGCGCTGGCACGAGAACAACCTCAAGAAGTATCCTGAGGAAGTCGAGCACCTGCTGGCCATCGCCCGCAGCGACAAGCACCACTGATTTCGCGCGACCGCGTTGGTGCAATGGCCGGCGCGCCGAGCGCCCCCACTCCAACGCCTCATGCCCGCCCTTGCCCTGATGTTCAACGCCTTCGTGTGGGGCGTTTCGTGGATTCCATTTCGCCAGATCGCCAGCCACGGGCTGCATCCGCTGTGGACGACCTGCCTGATCTACCTCGTCATCGCCACGGCGATGGGCCTGGTGCGCCGGCACGCCTGGAAAGCCTTCAGCGCGTTCCCGATGCTCGTGGCGCTCGGCCTGGCGGCGGGCTTCACCAACGTGGGTTTCAACTGGGCCGTGACGCAGGGCGACGTGGTGCGCGTGGTGCTGCTGTTCTACCTGATGCCGCTGTGGAGCGTGATGCTGGCCTGGCTGCTGCTGGGCGAGCGGCCGACGGGCGGTGCGCTGGCGCGCGTGGCGCTGGCGCTCACCGGCGTGGTGGTGGTGCTGAAGGCGCCGGGCACCGACTGGCCGGTGCCCTCGAGCCTGCCCGACTGGCTGGGCGTGGCGGCGGGCTTCGGCTTTGCGGTGACCAACATCGTGCTGCGCCACCTGCGGCATGCGCCGGGCGAGTCGCGCGCGCTGGCGATGTTCTGGGGCTGCACCGTGGTCGCGGGCGTCGGCGCGGTGAGCGGCACCGCGTTCGGCGGCATCGATTCGCCGCTGCTCGCCACGCCCGGCTGGTTCGGCTGGGCCGCGCTGCTGGGCACGGGCTTCATCGTCGCCAACGTGTGCCTGCAGTACGGCGCGCCCAAGCTCGCGGCCAGCGCCACCTCGGTGATCATGCTGTCGGAAGTGCTGTTTGCCAGCGTCTCGTCGGTGGTGCTGGGCGCGTCGACCATGAACTCGCGCATCCTCGTCGGCGGTGCGCTGATCGTGCTGGGCGCGGTGTGGTCGGCGTTTGCGCGAACCCCGCCCGCGCGCGATGATGGCGTTTCCGCGTCCACCTGAGGAACTCCCCCATGACCAGTGTCTATGACTTCAAGGCCACCCGCATCGACGGCAAGCCGGTGAAGCTCTCGACCTTTCGCGGCAAGGTGCTGCTGATCGTCAACACGGCGAGCAACTGCGGGTTCACGCCGCAGTTCGAAGGACTGGAAGCGCTGCACGAAAAGTACGCGGGCCTGGGCCTCGCGGTGCTGGGTTTTCCGTCCAACCAGTTCGGCGGACAGGACCCGGGCACCAACGAGGAAATCGGCGCCTTCTGCATGACCAACTACGGCGTGAGCTTCCCGATGATGGAGAAGGTCGACGTCAACGGCAGCGGCGCCCTGCCGCTGTACCAGTGGCTCACCAAGGAAAAGCCGGGCCTGCTGGGCAGCACGGCGATCAAGTGGAACTTCACCAAGTTCCTGGTGGGGCGCGACGGCACGGTGCTCAAGCGCTACGCGCCGCTGGACACGCCGGCCTCGCTCACGCGCGACATCGAGGCGGCGCTCGCCGCCGACTGATCAGAACCGGAAGTCCGCCGTCTTCGGCGCACCGCCGACCGTCACGGTCTGGCTCTTGCTCTCGCCGGTCGACGTGCTCACGTCGATCACGTAGCGCCCTGCCGGCAGGTCGATCAGGCAGACCGGCCCGGTGGCGATGAAGGCCATGGCGGCGGACGAGTTCGCGTCGCCGCCCTTGATCGCGACATTCAGGTTGGCCAGGTAGGCCCCGTCGGCGCGCGCGAACAGCAGCGACAGCGGATGGTTCTTCATGGCGGCACGCATCGCATCCGACTCGTCGGAGCCGATGCCGCCGCACACATAGCGCGCGGTGCCGGCGCCCTGCCAGGCCGGCAAGGCCGACGGCGGCTGCTGTGCCTGCGCGGCGACGGTGCCTGCGATGCAGACAGCGGCCAGCAGCGCGCGGCGCAGCGGAAAAGCAGAAACGAAGGACATGGCGCGAACTCCTTGCAGCGTCTTCGGTTCGCCATGATGCGCCCCGCACGCCGCTCGCGCGCGTCGGACGACAACGTGCCGTGCCGTCCGCGCAGGCCCTACCCTGCCGGCGCCTGCAGCGCCGCGTCGAGCAGCTCGACCCAGTGCCGCACGGGCGTGTCGCCGCTGCCGCTTTGCAGGTGCGTGATGCAACCGATGTTGGCCGAGGCGATGGTGGTGGGCTGCAGCTGCTTCAAGTGGCCGAGCTTGCGGTCGCGCAGCGGGTACGCCAGCTCGGGCTGCAACACCGAGTACGTGCCGGCCGAGCCGCAGCACAGGTGCGATTCGTTCATCGCCACGCGCACGTCGAAGCCGAGCACGCGCAGGTGCGTCTCGACGCCGCCGCGCAGCTTCTGGCCATGCTGCAGCGTGCAGGGCGGGTGGTAGGCCACCACGCCTTCGGGCGCACGCACGCGGGCCTTCAAGGCGGGCACGAGATCGGGCAGCAGCTCGCTCAGGTCGCGCGTGAGTTCGCTGATGCGCGCCGCCTTCGCCGCATAGGCCGTGTCGTGCTGCAGGATGTGTCCGTATTCGCGCACAGTGACGCCGCAGCCCGAGGCGTTCATCACGATCGCCTCGACCTCGTTGCCTTCGACAAAAGGCCACCACGCGTCGATGTTGGCGCGCATCTGCGCCTTGCCGCCTTCCTGGTCGTTGAGGTGGAACTTCACGGCGCCGCAGCAGCCTGCCTTGGGCGCGACCACGGCCTGGATGCCGGCCGCGTCGAGCACGCGCGCGGTGGCGCTGTTGATGTTCGGCGCCATCGACGGCTGCACGCAGCCCGCGAGCATCAGCACCTTGCGCGCATGCGTGGCGGTGGGCCAGCGTCCGGCGTCCTGCTTCGCGGGCACCTTGGCCTTCAGGGCCTCGGGCAGCAGGCCGCGCACCGACTGGCCGAGCTTCATCGCGGGGCCGAACAGCGGCGACGGCAGCGCCTCTTTCAGCAGCCAGCGCGTGGCCGACTCCAGGGCGGGGCGCGGCACTTTCTCGTCGACGATCTTGCGGCCGATGTCGACCAGGTTCCCGTACTGCACGCCGCTCGGGCAGGTGCTCTCGCAGTTGCGGCAGGTGAGGCAACGGTCGAGGTGCAGCTGCGTGCTGCGCGTCGGCGCATGGCCTTCGAGCACCTGCTTGATGAGGTAGATGCGCCCGCGCGGCCCATCGAGCTCGTCGCCGAGCAGCTGGTAGGTCGGGCAGGTGGCGGTGCAGAAGCCGCAGTGCACGCACTTGCGCAGGATGGCTTCGGCTTCGCGGCCCGCGTCGGTGTCGCGGAATTCGGGGGCTAGTTCGGTTTGCATCGCGGGGTGGGTGTCGTTTCTTTTTTAAGACTCGCCTGCGAAGAGCCGGCCGCGGTCGAAGACCCCGTGCGGATCGAACTCCTGCATCAATGCGCGATGGATGCGTGCCACGGGCGCGCTCAATGCGTCGAAGCGCGGCACGTCGCAGTCGGCGGCTTGCGCCGCGGGCACGCGGAACAACGTGGCGTGGCCACCGGCTGCCTGCGCGACTTCACGCAGACGCGCAGCCTGCGCGGGCGGCGCGAGGTACCAGCGCTGCCCGCCGTGCCACTCGATCAGCGGTGCGGCGCAGCCATCGATGGCGATCACCGGCGCGGTCTGCGGCACCGAGAGGCGCCACAGCGCCAGCGAACCTTCGGCGTCGAGCGCGAACCACGGCATGCGCTGGTCGCGCAGCGCGGCCCAGCCGGCGGCCGCGCGCACCGGGTCCTGGCGTTCGCCGCCGAGTTGCGTGCAGGCCGCTTCCACGGCCGCCACGGCGCCGCGCAGCCGCAGACGCAGTACGCCCGCGCCGGGCGCATGTTCGAACCAGCTGCTCGCGTTCAGCGGCAGCGGGCGTCCGCCCCATTCGTTGAGCAGTCGCAGCGCATCGGCCTGGGTGCAGGCGAAGGCGAGCGTGGCCTCGGCGGGCGCGACGGGCAGCACCTTGAGGCTCACTTCGGCGATCACGCCCAGCGTACCGAGCGAGCCGGCCAGCACGCGCGAGACGTCGTAGCCCGCGACGTTCTTCATCACCTGGCCGCCGAAGCTCAGCACCTCGGCGCGGCCGTTGATGAGCATGGTGCCGAGCACGTAGTCGCGCACCGCGCCCACGCTGGCGCGCGCCGGGCCGCTGAGGCCTGCCGCGACCATGCCGCCGACGGTTCCGCCGTCGGCAAAGCACGGCGGCTCGAACGGCAGGCACTGGCCTTGTTCGGCGAGCGCGGCCTCGAGCTCGGCCAGCGGCGTGCCGGCGCGCACGGTGACGACCAGCTCGCTGGGCTCGTAGCTGGTGATGCCGGCGAGGGCGCGCAGGTCGAGCAGCTCGCCGTGCGGCGGTTGGCCGTAGAAATCCTTGGTGCCGCCGCCGCGCAAGCGCAACGGTGTGGCATCGGCCGCGGCGGCGCGCACGCGCTCGACGACCTGCTGGAGGGCGGTGTCCATGTTCGTCATCACGTTCTCAGAATCTCGGCAGGTCGGGGTGCGCCAGCCGGCCGCCGCGCACCACCTCTTTGCCGTACTCGGCGCAGCGCTGCAGCGTGGGAATCACCTTGCCGGGGTTGAGCAGACCGGCGGGGTCGAAGGCGCGCTTGATGCCGAACATCTGCTCGTTCTCGGCCGCGGTGAACTGCACGCACATGCTATTGAGCTTTTCCACGCCCACGCCGTGCTCGCCCGAGACGGTGCCGCCCATGGCGACGCTGGTCTCGAGGATGTCGGCGCCGAACAGCTCGCAGCGGTGCAGCTCGTCGGGGTCGTTGGCGTCGAACAGCACCAGCGGATGCAGGTTGCCGTCGCCCGCGTGGAACACGTTGCAGCAGCGCAGGTTGTATTTCTTCTCCATCTCCTGGATCGCCAGCAGGATGTCGGCGAGCCGCTTGCGCGGGATGGTGGAGTCGAGGCACATGTAGTCGGGGCTGATGCGGCCCGACGCCGGAAAGGCGTTCTTGCGGCCGCTCCAGAATTTCATGCGCTCGTCTTCGCTGGTGCTCACGGCGATGGCGGTGGCGCCACAGCCGCGCAGCACGTCGGTCATGCGGCCGATTTCTTCTTCGACCTCTTCCGGCGTGCCGTCGGATTCGCACAGCAGGATGGCGGCGGCGTCGAGGTCGTAGCCCGCGTGCACGAAGTCTTCGACGGCGGCGGTCATGGGCTTGTCCATCATCTCCAGGCCGGCCGGGATGATGCCCGCGGCAATCACCGCTGCGACCGCGTCGCCGGCTTTGCGCACGTCGTCGAAGCTGGCCATGATGCAGCGCGCCAGCTGCGGTTTGGGCACGAGCTTCACCGTGACCTCGGTGGTCACGGCCAGCATGCCTTCGCTGCCGATGGCCAGCGCGAGCAGGTCGAGCCCCGGCGCATCGAGCGCCTCGCCGCCGAATTCGATCGGTTCGCCCTCGGCCGTGAAGCCGCGCACGCGCAGCACGTTGTGCAGCGTCAGGCCGTACTTCAGGCAGTGCACACCGCCCGAGTTCTCGGCCACGTTGCCGCCGATGGTGCAGGCGATCTGGCTCGACGGATCGGGCGCGTAGTAGAGGTTGAAGGGCGCGGCCGCTTCACTGATCGCGAGGTTGCGCACGCCGCACTGCACGACGGCCGTGCGACTCACGGGGTCGACCTTCAGGATGCGGTTGAACTTGGCGAGCGACAGCGTCACGCCCAGCGCGTGCGGCATGGCGCCGCCCGAGAGCCCGGTGCCGGCGCCGCGCGCCACCACGGGCACGCCGAGCTGGTGGCAGGCCTTGAGCACGGCGGCCACCTGCGCCTCGGTCTCGGGCAGGGCCACCACCAGCGGGCGCTGGCGGTAGGCCGTGAGGCCGTCGCACTCGTAGGGCGTGGTGTCTTCGGCGTGCCAGATGAGCGCATGCGTGGGCAGGTGCGCCTGCAGCGCCCGCACCACCTGCGCCTGGCGCTCCGCCTTCGACAGCTGCGTGTGCTGGTCGGTCGTGACGGGAGCATTCATGGCGGGAGCAACTTTCAGCGGACGACCATCAGGGTGAATGGCCACACATAGGCCTGCAGCGTCACGTACAGGCCGACCAGCGAGGCCAGCGCGATCGAGTGGAAGAACACGTAGCGCAGGATGTCGCCTTCGTGATTGAACCACCGCGTGGCGGTGGAGGCCACCACGATCGACTGGGCGTCGATCATCTTACCCATCACGCCGCCCGAGCTGTTGGCCGCGCCCATGAGGTTGGGCGCCAGGCCGAGCTGGTCGGCCGCGACCTTCTGCATGCCGCCGAACAGCACGTTCGACGCGGTGTCGGAGCCCGTCATGGCCACGCCGATCCAGCCCATGAGCGTGCCGAAGAAGGGATAGAACACGCCGGTGTTGGCAAACGCCAGGCCCAGCGTGGTGTCGGTGCCCGAGTAGCGCGTGAGCGTGCCCAGTGCGAGCATCAGCACGATGGTCATGAGCGAGTAGCGCACCATCCAGAGCGTGCGGACAAAGGTGCGCACGATCTCGACGGGGTTGTACTTCATGAACAGCGCGCTCACGATCGCCGACAGCAGGATGCCGGTGCCCGTGGCCGACAGCAGGTTCAGCACGTACACCGCGCCTTCCTTCGTGGGCGCCGTGACCACTGGCGGCATCTTCTCGATCAGGTTGTGCAGCCCGCCCATCGGGAACGAGGGCGCGAAGACGCCGTTGAGTGCGGTCTTCACCGACGGCAGGCCCCAGATGAAGACGAACACCGAAAGAATCACCCACGGCATCCACGCGCGCACCAGCGCCTCGCGGCTGTGCACGACGATGGCGGCCGGCGGCTTGGCCTCGTGCGCGCTCACGTCCTTGCCGCGCAACGAGGGCGAGCGCCACACGTTCTTGGGCTGCCACACGCGCAGGAACAGCACCAGGCTGGCCATCGACACGATGGCCGCAATGATGTCGACCAGCTCGGGGCCGATGAAGTTCGACACCAGGTACTGCGGCACCGCAAAGGACACACCCGTGACCAGAATCGCAGGC
This sequence comes from Variovorax sp. RO1, assembly GCF_002849325.1. Lineage (NCBI taxonomy): Bacteria > Pseudomonadati > Pseudomonadota > Betaproteobacteria > Burkholderiales > Comamonadaceae > Variovorax > Variovorax sp. RO1. The sequence continues at coordinate 199,295 of NZ_PKMT01000008.1, forward strand.
CAGACTTCCATCATCGCCTTGCGTCCGGCGAAGGCCCAGACCAGCCAGAACGGCACCAGCAGCGAGAAGAACGGCAACTGGCGGCCGATCATCGCGGTGACTTCCATCAGGTCGTAGCCGTGCACCTTGGCCAGCGTGATCACCGGCGTGCCGAGCGCGCCGAACGCGACCGGCGCGGTGTTGGCGATCAGCGAGAGGCCCGAGGCGGCCAGCGGCGAGAAGCCCAGGCCGATCAGGATGCCGGCCGTGACCGCCACCGGCGTGCCGAAGCCCGCCGCGCCCTCGAAGAACGCGCCGAAGCAGAAGGCGATCAGCAAGAGCTGGATGCGGCGGTCTTCGGTGATGCCCGAGAGCGAGTCCTGCAGCACCTTGAAGCTGCCGTTCTGTTCGGCCAGCTGCTGCAGGAAGATGATGTTCAGCACGATCCAGCCGATCGGCAGCAGGCCCGTGAAGCCGCCGAAGAGCGCGGCGCGCCCGGCCATCTCGGCCGGCATGCCGTAGGCGAACACGGCGACCACCAGCGCGGCCAGCAGGCCGAGGCCGGCCGCGATGTGGGCCTTGATGTGAAAGAAGCCAAGGCACGCAAGCATCACCACCACCGGGATCGCGGCGAGCGCGGTGGAAATGATCATGTTGCCGAACGGGTCGTAGATCTGCTGCCAGGTCATGCGTTGTCTCCGGGGAGTCTGTTGTTGTGACTCGCACTCTAGGGAGAAGCACGCCGGCCGAATTGAAGGTTTTTTGCCCGGACCTTGATAAAAATTTGTCGCGCGGGCTTGTCGGTCAATGCAGCGTCTGCACGATCCAGTCGACGAAAGCCGCGCACTCCCAGCGCTCCAGCGTGCCCGGCTGCCAGCAGATGTAGTGGCGGTGCGGCGAGGGCACGGGCCGGTCCGACAGCGCCACCAGCCGGCCCGATTCGAACCAGGCAGCGCCCAGTTTCTGGCGCACCAGCGCCACGCCGAAACCGCTCGCGGCCGCGTCGTACACGAGCCCCAGGTCGTTGAACTGCGAGCCCAGGTGCGGCTCGGGCTGGTCGATGCCGCAGCTTGCGAACCAGGTGCTCCAGGGCTCGAGCGGGCTGCGGATCAGCCGCGCGCTGGCGATCTCGGCCGCGGTGCGAAAACCGTCGAAGGGCCCGAACTCGTTGAGGTAGCTCGGGCTGCAGGCGGGCACCACGTCCTCGCCGATCAGCAAGCGGTGCTCGCAGTCGGCATACGCGCCGATGCCGTAGCGCACCTGCAGGTCGGTCTGCTCGGCCGTGACGTCGAGCAGCGGAATCGACACGTGCAGCGCCAGCTCGATGTCGGGGTAGATGTTGCGAAAGAGCTCCAGCCGCGGCATCAAAAACTGGCGGCTGAAGGTCGGCGTGACCGCCACGCTCAGGCGCGGTGCGCGCAGCGCTGCGTCACGGCTGCCGGGCGTGGCCTGTTGCAGCGCGGCCAGGCCGACGCGCACGTTCGCCAGATAGGCGGCGCCGTCGGCCGTGAGGCTGAAGTCGCCGCGACCGAAGAGCTTGAAGCCCACGTGCGCCTCGAGCTGGCGGATGCGGTGACTCACGGCGCTGGCCGTCACGCACAGCTCGTCGGCCGCGCGGCCCGCATGCCGCAGCCGCGCGACGGCCTCGAAGGTCAGCAGGCATTGGATCGGGGGGATGTGGAGCAAGGCCATCCGCGAGGCGCCGGAAGGCTCAGTCTTCGAAGAAGCTGACCGGCAGGCCCGGCGTGTCGACGCGCATCGAGAGCACCGTGCCCGAGGCCGGGCGCTGCACCAGCTCGTCGGCCGGGCGGCCCTTGCGTCCGCTGGTGACGAACAGCGTGCGCAAATCGTCGCCGCCGAAGCAGGGCATGGTCGGGCATTGCACGGGCACCGCGATGGCCGCCACGCGCTCGCCCGAGGGCGCAAAGCGCAGCAGCTGCGCGCCTTCGAACATCGCGACCCAGTAGTGGCCGGCGGCGTCGATGGTGGCGCCGTCGGGGCGACCGTCGTAGTGCGAAGGCGCGCCGGGTACCCAGCCCGCGGGCTTGACGTCGAACTGCTGGAACACGCGCGCATGCGAGAGCGTGTTGGCCTCGGCGTCCCAGTCCCAGGCGCGCACCGCGTGCGCGGCGGTGTCGGCCCAGTAGAGCGTGCGGTTGTCGGGCGAGAACGCCAGGCCGTTGGCGGTGGTGACATGTTCCAGCATCGACGTGATGTTGGGCGAGACGTCCCCTGGCCGCGCGTCGAAGCAGTAGAGCGCGGCATTGGCGCGGTCTTTCGCCTCGTTGAGCGAGCCAGCCCAGAAGCGGCCGAGCGCGTCGCACTTGCCGTCGTTGAAGCGCATGGTGCGCACGTCGTGCTCCACGCGCGCCATCGCGACCAGTTCGCCGCCCCATTCGCGGGCGCGGTAGATGCCGTCGCGCAGCGCGATCACGAGGCCGCCGCTGCGTGCCGGCGCCATGCAGCCGGGTTCGGTGGGCAGCGCCCATCGCTCGACGGTGGCGGTGGGCGAACCGATGTCGCCGCGCGTGCGCAGCACGGCGCGGCCCGGGATGTCGAGCCAGTAGAGCGCGCGTTCGTGCGGGTGCCAGAACGGCGATTCACCCAGTTCGCAGAGGCTGTCTTCGATGGAGGTCCACATGGTGGGGCGATTGTGCCCCCGGCCACGCGGGCAGCGGGCAAAAAAAAGCCCGCTGACGCCGAAGCGCTCGCGGGCTGAACATCCAAAGGAGACTCGCCTGAAAAACTCGGGATCTGTTGTTCTTCTTTGTATCGAAAAAGGGTGGTGGTGGTCTTTGAAGCGCGGGGGCCGGCGCCGTGCCGGACCGCCCGCTGTCTGTGTGTGCGAATCAGCGGTTGTAAGCCGTTTCGCCGTGCGAGGAGATGTCGAGGCCTTCGCGCTCTTCTTCTTCCGACACACGCAGGCCGAGGGTCAGGTCGGCGATCTTGAAGGCGATGAACGCCACCACGCCGGACCACACGATCGTGAACAGCACGCTCTTGACCTGGATCCAGACCTGGCCGCCCATCGTGAAGGTGTCGGGGGTCAGGCCGCCGGTGCCGCCCAGGCCCTTGGCTGCGAACACACCGGTCAGGATGGCACCCAGGATGCCGCCCACACCGTGCACGCCGAACACGTCGAACGCGTCGTCGGCACCGAGCATGCGCTTGAGGCCGCCCACACCCCACAGGCAGACCAGGCCGGCCAGCAGGCCCAGCACGATCGAACCCATCGGGCCGACGAAACCAGCGGCGGGCGTGACAGCCACGAGGCCGGCCACGGCACCGGACGCAGCGCCCAGCATCGAGGCCTTGCCCTTGTGCAGGCTCTCACCCAGGATCCACGACAGGGCCGCGGCAGCGGTGGCGAGCACCGTGTTGATGAAGGCCAGACCCGCAGCGGCGTTGGCAGCACCTGCCGAACCCGCGTTGAAGCCGAACCAGCCAACCCACAGCAGCGAGGCGCCGACCATGGTGAGCGTGAGCGAGTGCGGCGTGAACGCTTCCTTGCCGTAGCCGACGCGCTTGCCGATCATGTAGGCACCGACCAGGCCGGCGATACCGGCGTTGATGTGCACCACGGTGCCGCCCGCGAAGTCGAGCGCGCCGTCCTTGCCCAGCAGGCCGCCGCCCCACACGATGTGGGCCATCGGCACGTAGCTGAAGGTGAACCAGATCACCGAGAACAGCAGCACGGCCGAGAACTTGGCACGCTCTGCAAAGGCGCCGACGATCAGCGCCACGGTGATGGCCGCGAAGGTGCCCTGGAAGGCGACGAACACGTATTCAGGAATCGTGGTCAGCGCGCCGAAGGTCTCCTGCGTGATGCCCTTCATGAAGATCTTGTCGAAGCTTCCGAAGAAATTGCCGTCGCCCGTGAACGCCAGGCTGTAGCCGTAGATGGCCCACAGGATGCTGATGAGCGAGAAGATCACGAAGACCTGCATCAGCACCGACAGCATGTTCTTGGAGCGGCCCAGGCCGCCGTAGAACAGCGCCAGGCCGGGGATGGTCATCAGGATCACGAGCAGCGTCGAGGTGAGCATCCAGGCGGTGTCGCCGGAGTCGACCTTCGGAGCAGGTGCCGCAGCCGGAGCGGCGGGTGCGGCCTTGGCGGCTGCGGGTGCTGCAGCCGCTGCGGGCGCGGGCGCTGCAGCAGCGGGTGCGGCAGGTGCCGATGCAGCCGCTGCTTCAGGAGCGGCAGCGGGTGCCTGGGCCAGCGCCGAAGTGCCGGCGACGAAGACGCTCAAACCGAGCGCAAGAGAGACGAGAAGTTTTTTCATAGTCGTTGTTCTTTCGGGCCAGGACTCGATCAGAGGGCTTCGCGGCCCGTTTCGCCGGTGCGGATGCGCACGACCTGCTCGAGGTTGTAGACAAAGATCTTGCCGTCGCCGATCTTCCCGGTGCGCGCGGCCCCCTCGACCGCCTCGATCACGCGGTCGACCAGCTCGTCGGAGATGGCCGCCTCGATCTTCACCTTGGGCAGGAAGTCGACCACGTACTCGGCACCGCGGTACAGCTCGGTGTGGCCCTTCTGGCGACCGAAGCCCTTCACTTCCGTGACGGTGATGCCCTGCACGCCGATGGCCGAGAGTGCTTCACGCACCTCGTCGAGCTTGAACGGTTTGATGATGGCTGTGACCAGCTTCATGATGAGTTGCTCCTTCTGGATGGATGAAAGGCGGCGCGGCAACGTGGGCCGCGCCTGGTTGTTGTGTCGATTACAGCGTCTTCGTCAGCGTGAGGATGAAGCGCGCCTTGTTGGGCGAGTAGTAGGTGGTGCCGAAGGTACCGAAGTCGGGGATGTCGATGCCCGGGTAGGCCACGACCTGGTAGTTGGACTTCTTGTTGGCGCCCTGCACCGAGCCCGTGAGCGTCAGGCCGCTGCCGAAGTCGTAGGTCGCGCCGACGTTGTAGTCGACGTAGCTCTTGTAGCCCAGGCTGCGGATGTCGCTGGACATGTTGGTGAAGCCGACGGCGGCCTTGAGCGTGACCTTGGGCACGATCTCCTTGCTGTAGGCCAGGTTCAGGTAGCCGGTGTTGCGGCCCTTCAGGCCCGAGCCCGTCTTGGCGCCGGCGTAGCCGAAGTAGTCCTTGGACACCGTGTGCGAGTACTTGGCCGTGAACGAACCGATGCTTTCGTTGGCGTAGGTGGCACCCACGTAGAGCTCGGTGGTGTTGCCCACCGAGTTGCCCGGGTAGATGTAGGTGAGCGCACCGACGTCCATGTCGACCGGGCCGGCCTTGAACTTGTAGCCGCCGTACAGGTCGCTCTCGATGCTGTTGCCCTTGAGCCAGTTGACGCTGGAGTTCCAGTTGCCGACGTAGAAGCCGCTGTCGCCGAAGGCGTAGTCGAAGCCGCCCTGGATGGCGGGCTTGAAGCCCTTGGTCTTGGCGTAGTCGTTCTTGCCGATCATGTCCTGGTCCTGGCCGCGGAACTTGTAGTTCGTGGTCAGCGAGACATTGCCCGTGAGCAGGGGCGCGGGCGCTGGTGCGGCGGCGTCGGCGGCCTGGGCCATGGCGGCGCCGGAGGCGGTCAGGGCGGTGGCCAGAACGATCAACGCCTGGGCGGCGGTACGGTGCGTCATCAGGGAACTCCTCGCAAGTGTGTTGTTGGACCTGAGCACCCTCAAAGCAGGGAGCGTGCCAAAGTGCACAGATACCGCCCCGGCCAGAGGGCGGCCATGCCCGGCGGTGAGCGCCAAATCGTTACAAGCCCTGTTTCCGGCAGTTGCACACGCTTGCACGCTGCACGGTCTTGGGCTTGCATGTCGCAAGCGCACCAACTTGGGGAGAGGAAGAAAAATGAGTCTGTCTTTGGTGCAAAGCCGCGCCTTGCTCGGCCTGGAAGCCGCCGCCGTCACGGTCGAGGTGCATCTGGCGAACGGCCTGCCAAGCTTCACTTTGGTCGGGCTGGCCGAGACCGAGGTGAAGGAAGCGCGCGAACGCGTGCGCTCGGCGATCCAGAACGCCGGGCTCGAATTTCCGACGAACAAGAAGATCGTGGTGAATCTCGCCCCCGCCGATCTGCCGAAGGACTCGGGCCGCTTCGACCTGCCCATCGCCCTGGGCATCCTCGCGGCCAGCGGGCAGATCGAGAACCACCGGCTGGCCGGCCACGAGTTCGCCGGCGAGCTGTCGCTGTCGGGCGAATTGCGTCCCGTGCGCGGCGCGCTCGCGATGGCCGTGGCCACCTACACGCAGGGCACCGCCGTGCGGCTCGTACTGCCCATGGACAGCGCCCACGAGGCCGCGCTGATGCCGGGCGCCGAGGTGTACGGCGCCCGGCACCTGCTCGACGTGGTGCGGCAGTTCGTTGTCGGCGGCGGCGGGCCCGTCGATGCGACCGACGACGGCTGGGCCCGCGTGCGCGCCGTGCCCGGCGACGGCGCGCCGCGCTATGCCGACCTGGCCGACGTCAAGGGCCACACGGGCGCCAAGCGCGCGCTCGAAATCGCCGCAGCCGGCGGCCACAGCCTCTTGATGGTGGGCGAGCCGGGCTCGGGCAAGTCGATGCTCGCGCACCGTTTCGCCGGCCTGCTGCCGCCGATGAACGTGGACGAGGCGCTGGAAAGCGCGGCCATCGCCAGCCTCGACGGCCGGCTGTCGCCCGAGCGCTGGATGAGCCGCCCGACGGCCACGCCGCACCACACGGCGAGCGCGGTGGCGTTGGTGGGCGGTGGTTCGCCGCCGCGGCCCGGCGAGATCTCGCGCGCGCACCACGGCGTTCTGTTCCTGGACGAATTCCCCGAGTTCACGCGCGCCGCGCTCGAAGCACTGCGCGAGCCGCTGGAGACCGGCACCATCACGATCACCCGCGCCGCCCGGCGCGCCGAGTTTCCGGCGCGCTTCCAGCTCATCGCCGCGATGAACCCCTGCCCATGCGGCTACCTCGGCTCCACGCTGAGGCCCTGCCGCTGCACGCCCGAGCGCGTCGCGCGCTACCAGAGCAAGCTCAGCGGCCCGCTGCTGGACCGCATCGACCTGCACATCGAAGTGGCGGCCGTGTCGGCGCCGCAGCTGCTCGATGCGCCGGCGGGCGAATCGACCGACAGCATCCGTGCGCGCGTGGTGAGCGCGCGCGAACGCGCGCTGCAACGCCAGGGCCATGCAAACCAGGCGCTGCAAGGCCGCGCGATCGACACGCACGCCGTGCTCGACAAAGCTGCGCGCCAGCTGCTGCAGCAGGCGGCCGCGCGGCTGGGCTGGTCGGCGCGCAGCACGCACCGTGCGCTGAAGGTGGCGCGCACCATCGCCGACCTCGCGGCGCAGGACACGGTGCAGGTCGCGCACGTGGCGGAGGCGGTGCAGTACCGGCGCGCATTGCGCACCGGCGCGCCCTGACCTGCGGCCCCTTTACTTGAACTCGTGGCTCACGACCGGCGCGGACTTGCTGTCCTGCACCGTCACGCGCTGGCGGTAGGCCGTGAGGTCGCCGTTGCGCACCTCGATCGTGTAGATGCCCGGGCGCAGCGACAGCGACTTGAGCGGCGGGCTCACGCCACGGTCTGCGCCGTCGACAAAGACCTGGCCCCAGGGCCGGATGTTGAACTGCACGCGGCCCATGCCGGGTGCCGCAGCCGGTGATGGCGGTGCGGCCGGCGGTGCGCCCGCGACCACGGTCGGCACGGGGTTGCTGCCCGCCACGGGTGGCGGCGGTGACTGCCGGTTGAGCTGGGCGATGGCGTTGCGCGCCTCCCGCGCATGCAGGCCGCGGCGGTGATGCCGCAGGTAGGCCTCGTAGCCTTCGCGGGTGTTCTCGGCCTGGGCCAGGTTCCAGTCTTCCACCTCGGCGACCACGGCGGGGTCAGGGGGTGGCGGCGCTTCGGGTGGTGCCGGCTGCGCGGGTTGCGCGGGCTGTGCCTCGGGCTCGGCCGGCGGAGCAGCCGGTGGCGCGGGCGCGGCAGCGACGGGCACGTTGTCGAGCGGGCTCAGCGGCGCGCTGGCCGATGCGGCGGGCGCGGACGCAGGCGGTGCCCCGGAGGCGGTCCCTGCCGGCGGCATCGCCGCCGGCGGCGCGCCCGGGTCGGACATCGGCGTGCCGGCCGGTGGTGCCGACGCCACCATCGGATCGGAAGGCGCCTTGGCCGTGAGCCGCCAGCCGATCCAGCCACCGACCGCGAACAGCGCGAGCACCAGCCCGCCCACGAGGAACCACGGCGGGCGCTTGGATGGCTTCTTCGGACGTGCGACCGGCGACGGCGGCGGGGGTGTCGGGGCGCGCGCGGGCGCCGCTTCCACAGGCACGGGTTGCACCTCGGGCGCGGGCGGTGGCGCTTCCACTTCCGGCTCCGGCTGTTCCTCTGGCACAGGCGCCGCGACGGGCACGACAGCAGCAGCAGCAGCAGTCGCCAGCACCGACCGGTCCACCACATAGAGATCGCCCAGCTTCACCAGCCCCAGCTCGGCCGCGAAGGCCGCCACCGTCTGCGTGCGGTCCTTGCTGTGCACGGCCAGCGTGTGGTCCACCGCGGCGCAGAAGGCCGGGCTCAGGTCGTCGCGGTCCATCGACGACAGCGGCACGTAGGCGTCCTGCACGCTGCGCACCACGGCCGAGGGCGGCGGGTGGCCGGTCACGGCGCGGTACAGCACGGCACCGAGCGCATAGAGGTCGGTCCATGCGCCCTGCAGCAGCGTGTTGTCGTCGGCGTACTGCTCGATCGGCGAGTAGCCCGACTTCACCATCACCGCGACCTCGTCGACGAGGTCGGCGATCGACTTGCGCGCGGCGCCGAAGTCCAGCAGCACCGGGCGGTCGTCCTGCTGCTGGATGAAGATGTTGTCGGGCGCGATGTCGCGGTGGAAGCACTGGCTGTGGTGCAGCGTGTCGAGCGCGCCCAGCAGCGGCCCCAGCATGCCCAGCAGCCAGGGCTCGGTGAGCGTGCCCGGCTCGCTCTCCGCCAGCTTGCGCAGCGTGCGGCCCTTGTAGAGCTGGATCGCCATGTAGGCGGTGGAGTTCGCCTCCCAGAAACGATGCACGCGCACCAGCGCCGGATGGCTGAACTGCGCCAGCGTGCGCGCCTCGTTGATGAAACTGCGCAGGCCCGCCGCGAAGGTGGCTGTGAGCCGTTCGGAGCGCACGTGCACGCTGTTGTCGCCCACGCGGCGCGCGAGCATCGAGGGCATGTATTCCTTCACCGCCACTTCGCGCTGCAGCGAGTGGTCGTAGGCGCGGTAGACGATGCCGAAGCCGCCTTCGCCGATGACCTCGAGCAGCTCGAACTCGTCGAGCCGGTGGCCCGTGCCGAGGGGATGGGGGCGCTCCTCCGGCGGGTCGGGCGTCACGCTAGGGCTGGCGGGCGTCGTCATGGGGTGTCTCTTTTTCCTGCGGGTGGATCGGGCGCGTCATGCCCATGGCACGTGGCCTTGCGAAAACAACTGGGAGAACAGCGGCGTGTTGAGCCCGCCGCCGTGCGCCGCGGTGCGCAGCGGCGAGCCATCGGCCTGGTTGGTCCACCAGTAGCTGGTGCCGCCGAAGGGGTCGAAGCACAGCGGCAGTTCGGGCCAGCCCAGGCGCTGCTGCGCGCTCGCGCCGTGCGCACCGTACGCGCCGTTGGCAGCAGGGCCGGCGGCCGCGCCGAGGATCGAGAGGATGTCGTCCGAGCCGCCGCTGGCCGTGCGAAAGCCCGTGCGGCCCGCGGCCAGCACCTGGCTGTCGAAGAGGTCGGGCGCCACGCCGTGGCGAATGGCCTGCAGCAGCGCGCTGCCGCACTGCCAGTACCACGCGGCCGAGCCTTCGAGCACGGCGGGGTGGTAGCGGCTGGCGTCCACCTGCAGCGTCACGCAGGCCGGGTAGTAGCGGCCCACGCGGTCGCAGCTGGGCGCGATGCAGCCGAACTGCACCGCGTTCACGCCGTGCGTCGCGGGGATGGCGAAGTTCCAGACCGGCGCCACCGCGTAGTGCCGCGTCATCGCGTCGGGCCAGCGCTTGAAGCTGCCCAGGCCGTTCTGCATCCAGCGGTCCCACCAGGCCTGCAGCTCGCGCGGCATGCGGCGGTAAAGAAAATCGCCGGCCGACGGCAGCTTGCCGTACCAGCCGATCTGCTCGTCGACGGGCGACCAGGCCTGCGGAGGGAGGGGGCTGTTCATGCAAGGCCCCTGCTGATGTGGTTCATCTCAGGATTTCCCCGGGCACGAGAAGCTGTTCATCTGCGACAGCCGCAGCGGGTTGTAGACGCTGTTGGCCGTCACCGCGAGCACCACCTTCTTGCCCTGCAGGTCGAAGGTCGCATTGAACGATTCGGGCGTGCGGCCCGACGAGATCGAGGCCTTGTCGAACAGCCGGTGCAGCGCCCACGGCCCTTCGGTCACGATGCCGCCGGCCGGCGTGCCGTTGGCGACCGTCACCTGCAGCCGCACCTGGTTGCTGTTGCGCGGACCGGGCCACTTGATGCTGCTGGGCGCCTGCGGACCATGGGCGTAGCGCACCGTCTGGCCGTCGATGTCGAGCGTGAACTGCGTGAGCGTGGCGTCCATGTCCTCGGGCCGGATGTCGAGCGTGAACGACGGCGTGCGCCCGCCCGCCATGCCCGAGAAGAACACGTCGCGGATCGCCTGCGCCTTCTGGAACGCATCGAGGTAGGCCGAGCGCCCCGACGCGCTGCCGTCCACGCCGCGCTTGAAGGTCCACGGGTTGACCGAGGTGTCGACCTGCGAGGCGAGGTTCTTTTGAAAGAAGTCGTCCATCATTCCGCCGGGCGCGAAGAGCTGCGCGAAGTCGCCGGCCGCCACGTCGCGGTTGGAGCCGCGCGCGAACGGGTAGCGCCCCGCAATCGCCTGGCTGCAGAACTGCCCGATGGTCGCGGCCGCGTTCTGCCCGATGTTCTGCCGCGTCACCGCCGCGGCCTTCGACGACGCGGTGGCCGACAGGTCGTTCAGCATGCCCTGGAACGGCACCGGAAGGCGCCCTGCTTCGGCCTGCAGCTTGGTCACGGCATCGCTCGACGGCGGGATGTTGCCGCTGCGCAGCGCGGTGTCGGTGGCAGTGAGAAAGGTGTAGAGCTCGTTGATGAGCGCGGCCGTCTGGTCCAGCGGCGTCTGGCCGCCGGCCTTGGGCGCGGTCACCATGCGGCGCAGCGGCGCGAAGTGGTTGTCGACCAGCGACTCGGGCCGGTCGGGCGCGGTGTTGCGGCGCTGGCTGCCGTCGGGCTGGCCGATGAGCTGCTCGATGCGTTCGCGCGTGCTCGTCACGCGGTTCTGCGCCTGGTCGAGCAGGCTGCGCGCGGCCTCATCGTGGTTGCGCAGCAGGTCGGTTTCGCGCGCGGCGCCGCGGATGATGCGCGACATCGGCGACTCGCCCGTCGACAGCACGCGCGTCATCTGGATGCTCTGCAGCAGCGACTTGCTCTCGGCCAGCCGGATGTCGGCCAGGTACTCGTCCCAGGTGCGGATGTAGTCGGTGAGGTACAGGCGCCGCACCTCGCGCAGCAGCAGCTCGCGCGAGGTGATGTCGGCCATGCCCGGCGCACGGATCTGCAGCACCCAGCGGTCTTCCTGCTCCAGCGCCAGCGTGGTCTCGGCCATGCGCTTGTCGAAGATGTCCCAGTAGCCGCGGTAGGTGAAGAGCGTGGGAATGCCGTCGGTCAGCGGCTTGCCGCTGGCGCGCCGGACCACCAGTGCCGACTCCGCACCGCCCGCCTCGGCGATGGTGAAGGCATTGGGCGCGCTGGTCTGCAAGAGGATGCGGCGCAGCCGCGCGTACGAGCGCTGCGCGAGCGGCACGCCGGCCAGGCGCTCGCGCGTCTGCGCAATGAGCTTGTCGTCCTTGGTGAAGGGCGAGGTCACGACGCGGTCGGCGAACAGCGTCTTCAAATGCGCCTCGAGGTTCGTGCGCTGCTCGCGCGTGAGCGAGGCGCCGATCTTGCGATCGACGTCGGTCAGCAGCCAGGCCTGCAGAAAGTCGGCGTCGTAGCGCTCGGGGTCGTACAGCATGAGGTAGGCCTTGAGCGCCTCGTAGCTGTATTCGGCATCGGCCTTCGCGGCCTCGCGCAGCGACTGCTCCACGCGTTGCGCGGCCTGCGGCAGCAGCACCGTTTCGAGCGCGCGCTGGTACACGCCGTCGGTCGCGGCCTGCAGCTTCTCGCCCTGGTAGAGCCCGAAGCGGTAGCCCACGGGCGGATCGCCGATGTCGAACTCGGCCGACTTCGGCAGGTCGCGCAGTCGGTCGAGGATGAGCAGCGAGCTTGCGACGTCGCCGCTCGAATCGACCACCGTCGGCAGCTCGCCGCGCGCCGCGGCCTTGTTGAAGGCCTTGGCATTGCCGTCGACCTCGGCCACATAGGCCTTGTTGTGGCGCCAGCTGTTGGCCCACGCGCCCAGCAGCACCACCGCGAGCAGACCGACCAGCGCGTAGCCCGCGAGGTCGATCGCGCGGCGGCGGCGGTACCAGCGCAGGTTGGTGCCGGCCACGCCCGCGTCGCGGAAGATCACCTGCTGCAGCAGCTCCTTGAGGAAGTAGCTCTTGCCCGGACCCGGCGGCGGCGCGGGCGGCGCGTTCACCTGCAGGTAGCGCTTGATGGCGCCCATCACGCGGTCGAAGGCCGTGCCCTCCTGCGTGCCGCTGGTGAAGTACACGCCGCGCAGCAGCGGCGCCACCTCGAACTTCGACGGGTTGAACACGTCGGCCAGGAAGGTGCCCAGGATGTCCTCGAAGCTCGCGAACTGCTGCGGCAGCAGGTAGGCCTGCGCGCGCCGCATCGGGTCGGGCTCGGTCGCCATCAGCTCGGGCAGGCGCTCGTCCAGGCGCTGGTGCAGCAGCTTGTATTCCTGGTGAAAGCGCTCGCGCAGGTCGGCCTTGGCCGGGTCCGCGGGGTTGCCCTCGATCGGGAAGGTGAAGCCCCACACCTGTTGGCGCTCGGCGCGGCCCAGCGAGCCGAAGTACTCGTTGAAGCCGGCCAGCAGGTCGGTCTTGGTGACCAGCACGTACACCGGGAAGTTGATGCCCAGGTCGTTGCGCAGTTCGAGCAGCCGCTTGCGCAGCGCCATCGCGTGGCGCGCGCGTTGCGCGTCGTCGGCCAGCGGCAGGTCGGCGATGCTGATGGTGAGGATCGCGCCGTTGATCGGCTGGCGCGGCCGGAACTTCTTGAGCAACTCGATGAAGCCCTTCCACTCGCCCTCGTCGGTCTCGCGGTGGCTCTCGTGCGTGGTGTAGCGCCCGGCCGTGTCGATGAGCACGGCCTCGTTGGTGAACCACCAGTCGCAGTTGCGCGTGCCGCCGATGCCGCGCACGGCCGCCTTGCCGAGCTGGTCGGCGAGCGGAAAGTCGAGGTCGGAGTTGACCAGCGCCGTCGTCTTGCCCGAGCCCGGTGCGCCGATGAAGATGTACCAGGGGAGCTGGTACAGGTACTGCCGGTCGAACAGCGCGAAGCGGCCGGCCGCCTTGCCGCCGGGGCCCGGGGCGAAGCGCATGTTCTTCAGCACCGCCGTGGCGTCGGAGAAGCCGCTGTGCAGCTCCTTGATCTCGGGCGCCTCTTCGGGCTTGGCCTCCTTCGCCTTGGGCGACGGCGTGCGCAGCTGGTGCAGCAGCTGCGCGTTGAGGCGGCGCTCGCGCCACTTGCGATACGCCACGCGCAGCAGCCACACGCCGAACATCAGCGCGATGACGACGATGCGCACGAACTCGCTTTCGAGCGGGCGGTAGCGGCCGACGGCGATCACCGGGCCGATGACCCAGATCAGGAACGCGAGCGCGATCAGCCCGAACAAGACCCAGAGGTCGCGGCTGACGAGAAAACGGAAGAGCGCGCGCAGCATCAGCGGGTTCCTCCTTGCGATGGCTGTTGCTGCGGCGCAGACCCCGGCACGGGCACGCCCGCCACCGGCGCCACCAGCAGCGTCACCTCGACGCGCCGGTTGCGCGCGCGGTTGGCCGCCGAGTCGTTGGGCACCAGCGGATCGGCATCGCCGCGGCCTTCGGCGCGCAGGCGCTCGGGCCGTGTGAGGCGCCGGCCGATCATGGTCTTCACCGCATCGGCGCGCGCCTGCGAGAGCTGCCAGTTCGACGGGAAGCGCACGCTGCGGATCGGCTGGTCGTCGCTGAAGCCGCTGACCAGCACGTTGCCTTCCACCGCATTGAGCGCGTCGGCCACGCGCGCGAGCACCGGCGCGTAGCGGTCGAGCACGCGGTCGGAGCCCGAGGCGAACAGGCCATCGCCGCGCAGCACCACCACGCTGCGGTCGGCCTCGTCGCGCACCGTGAGCAGGCCGTCGCGGATCTCGGGTTCGAGAAAGCGCTGCAGGCGTGGCTGCACCGCCACGGGCGCTGCCACCGCGCGCTGCGTCTGCGGCAGGCGCACCGCGCTCACGGCCGAGAACGCGCCGTCGGAATGGCCCGCGAGGTTGAAGGTGAGCACCGCGAACACCAGCACCAGCAGCACCGCCGCCACCGCGCCCACGGCCCACACCGGCAGCCAGTGGCGCGTGCGGCGCACGGGCGCGCTCGCGTCCTGCCAGTGCGGCGACAGCGGCACGGCGATTTCGCCGCGCGTCTGCCGGATGATCTGCAGCAGCCGCTGCTTGAGCGTTTCGAGCTGCGATCGGCCGTTGTCGATGACGCGAAATCGCCCCTCGAAGCCCATGGCCAGGCAGAAGTAGATGAGCTCGATGAGGTGCAGGTGCTGCTGCGGGTTCTGCACCAGCCGCGACAGCAGCTGGAAGAATTTTTCGCCGCCCCAGGTCTCGTTGTGGAACATCACGAGCAGGCTCTGCGACGACCAGATGCTGCCGCCCCATGGCGTGAGCGCCGCGGCCTCGTCGACCGCGGTGCACAGGCAGTAGCGCGCGCCGATGATCACTTCGGGCGCAATGCCGGCCTGCTGCGCGCGCGTCTCGAAACGCCGCACCTCGTCGACGAGGTGCTCGCGCAATTGCGCGGGCGCCGGATGGTGGCCGGTGGCGCGGATCTGCGGGATCAGGTCGAGCAGCGGATTGGCCGCCGCCACCAACGGGTTGTTGCCCGCCAGCGCCGTGTCGCCCGCATGCGGGCGCCGCGCGTCGTGCCACGCGGTGAAGGCATCGGGCTGGGGCTGCGGTGGTTGGGGTTGCTGCGACCCCGGGCCGCTGCTGGTGTTCGCACCGCCGCCCGGGTTGGGCGGCACGAAGCCTCCCGGGCCGACGGCCATGTCATTGGCACCGTTCATAGGGTCCCTCACGGACGGATGGCCCAGAACTCCATGGCGAGCCCCGGAAAGTCGCCGGCCAGGTGCATGGCGACGCCGCCCGATTTCTCGAGCTGGCGCCACATGTCGCCGCCCTTGTCGAGTTCGAAGTAGTGGTAGCCCGCGTGGTACGGGATCTGGCGCGGCGCCACCGGCAGCGAGCGCACGACCACGCCGGGCAGCTGCAGCTGCACGAGGTCGCGGATGCGCTCGACCGAGCCGATCTTGACCTGCGTCGGAAAGCGCTGCTGCACGGCATCGGCCGGCAGGTCGGCATGCACCGCGAGCACGAAGGCCGCGTTGCGCACCAGCACCGGGTCGGGCATGCGGCCCACGCGCACGCCGTGGCTGCGCTCTTCGAGTTCGATGGCGATGGCGCTCTGCTCGAGCACCGCCGACAGCGAACGCCGCAGCTCTTCCATCAACGGGCGGATGCTCTCGTTGAGGTTGTCGTGGTCGTACACCGGCCACACCACCGGACGGCGCGTGGGCGAGGTGTGCGTGGCGAGGTCGCAGGCCAGCTTGAGCCAGTCGACGAACAGCGTCTCGGGGTGCACCTGCACCGCCTGCTGCGCATGCCAGGTGAGTGCGAGGTAGCGATTGACCAGCTCCAGCAGCAGGAAGTCGGAGACCTCGCTCACGCCGCCGCGCCCCGGTTGCGACAGCCGCGAGGCCAGCGCTTCGGAACGCTGCGTGAGCAGGCCGTGCAACTCGGCCGTCATGCTGCGCAGCATCGGGTGCGCCGAGGCATCGAGCACCGGCGGTATGTAGTTGGCATCGACCACCAGCTTGTGGTCGGTGCGCCGCTCGATCACGCGCACCGCGCCGATGGCCTGCCACTCGGCGGTGAGCGACGACGCGCGCGCCAGCCGCAGGCGCGGCTTGGCCAGCTGCAGCACCGCGGGGCCGAGCGCGACCGCGTTGCCGTCGGCCACTTCGCGTTCGACCACGCCGAAGCGCGCGGCCGAGCCTTCGTCTTCCGAGAAGATCACCTCTTCGCTGCCGGGCCGGCGCAAAGGCAGCGCGAGCACGATGAGTTCGTCGGTGAGATCGGTGGGCACATCGAAGGGCATCGGTGCGTCTTCGAGGCCGAACGAGAACGGCGTGCCGTCGGGCAGCACGCCCGCACCGGCGAGCAGCGACACACGGCCGAGCGCGAAGGCATCGCGGTCGATGTCCAGATGCAGCCATCCCCAGTAGGCACCCTGCATGCCCGCGGTGCGGCGAGTGACGTACTGCTCGACATAGCGCTCCATCTGCTGGAAGTGCTGGGGCCGCAGGTACATGCCTTCGGACCACACCACGCGATTCGCCAATGCCTGAGGTTGGGCGCCCTGACCGGCCGCGCCCGCGTTGCGAACTGTCACCAAAGAACCTCCTGGAGTGCTCACACGGAGGCGGGGAATGCGCTGTTCAGCGGCTCCCCGCTCGATCTTTATTCGCGTCTGATGCTACACGGCGCCTCTTGCGTTCTGCACGACTTTTCAGAGGCAGATGCGCTGCACTTTTGTATTAGCGCGCACTGAAACTTAACGACTTGGTAGCACTTCGAGCCCGCTCTTGCGCACCGCGATGCGCACGCCCTGCTCGCTCGGAGAAAACTGCCACACCTTGTAAAGATTCGTTTGCTTGGGCTCCTTCAACGGCAGCACGATGCGCCACCGAGCCGCTTCCAGCTTGCGATAACCGGCGATCACGCCGATGGCGCGCGAGTCGAGTCCGGCCTCGCGCTTGAACACGCGTTCCTCGCCGCTGCGCAAGATGGCCTGGTCCGCGTTCACGAGTTCGGTCATGAGCGTCTCGCGGTCGCGGTCCTGCAGCGCGAAGTAGTCTGCCGTCTCAAAGTTGCCGGAAGATTTCAGTTCGAAGACCTTCACGAGAATCGGTGCGGACTGGCCGCGGCCGTCGGGATTCACGCCCTCGTCGATGCGCACGGTGATGGCATACGGCGTGGGCATCGACTTCGCTGTCGATGCGCATCCTGCAATGCCAGAGAGGCCTGCGAGCAACGGTGGTGTTGCCAATGCGCCTTGAATCAAGGTCCGTCGATGCATGAGATCTCCCTGAAAGCTTCGCGATCTATATTATCGAAACCATGCACGCGCACGGTGTGCATTGCGTGTTGTTGCATCACGATGCACAGCACACCCTCACTCACGAATTGCCTCTCGCGAAGTAGGAGAAAAGATTGAAGTCTTGCCTGCCTGTTCTGTCTTTTGCCTTCATGCTTGCGCTGTTGAGCGGCTGCCAGAGCACCCCGGATGCATCGCAGCAACCCGAACGCCTGAGCCAGCAAGTGGCGCGCACCACGCTCGAACGTGCGCAGCAGGCCTACGACACCGGCGACTACGCCAAGGCCATCTCCACACTGAAGAGCGGCGGCGTGTCGGTGTTCGACGGGGCCGAGCCCGTGACGCGGCTCGCTGCATTGAAGCTCGAAGCCTTCAGCTACTGCGTGAACAACCAGATCGCGGAATGCCGCACGCAATTCCGCAAGCTCCTCGATGTGTTCCCGAGCTTCGACCTGAACGTCGCGGAACGCACCCACCCCGTGTGGGGCCCCGCGTTCGAGGCCGCGAAGAAGATGAAGCGCGGATGACACGCGGCCGGCCACGGCCGCGCAGTGCTCATGCCGCGACGAACATGGAGATGCCATGCGCTGGACAGTGATTGAACACGGCGGCACGCCCGTGGCCTCGGGGCCTTCGGCGTTGCTCGCCGCCCCGGGCGGCACCATCGGCCGCAGCCCCGACAACCACCTCGTGCTGCCCGACGAACAGCGGCAGATCTCGCGCCTGCAGGCCACCGTGCGCTTCGACGACGAGGGCGCCGCCGTGGTCCGCAACATGAGCGCGGTGTTGCCGATCAGCGTGAACGGACGCACGCTGCGCCATGAAGAAGAGTCGCGCGTCGCGGAAGGCGATCGCGTGACGATCGGCAGCTACGTGCTTGAAGCAGCGAATGCCCGACAGGCAGCGCCACCTGCGATCGCAGAGGCTCCGATCACCGAACCGCTCAGCGAACATCCGGTCGCGCCGATCACGGAGCCGCCGCCTGAGTTGCCCGTGTCCATGTCTGCAGCGCCGGCCCCTTCGCCTTCGATCAGCGCGCTGCTGCCTGCTGCATCGCCGGCGTCCGATGTCTTTGCAGACCTGTTCGGCGAAGGCGCGCTGCCCATCGGCGATGCGCTGCCCGAGACGACGGTCGCGATGCCGACCTTCGCGCCTGCGCCGGTGAATGCGCCGGCACCTGCGCCGTTGCCCGCACCGCCGCCACCACCGCCTCCGTTTTCTTCCGCTGCTGCATCGGCTCCCGCGACCACGCAGGTGTCGGCGCAGATGCCGTCGGCCGCCGACTGGGACGCCATCCTCGCGAACGCACCGCGCCGCGCCGACGATGCACAGGCGCCGATGCCCGACCCGATGGCGCAGGAACCCTTCGCCCTGCCCTCGCAGGCGCAGCGCAACCCCGTCGATCCGCTCGCCGAGCTGAACCCGCAGTCGACACAGGGCCTGTCCGACCTCGCGCTCAAGCGCAGCATGGACCCGCTCTCCTTCTTCGCCGAAGACCGCGATGCGCCCTCACCGCTGTCCGACCCGCGCCCCACGGCGCTGACGCAGGAGAACCCGCTCGACGACGTGCACCCTGCGATGGACCTGATCGCGCGACCGCCAGCCGCAACAGGCCACAGCCTCGCGAACCATGCGCGTGAGATGACGTCGCAGTTCAATCCGCCGCAGCCGGTGGCGATCACGCCATCGGTCGCCATGCCAGAGCCTGTGGAAGAGGTTCCGCCGATTGAAGAGGCGCCTGCCGTTGCCGCAGCGCCGGAGATTCCCGCCGCAGTCGCAGAGCCCGCCGTGCCTGATGATGAAGAGCCGCCTGCCTTGCCAGTCGCTGCAGTCCCTGCGCCAGCGCCCGCATCGCCACGCCCGCCCTCCTCCGGCGAGGACTTGTTCAAGGCCTTTCTCGAAGGCGCCGGCGTCCCCGAGATCGCGGGCCAGCAGCCGCTCGATGCCGATGCGATGCGCCACCTCGGCCGGCTGATGCGCGCCTTCACCGACGGCACCATCGAGCTGCTGTCGTCGCGCGCGATGCTCAAGCGCGAGGTGCGCGCCGAGATCACGATGATCGTGGACGAAGAGAACAACCCCTTCAAAATTTTGCCCAACGGCCGCGCCGTGCTGATGCAGATGTTCGGCGCGCGCATGCCCGGCTTTCTCACGCCCGAGGCCGCCGTGCACGATGCACTCGGCGACCTGCAGTCGCACCAGTTGGGCATGGTCGCCGGCATGCGCGCCGCGCTGCTCACGCTGCTGCACCGCTTCGACCCCGGCGGTCTCGACCAGGCCACGCCGCACGACGGCGGGTTCGGCGAGAAGCTGTTGCCCGGCGGTCGCGAAGCGCGGCTGTGGCGCCAGCTGAAACAGCTGCACGCCCACACCACGGCCGCCGTCGAAGACGACTTCCAGGCCGTCTTCGGCCGCGCCTTCCAGCAGGCCTACGACCGCGAGATGGAACGCTTGAAGGAGGCGCGCCGTGCTTGAAGCCACCCACGCCTTCGCCGTGCCCATCTCGACCTCGCAGTTCTCGTGCGTGGGGGAGCGCAGCGGCAACCAGGACGCCATCGGTTACCACCTGGACGAACGCAACGCCTGCTTCGTCGTGAGCGACGGTGTCGGCGGCCACGCGGGCGGCGAGCTGGCCTCACGCATCGTGGTCGACACCGCGCTCAACACCTTTGTCGACCACCCGTCCGTCGCGGCCGAAGACATTCGCCACGCCGTGAAAGAGGCCAACGACGCCGTGCTCGCCAAGCAGCGCGAGCTGGCCGACCAGAACCGCATGAGCGCGACCATCGTCTCGCTGTTCGTCGACCGCGCCACCGGCGAGGCCTGCTGGGCCCACGTCGGCGACAGCCGCCTCTACTGGTTCCGCCGCGGCGCGCTGATGCAGCGCACCGAAGACCACAGCCTGTCCGAACGCTCCGGCGAAGCCGCCGCGGGCCAGGGCGCCAACGGCGGCGAGCGACTGGTGAAGAGCAACCTGCTGTACCGCGCGCTCGGTGCGCGCGCGACGGCGGAGACGTCAGTGTCGACGCCGCAGCGGCTCGCCGACGGCGATGCGTTCCTGCTGTGCACCGACGGGCTCTGGCAGCTCATCTCGCAGCAGGTGATGGAGCGATCGCTGCAACTCGCCGACAGCGCGGAAGAGTGGCTCGCACTGCTGCGCCGCGCGGCCGAAGCGAAGGCCGACGAGTCGCGCGACAACTACTCGGCGTTGGCGGTGTGGGTGGGGTCGCCGCAGCAGGTGACGCTGGCGGGGACGGTCTGAATCGACGCGCCCTCAGGGCGCCAGCATCAGCACCTTGTACTGGCTCGGCACGATGCGCATGCCGACGATGTTGCAACGGTTCTGCGTCGTGATGCTGGTGACCCGCGTGGCCGGCGTGCCCTTGAGAAGCACGGTGAACGCGCCTGTCACATGACGCGATTGCTGCATGAACGTCTGCGACACCACGCCGCCCAGGGCCCCGGGCTGATCCCCCAGGGTGATGGGCGTGGTCGTGGCCATGTTGTGTGCCGGCATCGCCATGAAGAGGATGTTCCAGGCATTCGGAACAGCCATCGGCCCCATGGCCATGTTCGGGTATGGAATGGGCACCGGCGTCTTGCAGACGTCGGGGAATGCCATGTCCATTCCCATGAGCTGACAGTTGGCAAACATCGGGTACCTCCTCGCTTAGCCCATGTGGATCTGAGCCGCGTCCACCTTCACCAGCTCCTGGCCGGTGACCACCGTGTGGTGGCCATGAATGCGCACCGTCTCGCTGGCCTTGTAGTCCATGTGGCCCGCACGCACCTGGTCGACTTCATCCGTCAGGCGCAGCGTCTGACGCGCCATCTGCACGATGCGGTCAGCCACGGTCTCGAAGACCTTGCCGACCAGTCGGACGCTGCCGGCCGCGGCCTGCACGGAGCGCGTCACCAGCCGCAGTTCACCGATGTCGCACTCGCCCTCTTCTGCCTTGAGTACAAAGCGCTTGTCCGCGCGAAGCCTGAGCTCCGAGGCACTCGCGATGGTCACCCGACCGTTGCCGGCAGACGCGAAGGTGACGTCGCCCGCCGCCTCGATGCAGCTTGACGACGCATCGGCCTGCTCGATCACGGCGATCAGGTAGGTTCGCGCGCTGTCGGGACCGGACACCAGCACGGTATCGCCGCAGGCCGGTTTGAGCAGGCAGCTCGCCGCGCGCCGGCACACCCAGACAGCACCCTGCTCGTCGTCGACGGTGACACGTCCATCCGGCAGCAGTGCGGCGACCACCCCCTGGAAGTGAACCGGAGCCGTCAGCTTCGAGGCTTTATGCAGTGAAACGACTGACATGGAGGTCTCCTTGTTTCGATGGGTCAACAGTGGAAGGGACAGGCCTGGGGGCATCAGCGCGGCGGATGGATCTCTTGAGCCTTGAACAGCTCCGCATCGTTTTCGATGATGCCGCCGCCTCCCGAGAACCGCGCCTCTGCGCGCGCGGCCCGATGAAAGCGAGTGCGCAGAAAACGTGCATGGCGCAGATCCGCGTGATGAAGGTCGGCATAGGAAAAATCAGCATCGTGCAGGTCCGCGTCGCGAAAGCTGGCACCGCTCGCGTGCGCGCGATGGAACACGCTCAGCGGCAGGCGCGAGCGGCTGAAATCGGCACCTTCGAGTTGGGCGTCGGCCCAGATCGACTGATCGAAGATGGCATCGCTGCAATTCGCCTCACGCAGATCGGCTTCCGGGAACATCGTCTGGGCGGCATCCACTGCGCTGAAGTTCGCCTGGGTCAGCGTGGCGCCCTTGAAGTTGCTCTGCGTCAGCACGGCGCCGCTGAAATCGACACCTGCCATCGCGCTGTCGGTGAACTGGCAGCGCAGGAAGGCGGTGTGCGCCAAGCGCTGGCCTTCGAGATTGCACTCCATCAGGATCGAACCATCGCATTGGGCCTGGGCGAACGCCACCGTGCGCAGATCCATGCGATAGAACATCAGGTGCAGCAGCTTCGCCCCACGGCAATCGAGCTGGTCGACCCGTGATTCGGTGACGACGATCTGATCGCAAATGCTGGGCTTCAACACCGCATGCCCGAGCTCGCATCTGACAAAAGCCACGCGCTCCATTTGCGCCTTCCCGAAATCCGCGTGAGCCAGCGACGATTCGAAGAAGTTGGTGTCCAGCATGAACGCGCGGCCGAGTTGCGCGGCCTCCAACCGGCACCGAAACACGCGCACGTCTTTCAAGCTGGCCGCCGACAGGTCGGCTTGATCGAAGTTGCATTGCGCCAGCGAACTGTCGTCGAGGCTGGCGCCACGCAGATTCGTCCTGCTCAGGTCGACGTGCTCCATCTGCGCCCCCGACAAGTCGACGCCGCTGAGGTCCTGACCCGCGAGACTCGCTCTGACCACCGGTTCGCCATGCCGAATCTTGTCCAGAAGTTCTTCGACTGTCATCGAACCTTGTCCATCCTTCGTGCGGGCAAGGTCTTGGCGCCTTGGGTGTAGGCGCCGATGAAGGTGGTCGAGCCATCGATGGCGGCCTGCGACACGTCGGCGCGAAACAAATTGGCGTCCTGCAGGCTGGCAAAGCGCAGGTCGGCCTTGGAAAGATTGGCGTCGATGAGGTTGGCACCGCGCAACGAGGCTTCGCGCAAGTCCGCGCGAATGAACAGGCTCTCGCCGGCATGCAATCCCTCCAGCCGCGCGCGCCGCAGGTCGCACTCGGAGAAGTCACAGCCGTCAAGGCGTGCCTTCGCGAGGTCGGCGCCAACCAGTATGGCGCCGCGCAGGCCGCACTGCCTGAGCGAAGCGGCGCAGAACACGGCCTGCACCAGGCTGCAGCCATGGACGAAGGAACAGGTGACGAGGCTGGCCTCAGTGAAGTCGACCCCCTCCTGCGCATCGAGGGTGACGAAAGCACAGGCGTTCAGCGCGGCGCGGACGAAGGATGTCCCCTTGAAGCTGCACTCGATCCAGCTCACCTGCTTGAACGCGGCGTTGTCGAACGCCATATCTTCCAGTGCCAGCTTGACCATCGCCATCTGCTCCCAGTGCGAGCCGCGCGCATCGCAACGCGCCCATTCGCTTTCGAACAGATCGGCTTGGTTGAACACTGCCTTCGCCAGCACGCAGGAACGAAAAATGGTCTTGTTGCAACGCGTCTGCACGAAGCTCGCACCCGTGAAGTTCGCGCCTTCGCATTGCGCGCCACCCAGATTGGCCTCGTCCAGCCGCGCATCGGTGAGCGAAGCCCGGACAAGCCGCGCCCGCGCAAGCACCGCGCGCGTGAAGTTGCAGCCATCGAGCCGCGCGTCGCTGAAGTCGACGTCTTCGAGGTTCGCTCCCGTGAAGTCAGCACCGCGCAGATCCAGGCCCGAGAGGTTGGCGCCGACGAAGCTCATGCCTGCGAAACGACGCTCACCGCTGGCTGCGGCCTCCAGACGCCGACGCAGCCGCCTGGAGCGCAGGCTGCTGGCCGGCGGCGCCGGCTCGAGCAGGTGTGCGCCGTGGAGGTGCCCCATGCGCGCGCTGTGCCCGGCCTGCTCGCGCAGCCGCGCGCTTTCGGCGGCCTCGTCGGGTGTGAGGGGTGTTCGGCGCTCGCGCGCCGCGTCTTCCTCGAGGCGCGCGAGGTCACGCAGCAGGCGGTCCGGGTCGAATCGGCGCTGCACAGGCTTGCCGGTCCGCGCCGTGACCTCGGTCATGGCCTTGTCGATGCTCGCCTGGATCTCGCCGGACAGCTTGCGCGGATCCATCTGCGACAGCGGCGGGATATCGATATCGGGTTGGATGGCAGCGGGCATCCCGTGTGCGACGGCCTTTGCGCGGTCCTCGGCGGCGCGGGCAAGGGCCGCCTTGCGCATCTGCTCGAGGGCTTGGTCGGCCTTCTCGGCGAAGTCGGGCAGATCGTCCATGGAGGCAGGCGGCTGCAAATCCGGTTCGGACAGGGGCGGCAGATGCTGCTCGGGATCCAGGCCCTGCGCCAGCAGACGGGCGCGCAGGCGTTCGTGCTCGCGCTGCCGGCCTGCGCGCAGGTTGCGCACCATCGGAAGCGAGGCGATATCGGGCATCTGGTCGCCTGCCCATGGCCCCATGATCACCTTGGGGACCAGGTCGCTGTCGCGCAGGACCAGCACCGCCTTGGCTGGATCGATGCGCTGCTGCAGCACCTGCTGGTAGTGGGCGAGCGGCCGCGGCTGATTGCGCAACTCGAGCGCGGGCATGATGTGCTTGACGTCGGCCGCGTCATCCTCCGCGATGGGCGATGCACCGTGCCAGACCAAAATGACGCGCTCGGCGTGCGGAAAAAACCAGGCCGTGCTCAGGCGCAGCGAAATTTCCGACAGCGCGCCACCGTCTTTCTGAAAGCTGGCGAAGCAGCGCGCCTGCCAATCGGGCAGCTGACCGCGCATCACCGGCTGCCCGGGGTGCATGTTCCACAGTTCGTAGGCGGCGCCCGGCGGCAACTCGCGCTGGCCGGGCAGGCGCTGGTCGGCAGGTGCGGCATTGAAGTAGCGCCAGTCCATGTCCTCGGCGAAACCCGGGTAGTCGTGCTGCAGCCACTGCTGGTCGTAGGCGCGCCCCATCAGCGCGAGCCGCTGCGGGCGATCGGGTGGTATGGCGCCGAAACCCGCAGGCACGATGCGCCGCCCGGGTGCGTCCTGACGCGCGCCGGGCAACTCGACATGGGGAAGCCGGCGCGTATGTACGCCGTTGATCGTTTCATCGAAGCTGCCGATGCCTTCCGGGTTGTCGGGCTCGCTCGGGCCGCCATAGGCATGTGCCCAATCCAGCCTCAGGCGTTCGAAAGGCTGGGCAGGCGTCGCACGGCCGTCAAGCCAGTAGCGATCACCGCTCACCAGCACCGACTTGGCCTGACCCTGGAAGACGGCCTGGGCCGCGCACAGTGTCTTGTCGTCCTGATGCGCCGTGTACGCATAGCCGCTGACCAGCCACTCCGGCTCGATCTTGGGCACGCCCAGGTCCAGCACGTTGCCGGGCCCGATTTCGTCGGCCGCCAGCTTCCAGAGATCCTGGTCGGGCATCAACAAGGGCTCGGGCGCCAGGCTGGCCATCGCGAAGACCGAGACGCCCAGCAGGTCTTGCCGCTGCCGTCGGAAGGGCCGCGTGAGGATGCTCAGGCGAAAGGGCTTGATGGTCTTCATGGGGGCAACGCGCCTGCTTCAGCGCATCGGCTGGTCGATGGCGATCTCGCGCGAGACCGGGTCGAAGCGCAGCTTCACGGAGCGCCCCGGTGCGAAGTCGGCGAGCTTCACCGGGCTGATCGGGGCGACCAGTTCGGTCTCGTAGGCAGGCAATCCGCCCTCAGGCTGTACCTGGAGCTTGAGCCGCACGAGGATATAGATACGCTCGACCCGCATGGCCGTGTCATAGCTCTCGAGCACCCTCGCTACGGCCGGCTGGCCCGTACGAAGCACTCGCTCGGCGAGATCCGCACCCATCACGTGGCGGTTGACCACACGCTGCAGATGCGTCACGCGCAAGACATAGCGCTTGGCCAGCGTGGTCAGCACGAACGGCAGCAGCACGACGACAGCGATGGGGACAATCAGATACCAGTACTCAGTGAACCACATAGCGAAAAGATCCAACATGCGCCCCAGGCTCAGAGATAGACGGTGATGCCTCTGGGGTTCACCCTGACTTGGGAGTAGTCGACTTTATGCGCAGGGTTGTCCGTCGTGAAAAGGGTCTTGGTGGCGGTATAGAGGCCGATCGCACCGCTGGCGGAAAACATGTCGAACTTGTTGATGGCGCCCGTGATCGAGTAGGCGTTGAAACCCACGTTTTGGGCGGCGACGCTGATCACCCTCCCATTCAGGAATACGGCAGCGCCATTGATGCTCACGTTGATCCCGGTGATCCCCATGTTGAAGCCCTTGAAGGCGATGCCCCAGTCCGTGAAGGTCACCTTCTTGGCCGACTTGTCCTCCACATGAGGTGCATCCAGGATGATCTTGGTCGGTGACTTGATCGTGATGTCGTCCGCGGTGCTTTCCAGGTGCATCGGGCCATCCGTTGTCGTTGTCAACGACGTGTCCGCATGCACCTTTTGCACTCCCTTGACGAGATAGTCCTCGTCGCCCTTGACCGTCACCTTCTTGCCCTTGGTTTCTTCGGTATACAGACCGAGCACCGTGGTGTTCTGCGGGCCATCGATGTCTTCCTTGAGCGACGTGCCGATGATTCGCTCTTCACCGCCGTCCACCGTGTCCTTGCGCTTGCCGGTGACGTGGATGGTCTGATTCCCGATGACATCGATCTGCTGGTTGCCACCGTCCACCTTGATGAACTGATCGCCACCGTTGACAGTGATCTTCTGCGGCGCGCCCTTGTTGACCGTCAGCGTGTGCGGCCCGTTGACCGTCACATCGAGCGAGGTATTGGTCGTGTAGGTGTCCGAGCCTTCGATCACCGTCACGCGCGTGCCGTCC
Source organism: Variovorax sp. RO1 (assembly GCF_002849325.1). Classification (NCBI taxonomy): domain Bacteria; kingdom Pseudomonadati; phylum Pseudomonadota; class Betaproteobacteria; order Burkholderiales; family Comamonadaceae; genus Variovorax; species Variovorax sp. RO1. The sequence goes on from NZ_PKMT01000008.1 coordinate 225,917, forward strand.
ACGGTGTGTGTTTCATTGTTCTCGACGTTGAGGCTGTAATCCTTCTGCGCGTGCATCTTGATCGACTCGTTGCTGGGGTCGTCGTCGATCATGAAGTGGTTGGCCAGCTCGCCGTCGCCCTTGATCGTGCGGCTGATGAACCCGCTGACCGTCGCCTTGGCCGGCAGCTCCAGCGGCGGCATCTGGTCGGCGTTGTAGACGCGGCCGATGATGATCGGCCGGTCGGGGCAGCCGGCGATGAAATCGACGATGACCTCCTGCCCCACGCGCGGATGGTTCACGGCGCCGAAGTTGGAGCCCGCCCACGCGCTCGACACGCGCACCCAGCACGAGCTGTCTTCGTTGCGCTGGCCGTAGCGGTCCCAGCGGAACTGCACCTTCACGCGGCCGTACTTGTCGATCCAGATGTCTTCGCCGGGCGGCCCGACCACGGTGGCGGTCTGCGGGCCCTGCGTGCTCGGCACGCGCGTGATGCGGCGCGCGCGGAACGGGAACGAGGTGGGCTGCACGCCGAAATGAAAGCTGTACTCGCCCTGCATGCCGCCGCTGGCGTAGCCGCCTTCGCGCAGGCTGTACATCACCGAGACGACGAGGTACTCGCGGTTGTCCTCGTTGCGCGGTGCGTTCTGCATGGTGAAGCGGTAGCCGGGCGCCATGCCGCGCACGTTGGTGTGGCCGGTGTCGACCTCGGCCTGGGCCTGCGCTTCCTCGAGGCGGATGCGCGCGTAGTGCTCGCCCTGCCCCGCGTCGCTGTAGCCGCCCATCCACTCGTACATCTCGTAGCGGCCGTGGTCGTTGTCGCGCGGCTGGCTGCGCGTGTTGAGCAGGTCGGCCCTGGGCTTCTTGAAGTCGAAGTCGTCGACCACGTAGGTGCCGGGGCGGATCTCTTCGGTCACTTCCCACTGGTCGATCACTTCGCGGCCGGGATCGGTGGCGCGATCGCTCGCGAGGTAGCCGATCTTCGGATAGCCGGGCAGCGTCTCGTGCGCGCTCATGTCGTCGGCGAGCACCAGCGTGTGCTGGTTCTTGTCGTGCTTGAAGTAGTAGTAGATGCCCTCGTGCTCCATGAGGCGGCTCACGAAGGCGAAGTCGGTCTCCTGGTACTGCACGCAGTACTCCCACTGGCGGTACGAGGCGCTGAGCTTCTTCTCGAAGGCGAAGCCGTACTCGCCCAGCACGTCTTCGAGAATTTCGACCACCGACTTGTTCTGGAAGATCTTGCAGTCGCTGGTGCGCGTGAGGTACCAGAGCCAGGGCCGCACCGAGGCGCGGTACACGGTGTAGCGCGAGGAGCCGCCCTCGCGGCCGATCATCGTGAAGCGCGTGATCTGGCCGTTGAGGTAGCGCGGCGTGCCGCTCAGCGTCTGGATCTCCAGCCCGAGCGGCTTGCCGAGCAGGCCCTTCATGTCGACCGAGGTGTTCGGACTCAGCAAGTCGACTTCGAACTCGAACAGCTGCGACAGCCCTTCGCTGCCGTGCATGGAGCGGAACAGCAGCTGTTCTTCTGCGAGCGGGGTGTGGGCTTTGACGACTCTGTCCATGCGGCTCTCCCTGGTGTCTACGCGGGGCGTTCTGAAAACTCGTACGTGAAGTCGTCGCCCGCCGCGCCCAGCTGAACGCCGGCGAGCTTGCGCGCACTGACGGTGGCGCCGATGACTTCTTCGCTCAGTCGGGGCAGGATGGTGTGCGTGAGGATCGCGTCGATCATCCGGCCACCCGACTCTATGGCCGTGCAGCGGCGTGCGACAAGCGCGACGGCGCTGTCGTTGTAAGCCAATGCAATGCCGTGGTTGGCCTGCAGGCGCGCCGCGATGCGGTCCAGCTGCAGGCGAATGATCCGGTGCAGCGCATCGGCCTGCAGCGGGTAGTAAGGCACGACCACGAGCCGCCCGAGCAGCGCGGGCGCAAACACCTTCAGCAGCGGCTCGCGCAACGCGGCCGCCAGCGGCTCGGGGTCGGGACGCAACGTGGGGTCTTCGCACAGCTGCATGACGAGGTCGGTGCCGACGTTCGACGTCATGATGATCACGGTGTTGCGGAAGTCGATGTGGCGGCCTTCGCCGTCTTCCATCCAGCCCTTGTCGAAGACCTGGAAGAAGATCTCGTGCACATCGGGGTGCGCCTTCTCGATCTCGTCGAGCAGCACCACGCTGTAGGGCCGGCGGCGCACGGCCTCGGTGAGCACGCCGCCTTCGCCGTAGCCCACGTAGCCGGGCGGTGCGCCCTTGAGCGTAGAGACGGTGTGCGACTCCTGGAACTCGCTCATGTTGATGGTGACGAGGTTCTGCTCGCCGCCGTACAGCGCCTCGGACAGCGCGAGCGCGGTCTCGGTTTTGCCGACGCCCGAGGGGCCGCACAGCAGGAACACACCGACGGGCTTGTTGGGGTTGTCCAGCCGCGCACGCGCGGTGCGGATGCGCCGCGAGATGGTCTCCAGCGCATCGGGCTGCGCGACCACGCGGGCCGACAGGATTTCGCCGAGCCGCAGCACCGACTGCGCGTCGTCGCGCACCATGCGGCCGATGGGAATGCCGGTCCAGTCCGCGACCACCGTGGCGACGGCTTGTGCATCGACGGCCGCGAGGATGAGCGGTGTCTCGCCTTGCAGCTGCACGAGCTGGTCTTGCGCTTCGTTGAGTTCAGCGCGAAGGGATTCAGGTGTTCTTTCGGGCTCGGCGGGCGCTTCTTCTTCGCGGTCGTCTTTGTCTTCGACTTCGGCCTGCACCGGCACCGCCGCAGGCGACAGCAGCTTGCGCAGCGCGACGATGCACTCGACCAGCGCAGCCTCTTCCACGCGCCGTTGCTCCAGCAGCGCGAGTTCGGCCTGCGCCGCCGCCACTTGCGCCGCGATGTCTTCGACGCGCTGGTGCTCGCCGACACCGATCGCCGCCTCGCGCCCCGCGATGCCGGACTCGATGCCGAGCACCTCGATGCGCCGCTTCAAATCTTCGAGCGCCGCAGGCAGCGCATGCTGACTCAGCGCCACGCGCGCGCACGCGGTGTCGAGCAGGCTCACGGCCTTGTCGGGCAATTGCCGCGCGGGAATGTAGCGGTGCGACAGGCTCACGGCCGCTTCGAGCGCGGCGTCGAGGATGAGCACGCCGTGGTGTTTTTCCAGCTCGGCCGAGATGCCGCGCAGCATGACCACGGCCTTGGGCTCGGTGGGCTCGTGCACCTGGATGGTCTGGAAGCGCCGCGTGAGCGCCGGGTCTTTCTCGATGTACTTCTTGTACTCCGACCACGTCGTGGCGCCGATGGTGCGCAGCCGCCCGCGTGCGAGCGCAGGCTTGAGCAGGTTGGCCGCATCGCCGGTGCCGGCGGTGCCGCCCGCGCCCACCAGCGTGTGCACTTCGTCGACGAACAGCACGATGGGCTTGGGGCTTTTCTCGACCTCGTCGATCACCTGGCGCAGCCGCTGTTCGAACTCGCCCTTCACGCCCGCGCCGGCCTGCAGCAGCGTGGGGTCGAGCACCCACAGCGACACGTCCTTCAGCGAAGGCGGCACGTCGCCCGCGGCCAGGCGCGAGGCCAGGCCTTCGACCACGGCCGTCTTGCCGACGCCGGCCTCGCCGGTGAGCAGCGGGTTGTTCTGGCGGCGTCGCATGAGGATGTCGACGATCTGGCGGATCTCGTCGTCGCGGCCGTACACGGGGTCGAGCTCGCCCGCACGCGCCTTGGCCGTGAGGTCGCTCGCGTACTTAGCGAGCGCCGAGCCGCCGGCCGCGGGGGCATCGCCCTGGTGCTGCGCAACGGGTGCGCCTGAGCCCGCATCCGAAGCAGCGTCGAAGTCGTCTTCCGGCGAGCCTTCGGTCCACGCCGCGAGTTGTGCGACCAGCACGTCGGGCACGAGCTTGTCGAACTCGCGCGAGATGCCCGAGAGCACCTGGCGCAGGCCGGGCGTCTTCACGATGCCCGCGAGCAGGTAGGCGCCGCGGATCGAGGTGGCTTCGAAGCGAAGGCTCGCATAGACCCATGCGCGCTCGACGGCGTGGTCGACGTGCTCGGAGATGTCGCTGATCGACGTGGCGCCGTGCGGCAGGCGGTCGAGGGCGCGCACGAGGTCCTGCTCGACCGCATCGAGGTTGAGCCCGGCGCGCTTGACGATGCGCAGCAGGTCGCTGTCCTGCAGCTGCAGGATCTGGTGCAGCCAGTGCACGAGTTCGACGTAGGCATTGCCGCGCAGCTTGGCGAAGGCCGTGGCGGTTTCCAATGCCTTGTAGAGCATCGGATTCAGTTTCGAGAACAGAGAGACGCGGCGGATGTCGGTCATGAAGAAGCCGGTGCGTTGCGGGAAAAGAGCGCCTCGGGCTGGAACACCATGTCGCCGGCGTCGGTGTCGGACAGGCGCGTGCCGAGCCAGCTGCCCCAGCCCAGGCGCTGGTCGCTGCTCAGCCGCATGCCGCGCGCCTCGGGCTTGCTGAGCACCAGCCGCAGCTCCCAGGCGAATTCGATGCCGACGTACTGGCGCACCCAGTCGACCACCTGCTGCAGCCGCGAGCTGCCGGGCAGGAACTCGCGGAACTGCTGCTGCGACAGCGGGCCGAGTTCGAGCCGGAACTTGCTCTGCGCATCGCGCACCGCCAGGCCGATGGTGGCGCCGCTGCCGAGCCGGTGGTTGCGCCCAAGCAGGCCGATGCGGCTGACCTGGCGCTCGTCGATGCGCACCCAGTCGCTCACGAACTCGACCACGCGCACAGGCACGTCGAAGTACAGGCGCAGGATCTGGATGAGCCCCTCGGGGTTGCGCGTCTGGCGCACCAGGTGCCCTGCCATGTGGGTGCGCGCATGGTCGGCGATGCGGTCGCGCGCCTTCAGGCCGGGCTGCCCCATGTTCATGAGGCTGGCCACGTAGTCGACGAAGCGGTGGCCGTCGGGGCGGTCCAGGCTGTTGACCGACTGCGCGTCGGCCCAGGCGCGGTAGAACAGCAGGATCAGCCGGTGATGGAACAGGTCGGCGAACGCGCTCAGCGTGTTGTCGGCGTGGTGGCGCTTGCGCTCGCGTGCGTACTCGGTCAGGTGCAGCGGCAGCGGGCCGTTGGGACCGAACAGGCCGAAGCCGTAGATCGAGATGCGCGGCGCGCCGTCGTGGTCGACCTCGACACCCGACACGTTCGACGGTGCAAACGCCATCGAGGGCTCCTGCCCCAGCCGCAGCGGCTCGTCGAGCGGACGCGGCGCGCGGCCCAGCAGCGGGTGGCCGCCCTGCGCATCGAGCCGGCGCAGCAGCATGAACAGGTCGTGCTCGAAAGGCTGGTCGACGAGCTGGGCCCACAGCACGGGGTCGGCCTCGGGCACGCCGCGGCGCGGTGCGGCTTTCGCCTTCGCTTTGGTGGGACTGCGCACATCACTGGCGACCGACTCGTCGCGCACCTCGGCCTCTGCCGGCAGCACCCGCGGCATCGTGTCGTCGGTGAGGCCGGTCGTGCTCATACGGCGGGCCGACGTCCCACGCGCGGGGTCCAGCGCGCAATCTCGCCGCGCTGCAGACTCGACAACGCGAACTCGGTGAACGCATTGAGCGACACGTGCCGGCTGAAGAACTGCTCCAGCACGGCACCGAACAGGTACGGGCTCGCGCCCGAAAACGCGACCTCGTCGATCTGCAGCGCAATCTCCACGCCGCGCCCGAACACGATCGGCCCCGGCTCGGGCAGGCGGCGGAACACCGGCGCCAGCGCCATCGAGCGCACGCCCTGGATCTGCCGGCGCACGGCCGGGTCGGCCAAGTTGCCGTACAGGTCGAGCATCTCGCGCAGCGCGGCGGCGCCCTGCGTGGCATCGACGTCGGTCAGGCTCAGGTAGTTGAGGCCCAGGTGGCTGATGAGGCGCCAGGTGAGCGCGCCTTCGGCCAGCGCCGGGTACGGCCGCGACGGACCGCGCAGGATGCGCACGCCGCGCACCGGCGCCGACACGCGCAAGGTGAAGTCCGACTCCAGCCCGGTCGGCAGCAGCAGCGGCAGGTCGCGGTTGGTGCACAGCGCGTCGATCGTGATGTGGCGCAGGCTGTGCGGGAACGGCGCGTCGTGCTGGTCGACCAGCGACACATACACCTCGCTGCCCGTGTAGCTGGTGCGCGTGCCCTGCGCACGCGCGCGATCGGACACCAGGCGCGGCTCGCGGCGCAGCGAGAAGTAGGCGCCGAAGTCGCCGTCGTCGGACGCGAACGAACCGAGGAAGGGGCGGAACTCGCGTTCTTCCGAGCCGTTGGCCATGTGGCCCGTGACGCGCTCGACGGTGAAGATCTCGAAGTCGCGCGGGCGCGTGCGGTCGATCACCGCATGGTGCTCGTGCTGGCCCGGGCCGACGGGGATGCGGTCGCTGCGGCGCGGCACGAGGTTGATGATGGGCGTGCAGAACAGCGAGAAGTGCTTGGCATCGACCAACCGCTCCAGGTCGGCGTCGGCGCGGTCGAGCAGGATCACGATCTCCATCGTGGTGCCGCCGATGGCCGAGGCCGCCGCGCGCAGATGCTTCACGCTGAAGAACAGGTAGCGCTCGGGAAAGGCGAAGTACTCGTGCAGCAGGCGGTAGCCCTGGAACGAGCGCGCGTCGTAGGGCAGCAGCGACTGCTCGGGGTCGAAGCCCTCGTGGCGGATCGCCTCGTCGCCCAGCGGCACGATGCGCGCCGTGCTGCCGGGGCCGGCGCGGCACACGGTGGCCACGCTGTGGTGGGCGACCAGCTCGAGCACGCGCAGCGCATGCAGCTCGGCGCCCGAGAGAAAGAACTCGAGCCGCTCGAGCGGCATCTCGGCAAAGCGCGCGCCGCCCACGGCTTCGAGCTTGATGGTGATAGCGCTCTTCGCCTGGCGCGCCGCCATCGGCAGCGCGTGCGCGATCTCGGCCGGCACCGGGCCGAGGCTGGCATCCGCGATCTTGATCGGCCACAGCGTGACGGCATGGCCCGTGCGGAACTCGCAGGCCGTCTGCTCGCCCTTGATCATGCGACCGCGCAGCAGCGTGTGGCGCGGAAGTTCGTAGCCCGCCTTCAGCGAGCCTTCATTGAGGTTGCCGTCGATCTGCACCACGGCCATCGCGGGCAGCGGCGCGAGGAAGTTGGGGTACACCACTTCGAGCAGGCGCTGCGAGAAGCGCGGAAACTCCGCGTCCATCTTGAGCTGGATGCGCGCCGTGAGAAAGCTGAAGCCTTCGAGCAGGCGCTCCACATACGGATCGCTGACTTCGATGCCGCGCATGCCCAGGCGGCCCGCGATCTTCGGGTAGCGCTGCGCGAACTCGGCCCCGAGCTCGTGCATGTAGGTGAGCTCGCGGTTGTAATAGTCGAGGAGCTTGGCGTCCATCAGTGGCTCTCCCCCAGGCTTCGCGCACTTCGTGTCGCTACTCCTACCCCCTCACCGGGGGCAACACCAGTGGCCCGGCAAAGCCGGTTCCACGGTGTTCCTTGAAAAGAGGACCCATGCAGTCGCATCACAACCCTCCCGTCGGCCGCAGCACCATGTGCCCGCTTTCAAGATCGAGCTCCGAACGCAGGATGAATTCGATCGGGTACGGCACCGACCACAGCGTGCCGCGGATCTCCAGCGCAAGCAGGTTGTGGTGCTCCAGGTCGGTCGCATCGGTCACGCAGCGCACGTCGATGCTGTCCTTCATGATGCGCGGCTCGAAGTCGATGATGGCCGCGCGGATGGCCGCTTCGACGTCGGCGAAGTCGACCTCCGACATGCGCCCGCCGGCCCAGCCGCGCACGCCGTAGTTCACCACCGAGCCGCGTGCGCGCGGCATGCCGTTGATGCTGTGGTCGGCGCCGAAGTTGGTGGTGTTGAGCAGCCACTGCAGGTCGCGCAGCACCGAGTCGCGCAGCAGCTTGCCGCTCATGAGGAACGCACCCGCGCGCTCCTGGCCGTTCTGCGGCGCCTTGTCGGTGAGGCGGTCGAGCAGCACCGGTTGCAGGCGGTCGCGCGCGACGCTCTCTTGCGCGTCGCCCTCGATGTCGGTGATGGCGGGACTCATGGCGCCGCGCCTTCCGCTGCGGCTTCGAACTCGATGCGCCGCAGGTCGAGCAGCGAGTGGTCGCCGGCCTCGCTGATCAGCGTGCGCTGGCCGATGCCCGCAAACTGGTCGTCGCCCGCGAGCGGTTGCCAGTCGGTGCGGCGGCCCAGCGCGGTCTCGTCGTCGAGGCTGTCGAGCGCGCCCGGGTAGCGCACGGGCACGAGGGCGCTGAGGCCGCGGCCGTCGTGCAGCTCGATCTCGGCCGGGGCCCACAGCAGGTCGACCAGATGCTGCGGACGCGAGAACTTGATGCGGCGCACCGCCGGCAGCGGCAGCCACGCATAGCCCGAGGGCGTGAACAGTTCGAGCACGGCGCCGATGCGCGCATCGCCGTCGCACAGCCAGGCGAAGTCGCTGTGCGCCGCGGGCTCGCCGTCGAGCGCCTGCACGCCGCGTGCGTCGGAGCGGTCGATGGTGGTCAGCGTGCCCTGCAGCGCGGGTGCTGCGTCGCGCGCGGCCTCGCGCAGTGCGGCGGCTTCATCGGCGCGCTCGGCGGGCAGCGCAGCGGCGCTCAGCAGTTGCTCGACCCAGTCGGCATTGCCCGAGACGATGGCCGGCGTGCGTCCGCCGCCGGCCCAGAAGTCGCTGCGCGCTTGCTCACCCCTGAGGGCCATCGCGCAGGTGACGCTGGCCGGCGTGAACGTGGGGTCGAGCTTGGTCGCGAGCTTGAGCTGGTCTTCGGCCCGCTGCCATTCGCCGCGCAGCGCGAGGAAGTGGCACAGGGCAAGGCGCAGGCCGGCGTTCTGGGGACTGGCGCGGATCTGCCGCTGTACCCATTCGGTGTGCTCGGCCACGGAGCGCTCGCCCAGCACTGCAAACCCATCGCCCATGAAACTTCCCCGTTGACTGGCTGAAAGGTGAAAGGCGGCGCGCCGCGAAGGGCCGCCGCAAGAGACAGACAAACGGCTGTGGACCGCCGGCGAGGGCTGCATGGCCATGCAGGCCACGGCCCCGCCGCGCAAGAAGGAAATCAGGCTTCCTTGTTTTCCTTGATGTTCCAGCCCAGCACCGTCTCGGCGCCCTTGCCGCCCTTGTCGGTCTGTTCCCAGTACTGCTGTTTCACCTTCGCGGCCTGGAATGCGTACTGCACGAAGACGGCGTCCGAGCCCTGCTCGGCCGTGTACTGCACCGAGGTGACCAGCACCTCTTCGAGCGTGACGCGCGTGTATTCGATCTGCGAGCCGCCGGCCTTGCACACGGCCACTTCGACCTTGCTCAGGTGCTTGCCGCTCGCGCAGTTCTTCAGCACGGAAGGCGCGGCCTTGTCGATGCGCGCGAGCACCTGCAGGTCGTTGAAGCTGGCCTTGCCCACGCCGCCGCCACCGCCGCTGACCATGTTGCCCGGCTGCGTCGCACCCCATGCAAACGACTTGATGTCGGTCCAGTCCTTGTGGTTCGAGTCTTTGGACTCACCGTTTGCTCCCTCGACGCGCATGAACATGTCTACTGCCATGATTGACCCCCAAAAGTTATCGATGAATTGCCCGGTAGCGGGACAGTGGAATTAGCTGCTGTCCTTCTTGTTGGACGGCAACTTCGAAACCAGCCGCAACGACACCGTGAGCCCTTCGAGCTGGTAGTGCGGCCGGAGAAAAAACTTGGCGGCGTAGTAGCCGGGGTTGTCCTCGATGGCTTCCACCTGGACCTCGGCCGCCGCCAGCGGCTTCATGGCCTTCGTGTCCTGCGACGAGGTGCCGGGGCTGCCGTCGACGTAGTTCATGATCCAGTCGTTGAGCCAGCGCTCCATGTCCTCGCGCTCGCGGAACGAGCCGATCTTGTCGCGCACGATGCACTTCAGGTAGTGCGCGAAACGGCAGCACGCAAACAGGTACGGCAGGCGCGCCGCGAGGTTGGCGTTGGCCGAGGCATCGGCGTCGTAGTACTCGGCCGGCTGCTGCAACGACTGCGCGCCGATGAAGGCCGCGAAGTCGGAGTTCTTGCGGTGCACCAGCGGCATGAAGCCGTTCTTGGCCAGCTCGGCCTCGCGCCGGTCGCTGATGGCGATCTCGGTCGGGCACTTCATGTCCACGCCGCCGTCGTCGGTCGGGAAGGTGTGGGTGGGCAGGTTCTCGACCGCGCCGCCTGACTCCACGCCGCGGATCGATGTGCACCAGCCGTACTGCTTGAACGAGCGGTTGATGTTCACGCCCATCGCATAGGCCGAGTTGGCCCAGGTGTAGCGCGTGTGCAGCGCCGAATCGGTTTCTTCCTCGAACTCGAACTCGTCGACCGGGTTCGTGCGCGCACCGTAGGGCAGGCGCGCCAGGAAGCGCGGCATGGCCAGGCCGATGTAGCGCGCGTCTTCCGAATCGCGCAGCGAGCGCCACGCGGTGTGCTCGGTGTTCTGGAAGATCTTGGTCAGGTCGCGCGGGTTCGACAGCTCCTGCCACGAATCCATCTGCATCACGGTGGGCGAGGCGCCGGCGATGAAGGGGCAGTGCGCGGCGGCAGCAATCTTCGCCATCTCGCCGAGCATCTCGACGTCGGGCGGGCTGTGGTCGAAGTGGAAGTCGCCGATCAGCGCGCCGAAGGGCTCGCCGCCGAACTGGCCGTACTCGGCCTCGTAGATCTTCTTGAACATTGGGCTCTGGTCCCAGCCGATGCCCTTGTGGCGCTTGAGCGAGCGCGCCACTTCGCGCTTGGATGCACACATGACGCGGATCTTCAGCTGCTCATCGGTCTCGGTGTTGTTCACGAGGTAGTGCAGGCCGCGCCATGCACCTTCGAGCTGCTGAAAATCTTCGTGATGCAGGATCTGGTTGATCTGCTCCGACAGCTTGCGGTCGATCTCCGTGATGATGGCCTGCACGCTGCGGTAGGCGTCGTTCGAGATGGTGACGGTGTTCTCGAGCGCCTGCACGGCCAGCGTCTTGACGGCGTTCTCCACCGCCTCGCGCGCCTGCTCGGTCTTGGGCTTGAACTCGCGCTGAAGAAGGTCGGAGAACTCGTTGGGTTCGAGGGCTTCGACGGTGGCAGTCCTGGCGCGCGCGCCTTGTTGGGATGCGGTGCTCATGATGCGGTCCTGTCGTCGGCTTGCTTGGCTGCTGCTGCGGCATCGGCGGCCGCCTGCGCGACCGCGGGGTTGGGCGCGGACGCCAGCGACTTGAGCAGCGCCGGGTTCTGCAGCGCCTGTGCAATGAGTTGCTCGGCGCCGTTCTTGCCGTCCATGTACGAGAGCAGGTTCGACAGCTCGGTGCGCGCTTCGAGCAGCTGCTGCAGCGCATCGACCTGCCGTGCAATGCGCGCGGGCGAGAAGTCGTCCATGCTGTCGAAGGTGATGTCGACGTTCATCTGGCCTTCGCCGGTGAGCGTGTTGGGCACCTGGAACGCGACGCGCGGCTTGATCGACTTCATGCGCTCGTCGAAGTTGTCGATGTCCACCGCCATGAACTCGCGCTCCGCGAGGTCGGGCATCGGATCGGTCTGCTTGCCGGCGAGGTCGGCAATGACGCCCATCACGAAAGGCAGCTGGATCTTGCGTTCGCTGCCGTAGATCTCGACGTCGTACTCGATCTGCACGCGCGGCGCCCGATTGCGCGCAATGAACTTCTGACCACTGTTTCTGACACGGTTGTCTGCCATAAGCTTCCTCTTGAAACTGAATGCATGGGTCGTACCGGTCGGCCGGTGCCGGGGCGTTCGGACGCGCCGGCTGCAACGACCGCTAGGGCGATGCGGTGCCGCCGTTCAACGGGCGGCCGGCAAGGCTTTCTATCTTTTGCAATCCCTCGGGCACGAGCTCTTCGATGATCTGGAAGAAGTTGAGGTCCAGCAGCCGCTGGGCCCTGCGGATCAGCATGGGTGCCGGATGGCTCGGTTCCGTTCGCTCCAGGAACTCGCACGCTTTTTCCAACAACACTTGCACATCTTCACGGGCCGATATTTCAATCTCTTGAATGCGCAGCGGACGCGCGGCCATCGGCGGGGCCACTGCAACGTGCGCTGCGGGTGCGTGCACGTGCGCCGCACCGCTTGTGTCTTCTGCACTGCCCACTGCCGAAGCCTGCGGCACCTCGCTGTGCGGCTGCTCCGGCAGCAACTGGCCCACGGTGCGCAGCGACCGTTCGAGCCGTGAAAAATCGGGCGCCCAACTCTGGCCCAGCGCGCGCTCGCAGGTCTCTCGGATGCGCTGCAGGAGTACCAAAGCCTCACGCAGCGCCACCACCGGCGGTGCCGCCTTGTCGTGTGCGCGGCGTGCGGCCTCGCGCAGGCGGCCGACGCCGCCGGGGTAGTCCACCTGGTCGCTCTTGCTCGAATCGAGCAGCGCCTCGACCTGCCGCAGGCTCATGGCCGTGCCGCCGTCTTCGAGCAGCCGCGCATCGCGCACGCTGCGTCCGAGCCCTTCGGCTTCGGCCAGTGCGGCCAGCGCATTCATGCGCGGCAGCGGGTCTTCGTTCGTGCCATCGACGACGCGCGGATGCACGTCGTTCCAGAAAGTCTGCAGCACCGCATCGACGTGGCGCAGCCCGTCGACATAGCCGGGCAACCCTCTGCTTTCGGTCCATGCGAGCGTGAGCGGCACCAGCACGCGCAGGTCGCGCGTGCGCAGGCACAGCTGCCGTGCGATGCGGTCTACGCGCGCCCAGTCGGGCGGTTCGGCGGGAATGATCGTGTCGCCGAACTGTTGCTCGCGCTTGCCCGTGGCCGCCTGTTGCAACGCCATGAAATCGGCGTCGTATTCCAGATCTTCACCACAGGGAAGCGGGCCTTCGACAGGCGTCTGCAACAGATCGATCTCGTTCGACAGCAACCGCTACTCCCTTGTTTATCCACTCGCGATGGTAGTCATCTTGAGGGTAAGAAGAAGCATGGTCAACCGCAACAGAATGCAAAGTGCAGCCTCTGAATTCCAAAGAAGTACATCTGCTTTTAAAGTGCAGAAATACGGTCTACAGCAGCTGGCGAGTGGCCAAGTTGCGCATCAGGGCACTGAGGCCGAAAGACCACCGAGGCGCTTGATCTGCATGCACCACGCAGTTGTTCAGTGCGCCCAATTCAGGCGCGGCAATGCGCACGTGATCGCCCACGACATGCGTGAATCCTTGCCCCGGTCCGTGACGGTCTTGTGTCGGCGCGAACATCGTTCCAAGAAACAACATGAAACCATCTGGGTAGGCGTGGTGGCGGTTGAGTGTCTGTGCCACGAGGTCGAGCGGATCGCGGCTGATCTTCGACAGCGAGCTCGAGCCTTCGAGCGTGAAGCCCTCGGGGCCCGTCACGTTCAGCGCGACCGTGATGCGGCGCACATCGGCAATACCGAAGTGCGCATCGAACAGACGGATGAACGGGCCGATGGCGCATGAGGCGTTGTTGTCCTTGGCCTTGCCCAGCAGCAGTGCACTGCGGCCTTCGAAGTCGCGCAGGTTGACGTCGTTGCCGAGCGCGGCGCCCAGCGTCTCGCCGCGGCTGTTCACCGCGAGCACGACTTCGGGCTCGGGGTTGTTCCAGGCCGAGTCCGCGTGGATGCCCACGTCGGCGCCCGTGCCCACGGCCGCAAGCACTGGTGCCTTGGTGAAGACCTCGGCGTCGGGGCCGATGCCGACCTCGAGGTACTGCGACCACATGCCCTGCGCGATGAGCACCTCTTTCACCTTCATGGCTTCGGGCGAGCCCGGCACGATGTCGGCGAGGTTGTCACCGAGCACATCGCCGATGGCCGCGCGCGTGGCCTCGGCACGCGAGGCATCGCCGCGCGCCTGCTCTTCGATCACGCGTTCGAGCAGGCTCGCCACGAAGGTCACGCCGCTGGCCTTCACGACCTGCAGGTCGCAGGGTGCGAGCAGCCAGGGCTGGCCGCTGTCGCGCGTGCTCTCGTCGCTGTTGGCGAGCACGGCCTCGAGCGCGGCGATGCGCGGTGCGGTGCCACTCTGCAGTGCCGCGCGCACGGCCTCGGCCGGCGAGCCCTTGCCTTCGAGCAGGTCACTCATGGTGGGTGCGAGCTTCGACAGGTCGTGCAGGGAATCGCCCTGCACGGCCACCAGCACCGGGCCCACGCCGGGTTGCCAGAGACGGCCGACAAGGGTGGCGCGCTCGGCGTCGCGGGGCAGGCTGGAAGCGGTCGAGAGATTCAATGGCATGGCGGGATGTCTCCGTGAAATAGGGTCTGCGCGCCATCGTAGCCGCGGCCTCGGGACGGCGTCCGCCGCGGGTCAGTGGCCCGGCGCGGCCCGCACGCGCGCGACGTCGGCAGGCAGGTTCGGCCACGCCGCTTCCTGCGGTGCGAAGCGGGCGCGCATGTAGCCCGCGAGGTCGGCGATCTGGCGGTCGTCGAGCGCGTCGCGGAAGGCGGGCATGAAGCCGATGTCGCGGTGCGCAGGCGCACGCACGCCGTCGAGGATGGTGCGCAGCAGGTTGTCGGGCCGCGTGCTCGTGAGGCTGCTGTTGAGTGCGAGCGGCGTGTTCACGCCCAGCAGCGTGGGGCCGTCGCCGTCGTGGTGGCACGAGGCGCAGGCGCTGTCGAACATGCGCTGCGCGGGGCCGAGCAACTGGCCTTGCGTGCGCGCGGCGTTGTCGATGGCCTGTTGCGCGAGCGCCTGCGGCTGCGCGGCCGGCTCGGGGTTGAACGAACCGAGGTAGACGGCCATCGCGCGCACGTCGGCGTCGGGCACCTGCGCGAGTTCGCGCACCACCTCGGCCATCGGGCCGCCCGCGATGCCGTGGCGCGGCGAGTGGCCATTGCGCAGGTAACGGTAGAGCGCATCGGTGTCCCACGGCACGGCGGCCTTCGACAGCTGCGTGAGCGCGGGCGCTTCCCAGCCATCGACCATCGCGCCCGAGAGGAACGCGCTGCCGCCTTGCTCCGCGCCGAGCGCGTTGCGCGGCGTGTGGCAGGCGCCGCAGTGGCCCAGGCCGTTGACGAGGTAGGCACCGCGGTTCCACTCGGCGCTCTGCGTGGGCACAGGCTGCAGCGGCGCGGGGTCGTGAAACAGCGCGTTCCAGCCGGCCATCAGCGGACGCAGGCTGAACGGGAACGTGAGTTCGGACTTGGGCGTTTCCGCGCGCACCGCAGGCATCGCCATGAAGTAGGCGTAGAGCGCCTGCAGGTCGTCGTCGCTGGTCTTCGCGAACGCGGTGTAGGGGAACGCGGGGTACAGGCGATGGCCGTCGCGCGAGACGCCTTCGCGCATCGCGCGCTGGAAGGCGCTGAAGGACCAGCGGCCGAGACCGGTGTCCGCATCGGGCGTGAGGTTCGTCGTGTAGAGCGTGCCGAAGGGTGTGTCCATCGCACGGCCGCCGGCATTGGGTGCGCCGCCGGGTGCGGTGTGACACACGGCGCAGTCGCCGAGCGCGGCGAGCACGCGGCCGCGTTCGATGGTGGACTCGCTGTAGACCGGCGCGGTGAGCGACACGGGTGCGATGGCGGAGCGCCAGCCGAGCAGGCCGGCGATGACGCCGAGGCCGCCGATGAAGAGCGCAGCACTGGTGGCCCACAGCCCCTTGCGCCGCGGCCAAATGCCTTCTGTATTGCTCCTTCCCCTCCCGGGGGAAGGTTGGGATGGGGGCACGGCAGCGTCACCACTCCAGCGCCGCTCGCCCCCACCCCCGCCCTCCCCCGGAAGGGGAGGGAGCAAAACCCGATTCAACTCCGCCAGCACCGTCTCGGGCGTGAACGGCGGCGACCTGAACCGCACCCCTGTCGCATCGAAGATCGCATTCGCAATCGCCGCCGTCCCCGGCACCGACGACGACTCGCCCGCGCCCAGCGATGGCTCGCCCGGCCGCGGCATGTGCATCACCTCGATCACCGGCACGTCGCGGAAATTGATGATCGGGTAGCTGCCCCACTCGCGGCTCGCGACCACGCCGGTCGGCAACACGCCCGGCAACTGCGCACCGCCCGACGCGGCGCCCTGCTGCGGCGCGAACTTCACCTCTTCCATCAGCGCGCGGCTCGTGGTCTGGATCACGTTGCCATGCACCTGGTGCTCGACGCCCGCCGGGTTGACCAGCAGCCCCGCGTCGTGCCCCACCACCACGCGGCGCACATGCACCTCGCCGGTCTTTCGATTGACTTCCACATCGGCCACCCACGCAGCCCATGCGGCACCGAAGCCCGGCCACTTGCTGTGGATGTAGCGCGCGTACGCAAAGCCCTGGCCGAAGAGGATGTCGCCGCCTTCGCCGAGCCCGCCATCGGCGTTCTCCTGCGGTCCGGTGCGCATGCGCCAACCGGCCTTCTGCGCGGTGGCCTGCACGAGTTCGATGGCGCGCGGGTCGTCCAGGTGCCGCAGGCGGAACTGCACCGGATCGACACCGGCCGCCGTCGCCAGCTCGTCGATGTACGACTCGTGTGCGAACGAACTCGGCAGCGCCGACACGCCGCGCAGCCACGAGGCACGCACGATCGGCGCCATGTCGTTGACCTTCACGCGCAGGTTGTCGTAGCTGTAGGGCGGGCGCGCGGTGCGGTCGCCCATCTCGTAGGCCTGCGCCACGGGCTCGACCGTGCGCGTGAGCAGCAGCGCCAGCGTGGGCGCGCCATTCGAGGGGTACGAGGTTTCGAAGTCGTAGGCCGCGACGCGGCCGTCGGCCATGAGCCCGCCGTCGATCTCCATGAGCTGCGCGGCGCCCTTGGGCTCCCACGCATGCTCCTGCTCGCGCGAGAGCTGCACGCGCACCGGCGCGCCCACGGCGCGCGCGAGCAGCGCGGCATCGGCCGCCACGTCGTCGGCGCCGTTGCGGCCGTAGCAGCCCGCGGCCTCCATGCGCACCACGTCGACCTGCACGTCGTCCACGCCCATCAACTTCGCCAGATCGGCGCGCAAGACGTGCGGGTTCTGCGAGCCGGCCCAGCAGCGCAGCTGCATGCCGCTGCCATCCGCGGGCTGCCAGTCGGCCAGCGCGCACGACGGTCCGATGGACGCGTGCATCTGGTACGGCCACACATACGTGCGCTGCATCGGCTGCGTGGCGGCAGCCATCGCGCCATCGACATCGCCCTCGTCGACCAGCAAGCGCTGCGTCGACGGGTTGTCGCGCAGGGCCTGTGCCACGTCGCGCAGGTCGGGCATGCCGGGCCAGGGCTTCCATGCCACACGCAGTTCGCGCATCGCCTGCTCGGCGTGTTCCTCGCGCTCGGCGACGATGCCGACGAAGTCGCGCACCACGACCACGGCGCGGATGCCGGGGATGTGCGCGATGGACGATTCGTCGACCGATTCGAGCGTGTTGCCGATGAACTCGCCGTGGTCGGCGCCCGCATAGGGCGGGCGCACCACGCGGCCGTGCAGCATGCCGGGCACGCGCATGTCGTGCACGAACACGAGGTCGCCCGCGAGCTTGGCCGGAATGTCGACGCGCGCCTGGCGCGTGCCGACGAGGCGGTAGTCGGCCGGGTTCTTGGGTGTCGTGTCGAGGTCGAGCCGCAACACGGCGCGCTGGTGCGCCACGAGGTCCGCGTAGTTGATGTGATGGTCTGGCGTCTCCGTGACGCGCACCACGCCATTGCGCACCTGCAGCGCATCGACGGCCACGCCGAGCCGATCGGCCGCGCGCGCGAGCAGCCACGCGCGCGCCTGCGCGGCGGCCAGCCGCAGCGGCTGCGCGTGGATCTGGATCGACGCGCTCGCGATGGTCGCGCCCTGGTTGGGCGCGCGCGCAGTGTCGCCGAGCATCATGCGCACGCAGGGCATGCCGAGGTCGAGCTCTTCGGCCACGATCTGCGCCAATGCGGTCTGGATGCCGGTGCCGAGGTCGACGTGGCCGTTGAGCGCGGAGACGCTGCCGTCGTCCCACAGCGCGAGCAGCACTTCATCGCCTTCACTGGGGTTGCTGGCGATGAAGGCGGGTTGGCCTTTGGCGGGCGGTGGCGGCGGCGGGGCGTCGCGCACCACGAGCAGCACGCCGTCGGCGGCCAGGAATTCCGCGCGGGTTTGCGGCAGGTCGGCGCGACGGGTCATTGGTTTTGCCCCCTCTCCCCGTATTGCTCCCTCTCCCTCTGGGAGAGGGTTGGGGTGAGGGCCAGCGGCGATCGAATAGGCTGGGCTTGTGCGAAGGCCGATGCCCTCACCCTAGCCCTCTCCCAGAGGGAGAGGGAACAACGCAGGGAGAGGAACGCATACGCACCGCTCACGGCTTCGTCTCCACGCGCATGCGCACCGCCGCCCGCTGCACGGCGTCAAGAATCTCGATGTGCGTGCCGCAGCGGCACAGGTTGCCCGACAGCTCGCTGCGGATGCGTGCCTCGCTCGCGTGCGGATCACGCGTGAGCAGCGCCGCCGCCTGCATCACCATGCCGTTCAGGCAGTAGCCGCACTGCGCAGCCTGCGCCTCTTCAAAAGCCGCCTGCACCGGATGCCAGCGCCCGCGCATGCCCAGGCCTTCGAGCGTCGTGATGTGGCGCCCCGCCACGCCATGCGCGGGAATCACGCAGGACCGCGCCACCACGCCATCGACATGCACCGTGCACGCGCCGCACTGCCCGAGCCCGCAGCCGTACTTCGGCCCGTTGAGCCCGAGGTCGTTGCGCAGCAGGTGCAGCAGCGAAGCTTCGCGCGGCACGCCGGCGAGCGTGTGCGCCTGGCCGTTGACCTGCAGGTGCAGCGGCTCAGCGCCGCAACTGGCCGTCACGGGTGTACATCTCCAGGTCCACGAAGGTCGAGCCGTTGTGGTTCTTCGCGCTGTAGTCGACGGGGAAGTCGCCGAAGCGCGTGCTGCCGAGGCTCTCGAGCCCGGCGATGAAGCTGTCGCGCGTGAGCGCCTTGCCCGCGCGGCGCAGGCCCTCGGTCATCACGCGCGCGACGATGTAGCCCTCGAGCGCGGTGTAGCTGTCGATCTTCTGGCCGAACTCGGCGCGGTCGCGCTGGTAGTCGGCCACGATGGGCACGCGCAGCGCACCGGGCGGTGGCACGATGCTGGCCGTGACCAGCCCGGCGAGCTTGCCGTCGAGCCGCTTGGCCGAACCCGCCGCGTCGGTGATGCCGACCGACAGCGTGTACAGCGGCGCCGCCGCGCCACTCGCGCGGTAGTCGCGGATGAAGACCTCGGTCATGCGCCCGGCCATGATCATCACGACGGCGCCGGGGCGCCCTTCGGCGAGCCCGCCGACCACCTGCTTCGCGTCTTCGGCGGCGATGGCCATGGGCAACGTCTGCACCACCTTCACCTTGTATTCGGCGGCCAGCTGCTCGCAGGTGGCGAGGTTCGACTTGCCGAAGGCGCTGTCCTGGTAGACCACCGCGATCGACTGGATGCCCAGCGTCGAGAGGTGGCTGATGATCTTGCGCAGCTCCAGGTCGTAGCCCGCGCGCACGTGAAAGAGGTAGCGGTTGGTCTTGGTGCGGAACGACGTGGTGCCCACCAGCGGCGCGAACATCGGCACACCGGCCTTCTCCGCCAGCGGCATCGCCGCCGCGAGGTTGCCCGTGGCGACATAGCCGGTGAGCGCGAAGACCTTGTCCTCATCGATCAGCTTGGCCGTGTTGACGGCCGTCTTCGCGGGCTCGTAGGCGTCGTCGTAGGTGACGAGTTCGATCTTGCGGCCGTGCACGCCGCCCGATTTGTTGACGCGGTCGAAGTACAGCTGGATGCCCGCGCGGTAATCGACGCCGAAGTCTTTCGCCGGCCCGCTGAACACGGCCGACTGGCCGATGCGGATCGTCGTGTCGGTCACGCCGTTGTCCGCGCGCGCCGGCCGCAGCAGGCCGGGGCCCAGCGCCAGGGCCGCGCCGCCCGCCACCAGCGTGCGCCTTGAAATCGAAAGCTTCATGCGTGTCTGTCTCTTCGTTGTTGTCGTTGTTGTGGTTGCCGCGGTGGCCCGCGGACTTGGTCGTCAGCCGGCCTGGATGTCACCCGACTGGATGCGCTTCACGCCCTTGGCCGTCATCTGCTTCCAGGCCGCGGCGAGCGACCCGTTGAGGTCGATGCCGCGCGTGGCGTCTTCGATCACGTAGGCCTCGAAGCCGGCCTTGCGCGCGTCCATCGCGGTCCAGGCCACGCAGAAGTCGGTGGCCAGGCCGGTGACGAACACGGTCTTGATGCCGCGCGCCTTGAGGTAGCCGGCCAGGCCGGTGGCCGTCTTGTGGTCGGCCTCCTCGAAGGCGGAGTAGCTGTCCATGTCCTTGTGGAAGCCCTTGCGGATGATGAGCTGCGCGGTCGGCACCTTCAGCTCCTTGCCGAGCGCGGCGTCGTCGGTGCCCTGCACGCAGTGGTCGGGCCACAGCACCTGCGTGCCGTAGTTGAGCTTCGTGGTCTCGAAAGGCTTCTTGCCCGAATAGGTGCTCGCGAAAGAGGCGTGGCCGGCCGTGTGCCAATCTTGCGTGACGACGATGTTCTGGAACGCGGGCGCCAGCGCATTGATGACCGGGATCACCTCGTTGCCACCCTTCACCGCGAGCGTGCCGCCGTCGAGGAAGCAGTTCTGCACATCGACCACGATCAGCGCGGCCTTGCCGCCGGGCTTGATCTTGCCGGCCGCGAAAGCGGACGAGAAACCGAAACTGCCGAGGCTGCCGACGAGCCCAAGGGCAGCGGCGGACTTCAAGACGGTTCTGCGATGCATGGTGTGGACTCCGGTGGGTTGAGGGAAGGAAGAAAGGAAACGGTCAGACGCTGAGGTAGGCCCTGCGCACTTCTTCGTTGGCCGCCAACTCGGCCATCGTCGCGTGGTAGCGGATCTGCCCCTTCTCGAGCACGTAGGCGCGGTCGGAGACCAGCTCGGCGAAGTGCATGTTCTGCTCCGACAGCAGGATGCTCACGCCCTGCGCCTTGAGCTCGAGGATCATGTTGGCCATCTGCTCGACGATGACGGGGGCCACGCCCTCGGAAGGTTCGTCGAGCAGCACGAGATACGGGTTGCCCATCAGCGTGCGCGCGACGGTGAGCATCTGCTGCTCGCCGCCGCTCATGCGGCCACCCGGGCGGTTCGGCATTTCGCCGAGATTGGGAAACAGCTGGAACAGGCGCTCGGGCGTCCACAGCGGCGCCGCGGTGCCATCGGCCCACTGGCGCGCGGGCTGCTTGCCGACCTCGAGGTTCTCCATCACCGTGAGGTCGGTGAACACGCGCCGGTCTTCGGGCACGAAGCCCAGGCCCAGGCGCGCCGCGTGGTGCGGCTCGCTTTTCGAAATGTCGTGGCCCAGGAAGCGCACCGCGCCGCGGCGCTTGCTCAGCATGCCGATGAGCGTCTTGAGCGTGGTCGACTTGCCCGCGCCGTTGCGGCCCATGAGCGCGACGACTTCGCCGCGCCGCACTTCGAGGTCGACGTCGTAAAGGATCTGCGCGGCGCCATACCAGGCGCACAAGGCCTTGGCTTCCAACAACGGTTCATGCGTGCTCATGCGGCAACTCCCAATGCAGCGGCCTTTTCGGCGATCTTCTCGAAGGTCTTGCCGCTGCCGAAGTACACCTCCTGCACCTTCGGGTGGTCGCGGATCTCGAGCGGCTTGCCCTGCGCGATGAGGCGCCCGCGTGCCAGCACGATCATGCGGTCGGCGTACGCGAACACCACGTCCATGCTGTGCTCGGTGAACAGTACGGCCATGCCGCGTTGAATGACGAGGTCCTTGGTGAGCGCCATGAGCGAGTTGCGCTCCTGGGGCGCCATGCCGGCGGTGGGCTCGTCCATGAGCAGCAGCTTGGGCGAGTTGGCCATGGCGATGGCGAGCTCGACGCGCTTCACGTCGCCGTACGCCAGCACGCTGCAGGGCCGGTCGGCCTGCGCCTTCATGCCGACCTGGTCGAGCAATGCCAGCGCTTCGTCGCGCTTGTGGTCGGCCGCGCGGCGCCACATCGAGAACAGCTTGTGGTCGTGCGAGAGCAGCGCCATCTGCACGTTCTCGACGACGGTGAGCGAGGCGAAGGTCTCGGCGATCTGGAAGGTGCGGCCCACGCCCTTGCGCCAGATTTCGCGCGGCTTGCGGCCCACGAGCTCGTGGCCGTCGAGCGTGATCGAGCCCTGGTCGGCCTTGAGTTGGCCGTTCACCATGTTGAAGGTGGTCGACTTGCCGGCGCCGTTGGGGCCGATGAGCGCGAGCAGTTCGCCCGCGGGCAGTTCGAAGCTGATGCCGTCCACGGCCTTCACGCCGCCGAAAGACTTGCCCAGGTTTTCTACTTTGAGGAGGCTCATGCTTTCACCTCCTTGAGCTTCGCATCTGCGTCTGTTTCATGCTTCGGTGTGCGCCAGCGATCGACAAGTTGCTTGATCGACCCCGCGATGCCCTGCGGGAACAGCAGCACCAGGATCAGGATGATGGCGCCGAGCATCGCGCGCCAGTAGTCGGTGTTGCGTGCCACGGTGTCGTGCAGCCAGGTGAAGGTGACGGCGCCGACCACCGGCCCCGCCAGGGTCTGGATGCCGCCCAGCAGCACCATCACGAGGCCGTCGACCGACTTGCCGACCGACAGGCTCTCAGGCGAGATGCTGCCCTTCGAGAACGCATAGAGCGCACCGGCCAGGCCGGCCACGGTGCCCGCGATGACGAAGGCCGCCCACTGCATGCGCTTGACGTCGATGCCGATGGCGTCGGCGCGCAGCACCGAGTCGCGGCCCGCGCGCAGCGCATAGCCGAAGGGCGAGAACAGCACACGGCGCAGCCACCACACGCCCGCGCCCACGAGCACCAGCGTGAGCCAGTAGTACACCTGCTTGTTCGACAGCCACTCTGAGGGCCACACGCCGGTGAGGCCGTTGCTGCCGCCCGTGAAGCTGTCCCACTGGTAGGTGATGGCCCAGGTGATCTGCGCAAAGGCCAGCGTGAGCATCGCGAGGTACACGCCCGACAGGCGCACCGCGAACCAGCCGTAGACAAAGGCGCCGAGCGCGGCCACCAGCGGCGCAACCACGAGGGCCAGCTCCATCGGCAGGTGCAGCGTGCGCACCAGCAGCGCCGCGCCGTAGGCCCCGAGGCCGAAGTACGCGGCGTGGCCGAAGGAGTGCATGCCGGCCGGCCCCATGATGAAGTGCAGGCTGGTGGCGAACAGTGCGGCGATCAGCAGGTCGATCATCAGCACCGTGGTGTAGGGCGAACCGGCCGTCAGCAGCGGCAGCGCGGCAAGCACCAGCGCGAGCCCGGCGGCGGCCACGATGTAGGCGGTGCTCGGGCGGCGCAGCGGCTCTTCCTGCATGCCGACATAGCGGCTCGGCGCCTGCGGCCGGCCGAACAGGCCCCACGGACGCCACACCAGCACGATCGCCATCACGAGGAAGTCGACCATCAGCGTGAGCTTGGAGAACGACACGTCGATGCCGAAGATCTGCACCACGCCCAGCCAGATGCACACGGCCTTGATCTCGGCGATGAGCAGCGCGGCCACGTAGGCGCCGGGCAGCGAGCCCATGCCGCCGACCACGACGACGACGAAGGCGGCGCCGATGGTGTTCAGGTCCATCTCCAGCGTGGCGGGTTCGCGCGGCAGTTGCAGCGCACCGCCCAGACCCGCAAGCAGTGCGCCGAGCGCGAACACGGCGGTGAACAGCCAGGCCTGGTTGACGCCGAGTGCGCTGACCATCTCGCGGTCTTGCGTGGCGGCGCGCACCAGCGTGCCGAAGCGTGTGCGCGTGAGCAGCAGCCAGACGAGGCCGAGCACCAGCGGGCCGACGACGATCAGGAACAGGTCGTAGGAAGGAAACTGGCGGCCGAGGATTTCGACCGAGCCCTTGAGGCCCGGCGCACGCGGGCCGAGCAGTTCGTCAGGGCCCCAGAGCCACAGCACCGCGTCCTTGATGACCAGCACCAGCGCGAAGGTGGCCAGCAGCTGGAACAGCTCGGGCGCCTTGTAGATGCGGCGCAGCAGCAACACTTCGATGAGCGCACCCAGCACGCCCACCGCGAGCGCGGCGATCAAGAGCGCAGGCCAGAAGCCCACGCTCGGGCCGAGCTTCTCGACGAGCGTGTACGCGGTGTAGATGCCCACCATGAAGAACGACCCATGGGCGAAATTGACGATGCGCGTCACGCCGAAGATCAACGACAAGCCGGCCGCCACCAAAAATAGCGAAGACGCGCCGGCCAACCCGTTGAGCAACTGAACAACGAAGCCTGAAAAGCTCATGAAAGACCCTGAGGAAACTGGAGACACCGCACCCCGCCGTCATCGACCGACGGCAGGCGCGTTGCAGGAGCCGCGCGCAATCAGTCCGCGGGGCGCATCTTCTTCACTTCGTCGTCCGTCGGCTGGAACTTGGCGCCGTCGAGGTACACGTAGTCGACCATCACGCCCTTGCCGCCGTCGTTCTTGGTCTTGCCGACGTACGCGCCCATGGTGGACTGGTTGTCCTGCGCGCGGTAGCTGATCTTGCCGAAGGGCGTGTCGACCTGCAGGCCCTTGAAGGCCGCGACGAGCTTCTCGGTGTCGGTGCTGCCGGCCTTCTTCACGCCGGCCGCGATCGAGTAGATGGCGCTGTAGCCCACCACCGAACCCAGGCGCGGGTAGTCCTTGAACTTGGCCTGGTAGGCGTCGTTGAAGGCCTTGTGCTCGGCGGTCTTGATGCCGTACCAGGGGTAGCCGGTGACGATCCAGCCGTTGGGGGCCTCGTCCTTCAGCGGGTCGAGGTACTCGGGCTCGCCGGTCAGCACGCTCACGACTTCACGGTCCTTGAAGAGGCCGCGCGTGTTGCCTTCGCGCACGAACTTGGAGAGGTCGGCGCCGAACAGCACGTTGAAGATGGCGTCGGGCTTGGCGTCGGCCAGGGCCTGCGCCACGCTGCCCGCATCGACCTTGCCCAGCGGCGGGGCCTGCTCGGCGACGAACTCGACGTCGGGCTGCACGGCCTTCAGCAAGGTCTTGAAGGTGGCGACGGACGACTGGCCGTACTCGTAGTTGGGGTACACGATGGCCCAGCGCTTCTTCTTGAGCTTGGCGGCCTCGGGCACCAGCATCGCGACCTGCATGTAGGTCGAGGGGCGCAGGCGGTAGGTGTACTTGTTGCCGTTGCTCCAGACGATCTTGTCGGTGAGCGGCTCGGCGGCGAGGTAGAAGAATTTTTTCTGCTTGGCGAAGTCGGTGAGCGCCAGGCCGGTGTTAGACAGGAAGGCGCCGGCCAGCACGTCGACCTTCTCGCGCGAGATGAGTTCTTCGGCCACGCGCACGGCATCGCCGGGGTTGGCGTTGTCGTCGCGGCTGATGAGCTCGAGCTTCTTGCCGTTGACGCCGCCCTTGGCGTTGATCTCGTCGACCGCGAGTTCCATGCCCTTCTTGTAGGGCTCGAGGAAGGCGGGCTGCGCCTTGTAGCTGTTGATTTCGCCGATCTTGATCACGCCCTGCGCATGCGCGGGGACCAGGGCCGAAGCCAGCGTGACGACGGAAGCGGCGCAGAAGACATGGCGCAATGGATTCATCGGGAAGCTCCTAGAAGTTCGAACAGAAAACACGATGCGGGTGACGATGCAATGACAGGTCAACGAAGACCGTCTTCGCCCTTGATTTCGCTGGCTTGCAGGCCGCCGACGCGCGGCAGTGGACGGCCGCTGTCGGTGACGGCCACGGCGACGACGATTTCGTTGGCGCGCGGCGCGTCGGCCACGCGGGCCTCGATGGCGTCGAAGTGGCTGCGCACGAAGGCGGCGTCTTTATGGCCGAGTGGCACGTCGATGGCGGTGCCCAGCGTGCCCTGCTTCTTGGCCGAGGGCACGAGCGCGGCGCCCTTCTCGACCGCGACGCGCAGCGGCGCGCCCAGCTTGGGATGCAGGATGGCGGCGGCATGCTCCAGCTCGCCGCGCTCGCCGACGATGGCGGCCTTTCCGTAGCTCTGCACCTGGCCGGGCTCGATGCCCAGCGCCTTCACGGCCTTCTGGCCGAGCAGCGCACCGAGCTCTTCACCGATGGCGATGAGCTCGTCGAGGTTCTCGCTGTAGCGGCCGGCGTAGGGGTTCTCGATGACGGCGATGGCGACGGCGCGGCGCGTGGGCGGCGTCACGTCTTGCCCCATTTCCTTGCGGGTTTCATCGACCTGGATGACGAGCTTGCGGATGTTGGCGGTCATGTTCTGTGTGTTCCTTGTCTTGTCTCTTGTCTTGCGGGCTCAGCGCAGGCCGTCCCACTTGCTGATGTCCTTCGCGAGCAGGCCGCCGACGCGCGCATGCACGCGGTAGCCGGTGCTCATCGCGAGGATGAAGACGATCTCGTCGGCCAGGGGCGCACCGGGCACGCGCACCTCGATGGCGTCGAACTGGCCGCGCACGTAGCTGGCGTTGATGTTGGTGAGCGGCACGTCGAGCGCGGCGCCGGGCGGGCCGACCTTCTTGGTCGAGGGCACGATCGACAGCGCGTTGCCGGGCTGGCCGGTTTTTTCTTCGGCCTTGCCCGCGGTGTAGGCGGCGCGGCTGCCCTTCCAGCCGAGCAGCTCGCGCATCGCGTAGCCGCCGGGCACGTGCCACAGCGCGCCGTGCTCCAGCTCGCCGTCGGCACCGACGATGGCGCCCTTGCCGTAGGTGGCGATCTGCTCGAGCGGCACGTCCATGGCGGCATGCAGCTGGTGCGCCATGTCGACGCCCACGGGGTCGAGCAGCGCCATCATCGGCAGGATGTCGGGCTCGTAGCGGCCCGCGAAAGGATTGGTCAGCACCGCGCCGATGGCACCGCGCACCAGCGGGGTGTCGGCACGCGGGCCGAACTCGTGGTGGATGTGCTCGACATGGGTGAAGACGCGACGGATTTCGATCATGAAAAAGAACCTTGCTTTTCGTTAAGCAAATACTGAACCAACTGCATCGGACAGCGCGACGTCCAGCGACTTCGAGCATAAGGGTTCCACCAGCCGCCACTGCCCCTGGCAAACGAGCAGAACGGCCCACACGAGCCCCCTTTTCTGCAGCGCGTGGGCGCACGCCGCGCCCGCATCGAGTGCATGGTGCACCTGCGCGGGCGCCAGCGTCGGCACGTCGACGGTGACGAGGGTGTCGCCGAGGTCGCTGTCGTCCTTGCATTCGCTCGCGGGCTTGCGCTGAATGAGCGCGTCGACCACATCGACGGCGTTGGCGATCACGGTGGCGGCGGCATCGGCCTGCGCCGCGGTGGCGGCCAACACCGTCACGCTGTCGGCGATGCCCAGCGAGAAACTGCGCCCGCGCCAGCCGCTGGTGGCAACGCCGCGCACCGGCAGGTCAGCGTGCAGCTCGAACTGGCCGTCGGTGGTGAGCACGCGGCTGTCACGCCAGTCGAAGCGCGCGAGGTCGGCGAACACGCCCACGCGCGCGGAGTGGCCGGGCGCAAGGTGCAGCGCGATGTCGCCGCCGTTGTTGATCCACGCGCGCTCGATGCCGGGCCGGTCGTAGAAGGCGATGAGCTCCTGCGCCACGCTGCCGGCCACGGCCGCCATGGGCGTGAGGAACAGCGGCGAAAAAGCATCGCAGGCGTCCCACATGCGCCGCGCGACGACGCCGCGCGGACGCTGGCGTTCAGTCACAGGCAGGCGCAGTTGCGGCAGTTCGCGCACGAGTTCGTCGAGCACATGGCCGAAGCGCGCCCACGCTGCGTCGTGCGCGGCCGCGACGGCGTACGGGTCGCCGTGTGCTTCGGCCACGATGTCGATCGGGCCGTGATTGAAATGCCAGCGGCTCGCGTCGAGCGCTGTACGTTGGGCGGACATGAATCAGCCCAGCATCGGGGCGTGACCCAAGGGCCACGGATTGGCATCGTCGATGACGAGCCATTGGCGCGCCAGCGGTGCGCCGTCTTCCTGCCACGCACCGCGTGCGAGCGCCTGTTCGAGCGGGAAGATGTGTTCGACGTGGCCACCGAGTGCTTCGTAGTCGGCGCGCCGCATGCTGAACTCGATGGGCGCAACGATGGCCGGCGTGGGCACGGTGCCGAAACTGTGGTCGGGCATGCGCATGACGTCGGCCATCACGGTGATGCCGCCGCCGGGCCACACGTAGGCC
This sequence comes from Variovorax sp. RO1, assembly GCF_002849325.1. Lineage (NCBI taxonomy): Bacteria > Pseudomonadati > Pseudomonadota > Betaproteobacteria > Burkholderiales > Comamonadaceae > Variovorax > Variovorax sp. RO1. Next base: position 253,741 of record NZ_PKMT01000008.1, read on the forward strand.
GGCGCGCCGCCGCACGTCACGTTGACCAGCGCGCGCTTGATGGCGCGCGTGAGCAGCACGGGGTTTTCGGTGACGCCCGCACGCAGGCTGCCGCCGGCGCCGCCGAGGAACAGCACGGTGCACAGCGAAGGTTCGCAGTTCTCGCCGATGCGATCGACGATGCGGCGCACCTCGGGTGGCATCTGCTGTTCGATGGGCTTGAGTGCGTCATCGAGCACGTACCACTGCGCGTGCTCGCCAGTGGTCGAGGTCATGAGCAGGCGCAGACCGGGGCGGGCCACGCCCTCTTCCCAACCTTCGATGATCGAAAGCGGGTCGGCGATGTCAGTGCCGCCCCAGCCGTTGCCCGGGTTCGCGACCTGGAAGTAGCGCCCCGGTGTGGACTTGCGCCCCAGCATCTGGATGCCCGAGGGCGTCATGTCGAGGCAGCGGCCGGCCTGGTGCTCGGTGAGCACGCCGGTGATGTGGTCGTCGACCACCACCACCTCGTCGGCCACGCCGGCGAACTGGCGCGCGAAGATGCCCACGGCCGCCGAGCCACAGCCCACGCGCATGCGCTGTTCTTCGACGCCGTTGACGATGGGCGCCTTGCCGGCCTGAATGACGAGGCTGGCGCCACCGTCGATGGTGCATTCCACCGCCTGCTTGTTGCCCAGCAGCTGCATCAGCTCGGCCGTCATGCGGCCTTCCTTCTTGCTGCCGCCCGTGAGGTGGTGCACGCCGCCCAGCGACAGCATCTGCGAGCCGTACTCGGCCGTGGTGACGTGGCCCACGACCTCGCCCTTGTAGCGCACGTTGGCCTGCTCGGCGCCCAGGAAGCGGTCGGTGTCGATCTTCACCTTGAAGCTGCAGTAGCTGAAGATGCCTTCGGTGACGACGGTGACCATGTCGACGCCCTGGGCTTTGGAGGCCACGATGAAGGGCGCGGGCTTGTAGTCGGGGTAGGTGGTGGACGAGCCCACGCCGGTGACGAAGACCTCGTCGGCGTGCAGCAGGTCGCCGTTCCAGTCGGGCGTGGCGTCGGCGTCGGCCACTTCGGCACCCGGGCGATCGAAGGGCACCAGCGCCGGCTGCTCGCTGGCGAGCGTGCGGCGCAGCAGCACCACCGGGTCGACACGCACCAGCACGCCCTGGCGGTTGGCGTAGCGGTCGCAGGCACCGGTGCGGCCGTCGGAGATCTGGCACAGCACCGGGCAGGCGTTGCACTCGACCTTGGCGGTGCTCATCTTCTCGTTGCGCGGCGGCGCCTTGCCGAAGGCGGTGCTGCCGGCCTCGGCGATCTGCGGCATGTCCATGCCGGGCAGTCCGTCTGTCTTGGTGTGTTCAGTCATCGGGGCGATCTCGTGGTGTGGTGCTGTCGGAGCGGGTCTTCAGGCCCCGGAGGTTTGCAACAAACGTGCCGTGCAAGTGCTTGTGCGCCGGCTGTCGTTTGTGTAGCATCCCCTACACTTTCATGTTGCGTTCACTACATCAAAGGTCAATGTAGCAAACAGGCCCGATGCTTGCAATGGTGTTTTCTCGCGGTGTTCATCGGGGTTTTTCCGACCAACGACAATGGAGGGTTGCTAGCCGGCCGATGGCGGACGCCCCAAAGGCGTGCATTTCGGCTCAGCCACCCTTTCCTGTCTTCAACCAACACTTGAGTTCTGTATGAGTGCATTCAGCGAAGAACGCGTCCTGAGCGTCCACCACTGGACCGACCGCCTGTTCACCTTCACCACCACGCGCGACCCGTCGCTGCGCTTCTCGAACGGTCATTTCACGATGATCGGCCTGAAGGTCAACAACAAGCCCCTGCTGCGCGCGTACAGCATCGTGAGCCCCAACTACGAGGAGCATCTCGAGTTCCTGAGCATCAAGGTCGAAGAAGGCCCGCTCACCTCGAAGCTGCAGCACATCCAGGTGGGCGACACCATCATCGTGGGCCGCAAGCCCACGGGCACGCTGCTCATCGACTACACGCTGCCGGCCAAGCGCCTGTACCTGTTCGGCACGGGCACCGGCCTGGCGCCGTTCATGAGCATCATCCGCGACCCCGAGACGTACGAGAAGTTCGAAAAAGTCATCCTGGTGCACGGCGTGCGCCAGGTCGACGAGCTGGCATACCACGACCTCGTGACCGACCACCTGCCCAAGCACGAGATCCTGGGCGAGATGATCGAGAAGCAGCTGCTGTACTACCCGACGGTCACGCGCGAGGAGTTCCGCAACCAGGGCCGCGTCACCGACCTGATCGAGAGCAACAAGCTCACCGACGACCTCGGCCTGCCCCCGCTCAACGTCGAGGAAGACCGCGTGATGCTGTGCGGCAGCCCCGGCCTGCTGGTCGACCTGAAGCACATCCTGGAAAAGCGCGGCTTCAAGGAAGGCAACACCTCGACGCCGGGCGACTTCGTGGTCGAACGCGCCTTCGCCGAGAAGTAAGACAAGACAAAGAGGCGCTGCGCGCACGATGGCCGACTCCCGCTCCGTCAGCAAGCCCAAGCCCAAGCCCCAGCGCCGCACCGGCGTGCGCGAGGCCGCGGCCCAGGCCACGCGCGACAGCATCCTCAAGGCGGCGACCAAGGTGTTCGCCAAGTACGGCTACGACGGCGGCAGCGTGGAGAAGATCTCCAAGGCCGCCAAGTCGTACGACCGGATGATCTATTACTACTTCGGCAGCAAAGAGGGCCTGTTCATCGCGGTGCTCGAAGGCATCTACCAGCGCATGGACGACGCCGAGGCTGCCATTGCACTCGACGCCTCGCGGCCTGTGGAAGCGCTCACCGAAGTCATCCGCTTCGTGCTCGGCTACTACCGCAAGAACCCCGAATTCGTCACGCTGCTGAACACCGAGAACCTGCACAAGGGCCGGCACATCTCGAAGTCGCTGCGGGCGCGCGAGTACTCGTCGCGGGCGGTGGCCATCATTGCGGAAATCCTGGCCAGCGGTGGCGCCCAGGGCCTGTTCCGCATCGACCTCGTGGCGCGCGACATCTACCTGCTGATTGCGTCCACCGGCTATTTCTACACCTCGAACCGGCACACGCTCACCGCCTTCCTCGGCGAGCCGATGGAGTCGCCCGAGGCGATCCGGCACTGGGAAGATTTCGTGATCGAGACCCTGCTGCGCACCGTGCGCGCGGACGACATCCAGGAACAAGACAACACCACCCCACCCCACGAGGACACCACGAAATGGCAGAAATCGCAGCCGGCGCAAAGTCGGGCAAGGTCGTCATCAAGAACATAGGGCTGCTGCTCTCGGGCGACATCGACAAGCCCATCCTCGACGCCGACACCCTGGTGGTGAACGACGGCCTGATCGTCGCGATCGGCAAGGAAAAAGACTGCGACCTCGAAGGCGCGCAGACCGTCATCGACGCGCGCAAGACCTGCGTGGCGCCCGGCCTGATCGACAGCCACGTGCACCCGGTGTTCGGCGACTGGACGCCGCGCCAGGGCCAGATCGGCTGGATCGACTCCACCATGCACGGCGGCGTGACGACCATGATTTCGGCGGGTGAAGTGCACCTGCCCGGCCGCCCGAAAGACATCGTCGGCCTGAAGGCATTGGCCATCACCGCGCAGCGCGCCTTCGACAACTTCCGCCCCGGCGGCGTGAAGGTGCTGGCCGGCGCGCCCGTCATCGAAAAGGGCATGGTCGAGAGCGACTTCAAGGAACTCGCCGAAGCCGGCGTGGGCCTCCTGGGCGAAGTGGGCCTGGGCTCGGTGAAGGCCGGCTACGAGGCCAAGGAAATGGTGGCGTGGGCGCGCAAGTACGGCATCCAGAGCACGATCCACACGGGCGGCCCGTCGATCCCGGGCTCGGGCCTGATCGACAAGGACGTGGTGCTGGAGGCCGACGCCGACATCATCGGCCACATCAACGGCGGCCACACCTCGCTGCCCGAGGCGCATGTGTGCGAGCTGTGCGAGAAGAGCACGCGCGCCATCGAGATCGTCCACAACGGCAACGAAAAGGTCGCCATCGCGGCGGCCAAGGCGGCGCTCGAACTGAAGTGCCCGCACCGCGTGATCCTCGGCACCGACGGGCCCGCGGGCTCGGGCGTGCAGCCGCTGGGCATCCTGCGCATGGTGGCGATGCTGTCGTCGATCGCGAACATCCCGGCCGAGCTGGTGTTCTGCTTTGCGACGGGCAACACGGCGAAGATCCGCAAGCTGAATTGCGGCCTGATCGAAGTGGGCCGCGATGCCGACTTCGTCTTCATGGACCGCGCGCAGCACTCGCCTGCGCCGGGCTTGCTCGAGAGCGTGCAGCTGGGCGACATCCCGGGCGTGGGCATGGTGATGATCGACGGCCTCGTGCGCTGCGGCCGCAGCCGCAACACGCCGCCTGCGACGGAGATTCCGGTGGTGGTGTCGGGCGGGCACTGAGCGTCTGTGAACGCGCCCGGCGGCGGCGTCAGCCGTCGTTGCGGTGCGAGCGGAAGACCAGGTAGCGCGCCGACAGAAAGTTGGCACCCAGGCCCGCGATGCTGCCCAGCGCCACGCCGAGCGCGGCGGCCCAGCGGCCTTCGACCCAGTGCAGCGTGAGCACGTAGGCGCTGTAGTTCAGCACCGCGCCAGCCAGCATGGTCGTGAGGTAGCCCAGATATTCGCGCCAGACCGAGCGCCCTGTGGCGGCACCGGCCGCGCTCGCGGCGAAGGTGTAGTGGCGGTTGTAGAGCCAGGTGGTGGTGGCGGCGGCCAGGAACGACACGACGCGTGCGCCGTACCACCCCAGCAGCGGTGCCAGCAGGTAAAGCACCGTCACGTCCACCACGAAGCCGATCACGCCGGCCACGGCGAACGACAGGAACTCGCGCCCGATCTTCATCGGCTGCGCAGGCTCTCGCGCACGCAGGGCTGCGCCAAATAGCGCAGCCGCTTGGCCTCCTGCCGGCCGAGCGTGACGGTGTGCATCACCACGCCGCAGACAAAGGACAGCAGCGCCGCCAGCATTGCGCCGGTGGCGAGCACCGCCGTGGGCAGCCGCGGCACCAGGCCGGTGTGGGCGTAGGTCATGAACAGCGGCACGGCCAGCGCGAGCGCACCGATCGCGAGCACGGCGGCAACGATCGAGAAGAACTGCAGCGGCCGCTCGCTCACGAACAGCTTGCCGATGGTCTTCAGGATGCGCCAGCCGTCGCGGTAGGTGGAGAGCTTGCTGTGCGAGCCCTCGGGGCGCGTGCTGTAGGCGGTGCCTTCCTCGGCGTAGGGCATGCGCAGTTCGAGTGCGTGCACGGTCAACTCGGTCTCGATCTCGAAGCCCTGCGACAGCGCCGGGAACGACTTGGCATAGCGGCGTGAGAACACGCGGTAGCCCGAGAGCATGTCGGTGAGGCCGCCGCCGAAGAGCTGCGCCACGGTGCCCGTGAGCAGCCAGTTGCCGAAGCGGTGGCCGGCGCGGTAGGTGAGCGCGTCCTGGCCGTCGTCGACGCGGCTGCCGACCACCATGTCGAGGTTGCCTTCGACCAGCCGCGCGATGAGGCGCGGCGCGGCGGTGGTGTCGTAGGTGGCGTCGCCGTCGACCATCACGTAGATGTCGGCCTCGACGTCGGCGAACATGCGCCGCACCACGTTGCCCTTGCCGCGCGCGGTGACGTGCGTGACGATCGCGCCGGCCGCGCGGGCCACGGCGGCGGTGTTGTCGGTGGAGTTGTTGTCGAAGACGTGGACCTCGACGCCGGGCAGCGCCGCGCGGAAGCCTTCGATCACCTGGGTGATGGCCAGGGCTTCGTTGAAGCAGGGGATGACGGCGGCAATGCGCGGCATGGCGGACACGGGAGCGGGTCGGAGGTCGGTCATGGTGCGGTCAGGGCGGTCGCCGGAAGGAGTCGGTAGGCCCGGCTGCCGTCTTGTTCGTGCAGCAGGCCATAGTATTTGTCGAAGTCGGGCCGCGCACTGAGCACTTTCACCATCTCGGGCGACATGACGACGGTGGTGAAGCCTTCGGCGGCCAGCTTGCGCGCGGTGTCGCCGGGCGACAGCAGCAGGTAGTCGCGGTAGCGCCAGCGCCCGAGCGTGTCGCCCCAGATCGGGTTGGGGCCGTAGTAGATCGCCTCGTTCAGCGCGATCTGATACACGCGGCCGGTCACGTGGCGGCGCACGTAATCCATCACGCCGTAGCCCGGCACGTGCTTGCGCAGGAAGGCCTCGCGGCTCTCGGGCGTGAGCGAGATCATCGACACCTTGGTCGCCGTCTGGCCGACCGACACGGCGGCCAGCACGGCCAGCAGCAGCACCACGACCCAGTCGCCGATGCCGGCGCCGCTGCGCGAGCCGGTGAGTGTGGGTGCGGCGGTCGCCGGGGTTCCGCGCAGGCGGCGCACGCCCGCCGCGATCCCGCTGCCCAGCGCCTGCCAGCCCACGGCGGCGGTCAGTGCCAGCAGCGGGAACGAGGCCATGAGGTAGCGCGGGTAGCGCGAGGTCACGACCCACACGGCCACCGAGTACAGGCAGAACCAGCCCGCCGCGCGCACGGCGGCGGAGCGCTTCCACCACACGCTGAAGGGCGCGAGGAACACCGACCAGATCAGCGCGTTGGGCATTTCGGCGTGGTCGCGCACGTCGGCCACCTGCTGCACGTAGTCGGCCGGAATCCATTCGCTGAAGCCGAACACGCGCGCGCCGATCGGGTTGAAGGGGTCGCCCGTCATGACCGCGTTGCGCGCGTACCAGTAGATGCACGGAATCAGGAAGCACAGCAGCGCCGGCGCCCACGCCCGCCACACGCGGCGCTCGTGGCGCACCACGAACAGCGCCACCAGCGGCAGGAAGATCAGCGCCTGGTACTTGGAGCCCGCCGCCACGCCGAGGCAGAACGCCGCCAGCGAGAGCCAGCGCGTGCCGTCGCGCAGGGGTTCGGATTCGCGCCACCACCACAGCGCCACGAAGGCGGTCAGCACGAACAGCGCCACGCCCATGTCGATCAGCGCATTGGCGTAGTCGCCCATGCCCAGCCAGATGGCCGCGCCGATGCAGGCGGTGAGCCGGTTGGCGTGCAGGATGCCGATGCGGAAGATCATCAGCACCGACAGCGCACCCGCCAGCGCGTTGAGAAAGTGCGGCAGCACGTCATCGCCCACCTGCAGTGCGGCGGCGTACAGCAGGTTGTAGTTGTACGGGAACCAGGGGTAGCGCAGCCAGTCGTGGATGCCCAGCGTGCCCTGCTGCGCCACCAGCCGTGCGTAGGGCAGGTGGTACATGAGCTCGTCGAAGGCGGCCGGCGGCGCGAGCGGCGCCACCAGCGCCGGCAGCGCGACCAGCGCCAGCGCGAGGGCGGCGATGCGCTCGAAGCGGCTCCAAGGTGGGGTGACGGGCGCGGCCGCGCGCAGTGCGCGGATGTCGGCACGCCAGCCGCGCCATTGCCACGCGGCGGCCACGACGCCCGCGCCGACCAGGCCGAGCGTGGCCTCGCGGCGGAACAGTCCGAAGATGGCCAGCGCCTGGAAGGCACAGATGTACAGGCCAACGCCGAGTGCCGCCGCCATGGCGGCTTCGAGCCAGGCGTCGCGGCGCGACGGGGGACGCAGGCGCGCAAGCACCGCGCGGCCGGCACCCCAGCAGGCGATCACGAAGATCGCGAACTGGGCGTAGTGCGCGGCGGCAAAGATCAGCTTCTGAATATCAACTCCCGTGGCCGGTCACACCGGTGGGCCGGCCGACCGGCAGGTTCAAAGGTTCGGCGCGAGCAGGCGCTCGAGCTCCGCTTCGCTCGTGTGGCGCCGCGCCGCCTGGTCCTGCAACTGGTCGTGCCCGATCTTGCCGACGTTGAAGTACGTCGCATCGGGGTGACCGAGGTAGAAGCCGCTCACGCTGGCGGCGGGCATCATAGCGAGGCTCTCCGTCAGGGTCATGCCAATGTCCGCGCAGTTCAGAAGGTCGAACATCGGGCCCTTCACGCTGTGGTCGGGGCAGGCCGGGTAGCCGGGCGCGGGACGGATGCCGCGGTACTTCTCGGCAATCATGTCGTCGTTGCTCAGGCCTTCGTTGCTCGCGTAGCCCCACAGGTCGGTGCGCACGCGGTGGTGCAGCGCCTCGGCAAAGGCCTCGGCCAGCCGGTCGGCCAGCGCCTTGAGCATGATGGCCGAGTAGTCGTCGAGGTCGTCCATGAAGAACTTCTCTTTCTTCTCGACGCCCAGGCCGGCCGTGACGGCGAACACGCCGACGTAGTCCTTCACACCGCTGTCCTTCGGCGCAACGAAGTCGGCCAGGCAGCGGCTGGGACGCATCACGCCGTCGATCATCTGCTTCTCGGTCTGCTGGCGCATGCCGTACCAGGTGAGCGCAACCTCGCTGCGCGTCTCGTCGGTGTACAGCTCGATGTCGTCGTCGTTCACGGTGTTGGCGGGCCAGAAGCCGACCACGCCGCTGGCGCTGAGCCAGCGCCCTTCGATGAGGCGCTTGAGCATGCGCTGGCCGTCGGCGTACACGCGCACGGCCTCGGTGCCGACAACTTCATCTTTCAGGATGGCGGGGAACGGGCCGGCCAGGTCCCAGGTCTGGAAGAACGGGCCCCAGTCGATGTACTTGGCGAGCTCGGTGAGGTCGAAGTTCTTGAACACGCGACGGCCGATGAACTTGGGCACCGTGGGCACGAACTGCGCGAAGTCGACCGGCGTCTTGTTGGCACGTGCCTTGGCCAGCGGCCACATCGGCACCTGCTTCTTGTTGGCGTGCTGCGTGCGCACCTTGGCGTAGTCGGCGTTGATCTCGTCGATGTACGCGGTGGCCTGGTCGGAGAGCAGGCTCTGCGCCACGCTCACGCTGCGCGAGGCGTCGGGCACGTAGACCACGGGGCCCTCGTAGTGCGGCGCAATTTTCACGGCGGTGTGCACGCGGCTGGTGGTGGCGCCGCCGATCATGAGCGGGATCTTCTTGATGCGGAAATGGTCGTCGCGCTGCATTTCGCCGGCCACGTACTGCATCTCTTCGAGGCTGGGCGTGATGAGGCCCGACAGGCCCACGATGTCCGCGCCCTCGACCTTGGCGCGCGCCAGGATTTCGTGGCACGGGACCATCACGCCCATGTTCACCACTTCGAAGTTGTTGCACTGGAGCACGACGGTGACGATGTTCTTGCCGATGTCGTGCACGTCGCCCTTCACGGTGGCGATGATGATCTTGCCCTTGGTGCGCACGTCGCGGCCCGCAGCCTCGTCGCGCAGCTTTTCTTCCTCGATGTAGGGCAAGAGGTGGGCCACGGCCGACTTCATCACGCGTGCCGACTTGACCACCTGCGGCAGGAACATCTTGCCGGCGCCGAACAGGTCGCCCACGATGTTCATGCCGTCCATGAGCGGGCCTTCGATCACGTGCAGCGGGCGCCCGCCCTTGGCCAGGATCTGCTGGTACGCCTCTTCGGTGTCTTCGACGATGAAGTCGGTGATGCCATGCACCATCGCATGCGACAGCCGCTGGTTGACGTGCACCGGGTGCTCGGGCGTGCCGCGCCATTCGAGGCGCTTGCTTTCGTCCTTGGCGCCGCTCTTGGCGGTCTCGGCCACTTCGACCAGGCGCTCGCCCGCGTCGGGGCGGCGGTTGAGCACCACGTCTTCGACGCGCTCGCGCAGCGTGGGCTCCAGGTCGTCGTACACGCCGACCATGCCGGCGTTGACGATGCCCATGTCCATGCCCGCCTGGATCGCGTGGTACAGGAACACGGTGTGGATGGCTTCGCGCATCGGGTCGTTGCCGCGGAAGCTGAAGCTCACATTGCTCACGCCGCCCGACACCTTGGCGCCCGGCAGGTTCTCTTTGATCCAGCGCACGGCGTTGATGAAGTCGACGGCGTAGTTGTCGTGCTCCTCGATGCCGGTGGCAATGGCGAAGATGTTCGGGTCGAAGATGATGTCTTCGGGCGGAAAACCCACCTCGTCGACCAGCACGCGGTAGGCGCGCTCGCAGATCTCGATCTTGCGTGCGTAGGTGTCGGCCTGGCCCTTCTCGTCGAACGCCATGACCACCGCGGCGGCGCCGTAGCGCTTGACCAGCTTGGCCTCGTGCTTGAACTTGTCGACGCCCTCCTTCATGGAGATGGAGTTGACGATGCCCTTGCCCTGGATGCAGCGCAGGCCGGCCTCGATGACCTCCCACTTCGAGCTGTCGACCATCACCGGCACACGCGCGATGTCGGGCTCGCTGGCAATGAGGTTCAGGAAGCGGACCATGGCGACCTTGCTGTCGAGCATGGCCTCGTCCATGTTGATGTCGATGACCTGGGCGCCGTTCTCGACCTGCTGGCGCGCGACGGCCAGGGCCTCTTCGAACTGGCCGTTGAGGATCATCCGCGCGAAGGCCTTGGAGCCGGTGACGTTGGTGCGCTCGCCGATGTTGACGAACAGCGTCCCTGCGCCGATGGCGACCGGCTCGAGGCCGGACAGCTTCATGGGAGGGGGAGCAACGGGAGCGGAAACGGAAGCGGGAATCTGGGACATGGCCTCACCTGCGGAAGAGTCGAACAGGCGAGCGTCGTTGTCGCCCCAAGCCTGACGATTCGCCTCTGTGGCGAACCGCTGCAACGCTCCTTGGGAAGTCGCGCATTTTAGGTCGATTCGATTGCGCCCTGGGAAAACCCCAGTTTTCATTCCTGCACGTGTCAACAGAATGCGCCCACCGTTTCCGAACGAACGTTCGTGTTTTTAACCAGACGTAAGGGAGAGCGCCAGATGGTCAGGAAGTCGAATGCCCGGTTGCAGCATGCAGCCACCCCGATGCGCGCCGTGGCCTTGAGCTGCGGCCTCCTGGCCGCCGCGGCCCTCGTGATTTTCACGCCGCCCGCGCGGGCCGCTGCCGGCGACACCGCCACGCGGGTCGAGGCCCGCGTGACCTCCGACACGGCGAAGACCCGCTACCCGATCGTGCTGGTCCACGGCCTGCTGGGCTTCGACAACCTGCTGGGTGTCGATTACTTCTACGACATCCCCGGCAAGCTGGCCGGCGCGGGTGCCAGGGTGTACGTGGCGCAGGTGTCGGGCACCAACACCTCCGAGATCCGCGGCGAGCAGCTGCTGCAGGAGCTCAAGACCATCCGCGCGCTCGAGCAGAACCCCACGCTCAAATTCAACCTCATCGGCCATTCGCAGGGCTCGCCCACGGTGCGCTACGTGGCGGCGGTGGCACCCGACATGGTGGCGTCGGTCACGTCGGTGGGCGGCGCCAACGGCGGCTCGAAGGTGGCCGACCTGCTCGCCAAACTGCCCGAAGGGGGCATCGCCCAGACGCTGGTGGTGAAGGCCATCGGCCTGCTGACGGGGATGATCGGTTTTCTCTCGGGCAAGGACCCGAGCCAGCTGCCCGAGGTGCCGCTGAACGCGCTGGCCTCGCTCACCACGGCGGGCGGCGCGGCCTTCGACGCCAAGTTCCCGCAGGGACGCCCCGCCGCGGGCTCGTCGTGCGACGTGAAGAGCGGTGCGGCCGTGGCCAACGGCGTGCGCTACTACTCGTGGTCGGGCGTGTCGACCAGCTTCAACCTGTTCGACCCGAGCGACACGGCGCTGTCGACGCTGGGCGGCCTGTTCTTCTTCGGCGAGGCCAACGACGGCCTGCTTGCGGTCTGCACCACGCGACTGGGCACCCACCTGGGCGACTACCGCCAGAACCACCTCGACGAAGTGAACCAGGCCTTCGGCAACACCTACGGCAGCCAGTTCCCGTACTACGAGAAGAAGCCGCCGGAGCTGTTCAGGGAACAGGCCGCGCGGCTCAAGAGCGCGGGGCTCTGAGGACGCGGGACATGCGCGGTGTGGCGTTGACCATCGGCGCAGTCGCGCTGGTCGCCGTAGGAACCGGCTGGCTGGCGCTGAGCCCCGATGCGGACGATGCGCCACGGGCTGCCGCGCCCCGCACCACGGCAACGGTCGCGGCGCCCACCGCGCCCCGTCCGGCGCAACAAGCCGCCGCGGCTCCCGACGCCCTCCTCACCAGCGACCTCATCACCCTCTTCGACCAGGTGCTCGCCGAAGCGCAGGCCGACAGCAAGGCCACGCTGATGGCCCGCGCGCCCGCCCTGCTCGCCAAGCACCTGCGCGAAGACTGGCGCGTGCGCGCGCTGGGCCTGCTGGAGCGCTACGTCGACATGCAGGAAGCCCTGCGCACCCTGCAGCCGCCCGCACCCGGCGACCCGGCGTTCCTGCGCCGCAGCCTCGAAGCGCGCGAGGCCGTGCGCCGGCAGTTCTTCGCGCCCGAGGAAATCGAAGGCCTGTTCGGCGACCAGATCCGGCAGGACCAGTTCATGGCCGAGAAGATGGCGTTGCTGTCCAACCCCGACCTCACGCCCGAGCAGCGTGCGGCGGCGCTCGCGCAAAGCGAGCAGGCCTGGCTGTCGCCCGCGCAGCGCGAGGTGCGCAAGGACGCGGTGGCCCACCTCGACGTGATGCGCCAGACCGAGGCGCTGCAGGCGCGCGGCGCCAGCCCCCAGGAGCGCTTTGCCGCGCGCAGCGAGACCTACGGCTACGAAGTGGCGCGCGGCCTGGCCACGCTCGACCAGGAAACCCAGGAGTGGAACGCCCGGCTCGACCGCTACGCCAGCGCACCCGAAGCCGAGCAGGCCCAGCTGCGCGAGACGCTCTTCAACGAAAACGAGCGCCTCCGCCTGAGCGGTGCCCTGGCGATGCGCTCGTCCGCTGCATCCAAGCCGGCGCGATGAATCCGCTAAGTAAGCGCAGGCTTACGCAGGCTGTGCTTCGCCCATGGCCGACGCCGGCAGGCCGAACACGCGGTCGAAGGCCCAGTTGAAAACGAAGGTGTAGACCAGGAAGAACACCACCAGGCCCAGGTCCATCACCAGCGCCTGCCAGAGCGACACGCCCAGGCCCCAGGCCAGCATCGGCACCAGGAAGGCGATCAGGCCGCCCTCGAAGCCGATGGCGTGGGCGATGCGGCGCTTCAGGCTGCGCCCGCGCACCGCCTGGCGCGACTCCCAGCGCTCGAACAGGGCGTTGAACGTCAGGTTCCAGATCACCGCGATGACCGAGGCGCCCACCGCCAGCAGGCCCGAGTGGCCGAGCCCCGCGTCCGACATCAGGGCCAGGCCGGCGCTGGCCGCCACGATGGCAATGCCCTCGTAGAGGGAGATGTAAACGATCCGACGCTGAATGCCCTGCATGAATTTCTCTGTCTGTGTGACTGCGATGGGTGGACTTTATTTGTGTTTCGCTGATATAAAAAGTTAACTTGTTTCAGTTTTATTGATAGGTCAGCACCCCATGGCTTTCTCCAGCGACAACGTCGAGGTCTTCCTGGCCGTGATCGACCACGGCTCCTTTTCGGCCGCCGCGCGGGCGCTGCGCAAGGTGCCGTCGGCCGTGAGCATGGCCATCGCCAACCTCGAGGCCGAGCTGGCGCTGCCGCTGTTCAACCGCAGCGGCCGCGAGCCGCAGCCCACCGCTGCCGCGCGCTCGCTCGAGCCCCAGGCGCGGCTGCTCGCGGCCCAGCTGCGGCAGCTGCAGGTGCAGGCGCTGGCGCTCACGCAGGGGCTGGAAGACCGGCTCACGCTGGCCATCGCGCCCGAGCTGCTGGCCGCGCCCTGGAGCGGGCCGCTGGCGGCGCTGGCCGACGACTACCCGCTCCTGCAGGTCGAGGTGCTGGCCGCGCCGCAGGCCGACGCGCTGGCGCTGCTGCACAGCGGCCGGGCGCAGCTTGCGCTGGTGTTCGAGCGGCCCAGCCTCGACGGCCGCGAGGGCTTCCAGGAGGTCGGCAGCGACACCATGGTGGCCGTGATGGCGCCCGACCACCCCGTGCTGCGCGCCGCGGCCGGCGGGCGCCTGCGCGAGGAGCACCTGACCAACACGCGGCAGATCGTGGTCGCCGGGCGCGACCTGGGCACCAGCGACCCGCGCTTCGTGTTCGCGCGGCATGTCTGGCGCACCGACAACGCGCTGGCCGCGCTGAGCCTGATCACCGCCGGGCTGGGCTGGGGCTGGCTGCCGCGCAACTTCGCGCGGCCGCACGTGGCGGCGGGCGCGCTGGTCGAGATTCCGTTCGAGAACCTCAGCAACGGGCTCGACCTGTGGGTGGACGTGGTGTGGTCGCGCGAACGGCCGCTGGGCCTGGGCGCGCAGCGCTTCGTGGCGCTGATCGCGCGCGACCGTCAGGCAGCGGCCGGCATCGAAACGCCGGCCGTCTGAGTCGGTTCAGGACCGGCCGTGGCCGTGCCCGCCTCCGCCGCCATGACCACCGCCTCCGCCACCCTTGCCACCACCTCCGTGCGGACGCCCTCCTCCACCACCGCCGCCCCCACCGGGCCGGCCTCCGCCCGGATGCGGATGCGACACGCCCGGCGGCGGTCCGGGCCGGAAGCCCGGCTGCGGCCTGGGCGGACGGAACCCGGGATCGACGGGCGGCCGGTAGCCCGGCCCACCGGGCGGACGAACGCCTGGGCCATGCGGTGGCCGGACGCCAGGCCCGTGCGGCGGACGCACGCCCTGCCCCGGCGGCCAGGGCCGCGGCTGCCAGGCCGGGCGCACGGGCGGCGGCGGGCGCCAGCCCGCGATCGGCGGCGGCGGGGGCCGCTGGCCCCACCAGCGCCGGTCGCCGTACCAGGGACGGTCGCGGTAGTAGTCGGCCCAGTAGCTGCCGATCACGAAAGTCACGATGGGCACGCCGATGACCGCGCCGTAGGTGGCCAGCGGCACGCGCTGCTGCTGGTAGGCGTAGTCGAGGTTCCTCGACCAGACCCAGCCGCGCCCGCCGTCGGGCAGCACCACATCGCACCAGCCGTAGCCGCTGGTGCAGCCGACCACGTCGACCGGCTGGCCCGGCCCGAGCCGTGCCACCAGCGGGTAGTCGCCCGAGGGCCCGGCGCGCATGTTGACCGCGCCGCGCGTGAAGGCCTGCTGCGCCGCCGCCGCGAGCGGCAGCAGCAAAACGAGCGCGCCCAAGGCGGCGCGACGCAAGAAGGATGTGGCGTTCATGAGGGGCTCCTGTGCGCGCCAGCGTAGGCGCGGCGCGCGGAGCCGTCAATCAGCCGAAGGCGCGCGCGGCGCCTGGCTTCAGGCGGCCTCTTTGTAGAAGCCGTTGGTGTTGAGCATGCGGCCCTTGGCCGGCGCCACCGCTGCGCCGATCGCCGCGATGTGGTCCGGCGTCGTGCCGCAGCAGCCGCCCACGATGTTCACCAGCCCCTCGGCCGCGAACTCGTGCAGCAGGCGCGAGGTGACGTCGGGCGTCTCGTCGAAGCCGGTGTCGCTCATCGGGTTGGGCAGGCCGGCGTTCGGGTAGCAGCTGATGAAAGTGTCGCCCGCCACGCGCGCCAACTCCTGGATGTAGGGGCGCATCAGCGTCGCGCCCAGCGCGCAGTTCAGGCCGATGGCCAGCGGCTGCGCATGGCGCACGCTGTGCCAGAAGGCGGTGACGGTCTGGCCGCTGAGGATGCGGCCCGAGGCGTCGGTCACCGTGCCGCTGATGATCAGCGGCAGGCGCTGGCCGCTGTTGTCGAAGTACTCGTCCACCGCGAACAGCGCGGCCTTGGCGTTGAGCGTGTCGAAGATGGTCTCGACCAGGATCACGTCGGCGCCGCCTTCGACCAGCGCTTCGGTCTGCTCGTAATACGCGGCGCGCAGCGATTCGAAATCGACATTGCGTGCGCCCGGGTCGTTCACGTCGGGGCTGATGCTCGCCGTCTTGGGCGTCGGGCCAAGGGCGCCGGCCACGAAGCGCGGCTTGTCGGGCGTGCTGTACTTGTCGCAGGCCGCGCGCGCCAGCTTGGCCGATTCGAGGTTCATCTCGCGCGCCAGGTGGGCCATCTTGTAGTCCTCCTGCGCGATGGTGGTGGCGCCGAAGGTGTTGGTCTCGATGAGGTCGGCGCCGGCCGCGAGGTAGGCCTCGTGGATGTCGGTGATGACGTCGGGCCGCGTGAGCGACAGCAGCTCGTTGTTGCCCTTCACGTCGCGCTCGAAGTCCTTGAAGCGCTCGCCGCGGTACTGTTCCTCGGTGAGCTTGAAGCGCTGGATCATCGTGCCCATCGCGCCGTCGAGGATGGCAATGCGTTGGGCGAGGATGCCAGGCAGGGCCTGGCCGCGGGTGTAGATGACGGGCTTCATAACCTCCGATTGTAGAAACCGGGGGCCGCCCCTGATGCCCGTCAGCCCTTTCGCTGACCCTCGACGAAGGCCAGCACCGCTTCCAGCATCCGCCGCACGTGCGGCTTCACGCCCGCCGCCACGTCGGGCAGGTAGTCGAAGGGCAGCGCTTCCTGCATGTAGCTCGACTGCGTCATCTCCAGCTGCACCGCGTGCACGCCGCCGGCCGGGTTGCCGTACTGGCGCGTGATGTGGCCGCCCTTGAAGCGGCCGTTGAGCACGCCGGTGTAGCCGGGCGCCGACTCGGCGATGCCGCGCAGCGTGGCGGCCAGTGCGGGGTCGCAGCTCTTGCCGTCGGCGGTGCCCAGGTTCAGGTCGGGCAGCTTGCCTTCGAAGAAGCGCGGCAGCACGGAACGGATCGAGTGCGCGTCCCACAGCGCGACGGTGCCGTGCGCGGCCGTGAGGCGGCCGAGCTCGGCCTGCAGCTGCTGGTGGTAGGGGCGCCAGACGGCGTCGCGGCGTTCGGCGATCTCGGCGTCGGACGGCTGCTCGCCGGCGTTCGCGTAGACCGGCGTGTCGTCGAAGGTGTCGACCGGGCACAGGCCGGTGACGCTCTGGCCCGGGTACAGGCTGGCGCCGTCCGGCGGACGGTTCAGGTCGACCACGTAGCGCGAGTGCGTGGCCACGAGCACCGAGGCGCCGAGTGCATCGGCGAAGTCGTAGAGCTGTTCGAGGTGCCAGTCGGTGTCGGGCACGTGGCGCGCCTCGTCGGTGAAGCGCTCGGCCAGCGCGGGCGGCACGTGCGTGCCGACGTGCGGCATCGAGATCAGCAGCGGGCGCGTGCCCTGGCGGAAGCGGAACGCCGGTTCGGTGGTGGTGAAGAGAGCCATGGGTGAATTTTCTCAGTCCTGCAGAAGCTGGGTGCGCGCTGCCACGAAGCCCGACGCCGCGCTGTCGTGCAGCGCGTGGCGGCCGGCCGTGACGCGCGCGCGGCCCGCCACCCAGACCGCATCGACGGCCGAGGTGCGGTGGCTTGCGAACACGTGGGCCGAGAGCATGTCGGGGGCCGACAGGCCCTGCAGTGCGAGGTGCGTGGCATCGAGCACGACGAAGTCGGCCTGCTGCCCCGCGGCCAGCCCGCCGACCGTGCGGCCCGCCGCTTGCGCCCCGCCCTGCACGGCTTCGAGCGTGAGCGCGGTGGCCACGTGCGGCTGCGCCGCGCTGGCGCCGACGTTGCGCTGGCGCCTGGCGAAGCGCTGGCTGTATTCGAGCATCAGCAGTTCTTCGGCCGCGTTGACGCTGGCGTGGCTGTCGGAGCCCACGCCCCAGGCGCCGCCATGGCTGCGCCAGCGCGCGAAGTCGAAGATGCCGTCGCCGAGGTTGGCTTCGGTCGTCGGGCACAGGCCCGCGACCGCGCCGCTGCGTGCGGCGTATTCGTACTCGGCGTCGTTCATGTGCGTGGCGTGCACGAGGCACCAGCGCGCATCGACGCTCGCGTGGTCGAGCAGCCATTCGACCGGGCGCAGGCCGCTCCACTCCACGCAGTCGTCCACTTCCTTCGTCTGCTCGGCGATGTGGATGTGGACCGGCGCGGTGCGGTCGATGGCGTCCAGGCCGGCGAGCGCCTCGCGCAGCGCCTCGGGCGGCACGGCGCGCAGCGAATGCGGCGCCAGCCCCAGGCGCGCGCCCTGCGCGTCGCAGTCGGGCTTGAGCGTGTCGAGCAGGCGCAGCATCGACTCGGTCGAGCGGATGAAGCGGCGCTGCCCCTCGGTGGGCGGCTGGTCGCCGAAGCCGCTGGTCTGGTAGAGCACCGGCAACAGCGTGAAGCCGATGCCCGTGTTGCGCGCGGCACGCAGCAGCGCGCGGCTCAGCGCCGCGTCGTCGGCGTAGGGGCGGCCGTCGGTGTCGTGGTGCACGTACTGGAACTCGCACACGCTGGTGTAGCCGGCCTCGAGCATCTCGGCGTAAAGCCAGGTCGCGATGGCCTCCATGTGCTGCGGCCCGAGGCGCGCCGCAAAGCGGTACATCAGCGTGCGCCAGCTCCAGAAGCTGTCCTGCTGTTCGGCGCGGTGCTCGGTGAGGCCCGCGAAGGCGCGCTGGAAGGCGTGCGAATGCAGGTTGGGCATGCCGGGGATCACGGGGCCGTGGGCGGCGGGAGTGTCGGCGGGGCGTGGCGCAGCGGCTTGCACCTGCGTGAGCTGGCCCGCGTCGTCCCACGTCAGCAGAACATTTTTGGCCCAGCCTGCGGGCAGCAGCGCATCGGCCGCGAAAAGCGTGTGTGTCATTCAGTGGCTCCGATGGCGATGCGCCCCTGGCGCACCACGGTGCGCGCCGGCTGCTGGCCGAACCAGTAGGCCAGCTCGGCGGCGTCGTGGAGGTTCCACAGCACGAAGTTGGCGGGCATGCCGGGCGCGATGGCGCCGTGCGTGGCCTGCAGGCCCAGCGCGCGCGCGGCGTGCACGGTGACGCCGGCCAGTGCCTCGGGCACGGTGAGGCGGAACAGCGTGCAGGCCATGTTGACCATCAGCAGCAGGCTCAGCGTCGGCGAGGTGCCGGGGTTGTGGTCGGTCGACACGGCCATCGGCACGCCCGCGGCGCGCAGCGCGTCGATGGGCGGCAGGTGCGTGTCGCGCAGCGTGTAGTAGGCGCCCGGCAGCAGCACGGCCACGGTGCCCGACTGGCGCATGGCCGCGATGCCGTCGGTCGACAGGTGCTCGATGTGGTCGCACGACAGCGCGCCGTAGCGCGCGGCCAGCGCCGCGCCGCCCATGTCCGAGAGCTGCTCGGCATGCAGCTTCACCGGCAGACCCAGCGCCTGAGCGGCCTGGAAGACCTGTTCGGTTTCTTCGAGCGAGAAGGCGATGCGTTCGCAGAACACGTCGACCGCATCGACCAGCCCTTCGGCGGCGAGCGCGGGCAGCATCTCGTTGCAGACGAGGTCGATGTAGTCGCCGCTGCGTCCGGCGTATTCCGGCGGCAAGGCGTGCGCGCCGAGAAAGGTGGTGCGCACGGTGACGCCGTAGGCCTCGCCCAGGCGCCGCGCCACGCGCAGCTGCTTGCGCTCATGTTCCAGCGCCAGGCCGTAGCCCGACTTGATCTCGATGGCGCAGACGCCGTCGGCCAGCAGTTGTTCGAGGCGCGCGGCGGCCTGTGCGAACAGCATGTCTTCGTCGGCCTCGCGCGTGGCGCGCACCGACGAGACGATGCCGCCGCCGGCCTTCGCCACTTCTTCGTACGTGGCGCCCGCGAGCCGCATCGCGAACTCGTTGGCGCGCTGGCCGCCGTAGACCAGGTGCGTGTGGCAATCGACGAGGCCGGGCGTGACGAGCGCGCCGCCACCGTCGTGCGGCGCGAGCCCCGCGAACTCGGCGGGCAGTTCGGCGCGCGCACCGACCCAGCGGATCGCGCCCTGCGCGACCACGAGGGCCGCTTCGGCATCGGGCGCCAATGTGACGCCGGGCGCCGCACCGGGCGCGAGACGCAGGCCGGTCCAGAGGCCGTCGGCCGAGGGGAATTCGCTGGGGGGTTTCATCGTCATCCTTTGTCCTTTTGCCGGTCAGGCCGGCACGAAGCGCACGGCCACCAGCCGCGCGTCGTCGCTCGCCGGTGCGGCTTGCCACGCTTGTGCGGCGTCGGTCCAGCACAGGCCCTCGCCTTCGCCCAGTGCTTCGTCGTCATTCAAGCGCCAATCGCCGCGCAACGCCAGCAGCACGCCGTGCGCTGCGGGCGCGATGTCGGCGGCGTGGTCCAGCACCTGCACGTCGGCGCGCCACTGACCGCCGCGGGTCATCACGTTGAAGTCGTTCGAGGCGCCGCCGAGCAGCGTGCAGTCGATCGGGTCGTCGCCGGAAAAAACGAAGGGCCGGTGCGGCACGTCGAGCCGGTGCGACACGCGACCGTCGTGCGTGAAGAGACGCACGCCGTCGCCTTCGAGCAGCATGATCTGCCGCTCGACACCGGGGAACACCGAGAACGGGCCGGCCGACGCAATGGTCGCGATGCTCACGCGCCAGCCGAAGCTGTCGAGCCCCGCGCTTGGCGGCCAACTGGCGATTTCCTGCGTGGTGCCGCCGCCGTTCTTCCAGGGCATGGCGCGCAGGGTGGCGCGTGAAAAACGCTGCACGCTCATCGCATCAACCCGCCTTGCCGCAGCTTCTGCTCGAAGTGCCGCAGGATCAGCGTCATCGTGCCCGTCAGCACGAAGTAGACGACCGCAATCGCCAGGTACACCTCGAGCGAGCGGTACGACACGCTGATGATCTTCTGGCCTTCGTGCATCACGTCGTGAATCGTCAGCAGCGACACCAGCGCCGAGTTCTTGATGAGCGCGATGAACTCGTTGCCCAGCGGCGGAATCATGCGCACCACGGCCTGTGGCAGCACGATCTGGCGCATCGCCACGCCGGGCGTCATGCCCAGCGATTGCGCCGCCATGGTCTGGCCCTTGTCGATCGACTGGATCGCGCCGCGCACGATCTCCGACACGTAGGCGCCCGAGTACACGCCGAGCCCCAGCACGCCGCACAGGAAGGCCGGCAGCAGGATGCCGAAGTGCGGCAGGCCGAAGAACAGAATGAACAGCTGCACCAGCAGCGGCGTGCCGCGAATCGCCGCCACGTAGGCGGTGCACACGCCGTAGATCCAGCGCCGCTTCGGGTTCAGCCGGCCGATGCCGACCAGGAGGCCCAGCACGCAACCCAGGGCCAGCGCGCAGGCGGTGATTTCCACCGTGACCAGCGCGCCGCGCAGCAGGTCGGGCCAGCCCTGCCAGACGGGCGAGAAATCGAAGTCCATGGCGCGCTTACTTGGTGTTCGCGCTGAACCACTTCTTCACGATGGCGGCGTAGGTGCCGTCGGCCTTGAGCTTCTCGATCGCGCCGTTCACGGCCTTGGTGAGCTCGGGCGTGTCCTTGCGGATGGCCATGCCGTATTCCTCGGTGGTGATCTGCTCGTCGAGCACCTTCAGGCCGCCGCGCGTGCGCACGTACTGGAAGGCGGCGGGCTTGCCGGTCACGGCGGCATCGGCGCGGCCGATGTCCACGAGGTTGAACATCTCCTGGTTCTTCTCGACTTCCAGCAGCTGCACTTGCGGGAATTTCTCCTTGGTGTAGGCCACCGACTTGGTGCCCACCTGCACGCTGACCTTCTTGCCGTTGATGTCGGCCGGCTTCTTGATCGTCGTGTTGTTGTCCTTCACCATGACCACGAGGCCGCCGACGTAGTACGGCACGGTGAAGTCGACGACCTTCTTGCGCTCGTCGGTGATGTAGATGCCCGACACGGCCATGTCGAAGCGCTTCGAAATGAGGCCCGGCACGAGGCCCTTGAAGTCGATGTCGATCCACTCGATCTTGCGGCCCAGCGTCTTGCCGATGGCCTCGACCAGCTCGACGTCGAAGCCGGTGCGCTTGCCGTTTTCCACGAACTCCATCGGCGGGAAGGTGGCGTCGGTGGCCACGCGCAGCGGCTCGCCCTGGGCGTGTGCAGCGCCAGCGAAACCGAAGAAGGCGAGGCCGGACAGGGCGGCGGCGACGAGGGTGCGACGGGTGTTCATGAGAGGGCTTTCGTGGAGGTGAGGGAGGAGAAAAAGAAAAAACGGTGCGGCTACTGGAGTGCGCGCGAGATGCGAGCCGCCGTGACGACGGTCATGTGGACCAATGCAGCTTCCATGCCTTCGACGCGCGTGAGCGGCGCCATCAGCGTGATCGCCCCGCGCAGCCGACGGCCCGCGGCCAGCACCGGTGCGCTCGCGCCCCAGACACCGGCATCGACCTCGCCGTGCGTCACGGCATGGCCGGCAGCGCGGATGGTGTCGAGTTCGGCGGCGCGCTCGGCGCGGCGTTCGGGGGCTTCGTCGAGACCGTCGAGCAGCAGGTCGCGCGCGTCGTCGGGCGCATGGGCCAGCAGGCACTTGGCGCTGGCGCCGTCGCGTGCGGGCACGCTGCGGCCGCGGTCGAAGGAGCAGCGCAGCGACTGTTCGCTGTCGATCATCTCCAGGCACACGACGCGGTCGTTCACGAGGGTGACGAGCGCCACGCTCTCGTGGCTCTGCTGCGCCAGCACGCGCATGTCGGCGCGCGCGGCCATCACGAGGTCGGAGTTGCCGTCGAAGCCGCTGGCCAGCTGCACGCTGACGGGCCCCGGCGAGTAGCGGCCCTCGGACTCCATCACGAAGCCCCAGCGGCGCAAGGTGGCGACCTGCCGGTACAGCGTGCTCTGCGACAGGCCGGTGGCCTGCACCAGCTCGGCCGCCGTCATCGCCGCCTTGCTTTGCGCCAGCACCGACAGCACGAACAGCGCGCGGTCGTTGTGGGCAGGAGCGTCGAGAGGGGTCGTCATCGGGGGCAATCGCTGGGCGGTCGAAAGTGGATGCGGCGTGCAGTATCTTGCTCGCCGTTCCCACGACCAAGCCCGAATTCCCACGCGATGGGAATGAGCGCGTTTTTTCTTTCTACCTTCGTCTTACCCGGGGCATCAGACGGTGAGCAACGGGAAGAGCGGATCGTCCATCGGCGCGCCCGCCGGCAGGCGCTCGGCCAGGCCCGGGAAATCGGGCGAGGTCTTCCAGCTGCGCGGCGCGTGGCGGATGTCGTCGCCCAGAAATCGCACCGAGAACACGCGGCGCCGGTTCGGCCCCTCCACGCCGGCCGCCGCATGCAGCGTGAGCATGTGGAAGCAGACGAAGTCGCCGGGCTCGATGTCCCAGCCGACGATGGGAAAGCGCTCGCGCGCGCCCTCGATGTCGGGCAGGTCCTCGAGGCTTCCTTCAGGGAACCACTTGGCGTGGTTGTCCATGAAGGTGCGCGGCATGAGCCACGGCCCCTTGTGGGAGCCGGCCACGAACTCGAGCGTGGCCGCACGTGACACCGGGTCGACCGGAATCCACATGCTGACGTTCTGCGCGCCGTCGATGTTGTAGTAGGGCTGGTCCTGGTGCCACGGCGTGCGCTGGCGCGTGCCGGGCTCCTTCACGAGCAGGTGGTCGTGGTACAGGCGCACGGTGTCCGAGCCCATGAGCCGCTGCGCGAGGGGCGCCAGCGGCGCTTCGACGATGAAGCGGCCGAAGGCATCGATCTCCTGCCAGTTGCAGAAGTCTTCGAAGAAGCGACCCGGGTCGTCGGGCCGGCTCGCGACCTTCGCGCGCGGGCTGGGCGCCGCCAGGTTCGCTTCGATGCCATCGCGCAGCAGCGCGAGTTCGTCGGCCGTGAGCAGCTGGCGGATGCAGACCGCGCCGTCGCGCTGGAACTGCGCCACCAGCGCGTCGTCCACGCGTTCGCGCACGCGGCGCTGCAGGTCGGAAGCATCGAGGGTCATCGTCGGGTCTCCTTTTTTTCGGGGTGTCGGGTGACCCACTTTTTTACTTCACCTGCAGCAGCGCCTGCCGGCGTTACTTGATCATCGGCAGCTTGAGGCCCTGCTTCTTCGCCGTGGCGACCGCGATGTCGTAGCCTGCGTCGGCATGGCGCATGACGCCGGTGGCCGGGTCGTTGAAGAGCACGCGTCCGATGCGCTTGGCCGCAGCGTCCGTGCCGTCGCACACGATCACCACGCCCGAGTGCTGCGAGTAGCCCATGCCGACGCCGCCGCCGTGGTGCAGGCTGACCCAGGTGGCGCCGCCCGCGGTATTGAGCAGCGCGTTGAGCAACGGCCAGTCACTCACGGCGTCGGTGCCGTCCTTCATGGCTTCGGTCTCGCGGTTCGGGCTGGCGACCGAGCCGGTGTCGAGGTGGTCGCGGCCGATGACGATGGGGGCCTTCAGTTCGCCGTTCTTCACCATCTCGTTGAAGGCCAGGCCGGCGATGTGGCGCTCGCCCAGACCGAGCCAGCAGATGCGCGCGGGCAGGCCCTGGAAGGCGATGCGCTCGCGCGCCATGTCGAGCCAGCGATGCGTGTGGGTGTTCTCGGGGAACAGCTCCTTGATCTTGGCGTCGGTCTTGTAGATGTCTTCCGGATCACCCGAAAGCGCGACCCAGCGGAACGGGCCCTTGCCTTCGCAGAACAGCGGACGGATGTACGCCGGCACGAAGCCCGGGAAGTCGAACGCGTTCTTCACGCCTTCGTCGAACGCGACCTGGCGGATGTTGTTGCCGTAGTCGACCGTGGGGATGCCCATGGCCTGGAAGTCGAGCATGGCCTGCACGTGCACGGCGCACGACTTCGCGGCGGCCTTCTTGAGCGCGTCGTGTTGCGAGGCGTCCTTCATGGCGGCCTGCCATTGCGGCACGGTCCAGCCCGAGGGCAGGTAGCCGTTGATCAGGTCGTGCGCGGAGGTCTGGTCGGTCACGAGGTCGGGCTTCAGGCCGCCGGCGTTGGCGCGCTTCACCAGCTCCGGAAGGATGTCGGCGGCGTTGCCGAGCAGCGCGATCGACACGGCTTCCTTGGCATCGCAATGTTGCTTGATGAGCTCGAAGGCGTGGTCGATGTCGCGCGCCTGCTTGTCGACGTAGCGCGTGCGCAGGCGGAAGTCGATGCTCGACTGCTGGCACTCGATGTTCAGCGACACGGCGCCGGCCAGCGTGGCCGCGAGCGGCTGTGCGCCGCCCATGCCGCCCAGGCCGGCCGTCAAGATCCACTTGCCCGCGAGGCTGTTGTTGTAGTGCTGGCGGCCGGCTTCGACGAAGGTCTCGAAGGTGCCTTGCACGATGCCCTGGCTGCCGATGTAGATCCAGCTGCCCGCGGTCATCTGGCCGTACATGAAGAGGCCCTGGCGATCGAGCTCATTGAAGTGCTCCCAGTTGGCCCACTTCGGCACGAGGTTGGAGTTGGCGAGCAGCACGCGCGGTGCATCGGCGTGCGTCTTGAACACGCCGACCGGCTTGCCCGATTGAATGAGCAAGGTCTCGTCGTCTTCCAGTTCCTTCAGCGACGCGAGGATCTGGTCGTAGCAGGCCCAGTCGCGCGCGGCGCGGCCGATGCCGCCGTACACCACGAGGTCTTGGGGCCGCTCGGCCACTTCGGCGTCGAGGTTGTTCTGCAGCATGCGGAACGGCGCTTCGGTCAGCCAGCTCTTGCAGTTCAGCTCGGTGCCGCGCGGGGCGCGGATCACGCGGGTCGGGTCATGGCGCGGGTCAGTGCCAGCGGCGGGGGTGGTGTTCAGGGCGAATTTGTCGGGTGCGTTCATGGCGTGGTTCTCCTTGTCGGATGGCAGACGGACGGTTCGGATTACTTGGCGTGGCTGGGCAGGATGTCGAGCAGCGCGGCCGGCAGGTCGGCCGCGAGCGCCCACTGGCGCATGGCTTCGATGTCGGGTGCGAGGTAGCGGTCGCGCTCGAGGAAGGCGACCTTCTGGCGGATGTTGCTGAACTCGGCCTCGACCAGCGGCGAGCTCTTGAGCCCGCGCTTGAGTTCGATGCCTTGCGCGGCGGCCATCGCTTCGATGCCGACGACGACCGCCGTGTTGTTGACCATGTCGCCGAGGCGGCGCGCCGCGAAGGTGGCCATCGACACGTGGTCTTCCTGGTTGGCCGAGGTCGGCAGGCTGTCGACGCTGGCGGGGTGCGCGTGCGACTTGTTTTCCGACGCGAGCGCGGCGGCCGTGACCTGCGCGATCATGAAGCCGGAGTTCAGCCCGCCATCGCGCACGAGGAAGGGCGGCAGGCCCGAGAGGCCGCTGTCGAGCAGCAGCGCAAGGCGGCGCTCGGCGATGGCGCCGACTTCGCTCACGGCCAGCGCAATGATGTCGGCCGCGAAGGCGACCGGCTCGGCGTGGAAGTTGCCGCCCGAGATCACCTCGCCCGTGTCGCAGAACACCAGCGGGTTGTCCGATGCGGCATTGGCTTCGATGACCAGCACGCGCGAGGCATGGGCCAGGTTGTCGAGGCAGGCGCCCATCACTTGGGGAATGCAGCGCACCGAGTACGGGTCTTGCACGCGGCCGCAGTCGGCGTGCGACGGGACGATCTCGCTGCCGTCGAGCAGCGTGCGCACGGCGCCGGCCACGGCGATCTGGCCCGGCTGGCCGCGTGCGGCGTGAATGCGCGCGTCGAAGGGCTTGATCGAACCCTGGATGGCTTCGAGCGACAGCGCGCCCGACATCAGCGCGGCGGCAAACACGTCTTCGGCGCCGAACAGGCCGGCCAGCGCCAGCGCGGTCGACACCTGCGTGCCGTTGAGCAGCGCCAGGCCTTCCTTGGGGCCGAGCACGAAGGGTTCGAGGCCGATGCTGCGCATGGCCTCGGCACCGCTCACCTTCTTGCCGTCGGCCAGCGTGGCTTCGCCTTCGCCGATGAGCACGCAGGCCATGTGGGCCAGCGGTGCGAGGTCGCCCGAGGCGCCGACCGAGCCCTTGCACGGGATGCTCGGCGTGACGCCCGCGTTGAACAGCGCCAGCAGCGCATCGACCAGCGCGGGCCGCACGCCCGAGTGGCCGCGCGCCAGGCTCACGGCCTTGGTCGCGAGGATCATGCGCACCACCGGCGCGGCCAGCGGCTCGCCGGTGCCGACGCTGTGCGACAGCACGAGGTTGCGCTGCAGCTCGGCCAGGTGGTCGTTGCCGATGCGCGTGCTCGCGAGCTTGCCGAAACCGGTGTTGATGCCGTAGACCACCTCGTCGTTCTCGACGATGTGGCGCACCGCAGCCTCGGCCTTCTGCATGCCATCGAGCACCGACGGATCGAGCGCAAGGCGCACGCCGCCGGCCTGGATGCGTCGCAGCATCGCAAGGTCAACCTTGCCGGGCGTGAGGGTCAGGGTGGCTGGGGAGGCGGCGGTGTGATTGCTTGGCATGTGAACCTGTCTATACAAGTGGTTGCGAGAGAAAACGTAGGCCTCTGAGGGTCGAAAAAAAACGGGTTAGCCGAAGGTCGGGTTGCCGTCGGCTTTGAAACGGCTGCCGAGGCTGTAGCGCGACGCCGGATGCAGGCAGCGCACCCAGGTCACGGGCGTGTTGCGGATCCAGGTGCGGCGCGTCAGCAGCAGGCAGGGGTCGGTGGGCGCCATCGCGAGCCGCTCGGCCTGTTCGGCGCTGGGCAGCACGGCATCGACGACGTGTTCGATCTGGTCGAAGGGCACGTGGCGCACGAGGTACTCGCTGGGCGGCACGGCCGTGAAGTCTTGTTCGAGAAAGTCGGGCACGACCTGCGGATTGACGTAGCGCTCTTCGAGCTGCACGGGCGTGTCGTTGTCCAGGTGCAGGCAGGCGCTGTGGAACACCGAGTCGCCCGCGCGCAGGTCGAGCCAGGCGGCCACGTCGGGCGAGGCTGCGAGGCGCTCGACCGCGAGCATTTCGCAGCGGTAGTCGTGGCCGCGCTGGCGGATTTCGCTGGCGATGTTGGCGATCTGCAGCAGCGTCGATTGCGGCTTGTTCTCGGCCACGAAGCTGCCGACGCCGGCCACGCGCACGATGCGGCCCTGCTCCATGAGTTCGCGCAGCGCGCGGTTCACGGTCATGCGCGCCATGCCGAACTGCGCGACCAGCTCGTTCTCGGAAGGCAGGCGGTGGCCGGGCGGCCAGGTGCCGTCCTGGATCTTGCGGGAGATGTGATCCTTGACTTGCGCATAGAGCGCGAGGGACGGCAGGTCGCGTTTCATCGTGCTTTCAATGTTCCGCAGCGGCCATCGACTCGGCGCGAATCTCTTCGGTCAGGCGCGCCTTGATGTCCATGAACTCCGGCGAGGTCTTGATGGTGTAGCTGCGCGGGTGCGGAAAGTCGACCGCGATCTCGGTCTTGATGCGGCCCGGCCGCGCGCTGAACACCGCCACGCGGTTGGCCATGAAGATCGCCTCGTCGATGTCGTGCGTGACGAACAGCACCGTCTTCTGCGCCGACTCCCAGATGCCCAGCAACAGCTCCTGCATGAGCACGCGGGTCTGGTTGTCGAGCGCGCCGAAGGGCTCGTCGAGCAGCAGCATCTTGGGGTCGTTGGCCAGCGCGCGCGCAATGGCGGTGCGCTGCTGCATGCCGCCCGAGAGCTGCTTGGGAAAGTGGTGCTCGAAGCCGCGCAGGCCGACCTTGGCGATGAAGAACTCGCTGCGTTCCTTCTGGTCGGCTTCGCTCATGCCGCGCTCGCGCAGGCCGAAGCGGATGTTCTGCGCCACCGTGAGCCACGGAAAGAGCGTGTAGCTCTGGAACACCACGCCGCGGTCGGCGCCCGGGCCTTCGATGCGCTCGCCGTCGAGCATCACCTGGCCGGTGGTCGGGAAGTCGAGCCCCGCCACGATGCGCAGCAGCGTCGACTTGCCGCAGCCCGAGGGGCCGAGGATGGTGACGAAGTCGTTCTCCTTCACCTCGAAGTCGATCGGCTGCAGCGCTTGCGTGCGCTGGCCCTTGGTGCCGGTGAAGACGCGCGAGACGCCTTGAATGGAGAGTTGGTTGTTGCTCGTCATCATCACAGTGCAGCCCATGCAAACAGACGGCGATTCATCGCCTTGAAAGCGAAGTCGGACAGCAGGCCGATGACGCCGATCACGATGATCCCGAAGATGATCTGCCCGGTGTTCAGCAGCGCCTGGCTGTCGGTGATCATGTGGCCGATGCCCGACGACGAACCGATGAGCTCGGCCACGATCACGTAGGTCCAGGCCCAGCCCAGCACGAGGCGCAGCGTTTCGGCGATGCCCGGTGCGGCGCCCGGAATGAGCACGCGCGCCACGATGCCCCGGCTGTTGGCGCCCAGCGTGTAGGCGGCCTCGACGAGGTCGCGCCGCGCGCCGCCCACGGTGACGGCCACCATCAGCACGATCTGGAAGAACGAGCCGATGAAGATCACCAGCAGCTTCTGCATTTCGCCCAGGCCCGCCCACAGGATGAGCAGCGGAATGAACGCCGAGGCCGGCAGGTAGCGGCAGAACGAGACAAAGGGCTCGAAGAAGGCCTCGACCGTCTTCCAGGTGCCCATGGCCACGCCCAGCGGCACCGCGAGCACGGCCGCCAGCAGGAAGCCGCCGAACACCCGCCACACGGTCATGCCGATGTCGCCGATGAAGCCGTACTCGGTGAAGAGCAGCCAGCCCTCCTTGACCATCGTGATCGGGCTCGCCAGGAAGGTGGGCGACACGAAGCCGCCCAGCGTGGCGATGCCCCACACCACCACGAAGAGCACGAAGAAGCCGAGCCCCAGCATCGTGCGCGCGGACGCGCTGATGGGTTCGAGCGGCGCGAACACGCGGCGCCGCACGGGGGCTGCGGGCGGCGGCGTCACGGCGCGCGCCGGGGCGGCGGTCATCGGTTGCATCTGCGGCAAGGCCTTACTTGACATAGCTGGCGTCGAAGGTGGCGGCGTAGTCTTCCGGCGCCTTGCGGATCACGCCGGCCTCCAGCAGGATGGCCGCAGCTTCCTTCATGAAGCTGGTGAGCTCGCCCGCAAAGAACTTCTGGTTGGCGGCCTTGTCCTGCCAGCGCAGGTAGGCCGACGACTTGGCGAACTGCTCGCCGCTTTGCTTGACGGCCGAACCCATGAGCTCGTTCGACTTGGCCGGGTCGGCCTTGATCATGTCGAGCGCGTCGAAGTACGACTTCGTGAGCGCGGCGGCGGCCTTGGGGTTGGCCTTGAGCCAGGTGGGCGCGCAGCCGACGGTGTCCATCACCATCGGGTAGTCGAGCGTGGTGGCCAAAATTTTGCCGGCGGCCGGGTTGGCGCGCACGGTCGACAGGTAGGGCTCGTAGGTCATGGCGGCGTCGTTCTGGCCGGCCACGAAGGCTTGCGCAGCGGGCTGCGGCTCGAGCGAGACCACCTTCACGTCCTTCAGGGTCATGCCGTTCTTGCTGAGCATCCAGGCCAGGCCGAAGTACGGCGCGGTGCCCGGGGCGCTCACGCCGATGCTCTTGCCCCTGAGGTCGGCAAAGCTCTTCACGTCGTTGCGCACGGCCAGGCCGTCGGCGCCGTAGGACTTGTCCATCTGGAAGATCTGCACGATCGGCACGCCGTTGGCGTTCCAGGCCACGTGCGTTTCCACGGTGGTGGCCGCGCACTGGATCGCGCCGGAGGCCAGCGCCAGGTGGCGGTCCTTCTGCGGGATCATCTTGAGTTCGACGTCGAGCCCGTTCTTCTTGAAGATGCCGGCCTTGTCGGCCAGCGACAGCGGCGCAAAGCCAGTCCAGCCGGACATGCCGAGCGAAATCTTCGTGTCCTGGGCGGCGGCCGTTCCGGCCATGCCCGCTGCACATGCACCTGCTGCCAGCAGCGAAGCGACTTTCACAACTACCTTGACCATGGGGACTCCTGGTTCCATTTTTTGAGAGAGATGACTCGGCGATACATGCCCAGGGGATATGGACAGCACGCCTCGCATTGTTGCCAGGCGCCCCAACTTGTCTATACAGGATAACCCGAAAGTCCTGTTTCGGTGCATTTCCGAGAGAAACGCACCAGTTTGCTGTCTAGACAAGAGGGGTGCCGGGACGGCGTTCACCATTGCAAACGCCGTGCCACAGTCAGATCGGGGCCGCTGGGGGACAATCGGCGTCCGCCCCGGCTCCGGCCCTTTTCTCCCCCTCTCCCGCCCTTCGCACCCCGCCTGTGTCTTCCCTCGCTCCCCGCCCCTTCGACGCGTCCAGCGACGGCAGCAGCTCCGGCAGCGCGGCCCCCGCCGACATCCTTCACGACGTGTTCGGCTACGCCCGGTTCCGCGGGGCCCAGCAGGACATCGTGGAGCACGTGGTGGGCGGCGGCGACGCGCTGGTGCTGATGCCCACGGGCGGCGGCAAATCGCTCTGTTACCAGATCCCGGCCATCGCCCGGCAGCGCGCGGGGCGCGGCGTGTCGGTGGTGGTGTCACCGCTCATCGCGCTGATGCACGACCAGGTGGGCGCGCTGCACGAGGCGGGCGTGAACGCGGCCTTTTTGAATTCGACGCTCGACTGGGAGCAGACGCAGGACGTGGAGCGCCGCATGCTGCGCGGCGAGATCACGCTGCTGTACGCGGCGCCCGAGCGCGTGAACACGCCGCGCTTTCTGTCGCAGCTCGATTCGCTGAACGAGCGCGGCAAGCTCTCGCTGTTCGCCATCGACGAGGCGCATTGCGTGAGCCAGTGGGGCCACGACTTCCGCCCCGAGTACCGCGCGCTCACCGTGCTGCACGAGCGCTACCCGGGCGTGCCGCGCATCGCGCTCACGGCCACGGCCGACGACCTCACGCGCGCCGACATCGTCGAGCGGCTGCAGCTCGAGCAAGCGCGCCAGTTCGTCTCCAGCTTCGACCGGCCGAACATCCGCTACACCATCGTCGAGAAGAAAGACGCCACCACGCAGCTGCTGCGCTTCATCGAGCGCGAGCACGAGGGCGATGCGGGCGTGGTCTATTGCCAGTCGCGCAAGCGCGTGGAAGACCTCGCGACGACGCTGAAGGGCGCCGGCATCAACGCCCTGCCGTACCACGCGGGCCTCGATGCGGCGGTGCGCCAGAAGCACCAGGACCGCTTCCTGCGCGAAGAAGGCATCGTGATGGTCGCGACCATCGCCTTCGGCATGGGCATCGACAAGCCCGACGTGCGCTTTGTCGGCCACGTCGACATGCCCAAGAACATCGAGGGCTACTACCAGGAAACCGGCCGCGCGGGCCGTGACGGCGCCCCCGCCGACGCCTGGATGGCCTACGGCCTGAACGACGTGGTGAACCAGCGCCGCATGATCGACGAGAGCCCGGCCGGCGAAGAGTTCAAGCAGGTGATGCGCGGCAAGCTCGACGCCCTGCTCTCGCTGGCCGAGGCCAGCGACTGCCGCCGCGTGCGCCTCTTGGGCTACTTCGGCGAGCAGAGCACGCCCTGCGGCAACTGCGACAACTGCCTGAACCCGCCGCAGGTGTGGGACGGCACCGATGCCGCGCGCAAGCTGCTGAGCACGATCTACCGCGTGCAGCAGCAGAGCGGCATCAGCTTCGGCGCGGGCCACATCATGGACATCCTGCGCGGCAAGGCGACCGAGAAGGTCAAGCAGTTCGGCCACGAGCGCATCAGCACCTTCGGCATCGGCGCGGAGTTCAGCGAGGTGGCGCTGCGCGGCGTGCTGCGCCAGCTGATCGCCACGGGCGCGCTGGCGGTGGACGCGGAAGCGTTCAACACACTGAAGCTCACCGAAGGCTCGCGCGCGGTGCTCAAGGGCGAGGCCACGGTGTCGCTGCGCGAGTCGGTGTCGTCGCCGGCCGAGCGCAAGCCCCGGCGCGAGAAGGTCGCCAAGGGCGCACCGTCGCCGGCGGCCGCCTCGCTCGACGACACCGGCAAGAAGCGCTTCGAGGCGCTCAAGGCCTGGCGCGCCGAGGTGGCGAAGGAGCACAACCTGCCGGCCTATGTGATCTTCCACGACGCCACGCTGGCCGCCATTGCCGAGCGCGCGCCCGCGACGCTCGAAGACCTGCAGGGCATCAGCGGCATCGGCACGAAGAAGCTCGAGGCCTACGGCGCCGAAGTGCTGCGCGTGTGCGAAGCCTTCTGACCACCTGCGGCTAGAGCAGCCGCGCGGCCTTCGAGAAATCGATGGACGCGAGCACCGCGGCGCGCATGGCCACCAGCAGATGGCGCTCGTCGTTGCTGCGCTTCTGGAAGGTATAGGTCAGCGCGGGCAGGGCCTGGCGGGTCTTCAGGATGCGCAGGTCGCCGCGGCGCGACAGCAGGCGCGCCCAGCCTTCCGGCAGGAACCCGACGCCGATCCCCTCGATCAGCAGGCCGGCGACGGCACCCCAGCTGTTGCAGCTGAGGCGATGCGGCGCCTCGAGGTTCTCGGCCATGAGCCATTCATCGAGCAGGCGGCTGGTGCCCGCGCCGGGGGGCAGCGTCACGATGGGGTGTTGCGCGAGCAGCGGCGCGCCGATCGTCGTGGCCTTGCCCGCCAGCGCGGGCGCGGCCACCCACACGAAATGCGCCTGGCCGACGGTGTGCGACGAGATCAGCCCGTGGTGCGGTGAGCGCCCGGCGATCACCGCGCAGTCGAGCTCGCCATTGCGAAGGCGCTCGTCCAGCGCCGAGCCGAAGTTGACGTGCGGCTCCAGCCGCAGGTCGGGCAGGTGCCGCCCCACATGCGCGACGAGCTGGGGCAGCCAGGTCAGCGCGCTCAGCTCGCCGATGCCGAAGGTGCAGCGGCCACCGAGGCTGGCGGGTGCGCCGATCGACCGCTTCGTTTCGTCGGCCGCCAGCAGCAAAGCGGCAGCGCGCGGCAGGAAGCGCTCGCCCGCGTCCGTGAGCGTGGCCCGCTGCCCGGCGCGGTCGAACAAGGGCGCGCCGAGCGACACCTCCAGCTCGGCCAGGCGCTTGGACAGCGACGAGGTCGACAGGTGCAGCCGCTGCGCCGCGAGCGCAAAGCTGGCGCAAGTCGCGGCCCAGTAGAAGGCCTCCAGTTGCTTCAGCGTCATGCGCCGTCCCCTCCGTCATTTCGAAAAAAGCGAAATGACAAATTACCATAAATTCGCTTTTTTAAAACCTTCTACTCCCCTACAGTCCGCGCGGACCGAACGACTGACTGGATGGCGGACATGACTGTTTTCTCGCGTGCCTTCGATGCCCCGCGCACCGCGCCGGCGCAAGCCCCGGCTGCTGCTGCCGCGACGCCGCGGCGCCTGGCCGGCATCCTGTCGCTGCAGGACTTCGAGCACGCGGCGAAGCGCCGGCTGCCGCGCCCGCTGTTCGGCTACATCGCCGGTGCGGCGGAAGACAACCGCTCGCTGGACGCCAACCGCGCTGCGTTCGACGCGCACGACTTCCTGCCCCGGGTGCTGGTCGACGTCTCCCGGCGCTCGCAGGAGGTCACGCTGTTCGGCCAGCGCTACGCGTCGCCCTTCGGGATCGCGCCGGTCGGCATCAGCGCGCTGTCGGCCTACCGCGGCGACCTCGTGCTCGCGCAGGCGGCGCAGGCGGCCGGCATTCCCGCGGTCATGAGCGGCACCTCGCTCATTCCGATGGAAGAAGTGGCCCAGGCCGCGCCCGGCACGTGGTTCCAGGCCTACCTGCCGGGCGATGCGGCGCGCATCGACGGCCTGGTGGCGCGCATCGCCGGCGCGGGCTTTCGCCATCTGGTCGTCACGGTCGACATTCCCGTCTGGGCGAACCGCGAAAACAACGTGCGCGCCGGTTTCACGACGCCGCTGCGGCCCAGCCTGCGGCTGGCATGGGACGGCCTCGTGCGGCCGCGCTGGCTGCTCGGCACACTCGCGCGGACCTTCGTGACGCAGGGCATGCCGCACTTCGAGAATTCGTTCGCCACGCGCGGCGCGCCTCTTTTCTCCAGCACCGCGATCCGCGACACGACCGGCCGCGACCACATCCACTGGGATCACATCGCCCGCATCCGCCAGCAGTGGCGCGGGCCGCTGATCCTGAAGGGCATTCTTCATCCGGCCGATGCGCGGCGCGCGCGCCAGCTCGGCGCCGATGGCCTCATCGTCTCCAACCACGGCGGCCGCCAACTTGACGGCGCCGCACCGGCCCTGCGCGCGCTGCCGCAGGTGCTGGACGCCGCGGGCGAGCTGCCCGTGATGGTCGACGGCGGCGTGCGGCGCGGCAGCGACGTGCTGAAGGCGCTGGCGCTCGGCGCCAAGGCCGTGTTCGCCGGCCGCCCGTTCATGTATGCCGCCGCCGTGGGCGGCCACGCGGGCGTCACGCACGCGATCCGGCTGCTGCGGGACGAGGTCGACCGGAACATGGCGATGCTCGGCGTCAACGACCCGAGCGAGCTCGATGCGAGCTGCCTGATCCCTCGGCGCCCCTGACCTGCCCCCACTCATCCCATCCATTCCATCAATCAAAAAGGAGGAAGACACCTTGCCGAAAAACCCCACCCTGTTCGCCCTCGCCTGCCTGCTGGCAGCAACCGTGCCCGCCCACGCGCAGGGCTACCCCGACAAGCCCATCAAGCTGCAGGTGCCGTTCGCGCCGGGCGGCACGACGGACATCATTGCGCGCGTCATTTCCGAGCCCCTGGGCAGGCACCTGGGGCAGAGCGTCATCGTCGAGAACAAGTCGGGCGCGGGCGGCGCGATCGGGGCCGCCGAGACCGCGCGCGCAACGCCCGACGGCTACGCGCTGGGCATCGGCACCGTGTCGACGACGGCGGCCAACCCGGCCATCAACCCCAAGGTGCCGTACAACCCCAAGACCGACTTCACGCCGATCATCAATCTGGCAGCCACGCCGAATGTCATTGCGGTCCATCCCAGCTTTCCGGCCCGCGACTACAAGGGCTTCATCGAGGTGCTGAAGAAGAACCCGGGCAAGTACGCCTACGCCACCGCAGGCACGGGCAGCATCGGGCACCTGCAGATGGAGCTGTACAAGGGCATGGCCGGCGCGTCCGTCACGCACATCCCGTACCGGGGGTCGGGTCCGGCGCTCAATGACACCGTCGCGGGCCAGGTCGCGATGATCTTCGACAACCTGCCCTCCGCCCTTCCGTTCATCAAGGACCGCCGGCTGATCCCGATCGTCGTGGCGGCGTCCGAGCGCCTGAAGGACCTGCCCGACGTGCCGACCTTCAAGGAGGTCGGGCTCGCGCCGGTGAACCGCATGGCGTACTACGGCATCGTGGGCCCCAAGGGCCTGCCCAAGGACGTGGTGGACAAGGTGCACGCGGCGGCGCGCAAGTCGCTGGAAGATCCCGCCGTGCGCAAGCGCATCCAGGACACCGGCTCCTTCGTCGTCGGCAACACGCCGCAGGAATTCACGCAGCAGATCGCCGCCGAGTTCGACGTGTACAAGAAGGTGGTGGATTCCGCCGGACTCACGCCGGACTGAACCGGCGAGCGCCTCTTCAGGCCACCGACGCCCAGACCGGCGCCATCGCGCGGTAGAGCGTGCGGAAGGCCTCGAGCCGGGGCTGGTAGGCCGCGTGCAAGGCGGCGTCGGGCGCGAGCACCTGGCGCACGGCGGGCGCGACGACGACACCCGCCGGGTCTTCGCCCGTGACCGCCAGCCGCGCGAGCCGCGCCGCGCCAAAGGCCGGGCCGCGGTCGGCGGATTCGTACAGCACCAGCGGCACATCGAGCACCGAGGCGATCAGCTGCGCCAGGAAGGCAGAGCGCGCGCCGCCGCCGATCAGCGCCAGGCGCTCGGGCCGCGCCGTCTGCGCGCTCAGCGCTTCCAGGCCATCGGCGAGCGAGAAGGCGATGCCTTCGCAGACCGCCTGCATCAAATCGGCGCGCGTGGTGGCGCCCGACAGGCCGACGATCGCGCCGCGCGCGAACGGGTTGTTGTGCGGCGTGCGCTCGCCGAACAGGTAGGGCAGCGCGAGCAGGCGCGATGGCCCGGTGTACGCGGCTTCGACCTCGGCCAGCAACTCGCCGACCGACGCACCACCGGTGCACGACGCCAGCGCGGCCAGCGGGCTCGCGCCGTTGAGCAGCGCCGCCATGCGGTACCAGCGCTGCGGCAGCGCGTGGCAGAAGGCGTGCACCAGCCGCTCGGGATCGGGACGGTGCGCGGTGTCGGCGACCAGGATCTGCGCCGAGGTGCCGAGCGACACGAAGCCGTCGCCCGGCCCGACCACGCCGATGCCGACGCCGCCTGCCGCGGCATCGCCCGCGCCGCCGGCAATCGGCACGCCGCGCGGCAAGCCCCAGCGCGCAGCCAACGCATCACGCACGGTGGCGCAGGGTTCGCACGACTCGACCACGCGCGGCAGCCACGCAGGATCGACCCCGCAGGCGGCGAGCGCCTGCGGCGACCAGCGGCGCTGCGCCTGATCGAACAGCCAGGTGCCGGCCGCGTCGGTGACGTCGGTCACCTTGTCGCCCGACAGTTGCAGGCGCACATAGTCCTTGGTCAGCAGCAGTGAACAGGCGCGCGCCACGGCGTCGGGCTCATGGGTGCGCAGCCAGCGCAGTTTGGGACCGGTGAAGCCCGCCATCGGCTGCACGCCGACGGCGCGGCGCAGGGCCAGGTCGGTCTGCATGAGTTCGGCGGCCTCGGCAGCGGCGCGGCCGTCGTTCCAGAGAATGGCCGGGCGCACGGGGCGGTCGGCCTCGTCGAGCAGCACCAGCGAGTGCATCTGGCCCGACAGGCCGATGCCTTGCACGCCGGCCATCGCCGCCGGGTGCGTGCGCGCCAGCTCGTCGAGGCCGTCGGCCACGGCGGCCCACCACTGGTCGGGGTCGTGCTCGCACCACAGCGGCTGCGGGTACTGCGAGCGCAGCGGCCGATCGACCGTGGCCACGACATGCAGCTGCATGTCGGTCAGGACGATCTTGACCGCGGAGGTTCCGATATCGATGCCGAGCAGCATGCGTGTGTTCCCTGTTCGAGGGCCGGAGTATCGGCGCGCAGGCTGACGGCAGGTGCTTACGGTGTGGTTGCCGGCAGCGTGATCGGCACCGGACGCGTGTGCAGGTCGATGTAGAGCTCGAAGAAGCGCGCGTTGTCGAACTTCTTCACCACGGTCATCTTCTGCAGCGGCACGCCCGCGGGCGGCGTGGCGTAGCCGATGGAGCGGCCGTTGTCGGCGGCGCCGGGCTTGGCGACCACGTCGACATAGCGCTCGACAGTCTGCGTGGCGTAGCGCGGATCGATGAGGTAGGCCAGCACCAGCGTGTCCCAGATGTTCTGCGTGTAGTTCGGGTTGTTCTCGAAGCCGTTGGTGCCGCTGAAACCGTAGCCGTTGAGCTTGCGGAACACCTCGGTCACGGCCGTGGGCTTGGCCGGGTGCGCGATGCGGTCGTAGACGGGCTTGGTGAGGAACACGGTGTCGGTCACGTCCAGCGGCACCACCACCTGCGGGATCGGCAGGCGCACCACGAACTGCGCGGCCTCGGGGTCGAACCACCAGTTGAACTCGGCGAAATGGGTGGTGTTGCCGGCCACGTCGACGGCGCCGCCCATGTAGATGATCTTCTTGATCAGCGGCACGATCTCGGGGCTCTTCTTCACGGCCAGCGCGATGTTGGTGAGCGGGCCGATGGCCAGGATGGTGATCTCGTTCGGGTTCGCCTTGACGGTGTCGATGATGAAATCGACCGCGCTCTTGCGCTGCACCACGGTGCGCGTGGCAAAGCCGTCGGGGGAAGGCTTCAGATCAGCGTCGGTCTTGGGCTCGGGGCCGCTCCAGGCGCCCAGGTAGCCGTCGCCGCCCGCGCCGGCCTTCATCTCGGCCTCGATGGTGGCGTAGTCGTGGTTGATGGCGTAGTTCTCGCCCACGTAGACGCCGATGCGCTGGCCCACGCCCAGGCGCTCGACCGACATCAGCGCGTCGGCCACGCCCTGCTTGAGCCACTGGTTGCCCGAGACCACGCTGATGCCCATCACCTGCACCTTGCCCTCGGCCTGCAGCTGCGCGGCCATGACGCCGAGCTGGCCGTCGTCGCTCATGGTGTTGTAGTCGCTGTCGATGATGACTTTCTGCGCCACCGGCGGCGCGGCGAACCCGGGCGCCAGGCCGATGCCGTCGTTGCCGCCCCCACCGCCGCCGCATGCCGTGAGCACGGCCACGGCGACGAGCCAGAAGGCTCTCGCTGTCCATTTGCGCATCTGCTTCTCCTAAGTGTTTGGTTTTCAGTCCGGTTTTCAGAGGGAAGCCGGGGATTGAAAACGTTTGCGCAAAGGTTTGCGCAAACGTTTGCCAAACTCTAAATGGCAGGCCACACGCGTGGCAATGGGGTGCGGCTAGGGGTTTTCCGCGAGGCCGGGGCCGGCCTCGCGTGGGGACGTCAGCCCGCCATCAGACGGGGGCTGGCACGAGGTCGATCCACCGGTTCTCGCGCAGCGGCGAACGGGGAAGCAGGGCGGGCTCGTCGTCCACCGGCATGTCGCCCTTCTCCAGGCCCAGGGTGTCCGCGGCCTTGGCGGACGCGGTCGGCGCCGCGCACGACCCGGTGTCGCGCAGCCGCAGCGCCGCGGCCAGCCGGCGCTCAGCGGGGTCGCCCAACGGGTGGCTGAAGTCGTCGGACACGACGCAGCCCGCATTGGGCGCGAAGCCGTCGCCGTAGTCGCCGAAGCCGGCCTGGTTCACGCCCTTGAAGTTGACCGCGAAGTAGGTCGTGCCGCAGTTGTCCTGCGGCACAAAACCGTAGGGCTTGCCGCAGGTGGTGGTGCCCACGAGGTTGACCGTGACACCCACGCCGCGCAGGCTGTTGATGACCGACTCACTGGCAGAGCAGGTGCCGCCGCTCGTCAGCAGCGTGACGCGCGAGAGGCCCAGCGTGGGCAGCGGCTGGCCGGCGCGGGTGGTCGTGAAGAAGGGCGTGAGGTTTTCCGCGAGCGTGGTGCGGTACGGGTTCTTGTCGTTGAAGGTCAGCAGCTCGAAGGTTTTGCCGTTCGTCGGGCCCGGTCCGGCCACCATGTAGGCCAGCCGGCTCGCGATGTGCAAAAAGCCGCCGCCGTTGTAGCGCATGTCGATCACGAGGTCCTGGACGCCGCCGTCCTGCTTGAGCGTGTTCATCGCCGCGACGAGCTGCGCCTCGGCGGTCGTGATGTGGTCGTTGAACAGCAGGTAGCCCACGCGGTTGCCGGCCGGCCCGATGGTGCGCGTGAACTGCACCGGCGTGCTCGTGATGCGCTGGGCCGTGAGCTCGATGGGGCTGCCGCGCGTGCCGTCCACTTCGAAGGTGAAGGTGTGCTTCTCGCCGAGGGCCCGTGGCGAGAGCGCGCGAAAGATGGGGTCTCTCTCGCTGTCGGGGACGGACACCACGTCGATGCCGTCGACGACGACCAGTTTGGCCCCACGCACCAGGCCGGCCGCCGCGGCCGGCGAGCCCGGCTCGACGAAGGCGATGCGGATGTTGCGCGGCACCGAACTGCGCACGGTGGCCATCTCCATGCCGTAGCCGGCCGACACGCCGCCTTCGGACTGCAGGCGGTACGCCTCGGTGTTGTTGGTGAAGTGGAAGCGGTCCTTGGCCCGGCCCGACGGCGTGGTGGCCGGCGTCTTGAGCACGTCGAACCAGGTCTGCGGCGTGGCGTAGTCGGCCGCCTTGAGCGTGGGGGGCACCTCGTTGTACCAAAGGTAGGTTTCGTCGATCCAGCCACGCACCCAGCTCTTTTCGTTGTCGACCGTGCCGGCGCTGTCGGGGTAGGCGCGGCCGGTCGCGGGGTTGATGCCCGGGCGCGGCGCGGCGCACTGGCCGGCGACGGTCGACGACGCGACGATGCCGCCTTCACCCCCGCCCCCAGGGTTGGGCGTCGGCGCCACGCCGATCGGGAACCCACCGCCGCCACCGCCGCCTCCACCGCATCCCACCAGGAGACCGGCCAGGGCGAGCGCCATCGCACCGGCACAGGCGGCCAGGGCCCGCGAGCGCCGCGACGCATCTGCATTGCGAAAGGCCATCGGGTCCTCCTGGCGTCCGCGGTGGCGGACAGTTCTGATTGGTCTTGTTCGGGGTGCGGGGGGCGCGGAACGCCGCCCGCTACTGGATGAAGCCCATGCCGCGCGATTCGCGTACCTCGGGCTTGATCCGGTGCTCGGCTTCGAGCTGCTCGAGAAACTCCGCCGCCGAAAACTCGGTCGCGAGGATGTCGGTCTGCCGCTTCACGGCCGCGAAGTCGCCGGGGCACAGCTGCGACAGCTGCGCCAGGCGCGCGCGCACCTCGCCGGTGAGCAGCGCCGCGTCGCCCGCGAGCGCCTCGGTAACGAACATGCGTTCGCGCTGCGCCGCGGTGAGCGGCATGAACTTGATCTTGAAGGTGAAGCGCCGCAGCGCCGCCTGGTCGAGCCGGTCGAGCAGGTTGGTGGTGCAAACGAACACGCCGCGAAAGCGCTCCATGCCCTGCAGCATCTCGTTGACCTCGGTGACCTCGTAGGTGCGCTGCGCGCCGCGCCGGTCCTGCAGGAACGAGTCGGCCTCGTCGAGCAGCAGCACGGCCTTCTCCGATTCGGCCTCCTTGAACATGGCGGCCATGTTCTGCTCGGTCTCGCCGACGTACTTGCTCATGAGGTCGCTGGCCTGCTTGACGATGAGGGGGCGGCCCACGGCCTTGGCGATGTGCTCGGCCAGCGCGGTCTTGCCGGTGCCCGGCGCACCATAGAAGCACAGCGTGCCATGGCCGCGCGCCTTCAGCGCCTCGACGATGCGCGGGATTTCGAAGCGGGTTTCGACGTGGAGCATGTCCAGGTCGTAGGTGGTGACACTGCGGCGCTCGGCCGGGCTCTTGTCGAGCGTGCCGAGTGCGAGGTCGGCGTTGCGCAGCTGGCGCTCGATGAGGGCCTCGACCGAGGCCTCGTCGGTCTTCGCCAGGCCGGCGAAGCGCACGGCGGTGCGGATCTGCGCGGGCGTGAGGCCCTTGCGCTCGGCCAGCTTGGCCGTGAAGGCCTCGGACACGACCACGCCTTCGAGCGTTTTCTTGACGAGCTGCTCGCGCGCGCCGGGCGGCGGCGACTTGAGTTCGAGGTGGTAGGCGAAGCGGCGGCGGAAGGCTGGATCGATCTGCTCGATGCGGTTGGTGACCCACAGCGTGGGCACGGGGTTGGCCTCGAGGATCTGGTTGACCCAGGCCTTGCCGCTCACGCTGCCACTGGCGGGTGCGGGAATCTGCTCGGCGCGCGCCATGAACTGCGCGGCCTCGGTGCTGATGGGCGGGAAGACGTCTTCGACCTCGTCGAACAACAACGCGGCCTGCGCGCTGCCTTTGAGGAACACCTGCGCGATCTGCAACGAGCGGTAGCGGTCGCGGCCGCTGAGCGAATTGCCGTCGCGGTCGGCGTACTCGACCTCGAAGAGTTCGAGGCCCGCCGCCTGCGCGACCACCTTGGCCAGCTCGGTCTTGCCGGTGCCGGGCGGGCCGTAGAGCAGCACGTTGACGCCGGGCTCCTTGCGCGCGACCGCCGCGCGCAGCAGCGTGACGAGCATCTGCGCGTCTTCTTCCACGAAAGAAAAATCGTGTGGCGTGAGCGCACTCTTGGCCGAGGGCCGCGTGAACACGGCCATCAGCTCGTTGTGGTCGCGGTACTCGCGCATGAGCACGGG
Source organism: Variovorax sp. RO1 (assembly GCF_002849325.1). Lineage (NCBI taxonomy): Bacteria > Pseudomonadati > Pseudomonadota > Betaproteobacteria > Burkholderiales > Comamonadaceae > Variovorax > Variovorax sp. RO1. The sequence goes on from NZ_PKMT01000008.1 coordinate 295,555, forward strand.
CGGCAGCTTCTCGCTGACCTTCATGAGGTCAGCGAGGTCGGTGATGTTGTGCTCGGAGATGAGGTTCTCGACGAGGCCGATGCGTTCCAGCCGCGAGCCCGCGCGCAATGCCTCGCCCACCTCGCTCGCGTTGACGCCCGCGATGTCGGCGATAGCGGCGTAGGCCTCGGGCGCGTTGTTGACCTTGAACTCGACCAGCAGCGAGCGCAGGTCGCGCTGGTAGCGCGCGAGCGTGCCGTACAGCAGCAGCGCGCGCTCGGCCTTGTTGAGCTGCAGCAGGCCGGCGAGCGCGTCGATGTTCTTCTCGACCAGCGTCGACTGTTTGCGCAGCGCATGCGTGAGCCAGTCGCGCGTGACGGCGAGCACCGAGAGCAGGTCTTTGGGCTGGTCTTTCGCGTACTCGTCGAGGTAGAAGAACAGCGTGCCTTCCTCATACGGGCCGCGCCACACGCCGTGGCGTTCGAGCAGCGTGCGGCCATCGAAATCTTCGACGCCTTTCCACGCTTCGTTGCCCGCGCAGCGGCGGCCCAGGAACTCGCGCAATCGCTGCAGCACGGCGGCGGGCCACACGAGGTGGCGCCCGGTGAGCGAGAGCAATCCGTTGATATCGCGCCGCACATTGAAGCGCGGGCCCTGCTTGGCCGCGAGCGTAAGCACGAAGTGCGAGCACATGAGCTCGAGCACCGGCGCTTCCTTGAGACCGGGCGAGGGCAAGGCCTGCCCGCGCACCGCAGCAGCCACCACATCGACACCCGCACGCTTGACCATCAGGCAACCTCCTGCGAGGAAATACTTGGAGCGACCATAACGCAGACTTTTGGCTTCGGGAAGACGCCGAAAGAGTAAAAACCCTGATCCGCTGGATTCCAGCCACAATGCGCGCCATGGTCGGAATCGAAGCTATCCGTCGCGCCGCGGCACGCCTGCAGGGCCAGGTGCTCAACACGCCCTGCGTGGAGTCGCGCACGCTCTCTGAAATCGTGGGCGCGCAGGTGTTCCTGAAGTTCGAAAACCTGCAGTTCACGTCCTCGTTCAAGGAACGCGGCGCGTGCAACAAACTCGTCGATTTGTCTGAAGGCGGCACGCGCGGCGTGATCGCCATGTCGGCCGGCAACCATGCGCAGGGTGTGGCCTATCACGCACAGCGGCTGGGCCTGCGCGCACTCATCGTGATGCCGCGCTTCACGCCCGGCGTGAAGATCGAGCGCACGCGCGGCTTCGGTGCCGAGGTGGTGCTGCACGGCGACACGCTGGACGCGGCGCGCGCGCATGCACTGGCGCTGGCCGAACGCGAAGGCCTGACCTTCGTGCATCCCTACGACGACGAAGCCATCATTGCCGGCCAAGGCACGATCGCGCTCGAGATGCTCGATGCAGTGCCCGACCTCGACACGCTGGTGGTGGCGGTCGGTGGCGGCGGGCTCATCGCAGGCATGGCCGTCGCGGCGCGCGAGATCAAGCCCGGCCTCGAGATCGTCGGCGTACAGACCCAACGCTTTCCGGCGATGGTGAATGCCGTCAAGGGCACGCACCACGCGCAGGGCACGAGCACGATCGCCGAAGGCATCGCGGTCGGCACGCCGGGCGTGCTGACGCGGGAAATCATCGCGGCCAAGGTCGACGACCTGCTGCTGGTGGACGAAGGCGACATCGAGCAGGGCGTGCTGATGCTGCTCGAGATCGAAAAGACCCTGGTCGAAGGCGCCGGTGCGGCTGGCTTGGCGGCCCTGATCCGTCATCCGGAGCGCTTTCGCGGCAAGCGCGTCGGCCTGGTGCTGTCGGGCGGCAACATCGATCCGCTGCTGCTCGCGGCCATCATCGAACGCGGCATGGTGCGCGCCGGCCGGCTGGCCCGGGTGCGTGTCAGCGCGCGCGACGTGCCGGGCTCGCTGGCCCAGATCACGGCCACTGTGGCCGAAGCGGGCGCTAACGTCGACGAGGTGCACCACCAACGCGCCTTCACCATGCTGGCGGCGCAGAATGTCGACGTCGAGCTGGTGCTGCAGACGCGGGGCCGGGCCCATCTGGCCAGCGTCTTGAGCGCCCTGAAAGACGCCGGTTTCGAAGCGGTGGAGCAGCACTGAGGGCTCCTCGCAACCCCCTAGACCCGCTGGCGGCGCCTCGCCGGTAAAATGGCGGGAGTTTTGTCATTTGCGGTTGACTGCATTTGGCGCTTTGTCATTTGCGTATTCGAGGTATTTCCCGATGTCCCATCCCACCCCCGCCGAGCACGGCCACCACGCTGCCGCCGCTGAACCTGACGCCGTCGAATCGGTCGTTCACCTGATGCCGCTCGTGCTCCCGCTGGCTGGCGGCGTGCTGATGCTGCTGCTGGCGTCGATCGCCGTTTTTCTCGCCTGAGCTGACAGGCTTTCGCGCTTTTGTCCGCGGGCTGTGCGGCCCGCGTTGACGCAATCTCCCAAAGCGAAACGTTTTCTCAAACGGACCTCCGTGCCTGGTCAGGCGCGGCGCCCCGTTCGGAAAGACGATTTTTCAACTTAGGAGATTTCCGATGAACGCACCCACGATGAAGGGCCTTCCCATTCAGGCGCCCTCATACGTCAAGAACGCCAAGCTGATCGCCTGGGTGGCCGACATGGCCGCGCTGTGCAAACCTGACGCCATCCACTGGTGCGACGGCAGCAAGGAAGAATACGACCGCCTCTGCCAGCAACTGGTCGACGCCGGTACCTTCAAGAAGCTGAACCCCGCCAAGCGCCCGGGCTCGTTCCTCGCGATGTCCGATCCGAGCGACGTGGCACGTGTCGAAGACCGCACTTTCATCTGCTCCGCACAGAAGGAAAACGCCGGCCCCACCAACAACTGGATGGCCCCGGCCGAGATGCGCACGACGCTGCAGCCCCTGTTCGACGGCTGCATGAAGGGCCGCACCATGTACGTGGTGCCGTTCAGCATGGGCCCGCTGGGCTCGCCCATTGCGCACATCGGCATCGAGTTGTCTGACAGCCCCTACGTGGCCGTCAACATGCGCATCATGACCCGCATGGGCCAGGCCGTGTACGAGGTGCTGGGCACCGACGGTGAGTTCGTGCCGTGCATTCACACCGTGGGCGCGCCGCTCGAGGCCGGCCAGAAGGACGTGTCCTGGCCCTGCAACACCACCAAGTACATCGTTCATTACCCTGAAACGCGCGAGATCTGGAGCTATGGCTCGGGCTACGGCGGCAACGCGCTGCTGGGCAAGAAGTGTTTTGCACTGCGCATCGCCTCAAACATGGGCCGCGACGAAGGCTGGCTGGCCGAGCACATGCTGATCCTGGGCGTGACCAATCCCGAAGGCAAGAAATACCACGTAGCGGCGGCATTCCCCAGCGCCTGCGGGAAGACGAATTTCTCGATGCTGGTGCCGCCGGCGGGCTTTGATGGGTGGAAGGTCACGACCATCGGCGACGACATCGCCTGGATCAAGCCGCAGGCCGACGGCACGCTTCGCGCCATCAACCCCGAGGCTGGCTACTTCGGCGTGGCGCCGGGCACCAACATGCTGACCAACCCGAACTGCATGCGCAGCCTGGACGACGGCGTGATCTTCACCAACGTCGCGCTGACCGACGACGGCGACGTGTGGTGGGAAGGCATGGAGCAGGACACGCCGGGCAAGGCGCTGCCGGCGCACCTGATCGACTGGCAAGGCAAGGATTGGACGCCGCAGATCGCCAAGGAAACCGGCGCCAAGGCCGCGCACCCGAACGCGCGCTTCACCGTGGCCGCCACCAACAACCCCGCACTCGACGATGCCTGGGACGACCCGAAGGGCGTGAAGATCGACGCCTTCATCTTCGGCGGCCGCCGCTCGACGACCGTGCCGCTGGTCACCGAAGCGCGCAACTGGGTCGAAGGCGTCTACATGGCCGCGACGATGGGCTCGGAAACTACCGCTGCAGCCGCCGGCCAGCAGGGCGTGGTGCGCCGTGACCCGTTCGCGATGCTGCCGTTCATGGGCTACAACATGAGCGACTACTTCCAACACTGGCTCGACCTGGGCAAGAAGCTGGAAGCCTCGGGCGCCCAGCTGCCGAAGATCTACACGACCAACTGGTTCCGCAAGGGAGCGGACGGCAAGTTCGTATGGCCGGGCTACGGCGAGAACATGCGCGTGCTGAAATGGATGATCGATCGCGTGGAAGGCAAGGCGACGGAAGGTGTCGAACACATCACCGGCGTGAGCCCGCGCTATGAAGACCTGAACTGGACCGGCCTGGATTTCAGCGCCGAGCAGTTCGCGACGGTCACGAGCATTGACAAGGCCGCTTGGCAGGCTGAGCTGAAGCTGCACTCGGAGCTGTTCCAGCAGCTGGCGCACCATCTGCCGAAGGAATTGCCGGAGACCAAGGCTGCGATTGAGCAGCGGTTGGCAGCCTGAGTAGGCTCTCGCAGGCTCGCGCAGCCTGCGAAATACGGGCCTTGAAAGCCCGGTAGAAAGCCCGATGAGTTTATCTCGTCGGGCTTTTTTGTTTTGGGCGGCGGTCAATTGGCGCCTCTGCAGGTGATTCCAGGTCATGGCGGAGTCTTTGGCGACGTCGATCGTGCCTTGCATACGGCGCGCAAGCGTTTAGCTGGCTTGCAGCGAGACCCGGTGAAGCACGCGCGTCATGCGATGAAGGTGCTGATGAAGTTCAAGCTGCTGGAGCTGCATGCGGTGTCGCACGCTGAGTGGGGGGCGTGGCTTGGCGGGACACCGTATTTCGAGCGGATCCGGGCGCGATTCTTTGCTGGTGAGACACTGGTTGATCTGACAGCAGACCTACTGGCTGAACTGATTGCG
>NZ_PKMT01000009.1:0-231440 GCF_002849325.1 Variovorax sp. RO1
GCAGTCCAGGGGAGGATCGCTGCGCACACCCGGGCATGCGCATACAGCCGCCCGGGGTTGATGTGGAGCGATCCTTCGGATGCTGCTCCAGATGGCAAGCGTGTGGCAATCGAACTTCACGCGACGTTGATCAACGCAGGCGAACATGGTCCGTTCGTGCTGGTCGGCCAGTCATTGGGCGGTCTTTACGTCATGAGTTTCACGAGGTATTTCGGCCGCGAAGTGGTGGGATTGGTTCTTGTTGATCCCTCCCATCCGGAGCAGGTCGAGCGCGTCGCAGGCTTGATGACGGAATCCCGATCCATGCTGTCTCGCATCGGTGTGGCATTCGCGTGGTCCGGCATCCTTCGCGCGGCAGCACCGGTGCTCCTGCCGCAGGCACCGCATCAGAGTGACCGCGATGCACAAGCAATTCGCGCCTACGCTCCAAAATCATTGAGTACGCAGCTCGCGGAGAGCGACTCGATCAACAGAACGCTCGTCGAGGCGCGTGCCTTTCGGGATCTAGGCAGTCGCCCACTGGTCGTGCTTACTGCAATGGCCCCGTACACCACGGCGGAACTCCGGGGGATGAAGATCACGCCCGAGCAGGGCAATCAGGTTCAAGCCATCTGGAAGCAGCTGCACGAAGACCTGGCAACATGGTCCTCGCGAAGTCGACACCAGCTGCTGGCGAATTCCGGGCACAACATTCAGTTCGACGACCCGGATGCTGTGGTCGACGCCGTTCTGTCCGTTGTCAACACGGTTCGAACGGACCGAAGACCTGAATCCCCTTGAGCGTGAATCGGAGTTGCCGAATGCTGGAGCTGAGATCACAGGAAGGGTTCCGTCTATTGAGCGTGCCGCCGACAGAACCAATACACGAACTGCTGCGGCGCACCCCAAGGGGCGGTGTGCACTTCAGTGCTGCTGTCGACAAGCTCGAACGGCGCACCGAACCGGGAGTGCAAGTCGTTTGATGCGTGGCGGGCCACGGGCAGGCCGCTGCGTTGTTCCGGCCCCTGTGGGCTGAATGCGCCGACGATCGCGAAGCCACTCGGCTTGAGCGCGTGAAGAACCTGGGCAACGTAGCGCTCAGGCAGCACATCGGTGGTGAGGAGATGGAACACGGCACGTGTCATGCCAGACGTCGAACGAGCCTTCAGGGAACTCGGCCTCCAGCACATCGGCGGCCTTGCAGACCACATTCAAGGCCCGTTGGCCGAGTCGCAGCCTCGTGACCAGAGGCGCCTGGGCCAACTGGTACTGATCTCATCATCCTCGAGCAGATTTTTCCATGTCGACTGTCATGCCCGTCAGCGCGAGGCACGCGGACAGGCCAAGCATGGCGGAGAACCATAACGCGCCATCTCCCCACCGTTCTACGGCCATGCCGAACAGGAACGGTGCGCCCGCCTGCACGATACGCGCCGGCACCATGAGGAATCCCTGACGCTGCCCGTAGCCTTTGGCGCCAAAGATCAGGAGCGGAAGCGTGCCGATGGCAATGGTCAGGATGCCGTTCCCCAAGCCGTGCAGTACCGCGAAGGCAGCAGCAACTGATGTCCCGAGCAAGCCGAGGCAGAGCGCGCCTAGCGGGTGGGCCAGCGTAGCCAATCGGGCCGAGAACAGCGGATGCGCGCGTTTTAGCAAGGTGAACTCGATCACCCTCCCGACCACCTGGGCTGGCCCCACCAAGGCCGCGATGCCAACCGCCGCGGCCAACGTGGCACCACTGGCCAGCAGCAACTCGGGCAGGTGCGCGGCCATCGCTGTGCTGATGAACCAGGTCACGGCGAAGACATACGCCATCAGGACTGCGGCGCGACGCTGATGCGCCGAAGAGAGCCCCGCTCCTACATCCTGCGCGGCGGTGGCGGACTTCTGTACGGGCACGGCATGAGAAGCACGTGGCAACAGCATGTTGAGCGGCAGACCGATCAGCAGATGCATGGCAGCCCAGGCAAGGCACGCGCCGCGCCAGCCTACTGTGCTTTCCATGTACGCCGACAGTGGCCACCCCACGGTGCTCGCAAAGCCCGCGAACAGCGTGATGCCGGTGATGGCTCGTCGCGCATCCTGGCCGTGCAGGCGTACCACGGTGGCAAACGCGGCCTCGTAGAGTCCGCTGCCCATGGCAAGGCCCATCAAAGCCCAAGCGGCGAAGAGGTGGACTGTAGAGCTGGCCTGGCTCAATGCGGCCAGCCCTGCCGCAAACACCAGATTGCTGGCAATAAGAATCGGGCGCCCGCCCGAGCGGTCGATGAGCCGGCCGGCGAAGGGGCCGATGCCGGCCGCGACGAGCAGCGCCACCGAGAAAGCACCGAAGACCGTGGACGTGGAAATGCCGATGTCCTTGCCGATGGCACCGGCCAGCACCGCAGGGAGGTAATACGACGAGGCCCACGCCAGGGTCTGAGCCACACCCAGCATCACCGTCGTCGTGGTCTTGCTTTGCACCCTGGGTTCGCCTCGCTCAGATGCTGCGCAGGTTGACCCGCTTCGACAACGCCTCGGCACTCTCGCGCCGCTCGCTGTAGCGGTCGACCAGGTAGCCCGCGCAGTCGCGCGTGAGCAGCGTGAACTTCACCAGCTCTTCCATCACGTCGACCACCCGTTCGTAGTACGGCGAGGGCTTCATGCGCCCGGCCTCGTCGAACTCCATGAAGGCCTTGGCCACCGACGACTGGTTGGGGATGGTGATCATGCGCATCCAACGGCCCAGCACGCGCAGCTGGTTCACGGCATTGAACGACTGCGAGCCGCCTGACACCTCCATCACCGCGAGCGTTTTGCCCTGCGTGGGTCGTACCGAGCCGACCGCCAGTGGAATCCAGTCGATCTGCGCCTTCATGATCCCGGTCATCGCGCCGTGACGTTCGGGCGAAGTCCAAACCATCCCCTCCGCCCACTGGGCAAGTCCGCGCAGCTCTGCCACCTTGGGGTGATCGTCGGGATCAGCGTCAGGCAGCGGCAGACCTCGAGGATCGAAGATTCGCGTCTCGGCACCGAGCGCGCGAAGAAGCCGTGCGGCTTCCTCAGTCAGCAAACGGCTATAGGAACGCTCGCGAACCGAGCCATACAGCAGCAGAATGCGCGGCGCATGCGTGGAGCGCTGCGCTGGCATCAGCAGGTCCGGATCGGCCCTTTTGAACAGCGCCGGGTCGATGTTCGGCAGCTCACGACTCATACCAGCCCTTCGAAGAGTTCACGACCTTGACCACGGCCAGCATGATCGGCACCTCGATCAGCACCCCGACTACGGTGGCCAACGCGGCACCTGAGTGGAAACCGAACAGGCTGATGGCCGCCGCTACCGCCAACTCGAAGAAGTTGGATGCACCGATCAGCGCAGAGGGGCACGCGATGTTGTGCTTCTCGCCGAGCTTTCGGTTGAGCCAGTAGGCCAAGCCGGAGTTCAGCACCACCTGGATCAAGATCGGCACCGCGAGCATGGCGATCACGAGCGGCTGCTTGATGATGGCTTCGCCCTGGAACGCGAAGAGCAGAACAAGCGTCAGCAGCAGCGCGGCAATCGACCAGGGGCCGATGCGATGCATGGCGCGTTCGAATGCGGCCGGCCCGGCCTTCAGCAGTTGCTTGCGCAGCACCTGGGCAAAGATCACTGGCAGCACGATGTAGAGCGCCACCGACGTGATCAGCGTGTCCCACGGCACCGTAATCGCCGACAGGCCCAGCAGCAGGCCGACGATGGGCGCAAAGGCGAACACCATGATGGCGTCGTTCAATGCAACCTGCGACAGCGTGAAGACCGGATCACCGCCGGTCAACCGGCTCCAGACGAAGACCATCGCCGTGCAGGGGGCGGCGGCCAGCAGGACCAAACCGGCGACGTAGCTGTCGAGCTGGTCGGCCGGTAGCGAGCCGGCGAATACGTGGCGTATGAAGAGCCATGCCAGGAAGGCCATGGAGAACGGCTTTACGGCCCAGTTGATGAACAGCGTCACGCCAATGCCGCGCCAATGGTTCTTTACCTGCGCGAGGGCCGCGAAGTCGACTCGCAGCAGCATCGGGATGATCATCACCCAGATCAGCACGCCCACTGGAATATTGACCTTCGCGACCTCAAGACGGCCCACCGCCTGAAATGCCGCCGGGAACAACTGCCCCAACGCGATACCGACGACGATGCAGAGGAACACCCATACCGTCAGGTAGCGCTCGAACACGCTCATGTGAGCCGCGCTGGCGCGCGGGCTTTCGATGACTGCGCTCATAGGGTCAGTTCGCAGAGATGCGCCTCAGCCGCTCTTGCAGCTCGGCGTCGCTCATCGCCTCCGGGTTGTCCAGTGCGAGCAGTTGCAGCATGCGATAGGAGATCGCCTGGCGCGTCAGCTCGAAGGCCTGCACCTTGGCGTCGTCGCCGCCTTCGGTATTGGACGGGTCAGGATATCCCCAGTGCACCTTGACGCGCGTGCCCGGCCAGTAGGGGCAGGTCTCCTGCGCCGCGCTGTCGCACACCGTGATCACCACATGCATGATCGGCGTGGAAAACTCGTCCCAGCTCTTGCTGCGAAAGCCCTCGGTATCCACGCCGGCCGCCTGCAGCACCTCGATCGCGAACGGGTTGATTCTTCCGCTGGGCGCGCTGCCGGCGCTGAACGCCTTCACGTCCTTCCCGAGCTTCTGGGCCCAGTGGTTGAGCATGCCCTCGGCCAGCACGCTGCGGGCCGAGTTGTGGGTGCAGAGGATGAGTACGTTGAGCGTCATTGCGCAGCCTTCTGAACCTTGCCGATGTCGCGGATCTCGCGCTGGATGGCCATCGAGTCGAGCCGGGCCAGGGGCAATGCCAGCATCAGTTCGATACGGCGCTTCAATGTGAGGGCCGTGTCCATGAATTGGCGCTCGGAGGCCTCGTCTGACACCTCGAGGGCTGCAGGATCGGCTACGCCCCAGTGGGCGGTCATCGGCTGGCCGGGCCACACGGGGCACACCTCACCCGCGGCCTTGTCGCAGACAGTGAGAACAAAATCCATTGCCGGTGCGTCCGGCTTCGCGAACTCGTCCCAGTTCTTGCTGCGATAGCCGGTGGCGGGAAGGTGCATCTTGTCCAGCGTGAGCAACGCATAGGCGTTGACCTTGCCAGCAGGATGGCTGCCAGCGGAGTAGGCCTTGAATCGCCCTTTGCCCAGGTGGTTGAGGAGGCCCTCGGCCAAGATGGAGCGCGCGGAATTGCCCGTGCAGATGAAGAGCACGTTGTAGGTCTTGTCAGCCATGACGATGTTTCTCGGTGGAAGTCGGAGTGATCTCTTTGAACATGCAGACGGCCGAGGCCGGGCACAGGCTCTTGAATTCGCTGCTGGCCTGTACGGATGCAGGCAGCGCCGTGCGGTCGCAGCGCTCAAAGCCTCGGACCTCGAAGAATGGCTCTGCCGTGGTGGTCAGGATGCAGAGGCGATTCACACCTTTCGATGCGGCGAACGCTTCCACCGTCTGCAGGGCCTGATCGCCCACACCGTTGCCACGTGCATCGGCGCGCACCGCGAGAGAACGAAGCAAGGCGGTATCGCCGAACCGTTCCAGACCGACACAGGCAAGAATCCCTTCGTCCCCCGCGCGGCTTACGAAGAAGGCCTCCATGTGCTCTTCGCGAAGATCCGATTCGGGAAGGCCGACATCCCGAAGGAAAGAGCGCACTGGCGACAGAGACGTGGCCTCTGCACGAACGAACAGCGACCTGACCAGCGATTCAGAGGGTTCTTGGGGCATGGTGCATCCCTCTCAGCAGCAGGCGCCCGTGCTCTTGACGGACACGTTGACCGGAACGCCTCGGACAGCAACGGGCGTGCAGCAGGCGGACTCGGTCTTGGCGACGGACTTGGGCTGTCCGTAGACCGGCACGGCGCCGTCCAAGGTCTGGAAGTGCTCCCACGCGATCCCCTGTGGATCGGTGACCCAGTGCTTCTCGCTACGCGCGTAACAGCACACAGTCTCGCCCTCGTCGAGGAGGGTCCGGTCGGCTGCCTGGCCGCGGGCCTTGAGCTCGGTCAATTCTGCTTCGTCCTCGGCCTGGATGCCGAGGTGGTCGATGCCTTTGCCTTGCCCGACCGTCGAGATCGCGAAGTTGATGCGCGGATCGTCAAGCATCCATTTCGCATAGTCAGCCTCGACGCGTGCCGGCGGCGACGCGAACAGGTTGGAATAGAAGGCGATGCTCTTGGCGAGATCATCGACGTGCAGATGGACGTGGAAGCGCTTCATGGGTTTCTCCTTCAGCATTCACAGGCAGTGGAGCTGTCGACGAGGCATGCCTCGCCTTGACAGCAGTTCTCCGAGAGATAGCCGAGCAACGCGTTCATCTGCTCGAACCCCGCGCGGTAGATGAGGTTGCGTCCATCGCGTTCTTGGCTGACCAGTTTGGCGTGCGTCAGCTCCTTGAGGTGGAACGAGAGACTGGTCGATGGCACACCAAGCTGCTCCGCCAGCACGCCTGGTGTGAGCCCGGTGGGACCGGCAACGACAAGCGCTCGAAAGACCCGAAGGCGCACAGGCTGAGCCAGCGCGGCCAAGGCTTGAATGACGGCTTTTTCTTCCATATTTCAATAATAGTCGAATTATTGAATTTATTCAAGATTCGGCATCTTGGAGACTTACGTGCGCCAACCCTCGGGGTATATCAGGCAAGAAGAGCGCTTCTTGAGAGTGCGGTAAGGCGTCCTCACTCGTTCAAAATGAATGCGCAAGCTGGGGACTCTGATACGATCAATTTGCCGGGAAAACAGCCTCCCGCACTGCAAAGTAAGACGGTGTCCCGTCCAAGCGCTGGTGACTCACAACGGAGCCTTCCGTGGACACCGCCTTGCCTGACGCACCTCCTACGCTTTCCGCGCCCCCCTCGCCCATCTCCTTTGCCGAAGCCCTTCGCTTCTGGCTCAAGCTCGGCTTCATCAGTTTCGGCGGGCCCGCCGGGCAAATCGCGATCATGCACACCGAGCTGGTCGAGCGGCGGCGCTGGATCAGCGAGAAGCGTTTTCTGCATGCGCTGAACTTCTGCATGCTGCTGCCCGGCCCCGAGGCGCAGCAACTCGCCACCTACATCGGGTGGCTCATGCACCGCACGCGCGGCGGCATCGCGGCCGGCGCACTGTTCGTGCTGCCTTCCCTCTTCATCCTGATCGCACTGTCGTGGGTCTACCTGCGCTTCGGCAACGTGCCCGTGGTGGCCGGCATCTTCTACGGCATCAAACCGGCGGTCACCGCGCTGGTGCTGCACGCGGCGCACCGCATCGGCAGCCGCGCGTTGAAGAACCGGTGGATGTGGGGCATCGCCGCCGCGGCCTTCGTGGCCATCTTCGCGTTCGACACGCCGTTTCCGGCGATCGTGCTGGCGGCCGGCCTCATCGGCCACTTCGGTGCGCGATGGGCGCCCGAGGTGTTCGCGCTCGGCGGGGGCCATGGCGGTGCGCGACAGAGCTACGGTCCGGCGCTGATCGACGACGACACGCCCACGCCGGCGCACGCGCGCTTTTCCCGCGCGCACCTGGCCAAGGTGCTGGGCATCGGCCTGGGCCTGTGGCTGCTGGCGATGGGTGTGCTGGTCGCGACCCAGGGTCTGCACGGCACGCTCACGCAGATGGGGTGGTTCTTCACCAAGGCGGCGCTCCTGACCTTCGGCGGCGCCTATGCCGTGCTGCCCTACGTCTACCAAGGGGCCGTCGAGCAATACCACTGGCTCTCCGGCGCGCAGATGATCGACGGGCTGGCGCTGGGAGAGACCACGCCAGGCCCGCTCATCATGGTCGTGGCGTTCGTCGGCTTCGTCGGCGGATGGCTCCAGCAGGTGCTGGGGCCCGACGCGCTGTTCCTCGCAGGGGCATTGGCCGCGACGGTCGTCACCTTCTTCACCTTCCTGCCCTCGTTCATTTTCATCCTGGCCGGCGGGCCCGCCATCGAGGCCACCCACGGCCGGCTGGGTTTCACGGCGCCGCTGTCGGCGATCACCGCGGCGGTGGTGGGCGTGATCCTGAACCTGGCGCTCTTCTTCGCGTACCACGTGCTGTGGCCGCACGGCTTCAATGGCCGCTTCGATGCGGTGTCGGCAGTGATCGCCGTGGCCGCGACGCTCGCCCTGTTCCGCTTCAAGGTCGGTGTGATGCCGCTGCTCGGTGCCTGCGCGGCCATCGGGTTGGCGGTCACCTTGTGGCTTCCGCTGCTGCGCTGAAGGAGCCGTCATGGACGCCCGAACTCAAGCCCTGCCCTTCGACCCCGCTACGCTGCGCGGCCTGTCGGCGCAACTTCTGAACAGCCATCACCAGAACAACTATGGCGGTGCGGTCAAACGCCTCAACGCCATCCGGACACAGCTCGCGACAACGTCGTTCGCCTCCACGCCGGGCTTCCAGCTCAACGGACTCAAGCGCGAAGAGCTCATCGCCAGCAACTCGATGCTGCTGCACGAGCTGTACTTCGCCTCGCTCGGCGGCGACGGCCAGACGATGGAGCCCGCCATGGCGCTCGCATTGGTCGCCAACTTCGGCAGCGTCGATCGATGGCGCGAAGAGTTCGCAGCGATGGGCAAGGCGCTTGGCGGCGGCTCGGGCTGGGTGCTGCCGCGCGAGGGCACGCTGGTCAACCAATGGGCTGCTGATCACACCCATGCGCTGGCGGGCGGCACGCCGCTCCTGGCACTGGACATGTACGAGCACGCCTACCACCTGGACCACGGCGCCGCCGCCGGCGCGTACGTCGATGCCTTCATGCAGAACGTCGACTGGGCCCCGGTGTACGCGCGCTACCAGCAGGCCGTGCACGCCGCCAGCGAGCCCTTCGGTGCAACGCAGGACGACGTGGCTGGATCGGTGCTGCTCGACGTGCGCCGTGCCGGCGTGTTCACGCAGGCTGCGTCGATGATCCCCAGCGCCCGCTGGCGCGACCCGGCCGCAGTCGAGCACTGGGCCGGCGAGCTCCCGGCCGGCCGCGCGCTGGTCGTCTACTGCGTCTACGGCCACGAGGTGGGCCGCAGCACGGCCATGCGGCTGCGCGCCGCGGGCCTGAACGCACGCTATCTGCGCGGCGGCATCGACGGCTGGCAGGCCGCGGGTCGGCCGCTTGAGGCCAAGCCAGCCAAGGAAATGCCCTCTTGAAATACTGGCCTGGGCAAACGCGATGAGCGCCACCTCCGCGCCTCGCCCACGCATGGGTCTCGCGCGCCTACTGCCCTCCGGGGTCGATCCTGGCGCCTTGCCCTTGCTCGCCGCACGGGGACTTCGCGCCTTCGGGGACGGGTACATGGCAGTGCTGCTGCCGGCCTACCTGCTGGCGATCGGGCTGGGCACGTTGGAAGTGGGCATCGTGAGTACGGCGACGATGTTGGGCTCGGCGCTGGCCACGCTGGCGGTCGGCGCCTGGGGATACCGCTTTACCGGTGGACGACTGCTGCGTGGCGCCGCCTTGCTGATGGCCGCCACGGGTTTAGGCTTCGCTGGCTTGGCATCGTTCTGGCCGCTGCTGGTCGTCGCGCTGGTCGGCACGCTCAACCCCAGCTCTGGCGACGTGAGCGTTTTCCTTCCGCTGGAGCATGCTCGCCTGGCCGCTGCGGCTCAGGGTCACGCGCGGACCGCGCTGTTTGCACGCTACAGCCTCGTGGGGGCGCTGTGCGCCGCGCTGGGTGCGCTGGCCGCCGCCGTGCCCGACTGGTTAGTGCGGCACAGCGAGTTCGCGCGTCTCGACGCGTTGCGGGGGATGTTCGTCGTGTACGCCGCGATCGGGCTGACCGTCTTCTGGCTCTACCGGCGCCTGCCGGCACACACCTCAGCCAGCAAACCGGACAGCCCGCCTGTCGCACCGGCGCCGCTCGGGCCGTCACGTCGCGTGGTGGTGCGGCTGGCGGCACTCTTCAGCGTCGATGCCTTTGCTGGTGGACTGACGGTCAATGCCCTGATGTCGCTGTGGCTGCTCGAGCGGTTCGGCTTCTCGCTCACCCAGGCCGGCGTGTTTTTCTTCTGGACCGGCCTGTTGAGCGCGGCCTCGCAACTCGCAGCGCCGGTGGTGGCGCAGCGCATCGGGTTGCTCAACACCATGGTCTTCACGCACCTTCCGGCCAATGTCTGTCTGGTGTTGGCTGCGTTGTCGCCCAACCTGCCGATCGCGCTGGGCTTGCTGACGATCCGCAGCGCCTTGTCGTCCATGGATGTCCCCACGCGGACGGCTTACGTGATGGCTGTCGTGACACCAGCCGAGCGCGCCGCTGCGGCGGGTTTCACCGCGGTGCCCCGGAGCCTTGCAGCGGCCATAAGTCCGACGATCAGCGGCGCGCTCTTTGCCGCCGGCTGGATCTCGCTGCCGCTTATCGCATGCGGGCTGCTCAAGATCACCTATGACCTCGCGCTTTGGCGCGCCATGCGACGGGATCGATTGGATGGGGAGTAAGCGCACGGCGCGCAGAGAGCTGCTGGCGTCTGTCGGGCAAGAAACATCTCGCCCTGCGTGGCTTTTGCATCGATTGGCGAACGATCAACAATGACAGCTATGAAACGCCTGTCGGATGATCCCCCCACCGACCGCCCCGCTCTGCGGGCTGCACGCACGCGACTCGAGCGGGTCGCCGTTTCAGTGCTCTTGGCCATCGGCGCAGCCGTGCTGATCGGATGGCTGTTCGTCGAGCTCTACGTCAAGCTGGTCACGGCAGATTGACACTGCAGGCAGGCTCGAGCGTCGGCTCAGTGGATGTGCTGATGGTGGACATCAGGAACGTGAGCGTGCGCGTGCCGAACCGGCTCATGCACGTGAGGATGGCTGTGTGAGCCCGCTGGGAGCACATCGTGGGTGTGATCGTGATGGCCGTCATCGTGGCGATGTGCGTGCTCGTGCTCCAGGGATGCATGCGAATGTTCGTGGCCGTGCGATTCCGCCAGGTGCAACGCCACGCCCAGCATCATCAAGAGGCCGCCGACCGCCATCGCCCACGTGCCGCTGCGGTCACCCAATGCAATGGCAAAGGCTGCGCCGATGAATGGTGCGAAGGCGAAGACCGACCCGGTCCGTGCTGCACCGAAGGCGCGCTGCGCGAGCAGATAGAAGCGCAGGCTCAATCCGTAGCCGCTCGCACCGATGGCGAACAGCGCCAGTGCGGCTTCCAGCGCGGGCCACGGCTCGCCGAGCAGCCACGCCAGCAACGCTGTCGCCATGGTTCCGATCGCAGCCTTTCCGAGCACGACCTGCCCCGGGTCGCGCTCCGCCAGCGCACGCGAGAGCGTGTTGTCCGCGCCCCAGGCGGCGGTGGCCACCAGCACGGCGAGCATGCCCCACAGCTGCGTGGCGCCACTGCGTCCTTGGTCCAACACTAAGGCCACGCCACCGACCAGCAAGAGCAGCATCGCGGCCCACACGCGCCGGTCCATCGTCTCCTGGTACAGCAGCCGCGCCAGCACCGCCGTGAACAGCGCTTCCAGCGTCAGCATCAACGAAGCGCTGGTGCCGCTCGTGTGTTGCAACCCCCAGGCCAGCGCCACGGGTCCGAGCACCGCGCCAAAGGCGGCCATCGACAAGAGACGCGGAAAGTCGCTTCGCATCACGCGGGCCTCCCGCTCTATCCGCTGCCGGGATGCCAGCCCGACGGCCGCCGCGCCCGCGTAGAGCAAAGCGGCGGTCGTGAAAGCGCCCAACCCCTTGCCGAAATGCTGCACGAGCGGCGTGCTGACCCCAAAGAGAAGTGCCGCAAGCAACGCGAGCAATCCGCCCCGTACAGCAGGCAGGGAGAAATGCCGTGCCGTCATGTCGGGCTATTTCACCGTGAAGCGGACGGTCGTGGTCTTGCGACCTTCCGTCACCGCAGCAACCACCTTCGCGCCCTTGCCGAGCTTGACGCCCTTGGCTTCCAGCTTGTTTCCACCGACCGGCTTCAGTTCGGCCTCGGATTTTTCGGCGCCGTTGAGAACGGTCAGCTTGCCGCCCATCTGCTTGACGTCGTAGTCGTCGTCGTGATCGACCACGTAGAGGGCCGCGCCATCGGCGGCGGGCACGAGTTCGAAAGACATGTCGCTCGCAGTCTGCACCACGCCGCCGTGGCGGGCCGGCGCTGCGCCATGAGCCAGCGCGGGCATGGTGACCACTGCCGACGAGGACAGCACGAGCGCAGCGCAAAGATTCTTGAATGCCTGGAATTTCATGATGATCGGGTTCCTGTGTTCATTTTCAGCGCACTTCGAGAGGCGGCGCCGATGGGGCCTTGAGAACGGGGTTGCGTCAGTACGCCTCCTGAGGCGTAGGCCGGATGCCAGCTTCAGCGGGCTCAACTTCGAGCAAGCGCTCGGTCGCGCGCCGCCCGAAAAGCAAGAAGAGGACCGGCGTCAACAGCGTGTCGAGCAGCGTCGAACTGACGAGACCGCCGAAGATCACCACCGCGACCGGATGCAGAATTTCCTTGCCCGGTGCGTCGGCCGCCAGAAGCAACGGCGTGAGTGCAAAGGCGGCGACCAGTGCGGTCATCAGCACCGGGGTCAGTCGCTCCAGTGAGCCGCGCACGATCATGGCCTGCCCGAAGCTCTCGCCCTCGAACTTGCACAGGTTGATGTAGTGGCTGACCTTCAGAATGCCGTTGCGCGTGGCGATGCCGGCCAGCGTGATGAAGCCCACCATCGACGCCACGGAAAGACTCACCCCTGTGAGCCACATCGCCACCACGCTCCCGATGAGCGCGAGCGGGATGTTGGCCATGATGATGCCGGCCAGCACCGCGGACTTGTAGCGCGCGTACAGCACCAGGAAGATCATCGCCAGCGAGATCAGCGACAGGCCCACGATGAGCTTCACAGCCTGCTCCTGCGCCTGGAACTGGCCTTCAAGGCTCACGAAGGTGCCCGGCGGCAGGCTCGTCTTCGCGATCACCGCGCGGATGTCCTTGATCACGCGGCCCATATCCGAGCCGTCGGTGTTCGCGTACACCACGATGCGCCGCCGGCCGTTCTCGCGTCCGATCTGGTTCGGACCGTCGGTTTCCTCGACCGTGGCGATGGCCGACACCGGAAGCCGCCCGGCGGGCGTATCGATCAGCGTTGCAGCCAGGTCCTGCGGGCTGCGCTTGCCGTCGGGCAGACGCAGCACCAGGTCATAGCGCCGCAGGCCGTCGACGATCTCCGCGCCGTGGGCGCCGTCCGTCAGCGCCTGCAGGATGCGGATCGCCTCGCCGGGCGCGAGGCCCGTCTGGGCGAGCTTGCGCTGATCGAGGCGCACGGTGATCTGCGGGATGAGCACCTGCTTTTCCACCGTCAGGTCGACCAGGCCCGGCACGCCCGAGAGTCCCTCGCGCATTTGCTCGCCCAACCCGCGCAGCGTGTCGGTGTCGTCGCCGAAGATCTTCAGTGCGATCTGGGCTCGCACGCCCGACAACAGGTGATCCAGCCGGTGCGAGATCGGCTGGCCGATCGCGACCTGCGCGGGCAGCACGGCAAGCCGCGCCCGGATGTCCGCCATCACGGCCTCGCGACCACGCTTGGAGCGCTTCAGGTCCACGTCGATCTCGGCCGAGTGCACGCCTTCGGCATGCTCGTCGAGTTCGGCGCGGCCAGTGCGCCGGCCCACCTGTGTCACCTCGGGCACCTCGGCGATCAGCGTCTCGGCCAGGGCGCCCATGCGGTTGGCCTCGGCCAGTGCCGTGCCGGGATTGAAGATCATGCCCAGCACCAACGAGCCTTCGTTGAAGGCCGGCAGGAAAGCGCGCGGAAAGAACGGCACGCTCGCAGCCGCCATGGCGACCGCCAGCGCCGCGATGGCGATCAGCAGCTTCGCGCGCCCGAACGACCAGCCGAGCACCTTCTCGTCCCAGCGCTTCAGCCGTGCGACCAGCGGGCTGTCGCCATGGTCCAGCCGCTTCATCTTCGGCAAGAGGTAGTGGCACAGCACCGGCGTGACCGTCATCGACACCAGCATCGAGGCCAGGATGGACACGATGTAGGCGATGCCCAAGGGCGAGAACAAGCGGCCTTCGATGCCCGGCAGCGCGAAGAGCGGCACGAACACCAGCACGACGATCACTGTGGCGTACACGATGCCCGAGCGCACCTCGACGCTGGCCTGGCGCACCACTTCCATCGTGGACAGGGGATTGCCCGCCGCACGGTTCTGCTTGAGCCGTCGCACGATGTTCTCGACGTCGACCACCGCGTCGTCGACCAGCTCCCCGATGGCGATGGCCAGGCCGCCGAGCGTCATCACGTTGATCGATTGCCCGAGCAGCTTGAATGCCAGCGCGGTGACTGCCAGCGAGAGTGGAATCGCCACCAGCGAAATGACCGTGGTACGCGCGGAGAGCAGAAACGCGAACAGCACGATGGCCACCATGATCGCGCCGTCGCGCAGTGCCTCGCTCACGTTGCCGATGGACGACTCGATGAAGTCGGCCTGACGGAACAGCACCTTCGGCGCCGCGAGGCCAGGTGGCAGGCCCTGCTTCAGTTCGCCCAGTGCGGTCTCGATGGCGCCGGTGAGCTGCACGGTGTCGGCGGCGGGCTGCTTCTGCACGCTCACGATCACCGCGGGCGCGCCGTTGTAGCCGGCGTCGCCGCGCTTCATGGCGGCTGCGTAGCGCACCTCGGCCACCTGGCTCAGCAGGATGGCGCGGCCGTCTTTCCACGCCACGGCGATGCCTTGAAGGTCTTCGACGCGGTTCGTGCGCGCCACATGCCGGATCAGGTATTCGCGGCTGTTGAGATCGATGAAGCCCCCACCCGCGTTGCCAGCGAAGCCGCGCAGCGCCTGCTCGACCTGCGTGAGCGAGACGCCGAACTGCGCCATGCGCGCCGTGTCGGGCTCCACGCGCAACTGCCGCACGTCGCCGCCGATCGGGATCACCTGTGACACGCCGGCAATCGACAGCAGGCGCGGCCGCAGCACGAAGTCGGCGTACTCGCGTGCCCGCATCGGGTCGGCGGCGGTCTTGCCGTCGCCCGTCGACAACGGCAGCGCGATCAGCATCACCTCGCCCATGATCGAGGAGACCGGGCCCATGATGGGCGCGATGCCCGTTGGCAGCTGCTCGCGCACCTGCGCCAGGCGCTCGGCCACGAGCTGACGGTTGCGGTACACGTCGGTGCCCCAGTCGAACTCGGCGTAGACAATGGACAGGCCCACGCCCGATGTCGAGCGCACGCGGGTCACGCCCGGCATGCCGTTGAGCGCCGTTTCCAATGGGAAGGTCACGAGCTGCTCGACCTCCTCGGGCGCCATGCCACCGGCCTCGGTCAGCACTGTCACCAGTGGCTTGTTGAGGTCCGGGAACACATCGACCGGCGTGCGCCACGCGGTGATGGCGCCATAGACCAGCAGCAGCAGCGCAATCGCCAGCACGAACAGGCGGTTGTGCAGGCTATTTCGAACGATCCAGTTGAACATGTGGAGTGGCTCCGTTCAGCGGATCTGCGCGATCAGCGGCGCGCCTTGCACGACCACGCGGTTGTCGGCGCCCAGGCCCTGGGTCACGATCACCGTGCCGGCATCGAGCGCGCGGTATTGCACCGGCTGCGGGATGTAGCGCTCGGCGCCGGACTTGATCCAGACGATCGGCTCATTCGAGCTGTTGCGCACCACGGCTTGTGCAGGAAGCACGAAGCCCTTGATGCGTTCGTTGAGCGAGGCAACGACCGTGACCGGCTGTCCGACTGCCAGCGGCATGGGCGTACCGGTTTTGTCGGGCTGCGCCCGGAAGGTGAGGGGCAGCACGCCGTCGCGCAAGGAGCGCGCGGCGCCGAGCAGCTTCAGCTTGACGCCGGGCACGCCCTGCAACGACGCATCGCCCACGCGCGCTGGCAACGCCGGGTCGGCGGTGGTCGCTTCCACGAGCACGCGGGCAGGGTCGATCACTTCGAACAGCACATCCCGCGCTTCGACGATCTGTCCGGCGACCGCATCGGCCCGGGCGATGACGCCGGAGACGGGGGCGGTCAGCGTTTCGCGCGAGCCGATGCTGGCGCCGATGCTTTTTTCCCGCGCCGTGAGGCTTTGAAGCTCTGACTTGGCAGCGTCGATGTCCTTGCGCGGCACGGTGCCTTCGAGCGACTCGAGACGCTGGACTCGCTGTGCGGCCAGCGCGCGGCTGCTGCGCAGTTCGGCCAGTTGCGATTGCTGGTTGGCGAGTGCATAGGGCTCGGCGTGGTGCTGCACATACGCCAGGACTTCGCCCCGGCGCACAGTCTGGCCGGCCACCGGAAGGCCCGCGGGGCCGGAATCGATGCGGCCGCCGTGCACAGCCTGCACGCGTCCCCCTGCATTGGGGTCCATTACGACGCGGCCGGAAAGCTCGATCGTCGCGTGGGCATCGCTCTCGCTGGCGATCACGGTGCGGATAGCCATGCGCCGCTGGGCCAGCATCGGCACCTGCACGCTGCCATCCGGCAGCCGGGCCAGGCCCGACGTGGTGGTGCCGCTGCCCGGCGCATCGAGGTGTTCGCCGTTGGGACCGTGGGCACCGGGCGCTGCGAAGGCGGAGCCCAGATGCAGCGCGATGACGATCGCGACGGCGATGCCGTGGGTGCGTTGGCGAATCATCGGGCACCTCCATTGCGTGCTGCGGCGCTGCGGGTCGACCGGCGGCTCAGTGCGTAGATCAATGCGCCGGTCGCCGTCAGTGCGATGGCGAGCCAGGCGGTCAGCGGGAGCCCGTGGCCGTGTCCGTCGTCGTGCAAATGCGTGCCTGCGTCGGCACTACCGCCTTCGCTTTTCAGCGTGCCGTCCAGCAGGTCGGATTCATCGCCCGCAATGATCGTGACGACGATCGCATGCGTGCCCGGTGCCTTCAAGGCCTTGAGGAAGGCCGCGTCGTCCACCGCGTAGTCGCCCATGTCCGCGTGAAACTTGGCCGGCGCCTTCAACGCGCCGGTCTCGACTTCGACCTTGGCGTTCAGCACGGGCTCATTGGTCTCGAAGCGGTTGACCAGCATCGAGAACTCGTCGCCGCGCAGAGTGCCCACCAGCTCGAAGCTTTCCGACTTGGCCTCCATGCGCGGGGCACTGCTGGCGCCCGCTGTCGTTTGCGCAGGGCCGTCAAGATGTTCGCCGTTGGGGCCGTGGGCGCCTGGCGATGCGAGGGCGGCGCCGCCCACCAGGAGCGCGGCAAGAGACATCAGCAGGCGATGTCGCCCGCGCCGCACGATGTTGGAAAAATCGATCATGGAAGAAGTCCGAGTGCTTGTTGGAGTTGGGCGTGGGCCAGGCCCAGTGCCGCCTGCTGGCGCGCGAGTGCCGCGTCGGCTTGTGCTGCCGCATTGGCAGCGCGCAGGAGATCGGGAAGCGAGGTTTCGCCGGCCTTGAACGACGCATCGACGAGCCGGGCCCGCTCGCGCAGAAGGCTCGCGCGGTCACGTGTGGCGTCGAGTTGCTGCGCCGTGCGCTGCAACGCGCTTCGGGCCAGCGCCAGGTCGGCATCGTGCCGCTCGCGCAGGCGCTGCTCGGTGGCTTCGGCGATGTCGAGGTCGCCGGTGGCTGCCGCCTGCAACGGAGCGTTGCGGCTGTCGGTGCCGAACGGGATGCGAAGGCCAATGCCGATGCCGCGTTGCGCCGCTTCGCCGAAGCCCGGCGATTCTTCCCGGTACTTCAGGGAGAGTTCGGGCGGGTCGCGGCGCGACAGGTTGACTGCATCCAGCCGCTTGCGTGCACGCTCGACAGACTGGGCGGCCAGGCGCAGTTCCGGGTGCTCCTCCGCAGGCAACGCAGCGGTGGAAACGCTCGCCGTTGGTGGCACCTGAACCTTTGGCACCGCGTCGAAGCCGGTCAGCGTGCGCCATTGGGCGCGGGCAGCCTGCAGCCGTTGCTCCGCATCGCTTTGCACGGAACTGGCCTCCAGCAACTCGGCACGTGCCGCCAGCGCATCGGCCCTTGCGAGGTCACCGGCCTGGACACGCCGTTGCACGTCATCCGCGATGCCTTTCAGATAACGCGCCTGCGCCGCCACCGCGGCCACTTCGGCTTCGGCTGCCGACAGCTTCCAGGCCACCTCGCGAACCTGGCCGGCCACGCGCAGCCGCGCCGCCTGGGCGCCGGCGTCCGCCAGCTTCGACTCGGCATCGGCCGCCGCGGCGCGGGCATCGCGCTGGCCGGGCAACCACAGGGGCCACACCAGGCCGACTTCGGTTTCACGGCGCCCCGCGTTCGAATGCACGCGGTCGTTGAGGTGGTTCAGCTCGACCGCGGGCGGTGCGGCCCAGAGACTGGCCGCCGCCGTCTGTTCGGCACGGGCGCGCCGGCCCTGGGCATCGGACTCGCGCGCCTGCACGGCGCGCAGCCATGCGGCCTCGAAGGCCTGGGAGATCGTCACGCCCGCTGGCGCAACGGAAGAAGAAGGAGGGGTGGCAGGCTGCGCGATGGCAGGCCCGGCCCCCAAGAGCACGCTTCCTGCGACGGCGCAGGACACGAACCATGGAACGGATTTCACAAGACTCCTGACGGACGTGGCGGCGACCACGCCTGCGGACCATGCGCGCCGATTGGCGTGCGGAATCAGTCGGCAGGGGGCGCCCGCATGAAAACGACCCACCCGCGCAAGCGCAGGGTGAGTGGAGGCGTTTTTCAGGCGGTCAGTCTGGGAGGTCGTCGGAGGCCGGCGAGGTGCGGCGAAGGGCTCGCGGTTTCGTCCGCGATCCGGGGGCGTGCGCAGGCGAGCGGCGCAAACGAGAAGGAAGTGCTCGGCCAGACCAGCGATGTGCTCAGGCAGCCATCGGCCACCACATGCTGCACGGATTCGTCAGAATCATCCTGCGCGACCGAGCCATCGTCGTGGTGGTGATGGGACTCCTCCTGCCAGTGGAGTGCCGCATGCGCGATTTCCTCTGCATCGGCAAATGCGGTCGCCTGCCCGGCAATGGCAAAGGCTTGCCAGAACACCGAGAGCAGCAGAAGAACGATAGCGAAGCGCCGACCCATGTAAATAGTCTACTGGAAGCTCTCAACTAACCTCAAGCACAAGGTCGCTTGACCGCTATTAGCCAGCAGCACCCCTCTGTTCAACTACATCGACCGTCGGCAATCAGTCTGAAGGCGTCTTTCAGCGGGCGCCGCTCGCGCATGCTGACGCAGCCTCTCGGCAAGCCTTACGAAAAAGCGAAGCATTGCGCTATATCAGCCCCGTGTTTTCGCAAACGCGAGCCCTCAACTGGTCATAGGCTTGGACAGGCGGAGTTGATCCAAGTAATTCGCCCACAGCACCATCATTTCGCGGCGCTGCTCCTTCAACTGGGTCCGGTTGTATGCGGTTCCCAAAGGCCCACTTTTCCCGTGCGCCAACTGTTCTTCAATCACCTCAGGATTGACACGAAGCTGATCAACCATGATCGTTCTCGCCATCGCGCGAAAACCATGCGCGGTCATCTCTGTGTTATCGAACCCCATCCGTCGCAGCGCGGTGTTGACCGTGTTGTCCGACATCGGCCTCTCACCGGTAAGCAAGCTGGGGAAAACATAGCGGCCGCGCCCTGTCAGGACTTTCATGCGCCTCAACGAAGCAACCGCTTGAGGGGCAAGAGGAACGAGATGAGGCTCGCCGTTGAGCTTTGCTTGTTTCGTCCTCTTCATCGAAGCTGCCGGTATGACGACTTGGCTGCCATCGAAGTCAACCCAACTCCATTCCATCGCGCGGATGTTGCCAGGCCGCTGAAAAAGCAAAGCAGACAAGAGCAACGCCTCTCTTGTTGCGGGCAATCCGCGATAGTCGTCGATCGCGCGCATCAGGTCACCCGCCTTCCGGGGGTCAAGCACGGCAGCCATGTTTTTCACGATCACAGCCCCTAGCGCCCCCCGCAGCTTGGTGGCCGGGTCGTCTTCACAGCGCCCCGTAGCGATGCCATAACGAAAGACTTGCCCCGCGTACTGGCGCAGGGAAACCGCCGTCTCATTCAGCCCCTTCCCCTCGACTCGGCGCAGCGGCTCCAACAAAACGTTTGCGGTGATCTCGCCCAAAGGCAATCCACCAATCCAGGGAAAAAGATTGCTCTCTTGCAGGCGCAACCACTTGGTGCTGTGCGCGTCACTCCACTCTCGCTGCTTGAGCGCGTGAAATTCACGGGCAACCTTCTCGTAGGTTGTCACCGCGGTCGCGCGAACCTTTGCCTTGTCTAGCCGGCGGCGCTGGGTGGGGTCAGCGCCGGTTTGCAGCACTTTGCGCGCTTCATCACGAGCCGCTCGAGCTTCTTTGAGCTTGACCGCGGGGTAACTGCCAATCGCGAGACGCTTCTCCTTGCCGCCAACCGTGTACTTCCAGAACCAGCGCTTGGAATCGTTGGATGCGACTTCCAGGTAGAGATTGCCGCCGTCACTGAAGCGCGCGCGCTTCTTATCAGAGGGGCATGAGGCGTTTTTGCAGGCGAGTTCTGTGAGCATAGGGGAACAAGGTTTTGGGCCTGGCCCAAATATACCGATGTTCCCCGTGCTGTGCCCCGTGAAGGCATTGGCTTCAGTTGGATCGCGCAGGCTTCCCTTGGACTTCGTTTATCCGTAACCCCTTGATTTCTAAGAGATTTTTGGATTCCCTAGGAATGCCTTGGAACGTTAACTGGAGCGGGTGAAGGGAATCGAACCCTCGTCAGTTGCTTGGGAAGCAACAGCTCTGCCATTGAGCTACACCCGCAGCAGGCGCGGATTCTAACGTCAGTTCACTCGCCCCCCGCCCACGCTCAGGTCTGCAGCTCATCCCTTCGCAACCGCAGCGCCGCGCGCCCTTGCGGCGTGATGACCAGGACCACGGCGACGCGCCGGCCCGTGCCGCTGGCGGCCGGAGGCAGCACGGCTTCGATGAGATGGGCGGCGACCAGCATGGTCGCGCAGTGGATGTCGCCTTCGTCGCGGACCGCCATCGGGAACGATGCGTCTTCGATGCGCTCCAGAAAGTCCATGGGCATGGCAAAGCTCCTCACAAAACGAGCCGCAGTCTAGGGCGTTGCGGCCCCAAAAATGCGACCCAAACGCGTTGCGTTTGTAACCAATATCACACCTGCCAGCACGCGAGAACTTTCTCGCGACAACACGCGGCACGTCCTGTGCACTTTCGCATCGCAGTCGGCCTTTATCGCCATCCGTTCATCCGTGGAAAGTCGCCGCAGGCCAGCACGATGGGCCCGCGCGGATCGGCGCGGAACCGCGCCACGGCCGCCGCCGCGATCACGTCGAAATGCCGTTTGCAGGCATGCACGGTGTGCTCACCGATTTCCTGCGCGCCGAGCGCGTCGTGCAGCACGTCTTCCGAAATCTGCGCCAGGATGCGCGCACCGTCGGGACCGTCGGGGTACACGGCGAATCGCACCGTGGCCGAATCGAAGCAGTAGATGCCTTCGAAGTCCATCACCTTTGTCTCCTTCACGTAGCGCAAGGAATTCGACGCGCGCGCCGCGACGCGTGGTGATGGACTTGCGCGCATGTTCGGGAAGGAGGCCGCCTACAGCACCTGTGCACCTCATCAGGCCGTGCTGCTCGACACCGGCTTGGTGAGCGTCGACGTCGCCTTGGCGCCGAGCGTCATTTCGGTGATCCACGACACGAGCAGCGCGCCGTAGGCCTGGCGCGATTCCAGGCGCGACAGCGCGTGGTCGGCGCCGGTGAGCTTGCGGTACGTCGCCGAGCGCACGCGCTTGAAGGCGGCGAGGTAGTTTTCGATCACGGGGTGCGGCACGGTCTGGTCGTCTTCCGATTCGACGATGAGCACGTCGCCGGTGAAGGCCGCGCAGGCCTTGAGCGCGCGGTTGTCTTCGGGCCCGACCAGCGTGCGGCGGTAGGCCACGAGGTCGGAGCGGCTCAGCAGGCCCTTGGGCGTGTCCCACTCGCCGTCGCGGTACAGCGCGGGCGCGCGCAATGCGAGCCAGCGCACAGGCCGCATCGCACTGACGAGCGCGGCCAGGTAGCCGCCGTAGCTGCTGCCGACGATGGCAACGGCCGCGGGGTCGACGGTCGGGTGGCCCACCAGCGCGTCGTAGGCGGCGAGCACGTCGCGCAGGTTGTCTTCGCGCGTCACCTGCTGGCGCAGCCCTTCGTGGCGCGCATGGCCGCGCAGGTCGAAGGTCAGGCAGACGCAGCCGAGCGCGGCGATCTCGTGCGCGCGCTTGAGGTACTGCTCCTGGCTGCCGTCCCAGCCGTGCACCAGCAGAACGCCCGGCACCATGGTGGAAGCGGCGAACAGCGTGCCTTCGATGTGATGGCCGTTGACGGGAATGTCGATGGAGCTATGGCGTGTCGGCATGCGTGGTGGTTGCCGTGTTCAGCACGGTGTATTTGCACAGCGGCCCGGTCTCGGGGTCGTTGCCCTGGTAAGTGATGATGGCGTTCGCCGGCACGGAGGCCGCGCCGTACACCTCGAAGCAGGACGCGTGCACGCGCTGGCACGCCGGGTCCTGGTGGAAGGCTTCGAGCGCCGCGATTTCCGCGCCCGTGGCGCCGCCGACGCGCCACGACTGCTCCAGCACGCCCGAGCGCCAGTCGCCGCGGCCGTCGAGCCCTTGCGCCACGTCGTAGTTCACGCGCGAGGCGAAGAAGTCCGGGTAGCAGTCGATCACCGCGCGGTGGTAGCGGCGCGCCTGCTCGATCGCACGGCGCAGCGGCGGCGGCGGATCGACCACGGCCAGCAGCGCGTCGAAGTCGCCGCGCACCAGCTGCAGGTCGGAGCCGCCGTAGACCTCTTCGCCGGCATTGTTGCGCGTGAGGCGCTGTTCGCCGCAGTAGCTGACGATGCGCTGCGCCACGATCAACTGCCCGACGCTGTAGGTGTGAGGCTGTTCGAGGTTGGTCTCCAGCACGAGGCCGTGGGTGGCGAACTCGCTGCCGTCCATGGCGTCGAGGCCGCGCTCGAGTGCGTCGACGCTGTCGACCACTTGCTGCCCTCGCCCGCCGGTGGCGGTGACGGGCTTCAGACGCATGCGGCCGATGTCGAGCAGCGCAGTCCCCGCGACACGCGCCTCGTCGAGGCTGAAGCAGGTGAAGCCGGGCAAGGCCGCGTCGGCAATCTCCACCGCGAGCCGCGCCGACCAGCCCAGGGGCCGAACGGCGTCAGGGCCGATCAGCGGATGGGTGATCGCCTTGGTGGCGACGAAGGCATGCGGCACCACGCCGCCGAACAGGTCGTCCACGCCGGCGATGCCCATGGCACGCGCCTGATGCGGATCGGTGAGCGTGTCGCTCGGCACGAAGTAGAGCGGCGCCGAGTGCGGCTGGGCGGCGTCGTATGCGCCCGCGAATTCCCAGCTCTGGAGCGCCGCCAGGCGCTGCGCAAAGTTGGCGCGCGTGGCGTGCTCGTGTTCGCTGCAGTAGCCCTGCGGGCGCACGTCCCAGGTGACGACGCGGCGCGGGGTCGATCGCATGGCGGACATCCGGGCCATGACGGTGTTCAGGCGCAGGTCCATCGGGGCCTCAGGCGTCGCCCTTCTGGTCCGCCTTGTCCTTGTCGGCGTCACCCGAAGGCAGCTTGACCTTCGTGACGGTGACCGACACCGGGTCGCTCGCCGGGAACGACTCTTCCACGCCACTGTCGAGCGCTTCTTCGCTGGACGGCTGCTCCGTGGGTTTGGCGGTCTCGGCGGATGGATTGCCGTGGTTCTCGGACGTGGGAAACGGAAACTTCTCCGGCGGGTTCTTGTCCGGGCTCGCCGGCTTCGGGTCGGGGGTCTGCTTCGAAGTCATGGGGTCTCCTTGGTGCGATGCACACGGGCTCACATGGCTGCTTCCTTCGGGGTGAGTTCGGAGTGAAGGCGGCAGTGCCTCCATGTTCTGCGGATCGCGCGGCGCGCCGGTCGGAGGGCACAGCGCCTGCGCGTGGGACCCGTCTGGCACCCGCCGGGCCCGCGCCCGCGCGTGCGGCGTTGGCCCACACGAAGACCGGGCACTTGGCGGATGCAGCGCGGCGCGAAAGCGGGCACACCTGAGGGCATGGCCCGTTCCGACACGTCCACGCTCACGCCCCTGGCGACCTACCAGGCCAAACGCGACTTCACCGCCACCACCGAGCCCGCCGAGGGCGGCAAGCCTCGCCCGCACGCGCCCTCCTTCGTGATCCAGAAGCACGCGGCGCGGCGGCTGCACTACGACTTCCGGCTCGAACTCGACGGCGTGCTGGTGTCATGGGCCGTGCCGAAGGGCCCGAGCCTCGACCCGGCGCAAAAGCGCATGGCCGTGCATGTGGAAGACCATCCGCTGTCGTATGCCGGCTTCGAAGGCACCATTCCTGAAGGCCACTACGGCGCGGGCGAAGTCATCGTGTGGGACCGCGGCACCTGGGAGCCCGTGGGCGATCCGCGCAAGGGCCTGGCCGCGGGCAAGCTCGCGTTCCGGCTGCACGGCGAGAAGCTCGAAGGGCTGTGGGAACTCATCAAGATCGCCAAACGCGGCGAGCGGCAGGAGCCGTGGCTGCTGTTCAAGAAGCGCGACGACTTCGCGCGCTCGCATGCGGAGTACGACGTGGTCTCTGCGCTGCCCGACAGCGTGGGCGGTGCGCCCACGCCCCGGCGCGCAGCGAGCAAGAAGACCAAGGCCAAGGCTGCGCCCGCCGTGCCCGCAACCGGCGCGGTGAAGGCGCGCCTGCCCGCCAAGCTCTCGCCGCAGCTCGCGACCCTGGCCACGGGCGTGCCCGAAGGCGCACCCGGCGACTGGCGCTTCGAGATCAAGTTCGACGGCTACCGCGTCATGGCGCGCATCGAAAAGGGCAAGGCGCGCCTGCTCACGCGCGGCGGCCACGACTGGAGCGCCAAGCTGTCGCCGCTGGTGGCCGAGCTGAAGCATCTGGGCATCGACAACGCCTGGCTCGACGGCGAGATCGTCGTGCTCGACAAGCAAGGCACGCCCGACTTCAACGCGCTGCAGAACGCACTCGACCGCGAACGCGCCGACCCCATCGTGATGTTCCTGTTCGACGTGCCCTTCTTCGAAGGCTTCGACCTGCGCCACGCACCGCTTGCCGAGCGCCGCCGCCTGCTCAAGCAGCTGATGGACGCGCGCGCCACGCGCCGCCTGCGCTTCAGCAACGACTTCGAGGCCGACATCGACTCGATCTTGCAATCGGCCTGCCGCATGAACCTCGAAGGCGTGATCGCCAAGCGCGCCGATGCGCCGTATGTCTCGCGCCGCAGCGACACCTGGCTCAAGCTCAAGTGCACGCGACGCCAGGAGTTCGTGGTGTGCGGCTACACGCTGCGCAGCGACAGCCCCACGCGCATCGGCAGCCTGATGCTGGGCGTGCACGCGAAGAACGGCGAGCTGGTGTCGGTCGGCGGTGTCGGCACCGGCTGGAACGACCATGAGGCGCGCGACATCCGCCGCCAGCTCGCCGCGTTGGACACCGAGCGCGCGCCGTTCACCGGCGGTGAGGCCAAGCCCGGCCGCCGCCGGCCGGGCGGCACGCGGCACTGGGTGAAGCCGACGCTCGTGGCCGAGGTGCGTTTTGCCGCATGGACGCCAGACGGGCAGATCCGCCACGCGTCGTTCGTGGCGATGCGCGACGACAAGCCGGCCTCGGAGATCGTGCATGAAGAACCTCGCGACATCGCACCTGCCTCGAAGAAAACGAAGACCATGAAGACATCCTCGAAGAAGGCCGCGTCCACGGTCGGCGGCGTGACTGTGAGCCATGGCGACCGCGTGATCGATGCGGCGTCGGGCCGCACCAAGCTCGACCTGGTGCGCTACTACGAATCGGTGGCCGAGCCCATGCTGCCGCACCTGAAGGGCCGCCCTTGCGCGCTGGTGCGCGGGCCTCAAGGCGTGGGCGGCGAGATCTTCTTCCAGAAGCACGCCGAAAAAGTCAACATCGCCGGCGTGAAGCAACTCGACCCGGCCCTGTGGCCCGGCCATCCGTCGATGCTCGAGGTCGGCACGCGCGAAGCCTTGCTGAACGCGGCGCAGTTCAACGTGATCGAGTTCCACACATCGAACGCGACCTCGACGCACTTCGACCGGCCCAACCGCATGATCTTCGACCTCGACCCCGGCGAAGGCACGCCGTGGGCGCATGTGCAGGAAGCCGCCTTGCTGATGCGCACGCTGCTCACCGAACTGGGGCTGGCGTCATGGCTCAAGACCAGCGGCGGCAAGGGCCTGCACGTGGTCGTGCCGCTGCGCATGCACTACGACAACGACACGGTGAAGGCCTTCTCGCGCGCCATCGTGCAGCACATGGCACACGTGATCCCTTCGAAGTTCGTGGCCAAGAGCGGGCCGTCGAACCGCGTCGGCAAGCTCTTTGCCGACTACCTGCGCAATGGCGTGGGCGCGACCACGGTGGCCGCCTATTCGGCGCGCGCGCGGCCCGGCATGGGCGTGTCGATGCCCGTGAGCTGGGACGACCTCGGCAGCCTCAAAAGCGGCGCGCACTGGACCATTGCCACCGCGCGCGAGCACCTGTCGTTCCAGTCCGAAGACCCGTGGGCCGACTACTGGACCACGCGCCAGCCGCTGGGCGAGGCGATGAAGCGGCTCGGCTTCAAGAAATAACCAAGGAGACTCACCATGGCCACGAGAACCCTCTGGAAAGGCGCCATCACCTTCGGGCTGGTCCACATCCCCGTGGGCCTGCACACCGCGAGCACCGAACAGGGCATCGACTTCGACTGGCTCGACAAGCGCAGCATGGACCCGGTGGGCTACAAGCGCATCAACAAGCGCACGGGCAAGGAGATTGCGCGCGAACAGATCGTGAAGGGCTTCGAGTACGAGGACGGCAAGTACGTCGTGATCTCGCCCAAGGAAATCGAAGCCGTCTACCCGCGCACCACGCAGACCATCGAGATCCAGCGCTTTCTCGATGTCGGCGAAATCCCTTTCGTGTACCTGGAGCGGCCCTACTACCTCGCGCCGATCAACAAGGGCCAGAAGGTCTACGCGCTGCTGCGCGAGGTGCTGGTGAAGACCGGCAAGGTCGGACTGGCCAAGGTGGTGATTGCCACCAAGCAGCACTTGGCGCTGCTGATTCCGTTCGGCAAGGTGCTGGTGCTCAACCTGCTGCGCTGGGGCGACGAGATCAAGGACGCCGACGGGCTCGACCTGCCGGCCGCCGGCATCAAGGCCGCGAAGCTGTCGGCCGCCGAGATGAAGATGGCCGAGCAGCTGGTCGGCGACATGTCGGGCCCGTGGAACCCCGACGAGTTCAAGGACGAGTTCAAGCACGCCGTGATGAAGATCGTCGAGAAGAAGGTCAAGGCGGGCGACACGGAGACGGTGGTGCAGCCGGAAGAAGAAGCACCGAAGGGCGGCGCCGAGGTGATCGACCTCACCGAGCTGCTCGCGCGCAGCCTGCGCAGCGGCAAGCGCACGCCGCCTGCAGCGAAGAAACGGGCGGCGAAGACGACGGCCTCGTCACGCAAGACCGCGCACAAACCTGATGCGGCCAAGCGCGCGAAGAGCGCGGCCCGCAAGGCGGCTTAAGCCGAACGCCGCGGCGCTTTCGCCGCACCCGGCAGCGCCGCCACGCGCTGCGCCAGAAAGTCGACCAGCACCTGCACCCGCAGCGGCAACTGACGGCGCGGCGCGTAGAGCAGATGCAGTTCCTGCGCAGGCCCCGTGTGCCGTGCGAGCACGCGCACCAATTTCCCTTCCGCAAGCAGGTCCGCGACCATCCACGTGGGTTGCAGCGACACGCCCGCGCCCGCCAGCACGCTGTCGAGCAGCGCCACCGCGTTGTTGACGCGGTAGCGGCTGCGCACCGGCACGGCCACCGCGCCGTCGGGGCCCGTGAGCAGCACGCCGTCGTCACCCGCCGCGTAGCGCAGGTAGTCATGCACGAGCAGGTCGTTCGGCGTGCGCGGCTTGCCGCGTGCGGCCACGTACTCAGGCGACGCGACGAGCACGCGCGGCCAGCTGCCGAGGTGGCGCGCGACAAGGTCGGGCGGCAGCGCACCGCCCACGCGCAGCGAGACGTCGATGCGCTCCTCGCGCGGATCGACGAAGCGATCGTCGAGCACCAGCTCGAGTTCGATGTCGGGGTACAGCCGCAAGAACTCGACCGCCATCGCATTGAGGTGCCGCTGCCCCAGCGTGACCGGCGCGCTCAGGCGCAGCAGGCCGCGCGGCTGCTGCACCTGGGCGCGCGCATCGGCCACAGCGTCGCCGTAGTCCTCGAGCATGCGGCGCGCGCGTTCATGAAAACGCTGGCCCTCCTCCGTGAGGCTCAGGCCGGTGGCCGCGCGCCGCAGCAGCCGCACGCCGAGCGATCGCTCCAGCCCCGCGACCAGCTTGCTCACGGTGGGCTGCGTGGTGTCGAGCGCGCGGGCCGCACCCGAAAGGCTGCCGAGCTCGACGCTGTGCACGAAGGCGGAGAGTGCGCGAAGGGTGTCCATGGGGTTGTCATTCGAATTGGGAATGCGATGCATGCCATTCTGCCTTCTACCCCTCGCGATTCGAATGAAAGAAAGTTCGTCCATCGACGCTTCTTTCTTTCACCTGAGGACATTTCACATGACCACTTCGCGACTCACCTCCCTCCTGCGCCAGGGCGCACTCGCACTCTCCTTCGCGGCTGCCGCCACCGCCTCCACGGCAGCGCCCACGCACTGGAGCCCCAGCTGGATGGCCGCCACCCAGCCGCTGTGGGACCAAGGCTTCGTGCTGCCCCTCGGCATTCCCGCCCGCTTCGAGCGGCAGACGCTGCGCCAGGTGGCGCGCCTGAGCATCGGCGGCACGCGGCTGCGCGTGGTGATCAGCAACGAAGGCGGCACCGCGCCGCTGCACATCGGCACTGCCCATGTAGCCCGCCATGCGAGCGGCTCGGCCATCGTCGAAGGCACCGACCGCGTGCTGCGCTTCGGTGGCCGAACCGACGTGACCGTGCCACCCGGCGCACGCCTCGTGAGCGACCCGGTCGACCTGGCGCTGCCCGCGCTGAGCGAAGTAGCCGTGTCGCTCTACCTGCCCGCGCCCAGCCAGCCCGCGGGCTTTCACTTCGACGCACGGCAGACGCTGTACATCGCCGACGGCGACCTGAGCGCCGCTGCGCGACTGCCCGCCGCAGCCACGCCGTGGAGCACCCGCGTCTACGTGAGCGGCCTGATCGTCGAGACGCCCCAGGCGCCCGTCACCGTCGTCGCGCTGGGCGACTCGGTCACCGACGGCAACGGCTCGACGCCCGGCGCCCACACCCGCTGGCCCGACGCGCTGGCCGAACGGCTCGCACCGCGCGGCGTGGGCGTGCTCAACGCCGGCATCTCGGGCGGCCGGCTGCTGAAGGACGGCATGGGCCGCGCGGCACTCGAGCGCGCGGGCCGCGACGTGTTCGCGCAGCCCGGCGTGCGCGCGATGGTCGTGCTGCTCGGCACCAACGACATCGGCTGGCCCGGCGGCCCCTTTGCGCCGCAGGAACCCGCGGTGCGCGCCGAAGCAATGATCCAGGGCTTTCGCCAGCTGATCGAGATGGCCCATGCCCACAACGTGCGCATCGTGGGCGCGACGATTCCGCCCAACGAGCGCGCACTCGAAGGCACGCCGCTGGCCGGCCACCACTCGCCCGAAAAAGACACCGTGCGCCAAGCCGTGAACCGCTGGATTCGCGAAGGCGGCGCCTTCGATGCGGTGGTCGATGTCGACGCGCTGCTGCGCGACCCGGCGCGGCCGACCCGCCTGAAAGCCGCCATGGATTCGGGCGACCACCTGCATCCCGGCGATGCCGGCTACAAAGCGATGGCCGCAGCCATCGACCTCGACGCCTTGCTGGGCAACGATCTTCGATAGACTGCAAATATACTGTACATAAATACAGTCTTTTCTCTAGAATGGCGCGTCTCCAAGAACAACATTCGAGGCGACGCCATGACCACCGCCAACCCGCCTGCGCCCTCCGCGCAGGTGCTTTTTTTCTCCTCGCGGCAGCACCCGTTGCAGTCGCGTTCACACACGACCGGCAAGACAGGCCGGCTGTCGACCTGGCCCTTCAAGGTCACGCGCGACAAGGGCGCGGCCGATGGCCTAGACATTCGCGCCCAGGCCGCGCGCGTGCTCCAGACCACGGCCGCGCACTGGTGGCCGCCCGAGGCCTGAAGGTGAGGAAGCCATGGCCGCGCCTCGGCAACTCCTCATCGGCCTCTTTCCCACGGCGAAAGTGCGCGCAGAAATCGTCGCGCATCGCAAAGACTGGTGGTGGCCGCGCGGCAGCACCCTGTCGGCCGCGGAGCGCCTGCATCTCACGCTGTGCTGCCTCGCCGATCACCAGGGCGAGGCCGAGCAACGCCTGCGCGACACGCTGGCCCGCGTGCCGATGCCACTGCTTGAGCTCAGGCTCGACAGCTCCGGCACCTGGCCCAACGACATCTCGGTGGTCCGCCCCGCCGCACACGACGGACTGCGCGAATTCCATGACTCGCTGACGGGCGCGCTGCGGCAGGCCGGCTTCATTTCCTACGCTGGCGGCTGGACGCCTCACGTCACAATTGCGCGGAAAAGCGAGCACGCCGCGTGTCCTGGGAAGCTGCCACCGATCCACTGGACGGCGCGCGAATTCCGGTTGGTCCGCTCGCACCGCACGCCTCCCTTTCGCCACGAACTCCTGGACGCCTACCCCGCATGCTGACGCCGCCCGCCTTGCCGAACGATGCCATCGCCGCCTGCCTCGCCAGCCACTGGGGCCTTGAAGCCGCCCGCGCCGAATTTCTGCCGCTGGGCGCCGATGTCGATTCGGCGGCGTTCCGCATCGATGCGCCGGACGGCCGCGCGTACTTTCTGAAGCTGCGTCGTGGCGGCTTCACGGCGGCCGTGGTCGATGTGCCGGCCGTCTTGCACCACACGCAAGGCATCGACGCCGTGATGGCGCCGATGCCCACGCGCACGCGCACGCGCACGCGACGGCTCAGCGTGCAAGACCATGGGTTCGACTGGGCCCTCTATCCCTTCTTCGACGGCGCCGACGGCTTCACACGCGCGCCGACCGACCGGCAATGGACTGCACTCGGCACGGCGCTGAACGCCATCCACCACGCCGAGTTGCCCGAGTCACTGCGCGCCAACCTGCCGCGCGAAAGCTATTCGCACCATTGGCGCGAAGGCGTGCGCGGCTACCAGCGGCGCTTCATCAACGGGGTGGCTGGCGACGACCTCGTGAAGCAATTCCTCGCCTTCTGGGACGCGCACGACGAGGAGATCGATTCGCTCATCTACCGCAGCGAACAGCTCGCCTCGATCCTGCTCGAGAAGTCGCTGCCGCAGGTGCTGTGCCATTCGGACCTGCATGCGGGCAACGTGCTGCTGGGCGACGGCGACCGCCTGTGCATCGTCGACTGGGACACGCTGATCCTCGCGCCGAAGGAACGCGACCTGATGTTCATCGGCGGCGGTGTCGGGGGCGTGTGGAATCAGCCACGCGAAGAAGCGCTGTTCTTCCGGGGCTACGGAACGAAAGAGGCGGTCGATGCGCTCGCCCTCGCCTACTACCGCCACGAGCGCATCGTGCGCGACCTGCTGAAGTTCTGCGACCAGATGTTCGACGCGCAGGCCAGCCGCGACGACCGCGAAGAAGGTCTGCGTCAGATGGCGAGCCAGTTCGAGCCGGGCAACGTGGTCGCCGTCGCGCACCGGGACTACGACGCGATCACCTGACGAGCGCCGGCAGGGTCAGATCAGCAGGTCCTGCGCGTCGTCCTCGAAGCCCGCCACGGGCTGCGCCTTGGCCAGCGCCAGCCACACCGAAAAAGGAATGCGCTCGAAGGCGCGGTGCACCGCGGCGCGCGCCACCACGAGGCGTTCGCCCTCGAGCACCATCACGCCGCACCCGGCCGGAATTTCGTCGGGTGACGCGATGCAGCGGCCCTTGGCGTCGTTGCCCAGCACGTACCAGCACTCGCCGCCCAGATCGAGGTAAGCCGCGCGCTTGTCAGGCTTGCGCAGGTCGCCCAGCAGGTCGGCGCGGCTGACCTTCACCTCGTGGACGATCGGGTGCGCATAGGCCTCGACGCTGGTATTGCGGATCGAAAACACATCGGGCCGCGCCATGCACCAGCGCGGCTTGCCGCCCTCTTCGAGCGGCGGCAAGCGCGCGCGCAGGCCGAGGCCGCGCCATGCGATGCGGCCGCCGCGCGTCATCTCGCGCGCCACGCGCTCCACCAGCGCCTCGTGCGGCGACAGCGCCGCGCGGTTGACGGTGAGCGTGGTGGCGATGCGCGCAATGCCGGCGTCGGTCACGCGCAGCGTCTCGTGGCCGAGGTCGCTGCGCACACGTTCCAGAAAGCCGCCCGCGAGCAGCTCGACCTCGATGGTGTCGCAGCAGGGCCAGCCGGCCGAACGGTAGATCTCGCGCAGGCGCCGTGCGTGCGGCTTCCCGAAAGGCACGGCCGTCTGCAGGGGCGGCGGGTCTGTCACCGGCGGCGGAAAACCGGGGTCCGTCACGGGCGGCAGCGCCGGCGGCGGATCGCCCTCGGGCGGCAGCCCGGGCGGCGGTGGTGGCGGCATGGGCACCGGCACATCGGGCGCGGGCGGCGGCGGGCCGATCGGCGTGGCGACCACGTCATCGGCAGGAGCGAATGCGGCGAGTGCGGACATGGGAGGAACAGGTTAGCGAAAAGTAAGGGCCGGCGCGAGGCATGGAACGATCGGTTGCATTCGCAATGCATCAGTGGAAGTCGCGGCTGGTGTTGCTCTGCGCCAGCCGGCCCAGGAGCGGCGTGAGATCCTTGAAGCCGGTGGCGATCAGGTGCTGCACCTTGCCGCCGCTGTCGTCGTCGCGCTGCCAGGTGCCCTGCACCGCGAGCAGGTGCGACTTGAGCAGCGGCTCGCGCCAGGCCTCGATGACGTGGTTCCAGACGATCACGTTGACGTTGCCGGTCTCGTCTTCCAGCGTGACGAAGATGGTGCCGTTGGCGGTGCCGGGCCGCTGCCGGCCCTTGACGATGCCGCAGGCGCGCACGGTCTGCCCGCTGCGCGCGGCGCGCAGCTCCACCGCGCTCATGAGATTCATGCGCGCCAGGCGCGGGCGCAGCAGCGCGAGCGGATGGCGGCGCAGCGTGAGGCCGAGCGCCGCGTAGTCGCCGACGATCTCTTCGCCCTCGGGCGCGGCGGGCAGCAGCAAGGCCTGTTCGTGGATCGGCACGCCCTTGAGCAGGGCCGACGAGCGATGCTGCGCCGTGGCGTCCCACACCTGCTGGCGGCGATGGCCCGAGAGCGACATCAGCGCATCGCCCGCAGCGAGCGCCGCCATGTCCTTGCCGTCGAGTTCGGCGCGCAAGGCCAGGTCTTCGGTGCTGGTGAAAGGCGCTTGCGCGCGGGCTTTCAGCAGGCGCTCGGCGCCGGCGTCACTGAGGCCCAAGACCCGGTTCAGGCCCAGTCGAACTGCGGGCTGGTTGTCGTTACCGAGGCGCTCGGCATAGCGTGTGTCGGTGCCTGAGGGCATGCGCGGTGCATCGGGCGCGCGGGCTTCGAGCGTCGTGTCGATCTCGCTGCACGTGACGTCGACCGGCCGCACCTCGACGCCATGGCGACGCGCGTCCTGCACCAGCTGCGAGGGGCTGTAGAAGCCCATCGGCTGCGAGTCGAGCAAGGCCGCGAGGAAGCAGGCGGGCTCGTAGTTCTTGAGCCAGCTGCTCACGGTGACCAGCAGCGCGAAGCTCGCGGCATGGCTTTCGGGAAAGCCGTAGTCGCCGAAGCCGAGGATCTGCTTGAAGATGGCTTCGGCGAAAGATTCCTTGTAGTCGTTGGCGGTCATGCCTTTCACGAGCTTGTCGTGGAACTTGCCCAGGCCGCCCTTGCGCTTCCACGCGGCCATGGCGCGGCGCAGCTGGTCCGCCTCATCCGCAGTGAATCCGGCCGCGATCATCGCGATCTGCATCACCTGCTCCTGGAAGATCGGGATGCCCAAGGTCCGCTCCAGGGCCGGACGGAGTGCTTCCTTTTCATAGGTGATCGCCAAGCCCTTGGCCACCCGCTCGCGCTGCTTCAGGTACGGATGCACCATGCCGCCCTGAATGGGCCCGGGCCGCACGATCGCGACCTCGATCACCAGGTCTTCATAAGTGCGCGGCTTCAGGCGCGGCAGCATCGACATCTGCGCGCGGCTCTCGATCTGGAACACGCCGATGGTGTCGGCGTCGCAGATCATGTCGAACACCTTCTGGTCGTCGTTGGGGATGTGGTGCATCTCCACCATCGAGCCTCGCCAGCGGTTCATGTGGTCGAGTCCGCGGCGAATCGCGCTCAGCATGCCGAGCGCGAGCACGTCGACCTTGAGCATGCCCATGGCTTCGAGGTCGTCCTTTTCCCACTGGATGACGGAGCGGTCTTTCATCGACGCCTTCTCGACCGGCACCAGCCGCGTGAGCTTGGTGTGCGTGAGCACGAAGCCGCCGACGTGCTGGCTCAAATGGCGCGGAAAACCCTTGAGCCGCTGCGTCATCTCGATCCATTGCACGAGCTTGAGCCGGTCTTCCTTCACGCCGACGCGCGCGGCGGCCTTGTCGAGCTGTTCGCCGAGCGCGGTGTCGTCGAACCAGTAGTGGTCCTTGGCGAACTCGTTGACCAGTCGCTCGTCGATGCCGATGGCTTTGCCGACGTCGCGCAAGGCGCTGCGCGAGCGGTAGCAGATGACGACGGCGGCGATGGCGGCGCGCTCGCGGCCGTACTTTTTGTAGATGTACTGGATGACGTCTTCGCGCCGCTGGTGCTCGAAGTCGACGTCAATGTCGGGCGGCTCCTTGCGATAGCGGCTCAGGAAGCGCTCGAACAGCAGGTGGCCTTTGTCGGGATTGATCGCGGTGATGCCGAGGCAGTAGCAGACCGCCGAATTGGCCGACGAGCCACGGCCCTGGCAGAGGATGTCTTGAGAGCGTGCGAAGCGCACGATGTCTTCCACCGTGAGGAAGAACATCTCGTATTCGAGCTCGGTGATCAGGTCGAGCTCTTTCTGCACCTGCGCACGCACCTTCTCGGGAATGCCGTCGGGGTAGCGCACCCGCGCGCCGTCCCACGTCTTGCGCACCAGTGTCTGCGCCGCCGTCTCGCTGCTGCCCACGGTCTCCAGCGGGTATTTGTAGGTCTCGCGGATCACCTCGGGATCGAAGCGGCACCGCTGCGCCACCTCCAGCGTGTTCGCCAGCATCGCGGGCAGATAAAGCTCGGCCAAGCGAACCCGCTGGCGCAGATGCCGTTCGGCGTTCGACTGCAGCGCGAAACCGCAGTCGGCCACCGTGCGGCCTTCGCGCACCGCCGTGAGCACGTCGTGCAGCGGCTTGCGGCCGCGCGCGTGCATGTGCACGTCGCCGGCCGCGACCAGCGGCACACCGGCCTGCTCGCCCGCCTGCATCAGCGTGACAAACCAGAGGTCGTCGTCGCGCTCGTTGAACAGCTCCACGGCCAGCCAGAGGTTGTCGCCGTACAGCGCCCTGGCCGCGGCCAGGTCTTCCTGCACGGTGGCCGCATCGGGCATGCCGCCCGGCGGGCGGTGCGGCACGAAAAGCACCTGGCAGCGCTGCAGCGAGGCGACGTCGCTCGTGTCCCAGTCGACGCGGTACTCGCCCTTGGGCAGTTCGGTGTTGCGCGCGGCGGTGATGAACTCGCAGAGGTTGCCCCAGCCCTCGGTGTCGTTCGCGATCACCACGAGCTTGAAGCGCTCGAAGCGGAACTCGCTGCCGAACAGCAGGCGAAAGGCGGGGTTGCGCGGAATCGGCGGTTCGTCCGGGTGCTCGCTTTCGTGCGCGTCCAGCTTCGCCGGCAGGTCGCGCAACGCAACATGCGCGCGCACGATGCCGGCCACGGAGCACTCGTCGGTGATCGCCAGCGCCGCGTAGCCGAGGTGGTAGGCGCGCTCGACCACCTCTTCGGGCGTCGAGGCGCCGCGCTGGAAGCTGAAGTTCGTGAGGCAGTGCAGCTCGGCATAGCCGGGCAAGCCCGGCGCCGGCCGCAACCGCTGCGGCAGCACATGCACCTTGGCGGGCAGGCGCTTGCGCTCCTCCTTGCCGCTCAGCTCAGGCATAAAAACCTTGCAGGTACCAGCGCACCTCACCCGACGAAAAGCGCGTGGCGGGCCGCTCGCGAAAGATCCACACCAGGCCGGCCTCGGGGCTTTCGGCCACGTAGTAGTCGCGCATCGCGGGCTGGCCGCCGTCTTCCTCGCCGCCCCACCAGCCGGCCTCGACGCGCTGCGGCCCGACCAGCTTGCGCAGCGGCCCGCAGTAGCACGGGCGCTCGCCGTCCATCTCGAGCCGCAAGGGCTCGGGCAGCAGCCAGGGCGGATAGATCGCATCGGGCTGCGAGGCAGCTTTGTCGCGGGGCGCCGCGGCCTTCTCTTTTTGCAATGCGGGCCTCCACAGCTGCTGGCGCTCGGGCCGGTGGTCGGCCTGCGCGACCGGCACCAGCACCTGGTCGGCGCCGAGCCGCACGCTGAGCCGTTCGACCATCTCGTGCAGCTTGTCGCCCTTGCGGTTGTCTTCGGGCAGGAAGCTGGTGCTGGCGCCGGCCAGCGGATCGGTTTCGAGCGTGCGCAGCTTCAGCCAGCTCACGGGCGCGGCCAGCGTGGTGAGCGCGAGTTTTTCGGACAGCAGGCGGCGCAGGTGCGCCATGTCCTGCGTGGGCTCGGCCGTGCGCACGGTGAGCTGCTGGTGCGGCGGCAGGGTCACGCCGTTGAGGCGCCGCAGGTCGAGCGTCCATTGCAGCTCGAGCGCGCGCGCGCCGCGCTGGCGTGCGCGCAGCCAGATCTGCAGCGCCGAGAGCAGGCGGTTGGCCGACCACATGAGTTCGGGCCCGGTCTCGGCCAGCGCGGGCAGTTCGAGCTTCTGCTCGAACACGTCGGGCAGCGTGAGCCAGGCGTGGGTTTCGGGGCGCAGGCCCCAGGCGATGTCGAGCGCCTCTCGCAGCCCCACGCCGAAGCGCCGCGTGAGGCCGCCGCGCGGCAAGGCGGCCACATCGCCCCAGGTGCGACAGCCCAGGCGCGCGAGCAGATCGAGGTGGCCGCGCGCGGCCGTCAGCGTGTCCAGCGGCAGGCCGGCCGGCACCTCGGCGGGCCGGTTTTCGTTGCGCGCGAACAGGCGCAGCCGCGCCAGCGCGATCAGGCTGGTGGCGCCTTGGGCGCCGAGCATGCGCGCGTCGGGCACGGGGTTGAGGGCCAGCAGCTGGCGCATCAACGGCGCGCGGCCGCCCCAGAGGCGTTCGCAGGCCGAGACTTCGAGCATCAGCGCCTCGTCCTGCCAGGCGACGTGCGGCGTGAACTGCAGCGCCCACCAGCCCAGGGCCTCGGGCGTGGGCATGTCGGGTGCATCGCCTTCCTCGGCTTCAGACGACCACTGCAAGGCGATCCAGTGCATCCGGGCCTCCTTTCCACGCATCGATGCGCACCACCGTGGCTGACGGCGCAGAGGCCGGTGTCACAGACGCCTGCGGCTGCAGGCGCAGCTGGCGCCGCACGCGGGCAGCGGCCAGCAGCGCGCTCATGCGGGCGTTGCGTGCCGGCACCCGCACCGGCGCGGCCAGCGGCGGCCCCCGGCGCTTGAGGATGTGCAGCGCGATCTGCGCCGGGTCGTCCGCGCAGCGCTCGGCGCGCAGGCGCAGCCGCGCGGGCGAGGCCGACAGCGCCACCGACTCGGGCCGGCACACGAACAGCAGCACCTCGTGCTGCGCCGCGGCCAGCTGCAGCCGCCGCAGCTCGCCCACGCGGGCCTGTGGCAGCCAGGCGACGACGGCGGCGATCTCGGCGCAGCGCAGCGCCTGCTCGCAGGCCCACAGTCGCGCGGCCGGGGCGTCGCTGCGCACGCACATCAGCGCCTCGACCGGCAGGCCCTGCGCCCCCAGCGCGGCGCCGCAGGGTTCGTAGGGTGCGCCGACCAGCACCACCGGCCCGCCCCGCGCCTCCACGGCCTGCGCCAGCGCGGGCAGCAGCAGGCGCCAGACGTGGGCCTCGGGCGTGGCCTGCAGCAGCTCCGTCATCGCGCCCACGGGCCAGCCGCCGCCGGGCAGCTCGGCGTCAAGCGCGGCATGGCCGGTGGCCACGACCTGTGCATCCGCCAGGCCGAGTTCGTCGGCATGCCAGACGCCGCGGCCGGCGACGGTGGAAAAGGAGTCGAGGAAAGGGAGGCCCATGATTGCAACTGTTAACTGTATTTTTATACAGTATTTCCCGGGTCGCAACCAGAGATCGATTTACCTGCGAAGGCCAGCGCCTTAAGATCGGTTTGTTAACAATTTGTGACCATGATCCACAAAAAGATTCAATTGCTGGCTTCGGCCTTCGCCGCCCTCGCTTTCACGGTGGCCCCCGCCGCCCAGGCGCAGACCGCCAAGCCGCTGCTGATCGGCCAGACCT
This sequence comes from Variovorax sp. RO1, assembly GCF_002849325.1. Taxonomy (NCBI): domain Bacteria; kingdom Pseudomonadati; phylum Pseudomonadota; class Betaproteobacteria; order Burkholderiales; family Comamonadaceae; genus Variovorax; species Variovorax sp. RO1. Next base: position 38,156 of record NZ_PKMT01000009.1, read on the forward strand.
ACGTGCAGACCGGCCCGCTCGCGTCGCTGTCAACCGAGCCGCTGGTGGGCATTCGCGCCATGTTCACCGCGCTGAACGCCAGCGGCGGCATCAACGGCCGGCCGGTCGAGCTGCGCCAGCTCGACGACGCCTACGACCCCGCCAAGGGCGCCGAGAACGTCAAGGCCTTCGCGCGCGACGGCGCCGTCGGCGTGCTGATGCCCATCGGCACCTCGTCGGCGGTCGGCGCGCTGAAGGCGGCCAACGAACTGAAGATTCCCGTCGTCGGTCCGTACACGGGCGCGGGCCCGGTGGTGAAGTTCAGCGAGTTCGGTTTTCCGGTGCGCATCAGCTTCGACGAGGAATACAGCCGCATCGTGAACCACCTGTTCACCATCGGCCTGTCGCGCATCGCCTTTGCGCACAACGACAACCCCGGCGCGCGCTCGGCGATGGAGAGCACGCAGAAGTTCATTGCCGAACGCGGCGACAAGATGGTCGGCAGCGTGGCCATCAAGAACGACGGCTCCGATGCGGCCGAACGCGCCTCGGAGCTGGCCAAGCTCAAGCCCAAGGCCGTGGTGCTGTCGGCCACCAACGACGTGGCGGCCAAGTTCATCTCGGCCTACCGCGCGGTCGGCGGCGAGACGGCGTTCTATTCGTTCTCCTTCCTGAACGGGCAGAAGCTCTTCCAGGACATCAAGAAGGACGCGGCCGGTGTGGTCATTTCGCAGGTCGTGCCCTACCCGTGGAACAGCGCGATGCCCGTCATCGCCGAGTACCAGGCGGCGATGAAGAAGATCGGCGCGACCGAGTTCAGCTACGCGAGCCTGGAGGGCTACGTCACCGCCAAGGTCATGGTCGAAGGCCTGAAGCGCGCGGGCGCGAACCCCACGCCCGAGTCGCTGCAGAAGGGCCTGGAGTCGTTCAAGACGCTGGACCTCGGCGGCATCGCCGTGTCGTACCGGCCCGGCGAGCACCGCGGGCTGACGTTCTCCGAGCTGTCGATGCTCAAGGCCGACGGGCGCTACCTGCGCTGAGGCCTTCCACTCGCGGGCCTCGCGGGCGCAGAATTTCGTTCGTGACGACGCCCTTCACGAACGAGCCCCACCTTCTCGCCATGACACGCGCGCAGCTGCTGCGGCTCGGCGCGGCCCTGTGCGCGGGCGCCGCGCTCCCCTCCTTCGCCCAGCAGCAACCGAGCAGGCCCGCGATGCAGATGACCACCCGCCCCATTCCCTCCACAAAGGAAGCCCTGCCGGTCATCGGCTGCGGCACATGGATCGGATTCGACCAGCGCCCCGGCACCGACGAATACCAGCGCCTGCCCGGCGTGCTCGAGGCGCTCTTCGCGGCCGGCGGCACGGTGATCGACAGCTCGCCGATGTACGGCCGCTCCGAGGAAACCACCGGCGAACTGCTGGCCGCCGCCAAGCCGCGCACCCAACCCTTTCTCGCCACCAAGGTCTGGACCTCGGGCCGCGAAGCCGGCATCGCGCAGATGGAGCAGTCGTTCGCGCGGCTGCGCACCAAACAGATCGACCTGATGCAGGTGCACAACCTCGTCGACTGGCGCGCGCACCTCGCCACGCTGCGCGGCTGGAAAGACAAGGGCCGCGTGCGCTACCTCGGCATCACGCACTACACCGCCTCGGCCTATGACGAAGTCGAGGCCGTGCTGCGCGCCGAGACGCTCGACTTTCTGCAGATCAACTACTCGCTCGACGCGCGCGAGGCCGAACAGCGCCTGCTGCCGCTCGCGGCCGAGCGCGGCGTGGCGGTGATCGTCAACATGCCCTTCGGCGGCGGCGGTTTGCTTCGGCGCCTGCGCGACAAGCCGCTGCCCGCCTGGGCCGGCGAGATCGGCTGCACGAGCTGGGCGCAGGTGCTGCTGAAGTTCGTGCTGAGTCATCCGGCCGTGACCTGCGCGATCCCCGGCACGAGCCGCGCCGAGCACATGGCCGACAACGCCGCGGCCGGGGCTGGGACAGGCACCTTCCCCGATGCGGCGTTCTGGCGCCAGCATGCAGGCACGCTGGGCCTGTGAACCTCAGCCGAAGAACTTCACCAGCTGCGCGTTGACCGCGTCGGCGCGCTCGTACTGCACCCAGTGCCCCGCGCCGTCGATCACCACGCCTTCGCGGTCGGGGCCTTCGCTGGCCAGTTGCGCCACCAGCGGACGCGGATCGGCGGTGACATCGAACTCGCCCCACAGCAGCAGCGTCGGCACGGCCAGCGTGTCGATCGCGGTCTGCAGCCCGCCCGAGAGCGACACCTCCTTGCTGCGAAAGCGCGTGCCGTGGCACGAGAGGTCGTGGATCTCGAAGGCCAGCGGATCGATGGCGGCCGGCGCGTGCAGCATCAGCGCGCCCAGGTTGTGCATGAGCGCGGCGCGCTCGGTCTCGCGGTCGGGGGCGGCGCGCCAGTTGATCATCTCGACCGTCATGCGGCGCAAGGTGCCGTGGCCGCCGCTGCCCATCAGCGCCAGCCGGCGGATGGCGCCACGACGCACCGCGAAGCGCGCGGCGGTGAGTCCGCCGAACGAGAAACCGCCGAGGTCGATGGGCGTGCCGGCGCCGATGAGCGCATCGAGCGTGCCGCCGAGCGCGGCCAGCAGCGGCACCAGCGCGTCTTCGCCAGGCGCCACGCGCGGCAGCGCATCGGAATCGTGAAAGCCCGGCATGTCGGGCAGGAGCAGCGTGCGTTCGGCCGACAAGGCCTCGGCATTGCGCAGCCAGTGCATCCAGCTGCCGTGGCCGCCGTGCAGCAGCACGATGGGCGGCTGCGTCGTGTCGGTGCCGAAGCGGCGCCAGCGCACGCGCACGCCGTCGTGCACGGGGTCGTGCGAGGTGGACAGGGCTTCGATGCGGGCGATCAGGCGCCGCGCTTCGGCGGATTCGGTGGGGGTGGGAAGAGCGGGCGTGGGCATGGTTTCATTTTGCCGCGCGGCCCGAACCTTCACACCGCGCCGAAGCGGTAGCTCGACACCACGAGCCCGCCCATGAAGGCGTCCTCGTGGTAGACGCGCTCGCCGATGTCCTGCTCGGCCGCACCGACCGCGACCATCAGCGGGATCAGGTGCTCCTCGCGCGGATGCGCCACGCGCGCCGAGGGGGCCGAGGCCCAGTCCTGCAGGCGCTGCACGCGATCTTGCGGCGTGGCCTGCACCGACGTCTCGTCGAGCCAGTCGCCGAAGGCCTTCGACACGCCGTGCGCCTGCGGGCCGAAATTGCGCAGGTTGTGATAGCTCAAGCCGCTGCCGACGATGAGCACGTTCTCGTCGCGCAGCGGTGCGATGGCGCGGCCCAGCGCCAGGTGCTCGGCCGGGTCGAGCCCGCGCCGCAGCGACAGCTGCACCACCGGCACCTCGGCGTTCGGATACATCGCGGCCATCGGCGCGAACATGCCGTGGTCGTAGCCGCGCTCGGGGTCGATCTGCGCCGGCAGGCCGGCGGCGGCAATCAGCGATTGCACGCGCTGTGCGAGTTCGGGCGAGCCGGGCGAGGCGTAGCGCACCTCGTAGGTGTGGGCCGGAAAGCCGCCGTAGTCGTAGATCATGGGCGGGCGCGGGTTGCCCTGCACGGTGAACGCGGGCGTCTCCCAATGCGCCGAGACCATGAGGATCGCGGCCGGCGTGCGGCCGATCTGGCGCGGCATGTCGGCCAGCGACGCGGCGAGCTGGTCGTAGGTCGCGCCCATCTCCTTCTTCATCCAGGGCCAGGGGCCGCCGCCGTGCGAGATGAAGTACGTGGGCAGGCGGGAAAGCGTGGTGTCGTGGGTCAAGTCGATGCTCCTTGAAGGCGTTGGATCGACTGTAGACATTTCCTTTCAGGAAATCGACAGGCTACGATGCATCGAATCCTTTCTTCACAGGAAATCATCGATGGACCGCATGACCAGCCTGCGCGTGTTCCGCGAGGTCGTCGAAGCCGGCAGTTTCGTGGCCGCGGCCGAGCGGCTGGGCCTGTCGGCGCCGATGGCCAGCAAGCATGTGGCGCAGCTCGAGAAATCGCTGGGCGCGCGGCTGCTGCACCGCTCGAGCCGTCACCTGAGCCTCACCGAAGCCGGCACCGCCTGGTACGAACAGAGCCGCCGCGCGCTCGACCTGCTCGACGCGGCCGAGGCCGCCATCGGCCAGACGCGCGACACGCCGCGCGGCCAGCTCAAGGTGAGCGCGCCCGTGTGGTGCGCCACGCCGCGCTTTGCGCGCGTGCTGGCCGACTACCGCGAGACCTACCCCGAGGTGCTGGTCGACATGCACCTGGAAAACCGCAAGGTCGACCTCGCGGCCGACGGCTACGACCTGGCCTTGCGCGCCACGCAGGAGCCCTCGCCCGCCCTCATCGCACGGCCGCTGTGCCGTGTGCCCTTTCACCTCGTCGGCACGCCGGCCTGCCTGAAGCGCCACGGCGGCCCGCCCGCGGTGCCGGCCGACCTGGCGAAGCTGGGCGCGATCGTTCCGAGCTACGTGAACCTGGACAACCTCGCACTCAAGGGGCCGGGCGGGCGCATGTTTCCGCTGCGGCTCACGCCCGCGATGCGCTCGGACGACACCACGCTCACGCTGCACGCGGTGCGCGCCGACATGGGCATTGCGTACCTGCCCGTGTGGCTGATCGACGACGACCTGGCGCAAGGCCGGCTGGTGCAACTGCTGCCCACGTTCGAAGCGATGCCGGTCACGCTGTTCGCCGTGTACACGAGCCGGCAGTACATGTCGCCCAAGCTGCGAACTTTCATCGACTTCCTGAGCGAGCGATTGGGCGGCATGGAAACAAAGGCAGCACGCGCCGACGACGCCAAGGCACGACGCAGCTGAAGGCTTGCTGAAGGCGCCGGCCGCGAACGCACCTTTTCGGGGCAAGGTCATGCATGCAGGGCTACAGTCGAAGGCTCTCCTGGAGACCGATTCCTTGTTCCGCTTTTTCGAAAAACTCCTTACTCCCTACCCCGCCGCCGAACCCGCGCTGCCGCCCCAGGGCTTCTTTGCCTTCTTGTGGGCCTGCACGCATGGCGTGCGCGGCAAGATCGCCGCGATGGCGGCGCTCACCGCGGTGATGTCGATCTTCGAGGCCGCGCTGTTCGCGATCCTCGGGCGCATCGTCGACTGGCTCGGCGGCCAGGTGCCGTCCAAGCTGTGGGCCGAGCGCGGCGACACGCTCATGTGGCTGGCCGCGTTCCTCGTGATCAGCATCGGCGTGGTGGCGCTGCAGACCATCGTGAAGCACCAGACGCTCGCGGTGAACCTGCCGATGCGCCTGCGCTGGAACTTCCACCGCCTGATGCTGGGCCAGAGCATGGCCTTCTACCAGGACGAGTTCGCGGGGCGCATCACGGCCAAGGTGATGCAGACCGCACTCGCCGTGCGCGAAACCGTGTTCGTGCTGGCCGACGTGCTGGTCGCCATGGGCGTGTACGTGGCCACCATGATCATCCTGGTGGGCGTGCTCGACGCGCAACTGGTGTGGCCGTTCGTGATCTGGCTGGCGCTGTACATCTGCGCCCTCGTCTACTTCGTGCCGCGCCTGGGCAAGATCGGCAAGGCGCAGGCCGACGCGCGCGCGCTCATGACGGGCCGCGTGACCGACGCCTACACCAACATCGCGACCGTCAAGCTGTTCTCGCACACGCAACGCGAAGCCGGCTTTGCGCGCGACGCGATGCGCGAGTTCATGCACACCGGCTACGGCCAGATGCGGCTGGTGAGCGCCTTCGAGATCGTCAACCACACGCTGAGCATGGGCCTCACGGCCGGCATGGCGGGCATGGCGCTGTGGCTGTGGTCGCACGGCACGGTGGGCGTGGGCGCGGTGGCCGCCGCCACGGCGATGGCGCTGCGGCTGCAGGGCATGTCGCACTGGATCATGTGGGAGATGACCAGCCTGTTCGAGAACATCGGCACGGTGCAGGACGGCATGAAGACGCTGTCGCGCCCGCGCACGGTGCTCGACGCGGCCAATGCCACGATGCTCGACGTGCCGCGCGGCGAGGTGCGCTTCGAGCATGCGAGCTTCCGCTATGGCCTGAGCAACGATGAAGGGGGCCGCCGCGTGATCGACGACCTGAACCTCGTGGTCAAGCCCGGCGAAAAGATCGGCCTAGTCGGCCGTTCGGGCGCCGGCAAGTCGACGCTGGTGAACCTGCTGCTGCGCTTCCATGACCTGGAAAGCGGCCGCATCCTCATCGACGGGCAAGACATCTCGAAGGTCACACAGGATTCGCTGCGCATGCACATCGGCATGGTCACGCAAGACACCTCGCTGATGCACCGCTCGGTGGCCGACAACATCGCCTACGGCCGGCCCGACGCCACGCTGGCGCAGATCGAAGCCGCGGCCCGGCGTGCCGAGGCGCACGACTTCATCCAGACGCTGGGCGATGCGGGCGGTCGGCGCGGCTACGAAGCGCACGTGGGCGAGCGCGGCGTGAAGCTGTCGGGCGGCCAGCGCCAGCGCGTGGCCATTGCGCGCGTGATGCTGAAAGATGCGCCGATCCTGCTGCTCGACGAAGCCACCAGCGCGCTCGACTCCGAGGTCGAAGCCGCGATCCAGCAAAGCCTGTACACGCTGATGGAAGGCAAGACCGTGATCGCCATCGCGCACCGGCTGTCGACCATCGCCGCGATGGACCGGCTCATCGTGCTCGACGAAGGCCGCGTCGTCGAAGAAGGCGACCACCGCACGCTGATGGCCCAAGGCGGCCTGTATGCGCGGCTGTGGGCGCACCAGAGCGGTGGCTTCCTCGGCGACAGCCTGGAAGAAGACGAAGCCCTGCGCGCCTGACAAGGCTCCTTCGTGAAACACCGCGGAACCGGCTTTGCCGGGCCGCAGGTGTTGCCCCCGGAAGGGGGTTGGCGCAGCGACACGAAGTGCGCGAAGCCTGGGGGAGAACCTAGCTTGGCGAGGCTCCGGCCTCGTACAACGCGACGTATTCACCCGACGGCGGGATCGGCTTGATGATGTCGATCAGCACGCCGTTCGGGTCGCGCGTGATGAAGTGGCGCTGGCCGAAAGCCTCGTCACGCAACGACAGCAGGATCGGCAGGCCGGCCGCCTTCAGGCGCTCGTGCACCGCGTCGGGGTCTTCCACTTCGAAGTTCAGCAACAACCCGCCCGCCACCTGCCCGCGCGCTTCGGCGGGAATGGTCTTGTGGCTGCCGTCGAGCACGGCAAGGTTCACCGAGGCATCGTCCGCCAACTGCAGGTGCACATACCAGTCGGTCGTGAACAGCGACGCAAACCCGAAATGCGCCTGGTAGAAGGCCGCGGTGCCGGCCACGTCGTTCGTCATGATCACCGGGTAATAGCTCGTCACTTTCATGGGGTGGCTCCTTCGTGGATTAAACATACAAACTGCATGTAAGTTAAATATTAATCCACAAACAGACTGCATGTAAATTAGGGTCATGGCCAAAACCTCGGCACGCACCAACCGCGAACGCACCGAAACCACCCGCCTCGCGCTGACCGAGGCGGCCCGCACGCTGTTCGTCGGCAAGGGCTACGGCGACACCTCGACGCCCGAGATCGCCATGGCCGCCGGCATCACGCGCGGCGCGCTGTACCACCACTTCAACGACAAGCGCGACCTGTTCCGCCAGGTGCTGCTGCTCGAAGCGCAGGCAGTCGCGGCCGATATCGACGCGGCCACGCCCGACGAACTCGGCCCGCGCGACGCCCTGCTTGTGGGCAGCGAGGCCTACCTGAAGGCGATGACGGTGCCGGGGCGCACCCGGCTGCTGCTGATCGACGGGCCGGCCGTGCTGGGCATGGCGGAGATGATGTCGATGGACGACGCCACGTCGGCGAACTCGCTGCGCCAGGGGCTGGCGCGCGCCGGAATGGGCCGCGGCGAGGTGTCGCTCGACGCCCTCGCCCGCCTGCTGTCGGCTGCCTTCGATCGCGCGGCGCTGGAGATCGATGCAGGCGCCGATGCCGCCAAGGTGCGGGCCGCCATGCTGTGGCTGCTCGAGCAGGCGCTCCCGCCGAAGAACAGCTAGACCGCGCCGCGGCCCCCCATGCGCACGGGCCACTTGGCCACGGTGCCGCGCTGCATCGATTCGAGCGTGGTCTGCGTGAACACGTTGATGCTCACGTGCCGCGCGAGGTAGTGCTCCAGCACCAGCCCCAGCAGGTACGGGCTCGTGCCCGAAAACCCTTCTTCATCGACGCTGAGCGTGCATTGCACGCCGCGCCCATAGATCAGCGGCCCCGCGCCCGGCAGGCGCCGCGTCACGGGTTCGATGCGCGAGCCGACGAGGCAATCGATCTGCCTGCGCAGCACGTCGTTGTCGGCCGTGACGAACAGCCGCAGCATGTCGCGCAGCGCCTGCGCGCCCTCGCGGTGCGGCATGTCGGCCAGCGGCAGGTGGTTGAAGCCCAGCTGGCGGATCAACCGCCACGCGATCTCGCGCTGCGCGAACGGCGACTTGGGCGTGCTCGGCGGGCGAATGAGGCCCACGGCCGACACCGGGATCGAATCGGCCACCGCGAGGTCGGACTGCCCGTTGCGCGGCACGAGGCACGGCAGGTCGCGGTTGGTGAGCATCGCCTTCACCGACAGGTAGCGCAGGCTCTCGGGGTACGGCGCCTCCTGCTGGTCGACCAGCGACAGGAACACCTCGGTGCCGATGTACGGCGTGCGCGTGCCGTACTTGCGCGCCGTCTCGGACACCAGCCGCGGCTCGCGCCGCACCGAGAAGTAGCGGCCGTGGTTGCCCTCGTCTTCGTTGAGCGTCTGGTAGAGCGGGCGAAAGTCGATCTCGGCCGTGGTGCGCGCCTGCTGGCCGGCGATGCGCTGCACCGAATACACCTCGAAATCCATCGGCCGCGAACGGTCGGGCACGAGGTGGAACTCGGTCTGCGCAGTGTCGAGTTCGATGCGGTCGGTGCGCCGCTCGAAGAGGTTGACCACCGGCGTGCTGAACAGCGCGAACTGCGCCGCATCGACCAGCGCCCCCAGCGCGCCGGGCGGCTTGCTCAGCAGCACGACGATCTCGACCTCCTTGCCGGGAAGGCGCGCCAGCCCCGGCGCGAGTTGCGTGAGCGTGAAGAAGTAGAAGCGCTCGGGGCACGCAAAGTACTCGTGCAGCAGGTTGTGGCCGTGGAAGGTGTTCCACGCCAGCGGCAGCAGGCCTTCGCCCGGTGCCAGCCCTTCGTGCACCAGCGCGCCCTCGGTCACCACATGCGGCCGGTCCATCAACTGGCCCGGCTCGCCGACGAAGGTCGCGACCGCCGAGGTGTGCAGCAGCTCGAACAGGTGCGACGCCACCTGCTCGTTGCCGCGCAGGTAGATCGGCAACCGGTCGAGCCCGGACAGCGTCGAAAAACCCATCTCGCCCACGATGCGCAACCGCAGGCGCAGCGCGCCCGTCACCTGCACGTGCGGCGGCACGTAGCGCTCCAGCGCCGGGATGTCGGGCGGCGCGCCGGTGAGCCGCGCCTCGACGATCTCGAAGGGCCACAGCGTCACGTCCTGGCTGGAGCGGAACTCGCACGGCGTCTGCTCGCCCGCGGGCACGCGCGCATGAAAGGCCGTGCCGCGCGGCACCACGAAGCCGCGCGTGAAGTCGCCCTCCTTCACGCTGGGGTGCAGCTGCGCCACGGCCATCGACGGCGTGGGGCTCAGGTAGTTGGGGTACAGCACCTCGAGCAGGCGCTGCGTGAAGCGGGGAAATTCGGCGTCGAGCTTGATCTGCATGCGCGCCGACATGAAGCTGAACGACTCGATGAGCCGCTCCACGTACGGGTCGGCCACCTCGATGCCGTGCATGCCCAGGCGGCGGGCGATCTTCGGGTGCGAGGCGGCGAACTCGCTCGCCGCCTCGCGCATGTAGACGAGTTCCCGGTTGTAGTACTCGAGGAGTTGCGGGTCCATGACGGTGAGCCTTCCCTGGCGTGGTGTGAAGTGAAAGAAAAACGAAAGATGGGCGGTGGCGTCAGTCCGCCGCGCCGACGATGCGCATCCGGTTGGTCTCGAGATCGACCGCGCTCTGCACCGTGAACGCCAGCGGGTACGGCTTCAGGTGAATGAGCGCGCGGATCTCGAACAGCAGCACGTTGTAGGCCTCGGCCGCGCCGTCTTCCTTCATGAGCGGAACGACCTGCACGCTGTCGGGAATCAGGCGTGGCTCGTAGTCACGGATGGCGCGGCGGATGATGCGTTCGATGTCCGCCCACTTGCGCTCCGACAGGTAGCTGCCGGCCAGCGGCGGCACGCCGTAGTTCACGGTGGAAGACGCCGCGTCGGCATGGCGCACGCGGTCGATCAGGTCTTCGGCGTTGGTGGTGTTGAACAGCAGGGCCAGGTCGCGCTGGATGATCTCGCGCATCTGGGCCGGCGTGGCCGTGTACTCCGACGGCAGCTCGGTGGTGCGGCTGGGCACCTCGTCGCGCAGGCGGTCGAACAGCGTGGGCAGCAGCTGCGCGTTGACGCGCGGCGGAGCCGGCGCATCGGGCCCGCGGGACGCGCGGGCGCCCGGGTGCGCGGGGTGGGAACCTGTGAACGGGGAATGCTCGGTGAGCCGCATGACCTTGCCTTTTCTGGAAGGGGCAGAGTCTTGCGTGGATGCCCGCCGCTCATTGCAAACAATGGTCACACAGCGGGCCTGGCTCGAATGCGGACGCCCGCGCCGGGCATTTGTCGTCGCATCCGCGCTTCGCGAGTCCTACAGCACGCACCGTCCCCCGCCGACACCCGCGCGCCGGCGGCCGCCCGATGCTGGGTCATCGCCAACCACTAGGAGCCCTCGCGTGAATTCCATCATCTACATCGTCGGTCTGGTCGTGGTCGTCGTGGCCGTGCTGTCGTTCTTCGGCCTGCGCTGAAAGCCGCCGACCGCGCGTCCTTTCTTTTGCTGCATGCGCAGCGCAACGGGGCCGTTCGCGGCCCCGTTGGCCGTGCGCCAGGCCTCGCGAAGCGCCGGGCATAATTTGCGCGCCCCGCCATCGCTTTCCTGCGCCGGGGCGTCATTGGCGAAGAAGAAGGGACCCTGTTGACCACCACCGCACTGCGCGAACCTGCTTTTCCGGATGCGGTGATCACCGAAGCGGTCCGATGGACCGAACAGAACGGCCCGCTCGACGACGCGTCGGCCCTTCGCACCGCGGCCTCGCGCACGGCCGACGGCCACTCCCGAATCATTGAACGCGCCCGCCAGCTCGGCGAGCGCATGGGCCTGCAGGCCGAACTCGCGCGCGGCCGGCAATGGGCGCCGTGGGTGCTGCTGGCGCTCGTGGCGCTGGTCGTGATCGCGGGGCTGGGCCTCGCGGGCCAGGTGGTCGGCGGCAACGACCGCCACATCAACGTGATCGTCGCGCTCGTCAGTCTGCTGGGCCTGCATGCGCTCACGCTGGCGCTGTGGCTGATTGGCCTGTGGCTGCCCTCGGGCACCTTCGGCACGGCCTCGCTGGGCTGGCTGTGGCTGTCGCTCACGGCGCGCGTGGCGGGCGGCCAGCGCGGGCAGGCGCCGCTGCTGGTGCGCGCGGCCACGGGGCTGCTCACGCGCGCCCGCCTGCTGCCCTGGGCCTTCGGGCTCGTGAGCCATGGCATCTGGGCGCTGTCGTTCGCCGTGGTGCTGGCCGCGATGCTGTTCGCCCTCGCCTTTCGCAGCTACACGCTGAGCTGGGAAACCACGATCCTCGAGCCCGCCTTCTTCGTGCGCGCGGTGCAGGCGCTGGGCTGGCTGCCGGCGCAGTTCGGCTTTCCCGTGCCTGATGCGGCCACCGTGCAATCCGCCGCCCCCCTCGCAGCGGCCCAGCGCACCTGGGCGCTGTGGCTCACCGGCTGCATCGCGGTCTACGGCCTGCTGCCGCGCCTCGCGCTGGTGCTGCTGAGCGCCGCCGTCTGCCGCCACCGCCGCCCAGCCCTCCAGCCCGACTGGCAGGCGCCCTACTACCGCAAGCTGCTGGCCCGCTTCGCCGCGCTGGCGCCGCCCGCCATCGTCGATGCCGACCCGGGCCGCGAGCACTCCGCCGCGCCGACCGGCCTGCCAGCGTCCGAGCAGCACGACGGCCTGTTCGTCGTCGGCTTCGAGCTGCCGCCCGACATGCCCTGGCCGCCCGCCGGTTTGCCCGCATCGGCCGCACAGGTCCATCGCATCGACGGCAGCGCCCAGGCGCGCCGCGCGCTGCTCGACCAACTCGCGCAAATCCACCCGCGCACCGTGCTGCTCGTCTGCCATGCGGCATCGAGCCCCGACCGCGGCACCGAGCGCTTCCTGCGCGAGGTGCTGATGCATTGCGGCGAATGCCGACTCTGGCTGGCCGACGCACCGAGCGCCGCTGCCACGCAACGCTGGCGCGACTGGCTGCGCGACGCCGGGCTGGCCCACGTGGTCGCGAGCGACCGGCTCGATGCCGTCTTTCAAGAAGGCACCGCCACCGCATGACCGCCCCGATCCGCATCGCCGTCGTCGGCCACACCAACGCGGGCAAGACCTCGCTGCTGCGCACGCTCACGCGGCGCGTGAGCTTCGGCGAGGTGTCGCAGCGCCCCGGCACCACGCGCCATGTCGAGTCGGTCGATCTCGAGGTGAACGGCCAGCCGGCCGTGCGCTTCTTCGACACGCCGGGCCTCGAAGATGCGGTCGCGCTGCGCGAGCACCTGGCCGGCCTCGACGCCGCCGCACAGGCCACGCCGCCCGAGCGCATCCGCCGCTTCTTGCAGGGCCCCGAGGCGCACGGCGTGTTCGAGCAGGAGGCCAAGGTGCTGCGCGCGATGCTCGACATCGATGCCGCCTTTCTCGTGATCGACGTGCGCGAGCCGGTGCTGCCCAAGTTCCGCGACGAGATCGAGCTGCTGAACTCCTGCGCGCGCCCGGTGCTGCCGGTGCTCAACTTCGTGCGCGATGCCGCCAGCCGCGAGCCGGCCTGGAAAGAACTGCTCTCGGCCTACGGCCTGCACGTGCAGGTGCGCTTCGATGCGGCGGCGCCGTTCGTGGGCGCCGAGCACGACCTCTACAACGACCTTGCCACCCTGCTGCGCGACCGCCGCGACGTGCTGCGCGACGTGGTCAACGCGCTCGACGCCGAAGCCGACGCGCGTCGCCAGTCGGCCTGCACGCGCATCGCGGACCTGCTGGTCGATGCCGCGTCCGTCCGCCGCACCGTGCCGGCCGCCGAGTTCGCCGACGCCACGCGCCGCCAGGCGCTCATCGCCGGCGTGCAGAAGGACGTGTTCGACAAGGCCCAGCGCTGCACCGACGACCTGCTCGCGCTCTATGGCTTTCGACAGGACGACGCCGACGAAGCGCCGCTGCCGATCATCGAAGGCCGCTGGACGCTCGACTTCTTCAACCCCGAGGCCATGAAGGACGCGGGCCTGCGCCTGGGCAAGGGCGCAGTCATCGGCGCTGCCGTGGGCGTGGTGGCCGACCTCGCGGTGGCGGGGCTGTCGCTGGGCGCGGGCGCCGCCCTGGGCGGGGCCATCGGCGGTGCGGTGTCGCAGGGCTGGGGCCCGCTCGGGCGCAAGCTGGCGAACAAGCTGCGCGACATGCACGAACTCACGGTGGAAGACAGCGTGCTGTTCACGCTCGCGGCGTGGCAGTTGCAGCTTGCGCAGGCGCTCGAGCGGCGCGGCCATGCAGCGGTCGAACGCATCCGGACCGAGGCCCCGTCGGCGGACGACGACGACACGCTCATGCGCGCCGCCGCCGGCGCCGTGCGTGCCGTGCAGCCGGCGCGCAGCCACCCCGAGTGGGAATCGACCGGCGCCCTCACGCGCAGCTTCTGGCGCCCCGCGCCGCAGCGCGAAGCGCTGGCGGGCATGCTGTCGATCGAACTACAGCGTGCCTTCGACGCCTGAAGCCTGAGGTCGGACTTCAGCCCGGCACGTGCTCGGGCGTCACCTTCGCCAACGACTTGTCGACGAACGCCCCCAACCGCGTCTGCACTTCCCCGCCGGTCTGCACCACCGCCGCCATCAGCGACTCGGCGAACATGCCATCGGTGGCCGACATGTCGGCGATGCGGCTGATCGACGTCACCATCGCGTAGTTCGACAGCGCCGCGTTCTTCGCCACGCGCTTGGCCAGCACCATCGCGGCACGCAGGCTCTCGCCGGGCGCTGCGATCTCGTGTGCCAGGCCGAGCGTCTTGCCGGCGCGGGCGTCGAGCACGCGGCCGGTGAGCATCATCTCGACCATGCGCCCCGGCGTGATGATGCGCGCCACGCGCACCGTCGCGCCGCCGCCGGTGAAGATGCCCTTCTGCCCCTCTGGCAGCGCGAAGTAGGTCGACGGGTCGGCCACGCGCACGTGCGTGGCCGCCGCCAGTTCGAGCCCGCCGCCGACCACCGCGCCGTGCAGCGCCGCGACCACCGGAATGCCGCCGTACTGGATCTTGTCGAAGGTGCTGTGCCAACGCTGGCACACGCGCATGAAGTCGACCGCCGTGCGTTCCTTGTCGTGGTGCTCCTTCAGGTCGAGCCCGGCACAGAAATGCGGCCCCGCGCCGGTCAGCACCACGGCCTTGGCCTCGCGCGGCAGTGCGGAGAACACGGCGTCCAGCGCGGCCAGCGTGGCCTCGTCGATGGCGTTGCGCTTGGCGGGACGGTTCAGGGTCACGACGGCGACCTCTTCGTCCATGTGCAGGGTGACGTTCCGTTCGATCACGGCAGGGCTCCTTGGGTTATTGCGGGTTCCGCCACGGGGATGTGGCGCTTCAGGGCTACGATAGCCGTGGGCATCACGCCATTGCTTGCAGATCACGCCCATTCATTTGCAGATTCCGCCAACCGTCTTTTGAACCCGCCATGTCGCCCGAACGCGCCACCGTCGCCGTCAGCTTCCTGCAGCACCTGCTGAGCGGTGCACGCCGTCAGCTCAGTCCGCGCGACATCGACGCGCTGGCCACGCAGGCCGGCATCTCGCCGCAGCTGCTGCGCCAGGAGGGCGCGCGCGTCACGCGCGAGCAGTTCGTGCGCATGTACGAGTGCGTGTCGCTGTTCATGGGCGATGAGATGCTGGGCCTGTGGTCGCGCCCGATCCGCGCGGGCGCGCTCAAGTACCTCGGGCTCAGCCTGCTCGACGCGCCCTCGCTCATGGTCGCCATGTACCGCTTCACGCGCTTCTGGAACCTGCTGCTGGACGACCACCGCCTGCGCATGACGCGCGCCCACGGCGTGGCCACGATCACCATCGCACCGCACCCGGAAGCCGCCGCGCGGCCGACCACGCCGTTCGGCCATGCGCTGATGGTCAAGCTGATCCACGGCGTCGCCTCGTGGCTCATGGGGCGGCAGTTGCCGGTGCTGGGCGTCGGCTTTGCGTTCCCGCGCCCGGCGCGCTTCGACGAGTACGCGAACCTGTTCCCCGGCCCGCTGCAGTTCGAGCAAGACACCTCGTCCGTGCGCTTTGCCGAGCCCGTGCTGCGCCAGACCTTCCAGCGCACGCGCGCCGAGCTGCTCGACTTCGTGCGCCGCGCGCCCGACGACTGGATCTTCGTCACCTTCGACCACGACACCACCAGCGCCACGGTGCGAGAGTTCGTCGCCGCGCACCTCGTATCGGACGCCACGCTGGGCGCGGCGGCGCGCGCGGTGCACATGTCGGAGCGCGCGCTGTCGCGCCAGCTCGCGGCCGAGGGCACGAGCTTTCGTGCGTTGAAGGAAGAGGTGCGCCGCGACCTCGCGATCCAGCGCCTCGTGAAGACCCGCGAGCCCATCGATCGCATTGCCGCTTCGGTGGGCTTCGACAACACGCCGGCCTTTCACCGCGCCTTTCGCACCTGGACCGGCAGCACGCCGCGCGGCTACCGGCAGCGCGCAGGTTAGTTCGCCGCTCCGGCCAACGCCTGCAGCTTGGCGAAGTCGCCCGGCCGCGCGCCCATCTGCTCAGGCGTCGAACGCTTGGTCACGCGCTCCAGCAGCGGCAGGCGATTGACCGGCTGCACCGTCATGCCCTTGCTGCGCAGGAACTGCTCGTCTTCCAGCTCGCTGGCGATCACGCCGACATTCGTCCACTTCGCCGTGTCGGCCAGGGTCTTCTCCACCATCGCCTGCTGCGGCGGCGTGAGGCGGGCCCAGGCGGCCTTGCCGATCACGATGCCCAGCGTGTCGTAGATGTGGCCCGTGAGCTGCACGTACTTCTGCACTTCGTAGAGCTGCTTGGCGCGCACCGTGCCCAGCGGATGCTCCTGTGCCTCGACCTCGTTCTTCTTGAGCGCGCCGTACAGGCTGTTGAACGGCAGCGACACGGGCTTGGCGTCGAGCGCAGTGGCAAAGAGCTGGTAGGCCGCGGCGTCGGGCACGTACAGGCGCAGGTCGCGAAAGTCTTCGGGGCGCTGCAGCGGCTTGCCCGAGGTCACCTGCCGCGCGCCGTAGTACACCGACGCGACCATGCGGTTGCCGCTGCGCTCGTTGTAGCCCTTCATCAGGTCCGCGAGCAGCGGGCTCGCGAGGTACTTGCGCACGTGGTCCAGGTCCTTGAAGGCGAAGGGGTAGCTGCCCAGGCCCAACGGCGGATAGCCCTCGGCCAGCGTGGCCTGGCCGACGTAGGCGATCTGCATGGAATCGTTGGCGAGCATCAGCGCGTAGTCGCGCTCCTGCCCCAGCTTGGATGCGGCCACCACCTCGATCTTGATCTTGCCGTCGGACTGCTCGGCGATCTTGCGCGCCGCCAGTTCGGCCTGCTGGTGAAAGATGCTCGCGGGCTCGTAGATGTGGCCCCACTTGAACTGCTGCACTTGCGCGGAGGCAGTGACGGCGCACCCCATGGCAATGCACAAGGCTGTAGCCCGGCGCCACGACATCAAACGTTTTTTCATCGGCAGTCCCTCACGGTGAGAAGGCCCGCCGGCACTGGTGCGCCAAAGCACGCGGCGGGTGTCGGGAACGCATCCCGGCCGCTGAATGTAAACATTTGCAACCAGAAGCCAGAGAGGGTTTGCCCGGTCACGGGGCCGTCACGGCCATTGCCTAGGATCGCGGGCGCCCGACGCGCCCTCTTCTTTCTTCATCCCAACCCATGTACCCCGGCGAAAGACTCAACGGCTACAGCCACCTGTTCGGCCTGCTGCTCGCGCTGCCGGCCGCCGCGCTGCTGCTCGCCAAGACGCTGCCCACGGGCGATCCGGCGCGCATCGCGGGCGGGCTGGTGTTCTCGCTCTCGGCTGTGGCGCTGTACGCGGCCTCCACGCTCTTTCACAGCACGCGCGGCCGAAGCAAGCGCCTGTGGGAGCGCGCCGACCACTGCGCGATCTACCTGCTCATCGCGGGCACCTACACGCCCTTCGCGCTCGTCACGCTGCAGGGTCCCTGGGGCTGGCTGCTGCTCGCGGCGATCTGGAGTGCTGCGTGCTTCGGCATCTGGCGCGAGCTGAAACCCGCCGACGCCGGTGCGGCAAAGAAGCCCTCGCTGCCGCTGTACATCGGCATGGGCTGGCTCGGCGTGCTGGCCGCCGCGCCGCTGGCGGCCAAGCTGCACGCCACGGGCCTGGCCTGGCTGGTCGCGGGCGGCGTGCTCTACACGGTGGGCACGGTGTTCTATCGCAACCGGCTGGGGCTGCGCCACGCGCACGGCGCCTGGCACCTGTTCGTGCTGGCGGGCACCGCGAGCCACTACGTGGCCGTGGGCTGGTTCGTTCTTTGACGCCTTACATCGGCTGCAGCTTCGCCGTCTTCATCATCCGCTCGGTCAGCTCCATCTCGCTCGCGAAGCCCTGCACGTAGGCCTCGGTCGTCGACGGACTCACCTCGCTGCCCAGCTCCGTCAGCGCAGTGATCACCGACGGCTGCTTCAGCGCCTGGTTGAACACCTCGTAGATGCGCGCAGCGATGGCGTCGGGCGTGCCCGCCGGCACCGACACGCCGCCCCACGACGTGAGTTCGACACCGCGCAAGCCCAGCTCGGCCAGCGTCTGCACCTGCGGCAAGGCCGCGTTGCGCTTGGTGCCGGCCACGCCGAGCGCGCGCAACTTGCCGCCCTGCACGTGCGGCAGCGCCACCGAGAAGATCGGCATGCCGAAGTTCACCTGGTTGCCCAGCACTGCGTTGACGATTTCCGACGCGCCCTTGTACGGCACGTGCGTGGCCTGCACGCCCGCCGCCTGCAAGAACAGCTCCACGCCCAGGTGCGAGGGCGTGCCGACGCCGCCCGAGGCGTAGTCGAGCTTGCCGGGGTTGGCCCGCGCGCGCGCCACCAGCTCCTGCAGCGTCTGGATACCCGAGCCCGCGTTCACCACCAGCAGCACGTCAGAAGTGGTGAGCCGCATGATGTGGCGGAAGTCCTTCACGGCGTCGTAGCCCGGGTTCTGCTGCATGCGCATGTTGGCGGCCATGGGCGCGCTGGAGTAGATCCAGGTGTAGCCGTCGGGCGCGGCGCGCGCGACCTGGCGCGCGCCGATGTTGCCGGCCGCGCCGCCCCGGTTCTCGATGACGACCGGCTGCCCCAGCAAGGGGCCGAGCGCTTCCGCGAGGATGCGCGCGCCGTTGTCCGGACCGGTGCCGGCGAGATATGGCACGACCCACTTGACGGGGCGGGTCGGCCGCCAGGCGGCGGCGGTTGCACCGGCTGCGCGAGCAACGGCCGGCAGCAGCGCCGAGGCAGCGATCGCGCCGCACAGCGCGCGGCGATGGGCATTGATGAGCGTCATGGCTTGTCTTGTCTCCTATTTTTCTGGTGCGGTCTCAGGCCGCGTCGCCGATCAGTTCGCGCGCGATGATGTTCTTCTGGATCTCGCTGGTGCCCGTGAGCACGCGGTACATGCGCAGCATGCGGAACAGGAACTCCACGCGCCGCCCCTGCACGATGCCTTCGCCGCCGTGGATCTGCACCGCCGCGTCGGCCACGCGGAACGCGGCCTCCGAGCAGAACAGCTTGGCCATCGAGGCCTCGGCGCGCGGGTCGCCGCCGGCATCGATCTGCCGCGCGGTCGACAGCATCAGCGCGCGCGCCGCGCACAGCTGGGTCGCCATGTCGGCCAGCGAATGCTGGATCGCCTGGAACTGCGCGATGGCGCGGCCGAACTGGCGGCGGGTGCGCGCGTAGTCGCGCGCGTCCTTCAGCGCCACCGTCGCCAGCCCCACCATGCCCGGGCAATGCAGCAGCCGGTTGACCGTGATGCGCCCCAGCGCCAGCGCCAGCCCCTTGCCGGGTTCGCCGATGAGGTTCGCGGCCGGCACGCGGCAGCCGGTGAGCACGATGTCGCCCGTGGTCGACTGGCCCGCCATGGTCTTGTAGCCAGCCTGCACCTCGACACCCGGTTGCGTCAGGTCGACGAAGAAGGCCGTCACCTCGCGGCGCGCGGGGTCGTCCGAGGTGGACGCCATGAGCACCGCGAAGTCGGCGAACGGCGAGCCCGAGATGAAGCGCTTGCGCCCGTCGAGCACGTACACATCGCCCTCGCGCCGCGCCGTCGTCTGCACCGCGCCGGCATCGGAGCCGGCCTCGGCTTCGGTGAGCGCGAAGCAGATCGCCTTCTCAGCCTGCGCGACGGGCCGGATGAAGTTCGCCATCTGCTCCGGCGTCGCAAACTTGGCGAGAGCACCCACGCGCGGCGGACCGCTGAGTTCGCCGAACACATGCGGCGCGAGCGGCGAGCCGCTCGAATAGATCGACTCCTTCACCAGCACATGGTCGAGCAGCGACAGGCCCAGCCCGCCCATGGCCTGGGGCAGCGTCATGCCGTAGAAGCCCATCGCATGCGAGCGGCGCCAGACGTGGCGCAGCGTGTCCCGGTCGGGGCCGTGCTCGTGGTCGATGCCCTTCTCGCGCACCAGGTCGGCCAGCTCGCCGTTCAGGAAATCGCCGATGCGGGCGATCAGCTCGGCCGCGCGCGGCGAGCCCTCGAAGGGGCCGTCGAACAATGGCGCGCGAATGGCCGAGGCCTCGGTGGGGGCGGCGGAAGGTGTCAGCGTGGTGTCCATGTCGTTCTCTTTCAGTTGACGCGGCGCGCGTGGCCGGCCCAGTACGGCGTCTGGATCGCCTTGCGTGCGACCTTGCCGTTGGCGTTCTTCAGCAGCGAATCGACGAACTCGATGCGCCGCGGCCGCTTGAAGCCCGCGAGCCGTGCGGCGCAGAAGTCGTCGAGCCCGGCCGTGTCGGGCGAGGCGCCCGGCCTCAGCACGATGTGCGCGGCCACCGCCTCGCCCCACTTGTCGTCGGGCACGCTGAACACGCAGGCTTCGGCCACCGCCGCGTGCTGGTACAGCACGGCCTCGACCTCCGAGGGGTACACGTTGAAGCCGCCGCTGATGACCATGTCCTTCTTGCGATCGACGATGTAGATGTAGCCCTCGTCGTCGGCGCGCGCGAGGTCGCCCGTGTGATAACGCCCGTCTTTCAGCACCTCGGCCGTGAGCTCGGGCGCGCGCCAGTAGCCGGCGAAGATGTCCTCGCCGCCCACCACGATCTCACCCACCTCGCCGGGGGCGACCAGTTGGCCTTCGTCGTCGACGATCTCCACCACCGATTCGAGAAACGGCCGACCACACGAAGCCAGCCGGTCGGGCATGGCGGCGCGTGCGAACAGATGGTCTTCCACCGAGAGGCCGCACACGCCCGAGGTCGTCTCGCCCGCGCCGTAGCCTTGCGACAGCACGGGGCCGAACACGTCCATCGCCTGCATGATCCGCGCGGGCGCCATCGGCGCGGCGCCGTAGCCCAGGCGCTGCAGGTCGGGCAGCGGCCGGTAGCGGCCCTGCAGCTCGGCCAGCAGCATGTTGATCATGGTGGGCACCATGAAGGTGTGGGTCACGCGCTCTGTCTTCATGTCGCTCAGGAAGCGCGCGGGCTCGAAGCCGGTGAACAGGCGGATGGTCGCGCCGCTGCACAGCGCCGGCACGATCTGCATGCCCGAGGCGTGCGTGATCGGCCCCACCAGCCCCAGCAGGTCGCCGGGGCGCAGGCCTTCGCTGCGCGACAGGAACTTGCGCAGCTGGGCCAGCCGGTTGCCGAAGGTCTGCATCGCGGCCTTGAGCACACCGCTGGAGCCCGAGGTGTAGTGCAGCACGGCCAGCTCGTCGGCACGCACGCGCTCCGTGCTGAAGGCGTCGCTTGCGAGCGCCAATTGGCCTTCGTACGAAGCGGGCGTGCCTTCGGCCGCATCGAGCAGCAGCAGCTTCGGGGCCGCGCCTTTCAGCAGCGGCAAAAAGGTCTCGGCGCGCGCGGCGGTGGTGACGATCAGCGTGGCGTCGCTGTTCACGATGACCTCGGCCACTTCGATCGGCGCGAGCCGCGCGTTCATCGGTGCCTTCACCAGCGCGGCCTTGTAGCAGGCCAGCTCCAGCTCGACGATCTCTATGCAGTTGGGCAGGTACACGCCCACGCGGTCGCCGCGTTGCAGGCCGAGCCCGCGCAGGGCATTGGCCAGGCGGTTCGCGCGCCGGTCGAGCTGTTCGTAGGTGCAGGCGCGCTGCGGCGTGGTCACGGCGATCTGCCGGGCATGCAGGCGGGCGGCGCGGGATGCGAGTTCGCCGACGTTGGCGATCTCGGGCGAGAGTGAGGGCAAGTTGTCTCCTTGGGGCCGGTGCCTGTGCACCGTGGGGAGAACTTTCGCAGGCAACGGCGCGGGACAACAAATACCGATTGCTGATGCGCGGCCATCACAAAAGATGATGGCCCCGCCGCGCGATCCTTCTGCCCGCTATGGCTTGCCGTCGCCCAGGAACTGCGCGTCCCAGCGGCCCGAGGCGATCATCGATCGCGCCTCGTCGGCCAGCACCTGCATCACGACCTGCGTGGCCGCATCGGGCGCCTTGCCGGCCGGCGTGGCCAGGTGGTACGTGCGCAGCAACTCGGGCTCGACGATGCGCGCCACCAGCCAGTTCGGCTGTTCGCCCGGCCCGTCCGCGAGCGCGCAGGCAGGCGAGACCGTGAAGCCCGCGCCCGCCAGGTAGAGCGAGCGCAGCACGCGCGCCGAATCGTGCTCGTGCACGACGTTGAGTTCCACACCCACGGCCTCGGCCGCCGCCTCGACGCGCTGGCGGATGCTGAAGCGGCGCGACTGCAGCACCAGCGGCAGGCCCGCGGCGCGCGCGAAAGGCACCGTGGGGCGCACCGGCGCGCCCTTCTTCGCGCGCCCACCCTTCGCACTTTTTCCGAGCAACGCCGTCACCTCGCCGTTCGCATCGAAGCCGCAGAGGAACATGCCTTCGCGCACGAAGGGACGCACATCGAGCCCTTCAACGCTCGCGGTGTCGACCAGCAGGCCGATGTCGGCGCGGCGATCGACCATGGCCTTGCGCACCATCAGGCTCAGGTCGTCGATCACGAACACGCGGATGCGCGGATGCGATTGCTTCAGCCGCGCCAGCACCGGCCCGAGCAGCAGCGACGCCAGCAGGAACGGCACCGCCACCGTGACCGAGCCCTCGGGCCCGTCGGGCGTGCGCTGCAGCCGCTCGCGCATGGCCGCGGCATCCGACAGCAGGCGCCGCGCGTCCTGGTACAGCTGCAGCCCGGCGGCCGTCGGCGTGACGCCCACATGCGAGCGGTCGAACAGCTGCGTGCCGAGTTCGGCCTCGAGCTTCTTGATCTGCGCCGTCAGCGCGGGCTGCGCCACGTACAGCGAAGCCGCAGCGCGCGAGAGGCTGCCGGCTTCGAGCACCGCGATGAAATAGCGAAGAGACCTCAGGTCCATGGGGCGGCAGGGGAAAGATGGGGGCCGCCCATTGTGGCCTCAGCTTGCCAGGGCCTTCACCGCGATGCGCGTGGCCGAGGCGACCACATCGTTGCGGCCCTTCGCGTCCTTGTCGGGGAAGGTCAGGTAGACCGAGAGCACCAGCGGCGCACCCGACGGCGGCCACAGCACGCCGACGTCGTTGGTGGTGCCGTACGAGCCCGCGCCGGTCTTGTCGCCCACGCGCCAGCCGGCGGGCACGCCGGCCAGGAAGCGCTCGGTGCTGGTCGTGTTGCCGAGCAGCCATTCGCGCATCTGCTCACGCTGCGGGGCACCGAGCGCATCGCCCAGCGCCAGCCGCTGCACGGTGTCGCTCATGGCCGCGGGCGTGGTCGTGTCGCGCGGGTCGCCGGGGATGGCGGTGTTCAGCTCGGGCTCGGTGCGGTCGAGGCGGAAGGTGGTGTCGCCGATGCGCCGCGCGAACGCGGTGACGGCCGTCGGCCCACCCAACACCTTCAGCAGCAGGTTGGCGGCGGCGTTGTCGCTGTACTGCATGGTGGCGGCGCACATCTCGTTCACCGTCATGCCGGTGGCGAGGTGCTTCTCGGCGACCGGCGAGTGCGACACCAGGTCGCCCTTGCCGACGCTGACGCGGCGCCCGAGCAGGCTGGCGTCGGTCGTGCTGCGTTCGAGCACCGCGGCAGCGAGCATCAGCTTGAAGGTGCTGCACAGCGGAAAGCGCTCGTGCGCGCGGTGCTGCAGACGTGCGCCGCTGCCGGTGTGAAAGCCCGCCACGCCGAGGCGGCCACCGCAGGCGCGCTCGAGTTCGGCTAGCTGTGCTTCGGCCTGTGCGCCTTTCTGCGGCCAGGCACTGCAGGCGCCCGCGAGCGGGGTCGCGGCGACGGCGAGCAACAGGGTGCGGCGCTGGATCAGGGTGTTCATTGGTTGGTGTCTTTCGTTCGCGAGTGAATGGAATGAAAGGCATCGTAGGAGCGCAGCCGCCAAGCTTCCAGCGCCCGGTGCGCGCAGGGCGTCCCGGGTGTATCAGGTGTAACGCCGGGAAATCATTCAACCTTCGGGTTGAATTTTGTTTGGCATCGGCCTATATTCAACTTCATGGTTGAACTTGAAATCGAAGACGAACGGCTCGACGCCGTGTTCCACGCCCTGGCCGACAGCACGCGGCGCACCATGCTGCAGCTGCTCGCGCAGGGCGAATGCAGCGTGGGCGAACTGGGCGCGCCGTTTCGCATGTCGTTCGCGGGCGCCTCCAAGCACGTGAAGACGCTGGAGCGCGCGGGGCTGGTGTCGCGCACCGTGCAGGGCCGCGCGCACGTGTGCCGGCTCGAACCGGCGGCGCTCGCCACGGCCGATGCGTGGCTGCGCGCCTACGAAGTCTTCTGGAACCACCGCCTGGACGCATTGGCGCAAGCGCTGCAGCGCGAGGCCGGCGACAACGGCCGCGGCCGCGCGTGACCCCCTTCTCTCCTCTTCATCCACCCAAGGAGCACCGACCCATGACCATGACCCTGAAACACAGCCTGGGCACGCAGACCGAGCCCGGCACCCTGCGCATCGAGCGCACCCTGCCCGCGCCCGTCGAACGCGTGTGGACCTACCTCGTCGATCCCGAGAAGCGCCGCACCTGGCTGGCCGGCGGCACGATGGCGCAGGCAGCCGGCACAGTGTTCGAACTGCGCTTCCAGCACACCGAGCTGTCGGGCGAAGTCGCACCCGAGCGCTTCGCGGCCTACCGCAAGACCCACGTGCAGAACTCGCGCGTGCTGCGCATCGAAGCACCGACCCTGCTCGTCATCAGCTGGGGCAGCGAACACGAAGACGCGTCCGAGGTCACCTTCGAACTGTCGCCGCAGGGCGCGCACGCCACGCACCTGGTGCTCACGCACCGCCGGCTGCCCGATCGCAAGGAAACGCTGAGCGTGGCCAGCGGCTGGCACGCGCACCTCGGCGTGCTCGACGAGGTGCTGCACGGGCGCCAGCCACAAGGCTTCTGGACGCTGCTGGACGCCGCCGAGGCGGCCTACGCAACGCACATCCGCTGAACGTGGTCAGGCCCGGCGGGCCTGCTCCGAAGGTTCGCGGCAGGGCTGCACGCGCACTGCGCGGCTGGGCGCGCTGGTCTGGCCCACGGTGTTGGTGGCGGTCGCGGTGATGTCGTGCCGGCCGTCGGCCAGCGCGGTCTCGGGCGTGAGGCTCCACTTGCCCGTGGCGTCGGCCACGACCTGGCCCAGCAGCGCCGTGCCGTCGTACACCTTCACGGTGGCGCCGGCCTGCGCGGTGCCGATGATGGTCGGCTGGGCGTCGTCGGTGAGTTCACCCTTTTGCAGCATGCCCGTGCGCGGGCCCACGTCGTCCTGCACGTTCTGGATCACGGGCGCCGGCGGCGTCGCCAGGTCGACCGTCACGTCGTAGGGCGCGCTCGGCTCGGTCTTGTTGCCGGCCGGGTCCATTTCGACGGCGGTGAATTCGTTGGGGCCCGACAGCAGCGCCTTGTCGACCTGCAGCGACCAGTTGCCTTCTGCGTCGACGGTGGCGCGACCGATTTCGCGCTCGCCGGTGATGTCCTTGACGCTCACGATGATGGTGTCGCCGGCCGTGCCGGTGCCGCTGACCACGGGGTGGCTGTCGTCGGTGGTTCCGCCCGAGGCGATGTGCCCCTTGATGGCACCCACGTCATCGGCCACGCCGGTGATGGCCAGTTTGCTGGCGTCGGGCGGCGTGATGTCGACCACGAAGTCGAAGGGGTCGGAGGGCTTGCTCTCGTTGCCGGCCGGGTCGCGCTCGACGATGACGATGGAGTGTTCGCCTTCGTCCAGCGCTTCGGGCGGAATGAAGCTCCAGTTGCCGTCTTCGTCCACATCGACCGTGCCGATTTCGGTGCCGTTGTCTTCGATGACGATGGTGCCGCCAGGTTCGCCCTTGCCATGCAGTTCAGGCTGGCGGTCGTCGGTGACGCCGCCCGGGAGAATCTCGCCGGTGATCTCGCCGACGTTGTCGATGGCGCCGCCCACTTCGGGCCGCGTCGGCGCGCTCAGGTCCACGTCGAACTCGAACGGCTTCGACGGCTGGCTCTCGTTGCCCGCCGTGTCGGTCTCGGTGATGGTGATCGAGTGATCGCCTTCCTTCATGTCGGTCGGCGGCGTGAAGGTCCACGTGCCGTCTTCGCCCACCTGGACGCTGCCCAGCAGCGTCTCGTCGTCATAGACGTTGATGGTGTGGCCGGGGGTGCCTTCACCCTTGAACTCGGGACGCTGGTCGTCGGTGGCGCCGCCCGGAGGCACGCTGCCGGTGACGGAGCCGACGTTGTCGATCACGTCGCCGATGCCCTGGCCGTTCCAGCCCGGCGCGGGCGGAGCCTTGGTGTCGACTTCGAACACGAGCGGGTCGGAGGGCAGGCCTTCGCGGCCGCCGGCGTCGCTTTCGGTGATGGTGATCGAATGCTTGCCTTCACCCAGGTCCTTCGAGGGCGTGAGCGACCAATTGCCATTGCCGTCCACGACGACCTTGCCGATTTCCTTGCCGCCGTCGTAGATCGTGATGGTGTTGCCGGGCGTCGCGCCGGTGCCCGAGAAATCGGGACGCTTGTCGTCGGTCTTGCCGTTGTGCGGGATCGGGCCCTGCACCTTGCCGACGTCGTCGTAGGCGCTCAGGCTGTCGAAGCCGGGCTTGCCGGGAGGCTGCGGTTCGGGGGCTACGGGCCCGACGAATCCGGGATCGCCGTCGCTGCCGCTGCTGGCGGCGATCAGGCCCATGCCCAGCGCGGCCAGGCCGCCGGTGATCAGCAGCGGGAACAAGCCACCGAGGAAGTCGTTGCCGGCGCCGGCTTCGGCACCCGCCATGTACGGCACGCCGGAGCCGAGCGAATCGCCGCCCAGCGCCACGGCCGTCGACTGGCCTTCGGCCAGCGAGAAGACCTCGCTCGTGGCGTCGGTGCCGGTGTACGCATACAGCTGGCCGTCCTCGGCCACGCCGTACAGGCCCACGGGCTCGGACTGCGCGTAGTAGCCCTCGAGCACCAGGCTCGGGCTCGTCTCGCCTTCGAGCGTGACATGCAGGTCCTCACCCACGCGGGTGAGGGTCACGTTTTCCGGAGCAAAACCGTCTTCACCCTTGAGCAGGTACTTGGCACCCTTGCCGACCTTGATCTTGAGCGGTGCCTTGCCGCTCTCCGCCGCGTCCACCGTGTGATCGATGTTCCTGCCGTTGCTGTTGACTACGACCTTCGTCTTCTTCTTCGTTGCCATGGGTTTCCTGTGCTCGCTGGGTAAAAAATGGGACCGGATCGACGCGCACGCACGCAGCGCCAGATCACACGGTTCGGGGGATAGAGCACTCTAGGAAGAACACCCGGACGGGACCATCGGACGAGTCTGAAACCCAAAGCCGCACCACTAGGCCAAGGGCGAAACTGTGAACAAAGCCCCTTGCGGCGGGCACAGAAGTACGAAAGCCCCGGCGAGTCAGGGACTCGCCGGGGCCTGGAAAAAGAAAACAGCGCCGCAGCGCGCGGCTCACTCGGGCTCGATGCCCGCCGCACGGATCACGCGGCCCCACTTCTGCGATTCGGCGGCCTGGAACTGCGCCAGCGCCTCGGGCGTGCCGGTGGCGGCCTCGCCGCTGGAGATGGCCTGGTAGGCGACGATGGCGGGCGAGGCCGACACCTTGTTCAGCATCTCGTTGAGCTTGCGCGTGACGGCCGCGGGCGCGCCCGGCGGCAGGTAGACCGCCGTCCAGTACGACATGTCGTAGCCCTTCACGCCCGCCTCGGCCACGGTCGGCAGCGCGGGCACGGCGGCCAGGCGCTTGTCGCCGCTCACGGCCAGCGCGCGCAGCTTGCCGCTCTTGACGTGCGGCAGCGCCGTGGGCGCGTCGGCAAACATGAAGTCGACCTGCCCGCCCAGCAAATCGGTGATGGCCATCGGGTTGCTCTTGTAGGGCACGTTCACCATGTCGATGCCGGCCATCTGCTTGAGCAGCTCGCTCGCCACGCGGCTGGACGAACTGCCGCTGCCGAAGTTGAGCTTGCCCGGCGACTTCTTCGCCGCCGCCACGAGGTCGGCCACCGATTTGATCGGCGAATCGGCACCGACCAACAGCAGCATGTGGCCCTTGGACAGCAGGCCGACCGGCGTGAAGTCTTTCACCGGGTCGTAGGGCAGCTTCTTGTACAAGTGCTCGTTGGCGGCGTGCGTGGTGTTGGTGGTCATGAGCAGCGTGTAGCCATCAGGCGCGGCCTTGGCGACGTACTGCGCGGCCAGGAAGCCGCTGGCGCCGGCGCGGTTTTCCACGATCACCGGCACCTTGTATTCGACGGTCAGGGCCTGCGCGAAGCTGCGCGCCTGCTGGTCGGTGCCGCTGCCGGCGGCGAAGGGCACGACGACGGTGAGCGGCTTGGCGGGGTAGTCCTGCGCGTGGGCAGATGCTGCCGCCGTGACCGCGAAGGCCAGGACCGCGCCGAGGCGGAAGATGGAAGTGCGCATGAAGTTGTCTCCGGTGGTCTGTCGTTTTTAGAAAAGGAAATCGGTGCGGTCGCTCAAGCCCCGTCGCGCTGCGGCACCGGCGGCGCACCGAGCGCCGCGTTGTGCTCGCCCAACCGGGGCGCGACCGCGCGATGCGCGGGCCGCACGCCGTCGATGGACATCGGCAGCGCGGTCAGGCGGAAGTCTTCGCCCGGCACGGGCTGCAGCATGCCGAGCGCCTCGACCTGCGGATGCGCGACCGCTTCGGGCACGGTGTGCACCGGCGCGCAGGGCACGCCGGCCGCGGTGAAGCGCGCCATCCAGTCGGCGCGGGGGTGTGCGCGCAGCAGCGGGCCGATCTGTTCGAACAGCGCCGCCTTGTGCTGCAGCCGCTGGCGGTTGTTGGCAAAGCGCGCGTCGGTGGTCCAGTCGTCGCGCCCGAGTTCGTGCGCGAACTTGGCGAAGAGCCTGTCGTTGCCGCAGCAGATCAGGAGCGGCGCATCGGCGGTGTCGAAAGATTCGTAAGGCACGAAGCCCGGATGGCCCGAGCGATGGCGATCAGGCAGCCGGCCTTCGTTGACGTAGGCATCGGCCTTCTGCCCGGTCCAGACCAGCGCGGTCTCAAGCAGCGAGGTGCTCACCACGCCGCCGCGGCCCGTCAGGTGGCGACGCTGCAGCAGCGCCAGCGCGCCGATCACGGCCCACATGCCGGTGCCCTGGTCGCAGACCGAGGCGCCGGTGCGCATCGGCGGATCGTCGGGCCCGCCGTTGATGCTCGACAGCCCGCTGAAGGCCTGGATCAGCGGCTCGTAGCCCGGCTGCATGCGCAGCGGGCCGGTGTGGCCGAAGGCCGAGATTTCGCAGTAGATGAGCCGCGGATGGCGCGCGCACAGCGAGGGGCCATCGATGCCCATCGACTGCGTGACGCCCGGACGCAGGTTGTGGATGAGGATGTCGGCGCCGGCCGCGAGCACCTCGAAAGCCGCCATGCCTTCGTCGCTCTTGAGGTCGATGGCGACCGAGCGCTTGCCGCGGTTGAACACATGGAAGTTGAGCGCGTCGCCGTGGCGAAACGCCGGGCCCATGTGGCGCGCGTCGTCGCCGCCTTCGATGCGTTCGAGCTTCACCACGTCGGCGCCGAGGTCGGCCAGGATCGCGCCCGCGAAGGGCCCCGCCAGCACCTGCCCGAGTTCGAGCACCCGGATGCCTTCCAGAATTTTGGTGTCCATGTCGCAGGGGCTCGTGGGCCCCTTGTCTCCGTTGCGTTGAAGGCGCCAGTCTGGGCGCCGCGCATTGATCTGTGAAGAACAATATTCCTATATCTGTGATAACTTGAATGGATCAATCCACTGCCACCTGAGGAGCCGCGTTCGTGCGAGTCGACATCACGCTGCAGCAGCTCGAGGCCTTCGTCGAAGTCGCGAAGACCACCAACTTCCGCGCCGCCGCACAGGCGCTGCATGTGTCGCAGCCGGCGCTGAGCCGCACGGTGCGCATCGTCGAAGCGCTGGTGGGCGCTCGCCTGTTCGACCGCGACACGCGGCATGTGGAGCTCACGCCGGCCGGGCGCGAGCTGCTGCCGATTGCGCTGCGCATCCTGGAGAACTTCAACAGCTCGTTCAGCGAGCTGTCGCAGTTTCTCGAAGGCCGCAGCGGCCACCTGACCATTGCGACGCTGCCCTCGACCGGCGTGGCGTTGCTGCCCCACGCCATCGCCGAATTTCGCCAGCAGCATCCGCAGGTGGAGTTTTCGTTGATCGAAGGGCCGGCCGACGCGGTGCGCGCCGCGGTCGACGAAGGCCGCGCCGACTTCGGCCTCAGCGTGCGCCCCGGCCCGCACGAGCCCCTGCTCTACCGGCACCTGCGCGACGACCCCTTCGTGCTGCTGTGCCGGCGCGACGATCCGCTGGCCGCGCGTGTCTCGGTGTCGTGGTCGGTGTTCGCGACGCGGCCCTTCATTGCGAGCAGCTTCCAGAGCAGCATCCGGCCGATCACCGACGCCGCCTTTCTGCAGCGCGGCCTGCAGGTGCAGCCCGCGCTCGAATACCCGAGCGTGGCTGTGGCGGGTGCGCTGGTTGCGGCCGGGCTGGGGCTCACCGCCCTGCCCCGGCTCGCGCTGCAGCTGTCGCAGAACGACGAGCTCACCACCGTGCCGCTGCAGCGCCCGGTGATGTCGCGGCCCATCGGGCTGGTCACGCGTGCGGGGCGTTCGCCCTCGCCGGTCGGCCGCGCCTTCATGGACCTGCTGCACCGCCGGGAATCGTCCCCACGCTGACTTGGGCGCGCCGGCTGCGGCATCATCGACGCCATGCACAGCACGCCCCCGTATCCCCTGGTCATCGTCAAGGTCGGTGACACCCATGACGCGCTGCGCGAAGGCCGCGGCGACTTCGAGCACTGGATCGCCGACGGCCTCGGCACGCAGACCCTGCCCCTCGTCGTGGTCGACCCGCGCCGCGGCGACACGCTGCCCGCGCCCGGCCAGGTGGCCGGCGTGGTCGTCACCGGCTCGCACGCGATGGTGTCGCACCGCGAACCCTGGAGCGAAACCACCGCCGCCTGGCTCGCCGAACTGGTCACGCGCGACACGCCCGTGCTCGGCATCTGCTACGGCCACCAGCTGCTGGCGCACGCGCTCGGCGGCGAGGCCGGCCACCATCCGGGCGGCCCCGAGGTCGGCACGGTCACCGTGACGCTCGACGCGGCCGCCGCCGGCGACGCCCTGCTGGGTGACCTGCCCGCGCAGTTTCCGGCGCAGGCGATCCACTGGCAGAGCGCGCTGCGCCTGCCCGAAGGCGCCGTGCGGCTGGCCCACAGCGCGCATGAGCCCGTTCATGCCTTCCGCGTGGGCGCGCAGGCCTGGGGCCTGCAGTTCCACCCCGAGTTCGACGCCGAGACCATGGGCGGCTACATCGAACTGCTGGCCCGCGACCTCGCCGCGGACGGGCTCGATGCCGCGGCGCTGCGCGACGGCGTGCGACCCACGGGCGCGGCGGCGGGCCTGCTCGGGCGCTTCGCGCGGATCGTCGAGGCGAAGGCACAGGCGCAGCAACAAGGCGCCTGACACCGCCGACGAGGCGTCGGAGCGCGACTACAAAAAGCGGGCCGCGCTTGGGTTAAGGTGCGGTTCCTTTCGCAGCTTTCCCCGCCCCATGACCACGCCTTCGCCCACGCCGGCCCGCAAGCACTTCTCGATGATCCGCGGCTTTCACCTGGCCGATGTGTTCACGCTCGGCAACGCGGCCTGCGGCGTCGGGGCGGTGTTCTTCGCGATGGCCTTCATGCGCAGCCAGTCGCTCGCCCACTTCTACTGGGCCGCGGCCCTCGCCCCGGCGGCCTTCATCTTCGACGTGCTCGACGGCCGCATCGCGCGCTGGCGCCAGACCCAGTCGGCGCTCGGGCGCGAACTCGATTCACTGGCCGACGTGATCTCCTTCGGCGTGCTCCCCGCCGCACTCGGGTTCGCGGCCGGCCTGGACGGCGGCTGGGACTGCGCGGTGCTCATCTATTTCGTGGGCTGCGGCGTGAGCCGGCTCGCGCGCTACAACGTGACGGCCGAGGCGCTCTCGGCCGGCGCCGACAAGGTGAAGTATTTCGAAGGCACACCGATCCCGACCAGCGTGGTGCTCGTGGGCGTGCTGGCCTACGCGGCCTCGAAGGGCGCCCTCGGCGCCAATCTGTGGGGCGGCGCCTGGACGCTCGGCCCGTGGCAGCTGCATCCGCTGGTGCTGCTGTTCGCGCTCTCGGGCACGCTGATGATCAGCAAGACCTTGCGCATTCCGAAGTTCTGACTGTTTTGCTTCTCCAACGCACCAAGGAGACCTCGCATGACCATGAAGCTGTATTTCGACCCGCACAGCCGTGCGCAGGTCGCCAAGTGGATGCTCGACGAGGCCGGGGTCGACTACGAGATCGTGCCCACGCTCATCAGGGAGGGCGCCCACAAGCGCCCCGAGTTCCTGAAGATCAACCCCGCCGGCAAGCTGCCCGCGCTGGTCGACGGCCGCACGCGCATCTTCGAGAACGCGGCCATCTGCATGTACATCGCCGAGAAGTACCCCGGCAAGCGCCTGGCACCGGCCGTGGGCACGCCCGAGCGCGGGCGCTACCTGTCGCTCATGGTCTATTCGACCGCGCAGCTCGAGCCCGCAATGGGCGACAGCCTGTTGAAGATCAAGAGCAACAACAGCGCGCGCGGCTGGACCGATTTCGAGCACGCCAAGGACGCCGTCGAACGCGAACTCGGCGACGGCCCCTACCTGTTCGGCGCGCAGTTCACCGCGGCCGACGTGATGATCGGCGCGATGCTCATCTGGCACCGCGCCTTCGGCGGCCGCACGAACCGCCCGAAGCTCGACGCCTACATCCACCGGCTGCAGGCGCGGCCCCAGGGCATGAAGTTCGGCTAAGAAGGTGTGGGCGCCACGGCGTGCCGCGCTGGCGACAGTGCGCGGCGGAGGTTCATCCTCTAATCGGTCCCTCTTTTTCGACCCTTTTCCCCACCACGCCCGCCCCATGACATCGAACACCCCGCGCTCCCGGTTCTCGTTGACAGCCCTCTCGCTGGGGCTGGTCGCCCTGCTCACGGCCTGCGCCAGCGCGCCGCCGCCCGGCAGCCGCAGCGTGACGGTCGAACGCACCACCTTCGGCATCGCGCACATCACGGCGCCCGACTACGAAGGCCTGGCCTACGGCACCGCCTACGCGCATGCGCAGGACAACGTCTGCCAGACCGCCGAGCACCTGCTGACCCTGCGCGGCGACCGCGCACAGTTCCTCGGCGCGCAGAACACCGGCGACTTCGGCCTGGGCCGCATGCCCAACACGCAGATCGACCTGTTCGTGCGTTATCACATGGACGATGCGGCGCTCGCCCGCGCGGCGGCCACCACCAGCGCCGACGTGAAGGCCTCGCTGCGCGGCTACGTGGCGGGCTACAACCGCTACCTGCAGGACGCGGGCCCCAACGGCCTGCCCGAGGCCTGCCGCGGCAAGCCCTGGGTGCGCCCGATGACGGCCGCCGACCTGGCGCGCGCCACCGAGCAATCGATGATCCAGGGCGGCCTGGGCGCACTGGCCGGCGCCGTGCTGGCCGCCGTGCCGCCAGCCCCGGGCACGAAGACCGGGGCGGCGCCGGTCGTGCTGCAGGACGCCGTGGCCGAGATCGGCCGCCACAGCTTCAACGCCAACCCCGAAGGCGGCGAGCTGGGCTCCAACGGCTGGGCCTTCGGGCGCAACGCCACGCCCGACGGCAAGGGCCTGCTGCTGGGCAACCCGCATTTCCCCTGGAACGGCACCAACCGCTTCTGGCAGATGCACCTGACCATTCCCGGCCAGCTCGACGTGATGGGCGCCACCGGCGGCCTGAGCCCGGTGGTGTCGATCGGCTTCAACAAGGATGTGGCCTGGACCCACACCGTGTCGACCGGCAAGCGCTTCACGCTGTACGAACTCAAGCTCGACCCCAACGACCCGACCGTGTACTGGGTCGACGGCCAACCCCGCAAGATGGTCGCGCGCACCGTGGTGCTGCCGGCCGTCGCCACGCCGGGCGGCGCACCGGTGCAGCACACCTTCTATGCCACCGACTGGGGCCCCGTGGTTTCGCTGCCGCGCGCCGGCCTGGGCTGGACCGCCCAGAAGGCCTACGCGATCCGCGATGCCAACACGCTCAACGTGCGCTCGGCCGAGAGCTGGATGAAGATGGGCCTGGCCCGCAACGTCGGCGAGCTGCGCGCCGCCATGGGCAACCAGGGCATCCCGTGGATCAACACCCTCGCGGCCGACCGCGACGGCAACGCGATGTACGCCGACCTGTCGGTGGTGCCCGACGTGTCGGCCGAGATGCTCAAGGCCTGCGCGCCCTCGCCGGCCGCCGCCGCGCTGCTCAACGCGGCCGGCCTGCCCGTGCTCGACGGCTCGCGCAGCACCTGCGCCTGGCACCGCGACGCCAGCGCCGCCGCGCCCGGCATCATCGCGCCGGCCCGCATGCCGGTCGTGGTCACGCCGGACTGGGTGCAGAACAGCAACGACAGCTTCTGGCTCAGCAATCCGCGCGTGCCGCCGATGACCGGCGTCTCGCCGCTGGTCGGCCCCGTCGGCGTGCCGCAGCGGCTGCGCACGCGCAGCGGCATCCTGGAAATCGAAGGCCGGCTCGCCGGCACCGACGGCCTGCCGGGCAACCGCATGGGCGCGGCCGAGCTGCGCAGCGTGATCTTCCGCGACAGGAACCTCGCCGGCATGCTGGTGATGGACGACCTGCAAGCCGCCTGCACGGCCGCCGGCGCCACGCTGAATGCCGACCAGGCCCTCGGCTGCCGCGTGCTCTCCGCCTGGGACCGCACCAGCAACGCCGACGCCAAGGGCGCGGTGCTGTTCCGCGAGTTCTGGCGCAAGGCCAAGGACCTGCCCAAGGTGTGGCGCGTGCCGTTCGACCCGGCACAGCCGGTGACCACGCCGACCGGCCTGGACATGGCCACGGCCGCCACGCGCGACGCGGTGTTCAAGGCACTCGGCGACGCGGTCGGCATCGTCCGCACCGCGGGCTTCGCGGCCGACGTGGCGCTGGGCGTGCCGCAGTCGCGCACCGTGCGCGGCCAGAAGATCGCGCTGCACGGCGGCGACGAATTCGAGGGCGTGCTCAACAAGCTCGAATCGCAGGGCCAGCCGCTGATCGATCCGAAGGGCTACGCCGTCAACTACGGCAGCAGCTACATGCAGGTCGTGACCTTCGACGCACGCGGTCCGGTGGCGCAGGGCCTGCTCACCTACGGCCAGAGCAGCGACCTCGCCTCGCCGCGCGCCTACGACCAACTGCCGCTGTTCGCGGCCAAGCAATGGCACCCGCTGCCGTTCCACCCGGCCGACGTGCAGGCGCAGCGCGAAGGCCAACCGCTGCAACTGGCGTACTGAAGAACGAACCCCGAGGCCCCATGTCCGCGACCACCGTCCCCTTCCCCGCCCACGCCGCCACCGGCATCGACCTGCTGAACCGCCTGGCCGCCGAGCAGCTGCTCGCGCCGGCCTGCGATCACTTCTACTTTTTGCGCCACGGACAGACCGGCCGCAATGCGCTGCGCGTCTTCCAGGCGCCCGACGAGCCCCTGAGCGCGCTCGGCGAACAGCAGGCCGTGCAAGCGGCCGAGCTGCTGGCCGGCGAGCCGATCGGCGCCATCGTGTGCAGCGACGCGCGCCGCGCCTTCGACACCGCCCACACCGTGGCACGCGCGCTGCGCCTCGTGCCCACCGCGCACGAGAACCTGCGCGAGCGCAACTTCGGCGCGCTCATCGGCACCTCGTCGGCCAACATCGACTGGGCCTGCGAGCCCGAGGGCGGCGAGACGCTGGCGCAGTTCGTCGACCGCAAGCGCGAAGCGCTGGCCGCCGCGCTTGCCGCGCAGCCCGCGCCGGTGCTGGTGGTGGCGCACGGCGGCACGCTCTATGCGCTGGCCGCGCTGCTCGGTGTGGCGGTCGATGCAAGCATCTTCGGCAACGCCCAGCCGTTGCGTTTTTCACGTGCCGGCCCCACATGGGCCGTGACGCCGCTGCAACAGCGGCCAGCCGACGGCGGCGGGGCAGCCCTGGCCTGAGTCAGGCCCCAGCTGCTCTGTACGCCGTCCCCGAAAGGAATCACCACCCACCATGGAATTCAAGGACTACTACAGCGCACTGGGCGTCGAACGCACCGCGTCCGACGACGAGGTGCGCAAGGCCTATCGCAAGCTCGCCCGCAAGTACCACCCCGACGTCAGCAAGGAGCCCGACGCCGAGCAGCGCATGCGCGACATCAACGAGGCGAAGGACGTGCTCGGCGACAAGGAGAAGCGCGCCGCCTACGACGCGCTGGCCGATCGCGTGGCGCGCGGTGGCCGGCCCGACGGCAGCTTCCAGCCGCCGCCCGACTGGGACACCGGCTACGAGTTTCACCGCGGCCCGCGCCAGGGCCCGGCCGACCACGCCGACTTCAGCGAGTTCTTCTCGTCGATGTTCGGCGACGCCGAGCGGCGCGGGGCCGCGCGGCAGAACTACCGCGCACGCGGCGAAGACCACCACGCGGCCATCGAGATCACGCTCGAAGACGCGCTGAACGGCGCCGAGCGCGAACTCACGCTGCGCGCCCAGACGCTCGACGCGCAGGGCCGCCCGCAGTGGGAGAACCGCACGCTCGCTGTGAAGATCCCGCCCGGCGTGCACCCCGGCCAGTTCATCCGCCTCGCGGGGCAAGGCATGCCCGGCCACGGCGGCGAGCCGGCCGGTGACCTCTACCTAGAGGTGCGCATCGCGCCGCACAAGCTGTACCGCGTGGAAGAGCGCGACCTGTACATGACGCTGCCCATCACCCCCGCCGAAGCCGCGCTGGGCGCGCAGGTGGAGGTGCCGACGCCCACCGGCGGCGTGGTCGAAGTCACCGTGCCGCCCAACGCACGCGGCGGCATGAAGCTGCGGCTCAAGGGCCGCGGCTTCGCGGGCAAGACACCCGGCGACCTGTACCTGCTGCTCGAGATCGCGCTGCCGCCCGCCGACAGCGAGGCCGCGCGCAACGCCTACGCGCAACTCGCGCAGGCGACCTCCTCGTTCAACCCCCGCCAGCACCTGGGAGTCTGAGCATGGCGAACTTCTCTTCCGTCACCACCACCACGACGGCCGTCGGCGTCTCGCACCCGTTGGCCGCGAACGAACTGGCGCACGCCTGCGGCGCCGACACCGCCTGGGTCGTGCAACTGGTCGAGGTGGGCATCGTGCAGGTCACCACGACCGACGCACCGCCCGAGCGCTGGGCGTTTTCGAGCAACGACCTGCAGTGCGCGCTCGAAGCGCGCCGGCTCGAACGCGACTTCGGCGTGAACCTCGATGCCGCCGCGCTGATCCTCGATCTGCAGCACGAGGTGCGGCGGCTCAAGGCGGTGCTGCAGGCGCACAGCGTGGGCTGAAGCGCGGCGCCGGCCGCTACTGCATCTGCTGCAGATTCCCGATGCGCACCAGCATCTCGGTGAACATCTGCATGTCGGCGTCGAGGTCGGGCACTTCCTTGTATTCCTTGGCGTTGTGCGCCGTGTACTTCTTGCCGGGCATCGCGGGGCCGAAGTTGATGGCGTTGGGCATCAGCTTGGCCGTGGTGCTGCCGGCGGTGGGCACGGGCTTGGCCTCGAGGCCGGTGGTGTCGCCGAAGATGTTGAGCAGGGTCGAGAGCCATGCGCCCTTCGGGTCGCGCGCCATCCAGTTGCCCTGGTCGTAGGCCAGCTCGAGCTTCACCTGGCTGGCCGTGGCCCAGCCGTTCACCTTGGCCGCGACCTGCGCCTTCAGTTCGTCGGGCGTGCGGCCACGCGGCATGCGCACATTGGCCGTCACCTCGAGGCGACCGTCGGTGCCCATGCGCACCAGCGTGGGCGACATCGTGAGCGGGCCCATGAAGTCGTCCTGGTAGCCCAGCCCCATCTTCTCGCCGAGGTAACCGGTGCCGTAGAGCGCGTCGATGTAGTGCACGGCCCGCAGGTAGGGGTTGGCGGCAAGCGGCACGCCGGACTCCTTCAGGAACAGCGCCAGGCGCGGCACGGGGTTCACGCCCTCTTCGGGTCGCGAGCCGTGGGCCGAGGTGCCCGTGACCTTCAGCTCGACGGCTTCGGCGCCGCTTGCGATGTCGATCGCGAACTTGCCGCCCTGCCCCTCGTACTTGCGCACGAAGGCGGCCTTGGCGGCTTCGAGTTTCGCGGCCACAGCCGCGAGATCGCCGCCCTTGAGCGTGGCGGTCGCGGTCTGCGGAATGGCGTTGGCCGACGCAGCGCCGCTCATCGCGGTGATGGCCGTCGCAGCGGGGTCGACCGCTTCCGCGGGGAAGAACACCTTGAGCGCGCCCGAGCCCTTCTCGGCCACGACTGCGGGGTACTTGCTGTCGAGCACGATGTTGTAGGCCGGCAGCGGCGTCTTGTTGCGGTAGTACTGCATCGCGTCGCCGCCGGTTTCTTCGGTGGTCTCGATCATCAAACGCACGCCGCGCTCGACCGGCAGGCCGCTGTCCTTCACGGCCTTCATGGCATAGAGCACGGCGGCGATGGAGCCCTTGTCGTCGATGGTGCCGCGCCCGTAGAGGAAGTCGCCCACGCGCGTCATCGCGAAGGGGTCGAGGCGCGTGCCGTCGTCGAGCACCCATTCGGACAGCACGGCCGGCACCACGTCGGCGTGCGTGAGGATGCCGAACTCCTCGCTGCTGCGGCCCTTGAGGCTCACTTCGAAGATGCGGCCGTCGACGTTGCGGTAGCCGAGCCCGAAGTCTTTCGCCATCTTCTCGACCAGCTGGCCGAACGCGACCATCGGCGGGCTCTCGTGCGGCGGCACCTGCACGTTGCGCACCGTGGGCAGCGCCACCATCGTGCCGATGCTGGCGATCACGGCCTGCTGGTTCTGCAGCCGGTTGTACAGGCCGAGCAGGCGCGCGATGTTGACGAGGTCGTCGCCCGCCAGCGCCTTGCCGCCGGTGTAGGCCGCCACGTTGGGCTGCAGCGCGGGCTGGGCCTGCGCCGCCTGCGCCAAGAAGGCCTTGAAATCGGGCGCCGTGCGACCGCCCTTCCAGGCGGCGGCGAGCTGGTCAAGCGCGGGCTTCTTGAGGGTCTCGGCACCGACCGGAACACCAACGGCGAGCGCCGCGAGGGCCAGCGAAAGCGCCGACAATGAAAAACGAAACTGCTGCATCAGGGTCACCCCCTCATTCCGAAAACATCTCCCGACGATAGCCGAGCCATGCCCCACGACGACAGCCATTCTTCGACCCAGCGATGCGCCTGGGCCCGCACCGATCCGCTGCTGGCCAGCTACCACGACGCCGAATGGGGCGTGCCCGAACGCGACAGCCGCGCGCTGTGGGAAAAACTGATGCTCGACGGTTTCCAGGCCGGCCTGTCGTGGCTCACCATCCTGCGCAAGCGCGATGCTTTCCGCGCGGCCTTCGAGGGTTTCGTGCCCGAGACGGTGGCGCGCTTCACGCCGGCCGACGTCGAGCGCCTCATGCAGGACGCGGGCATCGTGCGCTCGCGCGCAAAGATCGAAGCGGCCATCGGCAATGCCAAGGCCTACCTGGCCATGCAGGCGGCGGGCGAAGATTTTTCCGAGTTCGTCTGGGGCATCGCGGGCGGCCAGCCGGTCGTCAACACCACGGGCACCGTGCCCACGCAGACGCCGCTGTCCGAAGCGATGTCGAAGGCGCTGAAGCAGCGCGGCTTCAAGTTCGTCGGCCCGGTGATCGTCTATGCCTGGATGCAGGCCACGGGCATCGTCGACGACCACGCGCCCGACTGCCACTGCCACCGCAGCAACCACCGCGCCTGAAGACAGCACAGACGTGAAAAAACCGGACGGTGCGTTCGCACGGTCCGGTCTTTTCGGGTGGTGGTCTTTCTCACCGAGGCGGCTTGCGCCGCCATCGATCACAGGCCGGCTTGACGCGTGAAGCTGCGGGCTTGCGAAGGGATCACGCTGCCAGCGAAGGATTCGCGGCGCAGGTTCTGGCCCGGGGCGTGGGCAGCTGCCACGGCTTCGTTGCGGACGGTGGCGCGGTCCACCGACGAGGCCAGCACGGGGGCCACGCTGGCCGACACGGCGTCGCTGTATTCGTTGCCGGCACGGGCGGCGGCCACGGCTTGCGGTGCCACGTCGGCACGGCTGTAGCCGGAGGTCACGGCGTGAACGCCTTCGTAGGTCTCTGCGTGGGCGGCGCCAGCGGCGGCGAGCAGGGAGAGAGCGGCGGCGGCGAGGATGTTCGAGGTCTTCATTTCAATTCCTTCTTGTGTGTTCAGGCTTTGGATGCCCTGAAGTGTGCGCCAGATTGCTAGGGTAAACCCCAGTCATTCTGAATCGCAGTGTTCACGGAATTGAAACAATCACGGGGAACTTTCCGACATGCCGGGTCCGCGTGAAACTTTTTCGTACAAAACTCGGAGATTCTGCAAACTTTGGCGCTCTTTCGTCAAGCCTCAGGGCCGGCCCCAGGTGCGCACCAGCGTACGGATCGCGACCGCGCCGCTGCCCTTGACCTCGGCGCGGTAGCTGCCGAGCAGCGCCTCACGCTCGGCAGCGGCCTGCGGTTCGTTGCGCCAGGCGAGCAAGGCGGCCACGTCGGCATCGGGCAGCGCGAGGAGCAGTGCCTGCGTGACCAGCTTTTCGAACTCGCGCGCCACGGTCATCAGGTTGCGCGGACGCGGCGAGGTCACACCGCGCGACCACAGCGAATCGAGCGCGGTATCGAGCGTGCGATCGGGCAGCGAGCTGAACTGTGCGGCGTTGCCACGCGCCAGCTGCTTGACCACCGCGCTCATGAGCAGCTGGCTCGAAAAATCGACCTCGCGCGCCTCGGCCACCGTCATGCGCGACAGCAGTTCGACGCGCGCCGGGTCGGCCGGCCGCGCGTGCTGCTGATGGAAGAAGGTCACCTTGGCCGGCTCGTCCATCGCGGCGTAGTCGGCGCGCAGCTTCGCGAGGCGCGCCACGGCCTCCAGCACGGGGGGCGTCGGTGCAGCGGCGCCCTGCCCGGCCGCCGCCACATCCTGCCGGATCGCGGCCACCGAGGCGTTCACATCGAAGGCACGACCGGCCGCCAGGTCGAGCGACTGCAGGGCCTTGTCGGCGATGGCCAGGTCCGGCGGCTCCAGCAGCTCGCGCGCACCGCGCGACACCGCGCCGGGGCCGTAGGCGTTCTGGTAGCGCGCCTGCACGCCCTCGAACTGGAGCAAGGTTTGCGCGCGGTCCTGTGCCCACCCCGTCAAGGGGGCAAGAAGCAACGACAGCAACAAGAGGCAACGGGGCGACGACAGGCGGGGGAACAACAACATGGCGCCATTATTGGCCTGCCGCCCTCCTCGCTTTTTCAGGCCTGCGCCAGCTCCTCGCGCAGCAGCTTCGCAGCCGCCACCATGTTCGACAGTGCCGCCTCGGTCTCGGGCCAGCCGCGGGTCTTGAGGCCGCAGTCGGGGTTGATCCAGAGGTTCTCGCCCGGCACCACCTGCGCGGCCTTGCGCATGAGGCGCACCATCTCGTCGACCGAGGGCACACGCGGCGAGTGGATGTCGTACACGCCGGGGCCGATCTCGTTCGGGTAGCGGAAGCCACCCTCCCCGCCGAAGCCGCGCAGCAGTTCCATGTCCGAACGGCTGGTCTCGATGGTGATCACGTCGGCGTCCATCGCCGCGATCTCCGGCAGGATGTCGTTGAATTCCGAATAGCACATGTGCGTGTGGATCTGCGTCTGGTCGCGCACGCCCGAGGCGCTGATGCGGAAGGCGCGCGTGGCCGCCTTCAGGTACGCCGGCCAGCCCGCGCGGCGCAGCGGCAGGCCTTCGCGGATCGCGGGCTCGTCGATCTGGATGATGCCGATGCCCGCGCCCTCGAGGTCGTTCACCTCGTCGCGGATCGCCCACGCGATCTGCTCGCAGGTGGTGGCGCGCGGCTGGTCGTCGCGCACGAAGGACCACTGCAGGATCGTGACCGGGCCGGTCAGCATGCCCTTCATCGGCAGCGTCGTGAGGCTCTGCGCGTAAGCAGTCCATTCGACCGTCATCGGCGCCGGGCGCGCCACGTCGCCGAAGATCACCGGCGGCTTCACGCAGCGCGAGCCGTACGACTGCACCCAGCCGTTGGCGGTGAAGGCGAAGCCGTCGAGCTGCTCGCCGAAGTACTCGACCATGTCGTTGCGCTCGGCCTCGCCATGCACCAGCACGTCGATGCCGAGTTCTTCCTGCTTGCGCACGGCGAGTGCGATCTCCGCGCGCATCTTCTCGCGGTAGCCGGCCGCATCGAGTTCGCCGCGCTTGAAGGCAGCGCGGGCCGCGCGAATGTCCGCCGTCTGCGGGAACGAGCCGATGGTGGTGGTCGGCAGCGCGGGCAATGCGAAGCGCGTGCGC
This sequence comes from Variovorax sp. RO1, assembly GCF_002849325.1. NCBI lineage: Bacteria > Pseudomonadati > Pseudomonadota > Betaproteobacteria > Burkholderiales > Comamonadaceae > Variovorax > Variovorax sp. RO1. Next base: position 80,057 of record NZ_PKMT01000009.1, read on the forward strand.
TGCAGCTGCTGGCGCAGCGGGAAAGCGGACACGCGGCGGTCGTCGCCAGTCACGCTGCGCGCCAGGCGCAGCGCCACGTCGGCACGGTGCACGCGCGGGCTGGCGCGGCGCGCGGCCACGGCAGCACGCGCGGCTGTGAGTTCGGCGGCCACCGAGACCTCGTCGCCATCGACAGCGGCGCGCAGCACGCGCAGCTCATCGAGCTTCTCGATCGCGAAGGCGAGCCACGACTTCAGTTCGGTGTCGAGCTTCGTCTCGGCCGCGAGGCTGAACGGCACGTGCAGCAGCGCGCACGACGGCGCGATCCACAGTTCGCCCTGGTGCTTCTCGGCCACGGGCTTGAGCTTGGCCAGCGCCACATCGACGTCGGTGCGCCAGATGTTGCGACCATCGACCACGCCGACCGACAACACCTTGTGCGCCGGCAGCCAGTCGGCCACGCCGGTCAGCTCCTGCGGCGCGCGCACGGCATCGACGTGCAGGCCGGCCACCGGCAGCTGGCAGGCCAGGCGCAGGTTCTCGGACAGCGGCGAGAAGTACGTGGCCAGCATCAGCTTGGGCGCGCTGCGGGCCAGTTGCCAGTAGGCACGCTCGAAGGCGTTGCGCCAGGCCTCGGGCAGGTCGAGGCCGAGGATGGGCTCGTCGATCTGCACCCATTCCACGCCCTGCTGCTTCAGGCGGTTCAGCACCTGCTCGTACACGGGCAGCAGCGCGTCGAGCAGCGAGAAGCGGTCGAAGCCGGCGGTCTTCTCCTTGCCCAGGTACAGGAAGCTCAGCGGCCCCAGCAGCACGGCCTTGACCGCATGGCCGGCCTGCTGCGCCTGCGCGACCTCGTCGAACAGGCGCGTCGATGCGAGCTTGAACTGCGTGTCGGCCTTGAACTCGGGCACGAGGTAGTGGTAGTTGGTGTCGAACCACTTGGTCATCTCGAGCGCGAAGGTGCCTTCGGCGCCGTGGCTGCAGCTGTCGTCGTGCACGTGGCCCGCTTCGTCTTCCACGCCGCGCGCCATCTTGAAATAGCGCGACAGCTCGGGCTCGTCGCCACTGAAGTCGAAACGCGCCGGCTCGCAGCCGAGCAGCTGGATGTGGTTGGCCACGTGGTCGTAGAAGGCGAAGTCGCCCACCGTCACGAAGTCGAGCCCCGCATCGCGCTGCGCCTGCCAGTGGCGCGCACGCAAGGTGTCGCCGACGGCTTCGAGCGCCGCATGGTCGGTCTCGCCGCGCCAGTGCTTCTCGAGGGCGAACTTGAGTTCCCGGTGGGCGCCCATGCGCGGAAAGCCGAGGATGTGGGTACGGGTGGTCATGCAGGTGGTCCGGTCGCTGATCTTGGAAACCGGTGATGGTCGGCGTTTGGCGCATATGATTCAAACGAAACCTTTTGCCCATTCGCTTGAATCATTTTCATGATGCAGTCCATCCTCGAGATCCGCCACCTGCGCACGCTGGCCGCGCTGCGCGACACCGGCAGCCTGGTGCGCGCGGCGCAGTTGCTCAATCTCACGCAGTCGGCGCTGTCGCACCAGATCAAGCTGCTCGAAGACCGCTACGGCGCGCAGCTGTTCGAGCGCAAGTCGGTGCCGCCGCAGTTCAGCACCACGGGGCTGCGGCTGCTGCAACTGGCCGACACCGCGCTGCCGCTCATCGAAGAGGCCGAGCGCGACGTGGCGCGGCTCGCGCTGGGCCGCAGCGGGCAACTGCGCATCGTGGTCGAGTGCCACACCTGCTTCGACTGGCTGATGCCCGCGATGGACGCCTTTCGCCAGCGCTGGCCCGAGATCGAACTCGACATCGTCTCGGGCTTTCACCCCGACCCGATCGCGCTCGTGATGCAGAACCGCGCCGAGGTGGCGATCGTCTCCGAGGAAGACCCCGATGAAACGGTCGACTACCACGCGCTGTTCCGTTTCGAGATCGTGGCGCTGCTCGCCAACGACCATGCGCTGACGGCCAAGGCGCACCTCACGGCCCGCCACTTTGCCGACCAGACGCTCATCACCTACCCGGTGCCCGACGAGATGCTCGACATCGTGCGGCAGGTGCTGGCGCCCGCCGGCGTCGAGCCCGCGCACCGGCGCACGACCGAGCTCACGGTGGCGATGCTGCAGCTGGTGGCCAGCGGGCGCGGCGTGGCAACCTTGCCGCTGTGGGCGGTGCAGAATTACCTCGACCGCGGCTACGTCACGGCACGCCGCGTGGGCGCCAAGGGCCTGACGGGGCGGCTCTACATGGCCTGCACGCAGGCGACCTCGGCGCGGCCCTGGCTGGACGACTTCGTGCGCGTCACGCGCGAGAGTTGCTTCAAGAGCCTGCCGGGGATCGAATTGCTGTGAGCCCTGTGAGTCCGAGGGCGGGAGGATCACGTCCGAATCCGGCCAGTGCGTGGTGGTGCACGGCCTGAAGATCGACCACCACCACGGACCGCCCCATGACATCTCCGAAGACGCTCGACACCCCTGCCATTCCGCGCCCCCGCTTCTTCCACGGCTGGCTCGTGGTCGCCGGCGCTTTCGCCGTGATGTTCGTGGGCTTCGGCTGCGCCTACACCTTCAGCGCGTTTCTCGATGCGCTGCAGCGCGACTTCGGCGCGTCGCGCGGCGAGGTGTCGCTGGTGTTCTCGCTCGCGGGTTTCCTGTACTTCGGGCTCGGTGTGTTCAGCGGCCCGCTTGCCGACCGCTGGGGCGCGCGGCGGCTGGCGGTTGCGGGCATGGTGCTGGTCGGCCTCGGGCTGGCGCTCGCGAGCCAGGCGCGCAGCCTGACGCAGATCTTCTGGGCGTATGGACTCGGTGTCGGTCTCGGCGTGGGCGCCTCGTACGTGCCGGTGCTGGGCGCGGTGCAGCGCTGGTTCGTGCGCCAGCGCGGCTTCGCCTCGGGGCTCGCTGTGAGCGGCATCGGCGTGGGCACGCTGGCGATGCCGCCGCTGGCCTCGTGGCTCATCGACACGCTGGGCTGGCGCGATGCCTACCTGGCGCTCGGCGTGCTCGCGGCCGTGGTCGGCGTGGGCCTGGCGCTGCTGGTCGAGAACGACCCGCGCGCACGCGGCCTCGGCCCTGACGGCGATCCACCGAAGGCGCAGGCCTCCACCGCGTTGCCGCCCGGCGCCTCGGTGCGCGAGGCCATCAGCTCAGGCCGCTTCGCCGGACTGTACGCGGCCTGCCTCATCAGCTCGTTCGGCTTGTTCGTGCCCTTCGTGCACCTGGTGCCGTACGCGCTCGACCACGGCGTGGCTGCGTCATCGGCGGTGCTGCTGCTCGGTGCGATCGGCGTCGGCAGCACGGCGGGCCGCTTCTTCCTCGGCGGACTGGCCGACCGCATGGGCCGGCACTACGCGCTGCCGCTGATGTCGGCGGGCATGGCGCTGTCGCTGGTGGTGTGGGCCGTGTCGGGCGGGTTCTGGGGGCTTGCCCTGTTCGCCTTTGCCTACGGCGTGTTCTACGGCGGCTTCGTGGCGCTGCTGCCCGCGCTGGTGATGGACTGGTTCGGCGGGCGCCACATCGGCGCGATCATCGGCATCCTGTACACCAGCGTGGCGATCGGCACGCTGATCGGGCCGAGCGCCGCGGGCTTCGCCTTCGACCTCACGCGCAGCTACCTGCTGCCGATCCTCGTGGCGATCGGCGCCAACCTCGTGGCGGCCGGCCTGCTGCTCGCGATGGCGCGGCGCGGCCGGCGCGCCGCTCAGCCGGCCTTCTGAACCAGCTTCAGCACGCTCGAGAAATCGAGCGCGCCGTGGCCCGCGAGGCTGTGCGCCGCGTACAGGCTGCGTGCCAGGCCGCCCAGCGGCGTGGAAGCACGCACCGCGCTCGCGTTTTCCTGGGCCAGCCCCAGGTCCTTGAGCATGAGGTCAGTGCCGAAGCCACCCGCGTAGTTCTTCGAGGCGGGCGACGTCTCCATCACGCCCGGCATCGGGTTGTACTTCTCGAGCGCCCAGTTGCCGCCCGAGCTGCGGCGCATGATTTCCGACAGCACCTTCGGGTCGAGCCCGTTGGCCACGCCCAGTGCGAGCGCTTCCGAGGTGCCGATCATCAAAATGCCGAGCAGCATGTTGTTGCAGATCTTGGCGGTCTGGCCCGCACCGGCCGCGCCGGCGTGGAAGATGTTGGCGCCCATCTTCTCGAGCACCGGACGCGCGCGCTCCAGGTCTGCCGTTTCGCCACCGACCATGAAGGTCAGCGTGCCGGCAATCGCGCCGCCGGTGCCGCCCGACACGGGCGCATCGATCATCGCGACGCCCTTGGCAGCGGCGGCCTCGGCCACCTTGCGCGAGGTGGCGGCAGCGATGGTGCTGCTGTCGATCACGAGCGTGCCGGCCTGGATGCTGTCGAGCAAACCGGGCTTGCCGGCGCCGCCGAGGAACAGGCCCTCGACGTGCGCGCTGGCGGGCAGCATGCTGATGACGACTTCGGCGCCGGCCACCGTCTCGGCGGCCGACGTGGCGATCGGCAGGCCTTCGGCGCCGAACTTCTTACAGGCGTCGGCCGAGAGGTCGAAGGCGCTGAGCGTGTGGCCGGCCTTGTGCAGGTTCAGGGCCATCGGGCCGCCCATGTTGCCCAGGCCGATGAATGCGATCTTCATGTGTCTTGTCTCCGTTGTTCTGTGCAGGGAATAGAGCCGATCAGGTCAGCGATGCCAGTTCCGCCGGCATCTCGCCGCGCGGGCGCAGGTGGTCGTCGACGAAAGCGGGCGTGATCTCTTCGAGCGTGGCGGGGTTCCAACGCGGGTTGCGGTCCTTGTCGACCAGCACGGCGCGGATGCCTTCGGCGAAATCCTTGTTCGCGCAGAAGCCCAGCGAGGCCCAGTACTCGAGGCGGAACACCTCGGCCAGCGACATGCGCAGCACGCGCTGCCAGAGCTCGAAGCTCAGCGCGATGGAGCTCGGCGCGCCCTTGGCGAAAGTCTTCGACGCGGTCTGCAGCCAGGCGTCGTCGCTTTGCACGTCGCGCAGGCGCCTGGCGATGTCGAGCAGGTCGTCGCCGGCCATCAGCGCGTTGATGGTGTCGTAGTGCTCGCGCACCTTCGACGCGGGCATCTCGGTGCCCTCGCCCGCCTTGGCAAGGATGCGCGACAGCGTGGCGCGGTCGGCCCGGGCGTCGCCGCCGGCCCACTGCGTGGACGCGATGGCGGCGAGCACGTCGGCCTTGCGCTCCTGCGGTACCAGCACGTCGGCCAGGCCGCAGAAGATGGTGTCGTGCGCGTTGATGTTGGCGGCCGTGAGCGCCAGGAACAGGCCGGTGCGGCCCGGCGTGCGGCGCAGGAACCAGCTGCCGCCCACGTCGGGGTACAGGCCGATGTTGATCTCGGGCATGGCGATGCGGCTTTGCAGCGTCATCACGCGGTGCGAGGCGCCCGCCAGCAGGCCCACGCCGCCACCCATCACGATGCCGTGGCCCCAGCACAGGAAGGGCTTGGGGAAGGTGTGGATCAGGTGGTCGAGCTCGTACTCTTCGCGGAAGAAGTCTTCGGCGTAGGTGTTGCGCTCGGGGCCGCAGTCGAGCAGCGTCTGATACAGCTGGCGCAGGTCGCCGCCGGCGCAGAAGGCTTTTTCGCCCGCCGCGTCGAGCAGCACGCCGACGATGCCGGCGTCGGCCGCCCATTCGCGCAGCTTGGGCGTGAGCAGGCGCACCATCGCCACCGAGAGCGAGTTGAGCGACGCCGGCGAGTTGAGCGTGGCCACGCCGAAGCGCTGGCCGCCGGCGGTCTTGATTTCGTTGAAGAGAACTACGTTGTCGGTCATTGTTTTCAGGTCCTGGAGAGCGGGTTCACGGCGCGTTCAGCGGATGTCGCTGTCGCCTTCCAGCAATTTTCGCGCAACGATGACGCGCATGATTTCGTTGGTGCCTTCAAGAATCTGGTGCACGCGCGTGTCGCGCACCAGACGCTCGAGCGGGAACTCGCTCAGGTAGCCGTAGCCGCCGTGCAGTTGCAGCGCGTCGTTGCAGACATTGAAGCCCGCATCGGTCGCGAAGCGCTTGGCCATGGCGCAATAGGTGCTCGCATCCACATGGCCCGCGTCGAGCTTGCTGGCGGCCAGCCGCACCATCTGCCGTGCGGCGACCAGCTCGGTCGCCATGTCGGCCAGCTTGAACTGCAGCGCCTGGAAGCTCGCGATCGGCTTGCCGAACTGCTGGCGCTCGTGCAGGTAGCGGCGCGCTGCGTCGAGTGCACCCTGCGCCGCGCCCACCGAGCAGGTCGCGATGTTGATGCGCCCGCCGTCCAGGCCCTTCATGGCGATGCGAAAGCCCTCGCCTTCCTTGCCCAGCAGGTTCTGCGCGGGCACGCGCACGTTGTCGAAGTTGATGGTGCGCGTGGGCTGGCTGTTCCAGCCCATCTTGTGCTCCTTCTTGCCGTAGCTGACGCCCGGTGCGTCGGCCGGCACCGCGAAGGCCGAGATGCCGCTGGCGCCCGCGCCGCCGGTGCGGGCCATGAGCACCAGCACGTCGGTCGAGCCGGCGCCGGAGATGAAGGCCTTGTTGCCGTTGATGACGTACTCGGCACCTTGCAGTTCGGCGCGCGTCTTCAGCGAGCCCGCGTCGGAGCCCGCGCCCGGTTCGGTCAGGCAGTACGACGCCAGTTTGCGCCCGCTCGTGAGGTCTTCGCCCCACTGCTGGGCCACCGCGTCGGTGGCCCAGGTGCCGAGCATCCACGTCGCCATGTTGTGGATCGTGATGAAGGCCGTGGTCGAGGGATCGACCGCGGCCATTTCCTCGAACACCAGCGCCGAGTCGAGCCGCGGCAGGCCGAGGCCGCCGATGCGCTCGGGCGCGTACAGGCCGCAGAAGCCCAGCTCGCCCGCCTTGGCGATGGCTTCCTTCGGGAAGATGGCTTCCGCGTCCCATTGCGCGGCGTGCGGCGCGAACTCGGCCTGTGCGAAATCGCGCGCGGTCTGCGCAAAGGCGTTCTGTTCTTCGGACAGTTCGAAATTCATTGGGAGCGACCCTTCCAGAGATCGAGCTTGGCGGTGCGTTTGCGCGTCGATTGTTCGAGGCAGCCGTAGAACTCCAACGGCCAGATCGAGCCGCCTTCGCTGTCCTTGGCGGCGGTCTTGCACCCCGGATCGCGGCCCTTGAGCCAGGCGCGCTGTTCGGTGCGCAAGGCGGTGCGCTGCTGCGGCGACAGCGATTTCATCACCTCGCCGTAGCGGATGTTGAGCGCCGCGTCGGCGGCGCGAAAGTCGCGCACCGCGCAGGCGTTCATCTGCTGCTGGTTGCCGTCGGGCTTGCAGTCCAGCGGACTCGCTTCATCGGCCGCCTGCGCGTCAAAGGCGAGCAGCAGCACGGCCGATGCCGCGACAGCGCGGAGCGCGCACCTCACGCACTTCACTTGAGGCTGATCGTCGTGTTGACGCCCTGGCTCACGGTGCTGTCGTCGAACCAGCGTGCCGTCACGGTCTTGGTCTGCGTGTAGAACATGATGACCTGCTTGCCGTACGGGCCCAGGTCGCCGAGCTTCGAGGCGCGCGAACCAGTGAACGAGAACATCGGAACCGGCACCGGGATCGGCACGTTGATGCCGACCTGGCCCACGTCGATGTCTTCCTGGAAGCGGCGCGCCGCTGCGCCCGACTGCGTGAAGATCGCCGTGCCGTTGCCGTTCGGGTTGCTGTTGATCAGCTCGATGGCTTCGTCGATGGTCTCGGCGTCGGCAATGCACAGCACGGGGCCGAACACTTCCTGGTCATAAATCGTCATGCCGGGCTTCACGCCGGTGAAGATCGTCGGGCCGACGAAGTTGCCCTTCTCGTAGCCGGGCACAGTCGGCTTGCGACCGTCGAGCACCAGCTTGGCGCCGTCGGCTTCACCGCGTTCGATGAGGCTGTTCACGCGGTCGAAGGCGGCGCACGACACCAGCGGCCCCACGTCCACGCCCTTTTCAGTGCCCGCGCCGATCTTCAGCGTCTTGGCCTTGGCAATCAACTCGGGCACCCAGTTGCGCGCCTCGCCCACCAGCACCGCGACCGACACCGCCATGCAGCGTTGGCCGGCTGCACCGAAGCTTGCGCCGGCCAGTGCGTTGAGCGTTTGCTCCTTGTTGGCGTCGGGCATCACGATGGCGTGGTTCTTCGCGCCCATCATGCATTGCGCGCGCTTGCCGGCCAGCGTGGCGCGGTTGTAGACGTGCGTGCCGACCTTGGTCGAGCCGACGAAGCTGATCGCCTTGATGTCGGCGTGGTCGCAGATGCCGTTGACGATGGCTTCACCGCCATGAATCACGTTCAGCACGCCCGGCGGCACGCCAGCTTCGAGCGCCAGTTCGCACAGGCGCATCGTGACCATCGGGTCTTGCTCGGAGGGCTTGAGCACGAAGGTGTTGCCGGTGACGATGGCCATCGGGAACATCCACAGCGGGATCATGGCGGGGAAGTTGAACGGCGTGATGCCGGCGCACACGCCCAGCGGCTGCAGCAGCGTGTAGGTGTCGACGCCGTTGGCCACGTTGTTGGCCAGCTCGCCCAGTTGCAGGTTGCCGATGTTCGAGGCGTGCTCGACCACTTCGAGGCCGCGGAACACGTCGCCTTCGGCGTCCGGCAGCGTCTTGCCCTGCTCGGCCGTGAGGATCGCGGCCAGCTCGCCCATGTTTTCGCGGATGAGCTGCTGCAGCTTCAGGAAGATGCGGGCGCGCGCGCCCAGCGGCGTCTTGCGCCAGGTCTTGAAGGCTTCCTTGGCGGAGGCCACGGCGGCGTCGAGTTCGGCCTGAGTGGCGAACGGCACGCGGGCCAGCACCTGCTGCGTGGCCGGGTTGACGACGTCGCGCCATTCGGTGGTCTTCGATTCGACGAACTTGCCGCCGATCAGCAGCTTGACGGTGGCGACTTGCGTCGAGGGGGTGGTGGTGGCGTCCATGGGGTTTTGTCTCCTGTGATCCTGTGAAATTCGGTACCGGATTGAGCCGGTGCAGCCCGCATCCTAGCTTTGCAGATTTGCCATGACAATAGACAAATATGCGTCATCGCTTTGCAAAAATGCAAAGCACCGCATCCCACCGCACACGAGGCCGGACGCACATGGACTGGGACAACCTGCGCTACTTTCTCGAACTCGCCCGCTCGGGCACGCTGATGAGCGCGGCGCGCCGGCTGGAGGTCGACCACACCACTGTCGCGCGGCGCATTCAGGCGCTCGAAAAGGAGGTCGGCGCGCCCCTGTTTTCGCGCGAATCCGGCGGCCACCGGCTCACCGAAGCGGGCCGCCGGCTGCAGCCGCAGGTCGAGGCGATGGAGAGCGCCTTCCAGGCCGTGGAGAGCACCGCACCGGCCTCGCAGGAAGGCCTGTCAGGCCTGGTGCGCATCGGCGCCACCGAGGGCTTCGGCACGGTGGTGCTCGCGCCGCAGCTCGCGCTGTTCGCGGTGCAGCACCCGAAGCTCACCATCGACCTGCTCGCAATGCCGCGGCTGGTGCACCTGTCGCGGCGCGAGGCCGACATCGTCATCTCGCTCGAACGGCCGGCGCGCGGGCCGGTGGTCGTCACCAAGCTCACCGACTACACGCTGCGGCTCTACGCCTCCAAGCCCTACCTGGCCGCGCACAAGCCCATCAAGACCCGCGAAGACCTGCGCGGCCACACCTTCATCAGCTACGTGGACGACCTGCTGTTCAGCAAGGAGCTGCAGTACCTCGATGAACTGCACCGCCCCGACAGCTTTGCGCTGCGCAGCACCAGCGTGCTGGCGCAGCACCGGGCGGTGGCGGCGGGTGCGGGGATTGCGGTGTTGCCGGCGTTCATTGCCGAGAGCGACAAGGGGTTGCGCACGGTGCTCCCCGCGCAAGCTAATTTCACACGGACTTTCTGGATGTCGATGCCCGCAGAAACCAAGCATTTGGCACGCATGCGGGTTGTGTGGGACTTCCTGCGCGAAACTGCCACGGCGCAGCAGCCGTTCCTCTTGCCTGACGGCCCGCTGGACACAAAATGACCGCCTCGCCCGCACGCAGCATCTGCTGCGCGTCCATCAAGAACTCGAATCCTTAGTGCAGAAAGAACTCACGGCATGCGCAGTGAACTGATCCTCTATCAGACCGACGACGGACTGGCCCGAATTCAGCTGCGCGCACTTGATGGCAACGTGTGGCTTTCGCAGGTGGAGATTGCCGAACTCTTTGCCATCACGAAGCAGAACGTCAGCCTCCACGCAAAGAACATCCTCGCGGAACAGGAATTGGCGATGGAAGCAACAGTCAAGGAATCCTTGACAGTTCAAAACGAAGGGGCGCGCCAAGTCCGCCGCAGCACCCTTCTCTACAGCCTGCCGATGATTCTGGCAATTGGCTATCGGGTGCGCTCCCCGCGCGGCACCCAGTTTCGGCAATGGGCGACGTCGCATCTGAGTGAATACCTCGTCAAGGGCTTCGTCATGGACGACGATCGCTTGAAGAACCCCGGCGGCTGGGATCATTTCGACGAGCTTCTGGCGCGCATCCGGGAGATTCGGGCATCAGAAAAGCGCTTCTACCAAAAGGTACGTGATCTTTTTGCGCTCAGTGCCGACTACCGCGCCAGTGACAACACGGCGCAGGTTTTCTTCGCCGAGGTGCAGAACAAGCTGCTCTATGCCGTCACCCGAAAAACCGCGGCCGAGATCGTGGTCGCCCGGGCCGATGCCAACTCACCCAACATGGCGCTCTCTACCTGGAGCGGCTCGCGTGTGCGCAAGCACGATGTGATCGTTGCCAAGAACTACCTTGGCGCAGACGAGGTCGATACGCTCAATCGCCTGGTCGTCATCTTTCTGGAACAAGCCGAACTCAGGGTCAAGGAGCGAAAAGAGCTGACCTTGGACTATTGGCGCAGCAATGTGGACCGCCTGCTCGACTTCAACGATCGTCCTGTCCTCAAGCACAACGGGAACATCAGCAATGAAGAAATGAAGGCCATTGCTCAAGATCGCTATGACGCCTTCGATGCGCGCCGCCGCCATGCGGAGGCCATCGACTCGGATGCCGAAGATCTGAAAATGATCGAAGCCATCGAGGCTCAGGCGAAGCGAGATAGAAAGTCCTGACGAGCTGCGAGCCGGACAGGCCTCACGCCTGCCGGACGCCTGAGCGTTCGCGCGTTCAGGAGAAAAGGCGCTTCAGAAATCCAGGCTTGGCCGTCGGCGTCGCCGCGCTCTCCAGCAGCTCGATCAGCCCGTCCACACGCGGCTTCTTGAGCCGGCGCGCGTAGTCGATGTAGCTCTCTTCCGTGTCCATGCGATAGAACTGCGGCGGCATCGGCAGCGGGCCTGGCACCGCCGCGAGCAGCACGCGCAGCGCGTCGAGCTGGTTCATGCGGATGGCGCTCATGATCGCGGTCTCGCCGAGCGAGGGAATGATCTCGTTGGGCTGCGCGAGCCCGCCATCGAGCAGGGGCTGGATCGCCGCCGCATCGCCTGCGACCGCCGCCGCGCCCAGCGCCTCGAGCGCCGCCAGCTTCTCGGGCGAGAGACTGGCCAGGTAGGCGTCGCTTCGCTTGTCGTCCTCGTCGCGCGCGTCGCCGCCCTGCATGACCATGAAGTCGGTCACGAGCGCCACGGGTTCGCCGGCCGCGTCGAGCGCCCAGAAGCTCGGATAGCTGCCGTCGCCCCAGCCGGCGCTGAAGATCAGCACGTTGTTCGCGCTGCCCTCGCCCAACGGGTAGTGGTCGGCGATGTCGGCCGAGGCGAGGTCGGCGCCGAGCACGTCGTCGTAGTAGCTGACGTACTCGGGGTTGGTGGCGGACTCGCGCGCCTCGCGCTCGGCCATGGCCTTGGCGCCGTCGGCGTCCATGAAGCAGCCGACGCCCGCGTCGACGGGGTAGCCATAGAACTCGTCGCTGCCGAGTTCGTCCTGCGATTGCCCTTCGAGCAGCGCCGCCTCCCAGCGCAGGTCGCTCGCCTGCAGGCTGCCGCGCTCGCGCAGCCACAGCACGGCCAGCGCATGGCGGCCGCCGCCTTGCAGCACCTCGACGGGGAATGCGCCCCGCCCGCTCACGCTGCGAACGAAAGGCTCGCGCTCGGGCTGCACCAGCGGATCGCAGGCCACGATGCGGCCGCTCGTGAGATGCAAAGCGCCACAAGGCTGGCGCTGCAGATGCCGCGCGCGCAGCGCCTCGTCGTCAAGAAAAATGCTCTGGAGGTTGTCGATGTCTAGGTAAGCCATGCGCCCAGTTTCTCATTCCCCGGCAATGGCGGGCCACACCGGCGGATGGCTGCCTGGCGGCATCGAAGGGCGCGGCCAGGCGGCCGGCGTGCGCGACAGCTGCGCGCTGTGGCGCACCGCCGTCAGTTCGCCGAAGCCCGAGGCCGACGTCTCGACATACGGCTCGACATCGGCCCGCGCAATCGACAGCCCGTCGGCCACGCGCCCCAGCCCGCGCAGCCACTGCCCGGTCTGCGCCAGCGACACCTGCACATGCCAGCTGCCGCCCTCCTGCTGCTGGCGCCACAGCGCCGCGGCGGCACCGAGGGCGATCAGGTAGCCGCTGGCCTCATCGAGGATCTGCATGGGCATCGGACGTGGCTTGCCGTCACCCACCGCCTCGCCTTCGGCGTGGTTGAAGCCCATGGCGGTCTGCACCAGCGAATCGAAGCCGCGCCGATCGGCCCACGGCCCCTGCGTGCCATAGGCCGTGAGCGAGACGCAGACGATGCCCGGCCGCTCGCGCGCCAGCGCCTCGGGGCCGAAGCCCAGCGCCGCGATGCCGCCGGGACGGTAGCCCTGCACGAAGACATGCGCATCGGCCACGAGGCGGTGCAGCACGGCGCGGCCTGCGTCGGTGCACAGGTCGACATGCGTCGAGAGCTTGCCGCGGCTGGTGTCGGCGATGGATTCGATGTTCGGCAGGTTCGGCGAATTGACCAGCATCACGTCGGCGCCGTAGGCCGCCAGCGCGCGCCCACCGACCGGCCCCGCGAGGATGCGCGTGAGGTCGAGCACGCGCAGGCCTTCGAGCGGGCGTTGATGGTCGCGCAACGGCGGCAGCGCGCGCGGCGGCGCGTCGCCAATGCGCTCGATGGTGAAGAGCGGCTGCGCTGCGATCGCCTGCCCGTGCGGCGTGGCGTCCCATTCATCGAAGCGGCGCAGCGCGGTGGCCACCAGGCCCTGTGCGGCGGCGGCCGATTCGAAATCGACCGCGCGCCAGCCGGCCATTGCGGCCTCGGCGTCGGCGCGCGTGGCGATGGCCGGGTCGAGCTTCATGAGGCGCAGCGCGCCTTCGCGGTGATGCTTGAAGTTGGCGTGGATGCGCACCCACCCGTCGGCGCAGCGGTACACGCCCGAGAAGGTGTCCCACAGATCGGGCACGCGGCCGTCGAGGCTGAACCAGCCCGTGCAGTCGAGCGCGGCGTGCAGCGTGTCGACCGCCACTTCTTGTCGCGCCACGCCGCGCCGGTGCCCCAGCTCGCAGGCCGCGAGCGCCGCGGCCGCGATGCTGGCCTGCGCCGCGAGGCCGACCGCGAAGGACGACGGCAGCACCGGGTCGGCGCCCGTGAGCCGCGCGAAGGCCAGCGCTTCGGCGGGCAGCCCCGCCAGTTGCCAGAGACCCGCCAGGACTTCTTCACTCGTTGCCATGCGTCAACCCTTCAGGGAAAGAAGAAATGAAAAAGGCAGGGTCCGCTTGCGCGGCCCTGCCCTTGTTGTCGTTGCGTTCGCGACCTTGTGCGGATGGCTTACTGGATCAGCTTCGCACCGGTCTTGGCCTGCAGCGCGTCGAAGCTCACGCCCGGCGCCAGCTCGACCACCTTGAGGCCTTCGGGCACGACGTCCATCACGGCCAGGTCGGTGATGATGCGGTCGACCACGCCCACGCCGGTCAGCGGCAGCGAGCACTGCTCGAGGATCTTCAGGTCTTCGGTGCCGTCCTTCTTCTTGGCCACGTGTTCCATCAGCACGATCACGCGCTTCACGCCGGCCACGAGGTCCATGGCGCCGCCCATGCCCTTGACCATCTTGCCGGGGATCATCCAGTTGGCAAGGTCGCCCTTGGCGCTGACCTGCATCGCACCGAGGATCGACAGGTTGATCTTGCCGCCGCGGATCATCGCGAAGCTGTCATGGCTGCCGAAGATGGCCGAGCCGGGCAGCGTGGTCACGGTCTGCTTGCCGGCGTTGATGAGGTCGGCGTCGACGTTGTCTTCGGTCGGGAACGGGCCGATGCCGAGCATGCCGTTTTCGCTCTGCAGCCACACTTCCTTGGTGCCGGTGTGGTTGGCCACCAGGGTCGGAATGCCGATGCCGAGGTTGACGTAGAAGCCGTCTTCGAGTTCTTGCGCGGCACGGGCCGCCATCTGGTCTTGGGTCCAGGGCATCTCAGGCTCCTTCTTTCTTGTTGACGGCCTTCACGGGCGATTCGCTGCCTGTTGCTGCGGCCTGGGCGATGGCGGTCTGGGCCTCGACCTTGGCGGCGGCGGCATCGACCGACGCGCTCAGGGTGCGCTTCTCGATGCGCTTCTCGGGCGTGGCGTTGAGCACCAGGCGGTGCACGTAGATGCCCGGCAGGTGGATGTCGTCGGGGGCCAGTTCGCCCACTTCGACGATCTTCTCGACCTCGACGATGCAGACCTTGCCGGCCATGGCGGCGGCCGGATTGAAGTTGCGTGCCGTGAGACGGAAGCGCAGGTTGCCGGCCTTGTCGGCCACGTCGGCCTTGACCAGCGCGACGTCGGGCACCAGCGAGTGCTCCATGACGTAGGTCTCGCCGTTGAACTCGCGCAGTTCCTTGCCTTCGGCCACTTGCGTGCCCACGCCGGTCTTCGTGAAGAAGGCCGGAATGCCCGCGCCGCCGGCGCGCAGCTTCTCGGCCAGCGTGCCCTGGGGCGTGAACTCGAGGGCCAGCTCACCCGCCAGGTACTGGCGCTCGAACTCCTTGTTCTCGCCCACGTACGACGCGATCATCTTCTTGATCTGGCGCGTCTCGAGGAGCTTGCCGAGGCCGAAACCGTCGACGCCCGCGTTGTTCGAGATGACGGTGAGGTTCTGCACGCCGGAATCCTTCAGCGCGTCGATCAGCGCTTCGGGAATGCCGCACAGGCCGAAGCCGCCGACCGCGAGCGTCTGCCCGTCGGCCACGACCCCCTTGAGTGCCGCTTCTGCGGAGGGAAAAATCTTGTTCACTCGGGCTCCTTGATGGGTGGTGGAGAGTGGGTGGGAAAGGCGTCAACGATACTACCTACTCGTATACGTAGTATTTCGTAATGGTGACACCTGATGCCTGAGATCGATTACCGGTTGGCTTTTGAGCATGCGCCCGTCGGCATGGTGGTGTCGAGCAACCGCACCATCGTCGCCTGCAACCAGCGCGTGTGCGAGATCTTCGGCGCGGAGCCCTCTGCGCTGGTCGGGCATTCGTTCAGCATCCTGTACCCGAGCGTGGCCGAGTTCGAGCGCATCGGCAAGCGCATGGAACCCTTTCTGAACGCCAGCGGCCACTACGCCGACAACCGCATGATGAAGCGGCTGGGCGGGCTGCACGGCGCGCTGGCTGGCGAGACCTTCTGGTGCCACGTCACGGGGCACGCGATGAACCGCGCGGCGCCGCACGAGGCCGGCATCTGGACCTTTGAAGACCTGGGCTCGCGCCGCGCGGTGAAGGCCGAGCTCACGCCGCGCGAGCGCGAGGTGGCGGCGCAGGTGATGCGCGGGCTGACTTCCAAAGAGATCGGCAAAGCGCTTGGGATCAGCCATCGAACGGTGGAATTGCATCGGGCGCGGTTGATGCGCAAGTACGCGGCGGCTACGACTGCGGAGTTGGTGCAGAAGCTGATCGCGGGGTGATTCTTTTCGGGGCGCGTGCACAGGCCACCGGGTACTTCCCTCCGCGAATGTCCCCCGCCTTCGGCTCCTCCTTGATTTCGCTGCGGGAAGCACCCAGTGTCCTGTGCCCGCTGAGCGCTGTCGTGGTGCGGGGCGATCAGCCCGAGGCGCGCGTCAGCACCATCTCCATCCGAACCAGGTCCCGCAGCGGGATGCCGTTCTGCTTCGTCGCCTTGCCCCAGCGGCGCACGAAGTAGTCGACGTCGACACCGACGATGCGAAAGCCGAAGCGCTGGTAGAAGGCCAGCTCGCGCAGGCTGCTGTTGCCCGTACCGACTTCGAGGCGGTGCGCGCCGCGCTGCGTGGCGAGCAGCTTCGCCTTTTTCAGCATCGCGGTGCCGATGCCCTGACCCTTGTGCGACTCGGCCACGGCGATGTTCATGATCTCCCAGGTGTCGACGCGCGTGGCCATGAGCACCATCTGGCCGACGGCTTCGCCGGCCTGTTCGGCCAGCCATTGCTCGCCGCGCAGCAGGTACTTTTCAATCTCGGGGCGCGGGCCGTCCGCGTCGAACAGGAGTGTCCAGGGCACCGCATCGGCCGGGGTGGCCCGGCGCATCTTCAAACCCGTCGTGTGTGTGTTGCGTGCATTCCTTTGCATGACCCTATTCTGAGTTCTGAGCAGAAGTTCCCTGCCAGAGCCGCCGGATCGTTGCGAAAACGGAAACGCCGTGTCGACAAAACCTGTGCGTCATCGCACGGTGAGAGGCCTATCGTGGAACCCACGCGAACACATCGTTCGCCCCACACAGGAGCAGACACCATGTCCACACCCCTTCATTCGGAAAAGAACCTCCTTCAGCAGACGAAGCTGTCCGTGGCCCAAGCCCGCGCGCTGGCCGGGCACCAGGTGCCCGTGGCGCTCGGCCTCGCGGCGGTGATCCTCTCGGTGCTGGGCGTCAAGCCCTGAGGCTGATTGCCGCGTCGGGCCGGGCTCACTCCGGCTTGATGTCGGCGCCCTTGATCACCTTCGACCAGGCCGCGAGTTCCTGGTCGACGAACTTGCCGAGCGTCGCCGGGTCCATGTAGGTCGCGAAGGCGCCCTGGTCGTCCACCTTCTTGCGGAAGGCCTCGCTCTCGACGATCTTCTTGATCTCGGCGCTGAGCTTGCTGACCACCTCGGGCGGCGTCTTCGCCGGCGCAAACACCGCGAACCACGACTCGACCTCGTAGCCCGGCAACCCGGCTTCGGCCGAAGTCGGCACGTTCGGCATCGACGCATGCCGCTTGCTGCCCGTGTACGCCAGCGGCTTGATGCGCCCGCCCGCGAAGTGGCCGATGACCGAGGGCGGCGTGGTGATGAAGATGTCGACATTGCCCGCCACCAGGTCGTTGATGGCCGGCCCTGAGCCCTTGTAGGGCACGTGCGTGGCCGGCTGCTTCGTCTGGCGCGACAGCAGCTCGCCTGCGATGTGCTGGATCGAGCCGTTGCCCGACGAGGCGTAGAACAAACCGCCCTCCTTCTTTTTGCCGTACTCGATGAGTTCCTTCATCGAAGTCACCGGCAGCTTGCCGCTCACCGCGACCACGTGCGGCGCGCGCATCACCATCGCCACCGGCACGAAGTCTTTCGTCGGGCTCCAGCGCAGGTTCGGGTACAGCGACGGGTTGCCGACGTGGTAGCCCGAGTACTGCATCAGCAGCGTGTAGCCGTCGGGCGCGGCGCGGGCCACGAACTCGGTGCCGATGTTGCCGCTGGCGCCGGGCTTGTTGTCGATGACAACCGGCTGGCCCAGCGCGCGCTGCAGCGGGTCGGCGACCAGCCGGGCCATGATGTCGGTGGAGCCTGCAGGCGCGGTCGGTACCACGAAGGTCAGGGGTTTGGCAGGCCAGGTGTCGGCATGCGAGGCAGTGGCGGCCAGCGCGAGGCCGACCGCGAGCAGGCGGTGAACGGGTTTCATGGGTTTGTCTCCGGTGGTTTTTGTGGACTGTCTTCGGGCTGCATGTCTCAGGGTGCCAGCTCCGACATCTCGATGAGATTCAGGTCGGGGTCGCGCACGTAGACCGAGCGGATGCGCGACGTGGCACCCGTGCGCATCACGGGGCCTTCGATGATCGGCACGCCCTGCGCGATCAACCGCTCAATGACTTCTTCGAGCGGCCCGCTGGCGATGAAGCACAGGTCAAGCGACCCGGGCGTGGGCACGTCGGCCTTCGGCTCGAACTCGTGCCCCTTCACGTGCAAGTTGATCTTCTGGTGACCAAAGCGAAAGGCCTTACGCCCCGCGCCAAACGTCTCCAGCGTCATGCCCATCGTCTCCACGTAGAAGCGCACGCAGGCGTCTTCGTTCGCGGTCGTGAGCACCAGGTGATCCAGGTGGTCGATCATGCGTTCTCCTTCTGGGCTGGGCGTGCCTTCGCGCGCTCGACGATCTCGTTGAAATCGGCCGGCGGCGCATGCCGCGTGAGCCGGTGACCGGCGCGCGAGACCTGGGCGGGCAGCGCGTGCTGCACGAGCGATTCGAGTTCTGCCGCAGCGCCGATCAGCCCGTGGAGGTCCATGCCGGCGTCGTAGCCCATGCATTGCAGCATATGGACCACGTCCTCGGTCGCGACATTGCCCGTCGCGCCCGGCGCATAGGGACAACCACCGATGCCGCCGAGCGACATGTCGAGCCGCTCGATGCCCGCCTCGACCGCAGCAATGGTGTTCGCCAAGCCCATGCCCCTTGTGTTGTGAAAGTGCGCCGTCCATTCCAGCGCCGGGTGCCGCGCACGCACGGCCTCGCACACGGCCTGCACCTGCGTGGGATGGGCCATGCCGGTGGTGTCGCACAGCGTGATGCCCTGTACGCCCAGCGCAGCGAAGCGATCGATCCAGCCCTCCACCGTCTCGAGCGGCACTTCGCCTTCCATCGGGCAACCGAACACGCAGGAGAGCGACACGTTCACCGGCACCCTCGCCTGCTTCGCCAACGCGATCACGTCGGTCAGCTGCGCAAACGACTGCTCGCGCGTCATCCGCAGGTTGCTGAGGTTGTGCGTCTCGCTGACCGACATGACGATGTTGAACTCGTCGATGCGGCTTTCCAGCGCGCGCTCGGCACCGCGCACATTGGGCACGAGCGCGGTGTAGACCACGCCCGGCCGGCGGACGATGCGCTGCATCACCTCTTCGCCATCGCGCAGTGCGGGAATCGCCTTGGCCGAGGTGAACGAGGTCACCTCGATCTTGGCGTAGCCGAGCGTGCTGAGCCGGTCGATCAGCGCGACCTTGTCGTCGGTGGGAATGAAGCGGCTTTCCATCTGGAAGCCGTCGCGCGTGGCGACTTCGTTGATGAACAGTCGGGTGCCGTTGCCGGTTTTCATACAGCCTCGCTTTCGGCGCCACGCACCGGCCAGCCCGCGCCCTGCAGGTCTGCCGTGTGTTCGCCCAGTCGCGGCGCCGCGTGCGCGATGCGCCCCGGCGTGGCACTAAGCTTGGGCACCACGCCCGGCACCTTGAGCAGCGCCCCGTCGGAGCCGCGCGCCTCGACGATCATCTCGCGCGCCAGGTACTGCGGATCGGTCGCGATGTCGGCCACCGTGTAGATGCGCCCGACCGGCACGCCCGCCGCATCGAGCACGGCCAGCACCTCGTCGCGGCTGCGCTGCAGGGTCCAGGCCTCGATGGCGGCATCGATCTCTTCCACGCGCAGCACACGGCCGTCGTTGTGCACGAGGCCGGGGTCGTTCTCCAGGTCCGCGCGGTCGATGGCGCGCATCAGCCGGCGGAAGATGCTGTCGCCGTTGCCCGCCACCAGCACGTAGTGGCCGTCGCTGCAGCGGTAGGCGTTGGTCGGCGCGATGCCGGGCAATGCGCTGCCGGCCCGCTCGCGCACCGCGCCGAAGGCGTCGTACTCGGGCAGCAGGCTTTCCATCACGTTGAAGACCGATTCGTAGAGCGCCACGTCGATGAACTGCCCCTCGCCGCCGTGCGCCGTGCGGTGGTGCAGCGCCGTGAGCACGCCGATCACGCCGTGCAATGCGGCCAGCGTGTCCCCGAGCGAGACGCCCACGCGCACTGGCACCCGGCCCGGCTCGCCGCTGAGGTAGCGCAGCCCGCCCATCGATTCGCCGAGCACGCCGAAACCCGGCTTGTCGCGGTAGGGGCCGGTCTGCCCGTAGCCCGAGATGCGCAGCATGATGAGCCGCGGGTTCAGCGCGTGCAGCTGCTCCCAGCCCAGGCCCCAGCCTTCGAGCGTGCCGGGCTTGAAGTTTTCGATCAGCACATCGGCCTCGAGCGCCAGCGCGCGAACGGCCTCCTGCCCTTCGGCGCTGCGCAGATCGAGGCACACCGAGCGCTTGTTGCGCGACTGCACCTCCCACCACACCGAGGTGCCGTCGCGCAGCAGCCGCCACTTGCGCAGCGGGTCACCGACGCCGGCGGGCTCGACCTTGATCACGTCGGCGCCGAACTCGGCGAGCGTCTTGCCGGCGAAGGGGCCGGCGATGAGCTGGCCGAGCTCCAGCACCTTCAGGCCTTCGAGTGCGTTCATGTCTTTCTCTGTCTCCAAGTGGGTTGCCCCTACTCTAGAAACAGATGGCGATGAACGGAATTGCTCTGATGGCAGCAGGCCTTCGCGAAACGCGAAGGCCATGCAATGCGCCCTGCTCGCTACCTCTTCTTCAGCGTGGACGCAGGCTTGGCAACCACCGGCGGCGCGGCCGGCGTCTTCACCCAGCCGCGCAGCATCACGCCCAGGCAGATGCCGGCCGCGAAGATGAGCCAGTACACCCACGACGGCAGGTTCTCCACGCCGCTGTGCAGGTTCATGCCGAAGGCCGCGCCGACGGCCATCAGCGGAAAGGTCAGCGCGGCGATGGTGTTGAGCTTGTGCTGCGCACGGCTCATCTCGATGGCGGAGCCCGCCTGCGCCTCGGCGGCGCGTGCGAGCCGGTAGTCGAGCGACATGCGCGTGTCGGCCAGCAGCAGCTCGAAGCCGCGTGCAATTTCCACCGCAAGGTCGCGCTGGTCGATGAGCATCAGATCGCCCTTCACGGCATCGCGCGCGGCCTGCAGGGCGTCCTGCATGTTCCGCGCGGCGCGGGTGAGCGGAATCAGCGGGCCGAGGATCTGGAACAGGTCTTCCGAGGTCTCGGCGGCCTGATGGCGGATCTCGAAGGTGCTGAACGCGGCGCGGTAGCTGTCGAGCAGCTTGGCGAGCGCGCGCTCGCCGGGGTTGTTGCCCTTGTGCAGCCACGCGCCGTCGGGCTTGCGCAGGAACACCACGGGCTTGCGCTCGGCGCCGGTGCCCGAGGGCGGCTCGTGCAGGATCACCATCAGGTGCTCCTGCTCGTGGATGATGCGCTGCGCGCCGTAGGTGCTGCCGCCCAGCCGCTGCTGCATGGCGGCGGGCAGTTCCCAGTCGTAGTCGATTCGTCTTGCCATCAGGGGGCCTGCAGTTCTTTCCACAAGGTGTCGAATTCGTCCGCGAAGCGGCGCACCAGCGGCGGGTCGTTGCTCAGCACCAGGTTCTCTTCGTTGAACTCGCAGGCGCTGCGCGTCCAGTTGTAGCTGCCGTTGAGCAGCCGCGCGCCGTCGAAGAGCGCGAACTTGTGGTGCATGTGGGCCTCGGTACGGTCCACCGCCACCGGAATGCCCGCCGCGCGCAGCTGGCCGACGTCGCTGCCACGGTCGAACTCCTTGTCGTTGTCGGTGACGAAGCGCACCGTCACGCCGCGCCGGTGCGCAGCCAGCACTTCGGCGGTGATGCGGTCGTCCGACAGCGTGAACACGCACAGGTCGACCGCACGCTTCGCCGTTCTGAGTTGTTGGTTGATCGCCTGCAGGCAGGCGGTGCCCGGGCTGAAGTAGGCCTGCGAGCGCACGGTGACGCTGTCGGGCGAGCGGCCGGTGTCGATCGCGCGCACCACGCCTTCGAGCCACTTGAGCAGCGACAGCTGCTCGGGGTCGGCGGTGCGCGAGCGCACGAGATCGAAGGCGCGGTTGCGCAGCTGGCGCAGGCCGTCCTCGGGGGGCGAGGCTTCGCGCAGGGTGTGGACCAGCACGCGGCGCTCGTCGTCGCTCAGGCGCGCGTCGGCCATCGTGGCGTCGAGCTGGGCCAGCAGTTCGGGCAATGCGGACATCAGTGATCCTTGTCGGCTTTGGGTGGGGCTGGAGGCGGAGGCGCGCGCTTGGGCGCCGCCCGCGAGGCCTGCACCTCGGCGGCGAGGCGCTCCATGTCCTGCTTGATCGAGCGGTCGAGTTCGAGCCGGCGCTCGGTGGCCGTCACCAGCGGCAGGATCAGTTCGCGGTAGGTCACGGCGATCTGCAGCATGGCGTCGGCCAGGCGCTGGCCTTCGCTCGGGCCTTCAACCGGCGGCGTGGGCTCGGGCTTGAGTGCATCGACCGCACGCGCCACGTCGAGCATGCTGCTCGCGATGCGCTGGCTGCCGTCGACGTCGGCGCCGCCGAGCTTGCGCTGGCGCACGAACTCGTCGCAGATGGCCGTCCAGCGCGCGCTTTCCTCGGGCGTCGGGCTGCCGAGCAGTTGCGCGAGGCGCAGCAGGTTTTCCTCGGCGCCGGTGGTCAGCGTCTGGGCCTCGCCGCGGTAGTGGTCACGCAGCAGCGCGTCTAGTTCGTCGTCGCGCATCAGCGGCGTGATCTTGCCCGCGAGCTTGGTCATGTTGCGGTAGCTGCCCTGCAGCTTGAACGGCGGCGCGGTGCGGTAGTTCTCCTGCTGCGCGGCCGATGCGATGTAGGCCAGATTGACCTTCAGCAGCAGGTCGCGCGCACGGAACAGGCGCTGCAGCAGCGCCTTGATCTCTTCCAGCTCGACCGAGCTGTAGGCATGCGACAGCGCGCTGCTCGGCACGTCGTGGCCCTGCGCCATCTTCACCAGCAGCTGCACGTCCTTCGGGTCGCGCGAGGCCAGCGGCATCAGCGTGGGGTTGGAGGTCAGGCTGTTTTCGATGTACGAGAGCGCGAACGCCGCCTCGCGGCCCGAGAGCACGTCGCCCAGGTTGTAGATGTCGGCACGGTTGGCCAGCATGTCCGGGATCTTGAACACGTCGCCCGACTCGGTGTACGGGTTGCCCGCCATCACGATCGCAAAGCGTTTGCCGCGCATGTCGTAGCTGCGTGGTTCGCCGTTCCACACACCCTCGATGCGGCGCGTGCCGTCGGCCAGCGCGATGAACTTCTGCAAAAACTCGGGGCTGGTGTGCTGGATGTCGTCGAGGTACAGCATCACGTTGCTGCCCATCGCCAGGCCGAGATTCAGCTTCTCCAGCTCCTGCCGCGCCGCGCTGTTGGGCGCGTTGGCCGGGTCGATGGCCGTGACGCCATGGCCCAGTGCCGGGCAGTTGATGCGCACGAAGATCAGGCCGAGGCGGTCCGCCACGTACTCCATCAGCGTCGTCTTGCCGTAGCCGGGTGGCGAAATCAGCAGCAGCAGGCCCATGCGGTCGGTGCGGCTGCCCTCGCCTGCCGAGCCGATCTGCTTGGCAAGGTTGTCGCCGATGATCGGCAGATACAGCTCGTCGATCAGCTGGTTGCGCACGAAGGTCGACAGTGGCTTGGCCTGGAACTGGCTGAGCTTGAGCCGCGCCTTCTCGCGTTCGAGCAGTTCGTGGCGCAGGCTGTGCAGCGCCTCGTAGCCCGGCACCGCGTGCAGCGTGTGGAACAGGAAGCGGCGCCAGAAGTCGTTGAGGTTCAGCGTGAGCCGGCCCTCGACCACGCGCGGGTGCTCGCCACGCAGGCCTTCGACGGTGCGGTCGAGCGCCGCGTTGACGCGGGTTCGCTGCAACGGCATCGCCAGCACGCTGGCCGCGTCGTCGATCCAGTCGATCGATTGCGGTGCCTGGTGCGTCGCGTAGGCGCGCACCCAGTCGCGCGCCAGGCGCCAGCGTTCGGCCGGCGGCGCGGCGTCGAGGTCGTGCTGCCATGCGTCGCGCCGGCCACCACGCTCCAGCTCGCGCAGCAGCGCGGCCGCAAGGTCTTCGCCCGCGCCGGACACGGCCCAGGTGTCGCCGCCATGTTCGCTGGCCAGTTCGCGCACGAGGTACGCAGCGGCCTGATCGCACAGCGTGGTCACGCGGCCGTCGTGCGCGTCGCGTGTTTCATCGCTCGCGGTGTCGGCCACAGGCAGCAGGTCGGGCACCACGTCGCGGGCGAAGTGGTTCAGGGCACGCGCGATGTCGGCTTCGAGCTGCTCCAGCGCATCGCGCCGGCCGAAGAGCGCCAGCATCTGCATCGCGGCGCGCGCGCGGCGCAGCATCGATTCGCGGTGGGCGATCAGGTGGCCGTGCTGCCAGTAGAGCAAGGCCAGCGCGCGTTCGGTCGGGCCCCAGGCGAGCAGGCCCGCCTGGTCCTGCATGCCGACGAGCGCGCCCAGCAGGCGCATCGCGTCGTCGTCGTGAATGCCCTTCTGGTAGCCCTCTTGGTACCGCGCCGCGGCAAAGCGGCGGACCATTTCGAGCAGCTGCGGGTGCAGCGGGTCTTCGGCCAGCAAGGTGAGAACCTCGGCCCAGCTGCGCTCGGTCTTGCCGTCGAGCAAGGCTTCCAGCAACCGGCCGGCCAGGTACTCGGCGCGCGACAACTCGGGCGTTTCGGACACCAGCGACTGGTTCCAGTAACGCTGCAGCGGCAGCAGCCGCGGCTCATCGACCGGGCTCTGGTAGTCGGTGCCCGTGACCTGGTAGGCCATACCCTCGTCGCGGGCCACGAGTGTCAGGTCGACCGGCTGGCGGTGCACGGTGAAGGCGTGGCGACCCAGGCGCAGCGTGTCGCCGCCTTCGCTCACCAGCTCGCGCTTGTCGCGGATGGAGCGCAGCGCCTGGTCGCGCGCGGTCTTCAGGCGCGTGTCGAGTTCGTCGGCCTGCACCGCGGCGCCCAGCGTGCGCAGGTCGGCGATCAGCGTGTGCAGCTTGCCGATCATCGGATCGGCCGCGAAGTAGCTGTGGACCTGCGTCAGATCGCCGAACTGCGCGATGCGGCGCGGAATGCCGTCGAGGATGCGCCCTGCCGCATCGACCACGCCCTGCGCGCGGCGCTGACGCGCTTCCACCAGGCTCTGGCGGCGCGCGGACAGCGCTTCGTACACGGTCTCGCGCTTCTCGGCGATGTCGGCCAGGAAGTCTTCCTGCTCGGCGAAGCGGCCTTCGATTTCTTCGAGCTGGGCCAGCAGGCGCGTGAGCGCGTCGTCGCACTTCTCGGGCGTGTCGGCGAACTCCAGCGCGTTTTCGACCGCCTGGCTGAAGAGCTTGAACTGCGCGCCGAACTCGGCCCGCGCTTCGGTCGCGCCCAGCGACTTGCGCCGCATGCGCGCGTCGGCGCGCATGCGGTTGATGTCGGCGTAGATCAGCGAGATGCGGTCCAGGATCGAGGTGCGGATCACCGCATCGCCGCCCGGCAGGCTGCCGAGCTGCTCGGTCAGCAGGTCGAGGCCGGCCGCTTGCTCATCGAGCGTGACCAGCATCTGGCCGAGCGCGGGCGACGTGGCGAGGTTGGGCAGTTCGAGCGCGAGCTTGTCCAGCGCCTGGCGCTGGCCGTTGAAGGCGGTGTCGGCCGCCAGGAACTGCATGGCGCGCTCGCCGATGCGTTGCTGCTCGGCCTCGAGCGCGGCGTCCATGGCGGCGATGCGCGGCAGGTCGGCGTAGCGCAGCTCCTTGAGCATCTGCAGCGCGCCGCGCCGTTCGCGCAGGCGACCCAGCGCCTTCACGAAATCGTCGGGGGCGCGCCAGAGCGTGCTGGCAATGTCGACCATCAGCGCGTGCTGCTCGTCTTCCGCACGGGCCAGCGCGCGCGCGGTTTCGCGGCGGATGGTGTCGACCTTTTCGAACTCGGCCAGCGTGCTGCGCGCCACCTCGGCGATGCTGCGCAGCTCGCCCATGAGGCCTGCGGCCTCGGGCGCGTCGAGCCAGAAGTAGGCGTCGCTCACGCGCGTGCACTGGCGGATCAGGTCGTCGTAGGCCGCGCGCGTGGGCGCCTGCTCGCGCACCGCGCGGGCGATGCCCATGAGGTCGCTCACGCCGCGCACCAGCTCGGCATTGCCGATCTTTCCGAAGAAGCCGGTGGCGGGCGGCTGCGCGCTCACGTGCTCTTCGCTGGCGAAGGGCGTCTGCCACAGCTGCATCGGGTGCACGCGCGTGGGCTCGCCGTTGTCGCCGTTGAACACCAGGATGCGGCCGTCGGCAAAGCGCGCGTAGCCGTTGGCGATGATCGGCGTGGCGAGCTTCTTGTCGATCAGGTTGTAGTTGAAGAGCGCGTA
Organism: Variovorax sp. RO1; assembly: GCF_002849325.1. Taxonomy (NCBI): domain Bacteria; kingdom Pseudomonadati; phylum Pseudomonadota; class Betaproteobacteria; order Burkholderiales; family Comamonadaceae; genus Variovorax; species Variovorax sp. RO1. The sequence continues at coordinate 106,011 of NZ_PKMT01000009.1, forward strand.
GCGCCCCGGCTTGCGGTCGTAGAACACATAGGCCACGTCTTCGCCGTTGGGCGAGCGCAGCATGCGCTTGAAGCGCAGGCTTTCGACCACCTCGGCCGGCAGATCGAAGCGCTTGTGCTCGCCCGACTGCAGGTAGTAGCCGCCGGGAAAGATGATGCCGTGGTCTTCGGGCAGCTGCACGCAGGAGCCGCCGATGGCGTCGATGCGCTCGACCTGCTGCGTGCGGATGTTGAACACCAGGTAACGCGTGGTCTGCTCGCGGTAGGGCTTCACGCGCAAGAGGATCAGCATGCCGAGCTTGGCCCAGGCGATCTCCGCATCGGTGAGCGACTGGCTCTTGTCTTCCACGGGCTCGCTGTAGATGCCCAGGCCGGTCTCGGTGTTGTTCTCGATCTTGATCGTGAGGTCGCCGCCCAGCGTCTCGACGAACACGGTGTCGAGCACATTCACGTGCGGGTGCTTGCCGCCCACATGGTCTTCGCGCGTGGCCACGGTCCACTCGAAGTCGTGACTCGCGGGCAGCGCAATGTCGCGCTCGCCGCGGTTGTCGACGTAGTGGATGCTGCCGTCGCGCTCGATGGCCCAGCGGAACACGCGCACGTCGCTCAGCTGCTGGCCGATCTGGAACGAGGCGAGCAGCTTGTCCTGCGTGACGCGCAGCTGCAGCAGCGTGGCCTGCTTGTAGTAGGCGTAGAGCTCGCGGAAGTCGGAGACGAAGCGCGTGTCTTCCAGGAAGGTGCCGGCCAGCGGCACGGGCTGCAGTTCGTCGTTCTCGGTGGCGGCTTCGCCCGGCGACGCGAGGCGGTACAGGCCGAACACGTCGCCCACGGCCGTTTCCTTGCGCAGGCCGATGAAGACGTTGTAGCCGAACAGCAGCAGGTCGCCGATGCGCACGATGTCGCGCGCCACGGCGTTGTTCTCGGTGCGCGCGCGGGTGCGCAAGATGAGCGTCTGGTCGGAGCGGCCGAACTCGGCGAGCCGCTGCTCGTTGAGCGCCTGCGTCTTCTTGAGCAGGCCTTCGCCCTGGGTCTCGAGCCGCTTCTTCAGCAGGTCGTAGCTGCCGCTGCCGGAGACCAGCGCTTCGGTGGCGTCGATGGGAGCCTGGGCGCCGGGCGGCGCGCCGGTGTCGTCATTGGGTTGCATGGATCGGCGCGGTCAGTCCGCGCGCAGCAGTGCGAGCAATTCGTCGCGGTGAGGCTGGGTGTCGAGCCAGGTGCGGATGCGGTCCAGCTCGTCGATGCAGTCGTCGCCGTAGCGGCGGCGCAGCGCGGCAAGGCGCGCCTCGCGCACCTCCTCGGTCTGCAGCCGGCGCTGCCAGCCGTCGGACAGCAGCTCGTCGAGCCGGCCGGCCAGGCCGCGACTCACGAGGGCGCGCCATTCGCCCTGGTCGAACCAGAGGTTCTGGCAGGCCACGCAGCGGTCGATGCGGAAGTCAGGCCCGGCGCTCACGCGCAGGCGCTGCATCAGCCGCTCGCACTCGGGGCAGTGGCGCACGGCGGCGAGGTCGAACACCTCGATCACTTCGTCGTCGACCTCGTGCGGCACGCGCTTCGGGTCGGCGGCTTTCCAGGCGCGCCAGTCGTCCATGCCCATCACCATGCCTTGGCAATCGCCGCATTGCACGCCCAGCAGCGCTTCGGCCAGCGCCACCGGCTGCATCGACGCGTGGCCGGCGCAGCTGCACTTCAGGTTCGGATTCACTGCGCGTTTCCGTTCAAGGGGCGGAAGGTGGAGATCAGGTTCTGCAGCGCCGACTTCTGGCTCTCGGTGCCGTCGTTGGCGATCTTGCTCATCAACGAGGCAACGCTGAGGTTCTGGATTTCGCCCGACGAGTTGCCCAGCGCGCCGACGATGTCGCGCAGGTCTTTCACCACGTCGCGCTCGCCCGAGAGCTGCTCCTTGAAAGCGACCTGCACCGCCTGGCTCTTTGAAATGACGCCGTCGATGCCCTTGCCCACGGAGAGCGAGCGCACGAAGCTGTCGAAGTAGTCGCCCGAGCCGCCCACGATGTCGATCTTGGCGTTGGCGAGCGCGGTGCCCAGCACGTCGGCCTGTTCCTTGGCAATGGACGTTTGCGCGTCGATGCCCTTCATGGTTTCGATGTGCGACTTTTCCAGGCGCATGCGGAACTCTTCGTGGTCGCGCGTTTCGGGGCTCATGGACTTCATGGCCTCGAACTTCTCGTGCAGGCCCTTCGCCTCGGCGTTGAAGCGCGCTTCGATCACCTGCGCATCGGCCTGGCCCGACTTGAGCGTGGCTTCGGCATCGGCCGTGCGCACGTTCACATCGGCAAGGCCGAGCTTTTCCTTGCCCGAGGCTTCGGCGTCGAACTTGGCGCGCATGCCGGCCGCTTCGGCCTGCGAGCGCGCTTCGATGACCTGCGCGTCGGCCTGGCCGGCCTTGAGGATCGCGTCGGCATCGGCCTGGCGCACATGCACGTCGGCCAGGCCCAGCTTTTCCTTGCCCGAGGCTTCGGCCTCGAAGGTGGCCAGGCGCGCCTGCGCGGTGGCGATCTCGACCTTGGCGGCGGCGAGGCCCGGCGCGGCGGAGATGGCTTCCATGCCCTCGGCTTCGCGCTTCTTCGATTCGGCGTCGCGCTCGGCCACCTTCAGCTTGGCATCGGCCAGCGTGAGTTCTTCGGCCGCCTTGTGGCGCGCGCGCTTTTCCTGGGTTTCGGCCGCCTTCACGTCGATCACCATCTTCTCGTCGGCCTGGCCCTCGGCCATGATCACGACCGACTTCTTGGTGCGCTCGGCTTCGGCGACCACGCGCAGTTCCTTGATGGCTTCTTCCTGCTCGGCGACCGTGCGCTCGACCACGATGCGCTCGCGGATCACGTCGGCAATGGCCTTCTTCTGCACTTCGACGGCCTTGTCCTTCTCGATGCGCTGCAGGGTCACTTCCTTCTCGCGATCGACAATTTCGAGGTCGCGGGCACGCGTGACCTTTTCTTCCTCGACGGCCACCGCGCGCTTGCGGTTGTTCTCGGCCACTTCCTTCTCGCGCTGCACGTTCTCCTGCTGCACGGCGACGGTCTGCTCCGAGAGCAGGCGCGCGGTTTCTGACTTGGTGCGCTCCTCGGACTGGATCTTGGAAGTTTCGGCTTCCTCGCGGGCACGCACGCTGGCAATTTCGCGGTGCTGGCGCGAGGTGGCGTCGGCCTGCTGGCGCTCGAGTTCGAGCAATGCTTCCTGCGTTTCGACGTTCTTTTTCTTGATCTGCATTTCCTCGTTGCGGCGCAGCTCGTTGGTGCGCACGTGCTCGACCGCCGTCAGCTCGGTGATCTTCTTGATGCCCTGCGCATCGAGGATGTTGTTGGCGTCGAGCTCCGACAGCGGCGTCTGCTCGAGGTAGTCGATGGCGGCGTCTTCGAGCACGTAGCCCGAGAGGTCGTTGCCGATCTGGCTGATGATCTGGTCACGGAAGCCGTCGCGCGCCTGGTACAGGTCGACGAAGTCCATCGACTTGCCGACCGTCTTGAGCGCTTCGGAGAACTTGGCCGAGAACAGCTCTTCGAGCGTCTCGTGGTTGGAGGCCCGCGCGCAACCGATGCCCTGCGCCACCTTCAGCACGTCGTCGGCGGTCTTGTTGACGCGCACGAAAAACTTCACCTTGATGTCCGCACGGATGTTGTCGCGGCAGATCAGGCCTTCGTTGCCGGAGCGGTCGATTTCGATGGTCTTGACCGAGATGTCCATCAGCTCGGCCTTGTGGATGATCGGGTAGACCATGCGGCCGGTGAAGGTCACCTCGGGCTCGGCGCGCAGCGTGTTCACGATGAGTGCGTGGCCCTGTTCGATCTTTCGATAGAACTTGGCGAACATCGCGAACAGGCCGAGGATGACGACGGCCAGTATGACCACGGCAAAGATGATGGGCTCCATTTTTTCTCCAGATGCTTTTTAAGAGCGAGCGAACGAACTTGGGTGAGGAAGGTGTGCGGTCAGACGATGTCTTCGTGCGCCGCGATGAGGTAGCGCGCGGCCACCTCGTCGTATTCGAGGATGAGCGCGTGCGAGCCGCGCTTGAGGGCGTTGGGCGTGGGCGCCCAGACGCGGATGTTGAGGCTGGCGCCGCGGCGTGCCACTTCGGCGCGGCCGTCTTTCTCGTTCACCACGCCGGTGACGACGCGGCAGACCTGGCCCACCAGCGCCGCATTGCTCACGGCCGTGTGGCTCACGAAGAGACCCTTGAGCGGACGGATGGCCACCGCCGTCACCGGAATGGCGAGCGCCGCGCTGACCACCAGCAGCACCGTGCCGGCCACCAGCTTGAGCACCATCGTCGGCACCAGCGGCAGCAGCCACTCGCCACCCAGGCACGAGAGCGTCCAGGCCACGAGCACCAGCAGGCTCACGGCCACCGAGAACGGCACGCCGTTCAGGCCGAAGGCGACCACGTAACTCGCGATCTGGCCCATGTCGCTGGTGTCGCCGTCGGCATGCGTCTGCAGGTCGACGTCGATCCCGCTGCTCTCGAAGTCGACCATGCCGACCACCGCGAGCACCCAATAGATCACCACGACGCCGAGCAGCACCGTGTAGATCGCGGTGGGGTACCCCGTCACCGCTCCCATGAAATCGCCCATTGATCCTCCCGCGTGCGGGTTGGTTGTTGTTCTCTTTTCTTCTTACCTGCCGCCCGGCTTCTTTGTGCCGGTGTTCTTCTTGTTCGCCTTGCCCGCAAAGGCAATCAGTTCGCGCGTGGCCTTCTCCTTGATGGCCAGGCGGTCGTCGGGTGCCAGACCATAACGCGCCGCCAGAAATTCGTAGTCGGCCGTGTTCAACGACACCGTGAGGCGCGGCCGCTTCGGCTTCGAGGTGGTCGCCAGGCCCAGCACCTGCCGGATCTGGTCGGGCGTGGACACATGCTGCTCGAACGCCGCGGTGCGCACCGCCTCGAGCACGGCCTCTTCCACGTCGAAGGCCACCTGGACCGCGCGGATCGCCTCGTCCGAGCCTTGCCAGCGAACCGGCTTGACCCGCACCATGGTCACTCCTGAGCCGGTTCGGACGGTCCGGACGGCGTGGCCTGCCGGGCGCGGATGCGCTCCATGACCTTGCCGGTGCGGTCGGCGTCGTTGCCGATGCCCGCCGCGGCCAGCTTCTTTTCGAGCGCACTGTGGCCGAACTCGTCTTCGAGCTGCTGGCCCGCCGTCATGCGGTCGGAGAGGTCTTCATGGCGCGAGCGGATGCGCTCCAGCGACTCGCGCGCGCTGGCCAGGCGCGAGCCGCCGCTGCCGATGTTCTCGGAGATCGACTGCGTGGCGCGGTAGACGCTCTCGGTGGTCTTGGCGATGCCGATCTCGCGCTCGTGCTCGCGGATGCGCGCCTCGGCCGACTTGATCAGGTCCTTGAGCCGCGACACCTGCAGCGCGTAGGAAGCATGGGCCTTGGCCTGCTCCTCGAGTTCCTGTTCGAGCGTGCCGACCTTGGACGCCACGTCGAGCGCCAGGCCTTCCTGGGTCTTGTTGAGCGCTTCGAGCGCCAGGCCTTCGTAGCGCGTGACCTCGACCTTCAGGCGTTCGATTTCGCGGGCCGACTGCATCTCCTTGGCCATCACGCCCGTGAGGTCGCCCTTGGCCTTCTCGATGCTGTGCTTGGCGTCGAGGATTTCCTGCTCGTAGATGCGCGTGGCATTGCTGTCGATCACGCTCTCGCCGATTTCGCGGGCGCTGCCGCGCAGCAAGGTGACCAGCTTCTTGATGACTGTCATGGTGATCTCCGCTTAGTTCAGGAATTCGGACAAGGCGTCGAGTGCATCGAGCGCGTTGTCGCTGAGCACGGCCACTTCGCGTGCGATGTCTTCCACGCTCGCATTGCGCCCGAGCGCCCCGGTGAGCACGTAGCGGCCACCGACGCGCCCGAAGGACGACAGCGGCACCGACGGGTTGAGGTCGAGCAGCGATTCGAGCAGCTCGGTGCGCCGCGCGGGTTTCACGTCTTCCTCGGTCCAGAGGTAGCAGATGCAGATGATCTGCATGTCGGAACTGGTGACGAAGATCGGCAGCTCATCGCGCCCTTCGATGCTCACCTGGACCACGGGCGTGCTGCCGGGAATGGGCTGCAGCTGCACGGGCAGCCCGCCCATCGCCGCACCGGCCAGCACATCGAGGCCCTTGAGTTGATCGAGCAGTGATTGCATACCTCTCCTTTGGGTTGTCTACCGTTGGAAGCGCGCGATGCTTCGCTGGATTCACTATAGGTGCAGCGACATAACATGTCAAAAATTCTTTTAGCCCATGCGCATGACTTTCGGCACTGGCGCGCTCTCTAGAATCCGCCGATGCCCCGCACCATCAACCCCGCGCGTGTCGATTTCGTGACGCTTCGCCTCTTCTGCGCAGTCGCCCAGTCGGGCAGCATCACCAAGGGCGCGGAGGCGTGCCACCTCGCGCTCTCGGCGGCGAGCCGGCGGCTTTCCGACTTCGAAGCCGCCACAGGCTCGAAGCTGCTCGAACGCAGCGCCCAGGGCATCGCGCTCACGCCCGCGGGCCACGTGGCGATGCAGCATGCGATGCGGCTCTTCCAGGGTTTCGAGCAGTTCAGCAACGAGCTGGGCGACTACGCCAGCGGCGTGCGCGGCCATGTGCGGCTGTGGGCCAACATGTCGGCGCTGACGGAGTTCCTGCCGACCACGCTGGCGACCTTCCTCGGGCAGCATCCCGATATCCGCGTCGAGGTCGAGGAACAGCTGAGCGGCGACATCGTGCGCGCGCTGGTCGACGGCCTCGCCGACGTGGGCGTGTTCGCCGAGAACACACCCGCCTACGGCCTCGACGTCGCGCCCTTCCAGACCGACGAGCTCGTGGTGCTGTGCGCCCGGCCGCACCCGCTGGCGCGCCTGCGTGCGAAGCAGGTCGACTTCAAGACCTGCCTCGCGCATGAGTTCGTGGGACTGAACCGCAGCAGCTCGCTGCTCGAGCTGACCTCGCGCGCGGCCGAGCAGGCCGGCATTCCGATGCGCCTGCGCGTGCAGGTGCGCAGCTTCGATGCGATGTGCCACATGATCGCGGCCAACCTCGGCATCGGCGTGGTGCCGCTGGCCGCCTGCAAGGCGCAGGTCGCCGCGCTCGACCTGAAGGTGGTGCACCTGAAGGACGCGTGGGCCACGCGGCGCCTGCTGATGGCGACGAAGACGGGCGCGGCGCTCTCGCCGGCGGCGCAGCTGCTGGTGCGGCAGCTGCTCGCCTCGTCGAACTGACAACCGACCGAGGCCCTACTCCGCAGCCTCGGCCTCGAGCACCGTCCACTCCGCATCAGTGAACAGCCGCGAGCGCGTCAGAAAGCGCACGCCCAGCGGCCCTTCCAGCGAGAACATGCCGCCGCGCCCCGGCACCACGTCGATGGTCAGCTGCGTGTGCTGCCAGTACTCGAACTGCGGCCCGCTGATGTAGAACGGCATGCCGCCGATGTGGCCCAGCAGCCGGTCGTAGTCGCCCACGATGAACTCGCCCTGCGCGTAGCACATGGGCGCGCTGCCGTCGCAGCAGCCGCCCGACTGATGGAACATCAGCGGGCCGTGCCTGGCGGCGAGGTCGTCGATGAGCGCAAGGGCCGCATCGGTCGCGGTGACGCGCAGGACCTCGCCGGTCATCAGAAGAAGCCCAGCTTGTTCTCGCTGTAGCTCACGAGCAGGTTCTTGGTCTGCTGGTAGTGGTCGAGCATCATCTTGTGGTTCTCGCGCCCGATGCCCGACTGCTTGTAGCCGCCAAAGGCCGCATGCGCCGGGTACTGGTGGTAGCAGTTGGTCCACACGCGGCCGGCCTGGATGCCGCGGCCCATGCGGAAGGCGCGGTTCATGTCGCGGCTCCACACGCCGGCGCCCAGGCCGTAGAGCGTGTCGTTGGCAATGGACAGTGCTTCTTCCTCGTCCTTGAAGGTGGTGACCGACACCACGGGCCCGAAGATTTCCTCCTGGAAGATGCGCATCTTGTTGTGGCCGCGGAACACGGTCGGCTTCACGTAATAGCCGTCGGCCAGATCGCCTTCGAGCTGCTGGCGCTCACCGCCGATCAGCACCTGCGCGCCCTCCTGCCGGCCGATGTCGAGGTACGACAGGATTTTTTCCAGCTGTTCGCTCGAGGCCTGCGCGCCGATCATGGTGGCCGCGTCGAGCGGGCTGCCCTGCTTGATCGCGGCCACGCGCTTCAGTGCGCGCTCCATGAAGCGGTCGTAGATCGATTCCTGAATCAGCGCGCGGCTCGGGCAGGTGCAGACCTCGCCCTGGTTCAGCGCAAACATCGTGAAGCCTTCGAGCGCCTTGTCGAAGAAGGCGTCGTCGCGCTCCATCACGTCGGCAAAGAAGACGTTGGGCGACTTGCCGCCCAGCTCCAGCGTGACCGGAATGAGGTTCTGGCTCGCGTACTGCGAGATCAGCCGGCCGGTGGTGGTTTCGCCGGTGAAGGCGATCTTGCCGATGCGGTTGCTCGACGCCAGCGGCTTGCCCGCTTCCACGCCGAAGCCGTTGACCACGTTGAGCACGCCCGGCGGCAGCAGGTCGCCGATGACCTCCATCAGCACCAGGATCGACACCGGCGTCTGCTCGGCCGGTTTCAGCACCACGCAATTGCCGGCCGCCAGCGCGGGCGCGAGCTTCCACACGGCCATGAGGATCGGGAAGTTCCACGGAATGATCTGTCCGACCACGCCGATGGGCTCATGAAAGTGGTACGCGAAGGTCTCGTGGTCGATCTCGCTGATGCCGCCTTCCTGCGAGCGGATGCACGAGGCGAAGTAGCGGAAGTGGTCGATGGCCAGCGGCAGGTCGGCGGCCATGGTCTCGCGAATCGGCTTGCCGTTGTCCCAGGTCTCGGCGGCGGCCAGCATGGCCAGGTTTTCCTGCATGCGGTCGGCGATGCGGTTCAGGATGTTGGCGCGCTCGGTGGTCGAGGTGCGGCCCCAGGCGGCCTTGGCCTTGTGGGCGGCGTCGAGCGCGCGGTCGATGTCGGCGGCGCTGGAGCGCGGCACTTCGCAGAAGACCTTGCCGGTGACGGGCGTGATGTTGCCGAAATACTGGTTCTCCACCGGCGCGACCCATTCGCCGCCGATGTAGTTGCCGTAGCGCGCCTTGAAAGGCACTGCGGTACCGAATTTGCCCGGTTCGAGCATGTCCATGGGTTGTCTCCGTTGGGTAAGGTGTGAACAGGCGGCACCGCGACATGCGGCGGCCCGCACAGGTACCGCAAGCGGCATACCTGCGCGGATCGGGACAATCCCCAAGCCCCGCGCCAGAGGAGCGCGGCCTGCGCAGAGGGTTTCCATTCGCAATCTGCGACATGTTTGCGCGAATACGGCGACTACGATGTCGCACAAGGCGAATCGCCGGCAACCCCTGTCATCGGAGTTCCGCAAGATGAGTGAAGCGTCAGTGCCATCCGTCAGCGTCGCGCAGGCCCGCGAGCTGTTCTTTGCGCAGGGCCGCGACCCGGCGCCGTGGATCGCGCCGCACATCTCGCGCTCGTGGCAGCGCAGCCGGCCGGTCGATCCGCAATGCATCGACCCCACGCCGATGGCGCCGTCGCTGCTCAACGAACGCCGCGAGCAGGCGATGCGCCTGCTCAGCTGCGCGCAGCCCGAGCTCGACGGGCTCGCCGAGCATGCGGTGGGCAATGGCTGCATCGTCGCGCTGTCGGACGCGACCGGCCTGATCCTCGAAGAAATCGGCAGCCCCGACTTCCTGCCCAAGGCCCAGCGCGTGGCGCTGCAGCCCGGCGTGGAATGGTCGGAGAGCCACCGCGGCACCAACGCCATCGGCACCGCGCTGGCCGAGCGTGTGGCGCTGATGGTGCTGGGCGGCGAGCACTACCTGGCGCAGAACGGCCGGCTGGGCTGCGCGGCGGCGCCCATCTTCAGCGGACGCGGCGAGCTGGCCGGCGCGCTCGACATCTCGGGCGAGACCGCGCGCGTGAACCACCACGCGCTCGGCCTCGTGCGCATGGCGGCACAACAAGTTGAGCACCGCATGCTGCTGGCCGAGGCCTCGGGCCATGTGCTGCGCTTCCATGCACGGCCCGCGCTGATCGGCACGGCGCGAGAAGGCCTGATGGTGATCGAGGGCGGGCGCATCGTCGCGGCCAACCGCGTGGCGCTCGACCTGTTCGGCCGCTCGTGGGAGGGTCTGCTCGACCTCGATGCCGAAGAATTCCTCGGCGCGCAATGGCCGCGCATGGAACACCGGCGCAGCCTGCTCACGCTGCCGGGCGGACGGCAGATCGCGACGGTCATGGAGCGCACGGGCACGGCGAACAGCGGCGCGGGCCGCAGCGGCGCGCGGCAAGCGATGGCCGCAAACACCGCTCCGATCGACAACGACGACGTCGTGCGCCCGCTGCTGGCGCGCGCCGTGCGCGTGCTCAACGAAGGCGTGCCGGTGCTGGTGAACGGCGAGACCGGCAGCGGCAAGGAGGTGTTCTCGCGCCGCCTGCACGCCGCCAGCCGCCGCAGCGCGGGCCCGTTCGTGGCAGTCGATTGCGCCTCGCTGCCCGAGACGCTGATCGAGGCCGAGCTGTTCGGTTACGAAGAAGGCGCCTTCACCGGCGCGCGCCGCAAGGGCATGCCGGGCCGCATCCGCGAGGCGCACGGCGGCGTGCTCTTCCTCGACGAGATCGCCGAGATTCCGCTCGCGCTGCAGACCCGCCTGCTGCGCGTGCTCGAAGGCCGCGTGGTCACGCCGCTGGGCGGTGGCCAGGGCGTGGCGGTCGATTTCGATTTGGTCTGCGCCACGCACGCCGGCCTGCCCGCGCTGGTCGAGGCCGGGCGCTTTCGCGCCGACCTGATGTACCGCGTCGCCGGCTTCACCGTCGCCCTGCCCGCGCTGCACGAGCGCGCCGACCGGCGCGCGCTGATCGCGCGGCTGTTTCTCGAATCGGGCGGCGCCGCCAAGCACCTGTGCCTGGAGAACGATGCACTCGAACGCCTGGCCGCCTACCGCTGGCCCGGCAACGTGCGCGAGCTGCGCAGCGTGCTGCGTGCGCTCGTCGCGCTGGCCGACCCGGGCGATGCGGTGACCGCCGATGCGCTGCCCGCGCACCTGCACGACGCCGGGCCCATCGCCGACTTCAGCGAAGCCACAGCGTCGCAACCCAACGCGCCCCTGCAAACCATCACGCGTCACGCCATCGACGAAGCGCTGCGGGCCTGCGACCACGACGTGGCGCGCGCGGCCCGCCGGCTCGGCGTGCACCGCAGCACCGTGTACCGCCACCTCGCGCGCCAGCGCCCGCCTGCGGGCAACACCAAAGACTGACTTGCCCGCACGCGCGGGACCGGCCAGACTTTGCGCATGGCCCTGTTCCCGCCTCCATGACCACCGGCAAACCCGCGCGCAAGCTCTCGGCCGTGCCGTCCACCTTGCGGATTCCGCTGGCCGCGCGGGCCTCGGGCGATGCGCTCTTTCCGCAGATGGCCGTGCGCGACGCCTACGCCGCCGGCATCCTCGAGCAGATCCGCGACGACGACCACGCCCTGCCCGACGACCGCACGACTATCTTCGGCATCCTCGCGCGCACGCGACGCTTTCGCAGCCTGGCGCAAGACTTCCTCAAGGCGAACCCGGGCGCGCGCGTCGTGAACATGGGCTGCGGCCTGAGCCACTACTTCCAATGGCTGGACGACGGCAAGTCGCGCATGACCGACGCCGACCTGCCCGAGGTGCTCGACCTGCGCCGCGAGCTGCTGCCCGACACCCATCCGCGCCACGACGTGCGCGAACTCGACCTGACGGCGCCTGATTGGTGGGAGCAGCTCGGCCTGCCGCGCAAGCGCCACGCGCAGCCGGTCTTCCTGTTCACCGAGGGCGTGCTGATGTACCTCACGCCCGAGCAGGTGAACGCCGTGCTCGTCACCTTCGGCGAGCGTGCGCCTGCGGGTTCGGTGCTGGCCTTCGATGCGATGTGCTGGCTGGCCGTGGGCCGCGCGCGCCAGCACCCGTCGGTGCGCGCGACGGGTGCGGAGTTCCAGTGGGGCCTGCGCCGCTACGACGACCTCACGCGGCCGCATCCGCGCCTGCAGCTGGACGGCACCTACCGCGTGATGGAAGGCATCGGCTGGCCCTACACGCTGTTCGCGCCGATGGTGCTGTTCTTTCTCGGCGTGCCGATCTATGCGGTGTACGCGCTGCGCGCGAAGGACTGACGCGTCTTTGCCGGCTCAGGCAAAGGGCACGCTGCGCCAAGGGCTGCGCGCGTCGCTCAGCAGCAGGCGGTTGGTGCGCAGCAGGTGCTCTTCGCGCGCATCGGCGTACTGCCAGATCAGGCCGCCCGCGATGTATGCCGCGCTCACCTGCGACCAGTCGGCATAGGCCGCACGCACCTGCGATTCGAGGCCGCCCGCGAAGCCCGTGAACTCCGCGCGATCGATGTAACCCAGCTGCACCGCCCAGCGCGACAGGTTGGCCAGTCGCACTGCATCCCAGGCCACGAGGCTCGTCAGCTATTCCGGCGCCACGCCGAAGTGCTTGCGCAAAGCCTTGACCCAGCTCTGGCTGCCCGTCATCAACTGGCCCAGCTCGGCGTTCGAGTGCCCGGTCTGCGCGGACAGCGCACGCATGTCCAGGTGCTCGCGCGCCTTGATCTGGAAGAACGCAGGAAACCACGCGTCCATGACCAGGCGCAGCACGCCCGGCGTGGATTGCACTGCCGCATCGATCGCGCCGATGGCCTTCCACGACGGCAGGTACTTGGCGCGCTGCCCTTCTTCGGTCAGCCAGCGCGCGGTCTGCTCGAAGCTCGCGCGGTCGGTCACGTTCCACACCTGTGCGACGCCTTCGCGCAGGGTGTCGTTGTCCCTGCCGGTGAGCACGGCATTCACGACGTCGCCATTGAAGGCCGACAGCGGCGTGCTCAGCGTGACCAGCCATTGCTCCTGCGCGGAAAGCGCCGGTGCGGCGGCGTCGAACTTCAGCTTGTCGTTGTCGAGCATCGAGTGCGCGAGCGTGTCCTTGAACCCCATGGAATCCCCCCAGAGTTGATGAAGTTGTTGAAGCCGCTCAGGCCCGCGATTGCAGTCGCACGACTTCCTGCTGCAGGAACGCGAGGAACGGCGCGCGCAGCGCTTCCTTCATGTGGGCGGGCAGCGCCATCGGTGGCGTCGAACCGGTCAGCATCTGGTCGCCCTTCTCCCCGATCTGCAGCGAGCGCGCCTCCACGCGCTCCAGCGCGATGCGCAGCGGCGACTCCATCAGGTCCTTGCCGTACAGCGCCTGCGCCGTGAGCGCCACGCCGTAGGGGCCGCCGAACAGCGGAAAGTCGGCCAGCGCGAACTGCAGCGTCTCGCCCGCGGAGATCTGGAACTTGTCGCTCACCTTGCCCAGCTTCTTGGCCAGCTTCGGGTTGGCGGGGTCGAGCAAGGTGTCGGCCGCGTCGTAGTCGGCCACCAGCTCGGCCAGCGTCCACACGCGCTGCTGCGCCTGCCGCTGGCTGCCGTTTTCCGCGTGGTACGCGACCACCGCCGCGACCGCTGGCGCCAGCAGTTCGCCGCAGCGCTTGAGCAGCACCGGCTCGGGTTCGTCGGCCACACCCGACCAGTCTTTCCATGCCTTGTAGCGCGCGAGCAGCGTCGAGACGAACGTAGGCGCGTCGTCCGCGCGCGCGGGCAAGGCATGGCCTTGGGCCGGCGGCGGCGCGGCCGACAGCACGGTGAAGTCGTCCTGCACGTACACCGCCTGGTCGGTCAGCAACAGCCCTTGCGACGTGCGCTTGCCGCTGAGCCGGTTCATTGCGTGATAGCCAAGAAAGAACAGCGGGATCTCGTCACCCAGCCAGGGCTTGGGCAGGTACATCTGCTCGACCGCTTGCGCGAACACCTGCGGTGCGTCTTCGTGGTCGGGGTGGTCGGCCTGGTCGGGCAGGAAGGCGAAGGCCGACAGGTCGGCATGCAGCGGCGCCTGCACCTGTTGCTGCACGCGTGCGCGCAAGGCATCACCATGGCGCGAGCGTTCGGGCGGCAGCGCGCCCAGGTGATCGGTGAACGACGAAAAAACGAATGACATGCTGAATCTCTCCCTGAAACCGTGGACATGTGAATAGGTATGCGGCCCGACATCTGCTTGCGTTGGCACTGCACGGCAGATCGGTCGTGATCGCGGCATGTCCTGGAAGGACATCGCCGCAATGCCGGCCCAAAGGAGGGGTTTCCGGCGGCTCACGGACTGAAAGATCACGCCTCCCTGTCGAAGGCGCGGCCATGCTAATTGGAAGCGTCGTTTGCCATTCTGACGAATTCTGAGAGCGGCTGCGATCACGAAATTCGTGCCGCTAGCATCACCGCATCTGCAACGTGGCCGCGCCACATACGGGAGTCAAACTAATGGGTACATGGTCCACCGCAGGCTTCGGCAACGACGAGGCACTCGATTGGCTGGCTGAGCTGCAAGAGGCCGACGACGCGCTCGCGTTCATCCGCGAGACCGTGGCGTCCGGATCGACGGAAGGCACCGTCGCCGCTGCCGAAGTGCTGGCGCTGCTCGCCGGCCAAGGCAGTGCCGACGTGCACCCGGACGCCGTCGACTGGTGCGTCGGCAAGGCCGCGCCACCCGCCGACTTGCGCCATGCCGCTGCCGACGCCCTGCAGGCCATCCTCGACGATCCCGATGCCGACGGGCACGACACCTGGGCCGAGTTGGGCGAGGACGACGAGGACTACCTCGCGTGGCTGGCGAACCTGAAAAGCCTGCAGGCACGGCTGCGCAACTGAGCACCGCCGAACGTCGCCGACGTTCCGGCAAAAAATTGCGCCGTGTTACGTAACGAGTGGCGACAGCTGCCCGTTTTGCACCGCGGGGCTGACAGGGTCTCTCGCACAAAAATCGTTTTGAATCAACGAGATACGGCGTTTTCTGGCAGGCGCTGAACGCTGAAAGCAAAGGCGGCACGCATGTTGCCCTCTGTAGTCATTTATTTGACGAGGAGGCCGCATGACCACCACCGTATCGCCGATCGCTTCGATCCCCGCAGCCGCCGAAAGCGGTGCTCCCGTGGTGCTTGCGCAGGCCAGCGTCACGCCCCTGGGCCCCGTCGGCGCCAGCGCCCCCATGGCCGCGCCCGCCGGGCCGTCCAGCCTGGGCACGCTGTCCAATGCCACGCCCGGCACCGTCGTCATGCGCGACGGAGTGCGCCTGCCGGTGGACGGCAACCAGAACCTCATTGCGGGCGATCGCGTGATCGTTCCTGACGGCGGCCAGGCCAACGTGCTCTTCCCCGGCTCGGCCACCAACAAGGCGCCGCTGGCCGGCGTGTTCGCGAGCGGCACCGACGCCACCATCACCTCGACCAAGCTGTCCAGCGGCCTGGAGCAGGTGAACGTCGACGTGGCCTCGGGCAACCTCGATGTGACCTCGCCCGACAGCGACGCGGAAGCCGCAGCCCTCGCGGTCAGCAAGAAGACCGCGGCCGGCAGCGGCATCGGCCTGGGCGAATTCGCGCTCGGCGCGCTGGGCGCCGTCGGCCTCGCCGCTGCGCTCGGCGGTGGTGGCGGCGGTGACGGCGGCGGCTTCCCGCTGTTCGTGTCGGGCATCGGTGACAGCGATGCCGATGCCGATTCGGACGCCGATGCGGATGCCGATTCAGATTCGGATGCAGACGCCGATGCTGATGCCGATTCGGACGCCGACGCAGACTCGGACGCCGATTCGGATGCAGATGCCGACGCGGATGCCGACGCTGACGCCGACGCCGATGGCGACCACCTGCTCGATCCGGGCGACGGTCTCGCCGGGGGGCTGCTGGGCGCCCTCGACAACGCGCTCGGCCTGGGCGGCGGTGCGGCCAACGTGCGCGGCGCCTCCGGTTCGTCGGGCACGCTGGCCTCGCTGATGCCCGTCGCCGACGGCCTCACCGACCTCGTCGACGACCTGCTCTCGCCGGTCACCGGCGAAGAGTTCACGCCCAACGATCCGAACGAATTCGAGCCCGTGGACAACGTGGTCGAAGACATTGCCATTCACGTGGGCGGCGTGGTGGCCCCCGTGGTCGACGGCCTGCTCGGTGAAGGCCTGACCGACGCCCTCGTCGGCTCGCTGATCGGCCAGGTCGACTACCTGACCGACGCGCTGGGCAACGCGCTCGAGAACGTGCTGGGCAGCGAAGGCCTGCTGGCCGGCGTCACCGTTCCGCTGGGCCTGGACGGTCTGGTGGATGACCTGCTCGGCACCGACGGCGTCGTCGGACAGGTGCTCGAAGGGCTCTTGGGTGATGGCAGCCTGCTGGGCAGCGTGCTTGGTGAAGACGGATTGATCGGGCAGCTGCTGGGGGATGACGGGCTGCTGGGTGGCGTGCTGGGTGACGACGGCCTGCTGGGCGGTGTCCTCGGTGGTGAAGGCGGACTGCTTGGCGGTGTGCTCGGTGACGACGGCCTGCTGGGTGGTGTCCTCGGAGGCGACGGTGGTCTGCTTGGTGGCGTGCTGGGTGACAACGGATTGCTGGGTGGCGTCCTCGGTGGCGAAGGCGGCTTGCTGGGCGGCGTGCTGGGTGACGACGGTCTGCTGGGCGGCGTCCTCGGTGGCGAAGGTGGTTTGCTCGGCGGTGTGCTGGGCGATGACGGCCTGCTGGGCGGTGTCCTCGGTGGCGAAGGCGGCTTGCTTGGCGGTGTGCTGGGCGACGACGGCTTGCTGGGTGGCGTCCTCGGTGGTGAAGGCGGTCTGCTCGGCGGCGTGCTGGGCGATGGCGGCTTGGCCAACGGCCTCCTCGGTGACGAAGGCATCCTGGGCGGCGTGCTCGGCGGCGACGGCGCACTGTCCGGCCTGCTCGGCAGCGAAGGCCTCACCGGCGGACTGCTCGGCTGCGACGGGCTCGTGGACAACCTGCTCGGCCCCGACGGCGCGGTCGGCGCCCTGCTGAGCGCAACCCCGGTGGCCGGCCTGCTTGGCGGCGAAGACGGGCTGCTCGGTGGCTTGCTGGGCGATGACGGGCTCCTGGGTGGCGTCCTCGCTGGCGACGGGCTGCTGGGCGGTGTGCTGGGTGACGACGGCATCCTCGGTGCTGAAGGCCCGGTCGGCGGTCTGTTGAATGGCGTCCTGGGCGGCGACGGTGGTGGCCTGCTCGGCGGTGTGCTGGGTGACGATGGCTTGCTCGGCGGCTTGCTGGGTGACGACGGACTGCTGGGCGGTGTGCTCGGTGGCGACGGTGGTCTGCTTGGTGGCGTCCTGGGTGACGACGGCCTCCTGGGCGGCGTTCTCGGCGGCGACGGTGGTCTGCTCGGCGGCTTGTTGGGTGACGAAGGCCTTCTGGGCAGTCTGCTCGGCGGCGGCGACGGTGGCTTGCTCGGCGGTGTGCTCGGCGACGACGGCCTCCTGGGCGGCGTCCTCGGTGGCGACGGGGACTTGCTCGGCGGCGTGTTGGGCGATGACGGCCTGCTGGGTGGCGTTCTCGGCGGTGACGGCGGCCTGCTCGGCGGCGTGTTGGGCGATGACGGCCTGCTGGGTGGCGTTCTCGGCGGTGACGGCGGCCTGCTCGGCGGCGTGTTGGGTGACGACGGCCTCCTGGGTGGCGTCCTCGGCGGTGACGGTGGTCTGCTCGGCGGCGTACTGGGTGACGACGGTCTGCTGGGCGGCGTCCTCGGCGGCGATGAAGGCGGCCTCCTCGGTGGCGTGCTCGGTGATGACGGCCTGCTGGGCGGTGTCCTCGGTGGCGGCGAAGGCGGCCTGCTCGGTGGCATCGTCGGCGAAGACGGTCTCGTCGGCAGCCTGCTTGGCGGCCTGCTGGGAGGCTCGGGCCCGGCCGCGGACATCCTGGCGCCGGTGTCGTCGGTGCTCGGCCATGCGGCCGATGCCGCCGAGCCCGTCGCGGCCGAAGCCACGCAGGCCGCATCCGGCGCCACGGCGCCCGCGACCGACATCCTGGCCGGCGCAGGCACAGCGGTCGCGCCGGTGCTCGCAGAGGTGGTGAACACCGTCGAACATGCGGTGTGCGAGGTCGTGGCCCCGATCACCAGCCTGCTCGACCACAACGGCACCGGCGCCACGCTGGCGCCCGTGACGAACATCCTGCACGGCCTGCTGGGCTGATCCAGGACGGGGGGCTGGCGACGGCCCCTTCCCTTTCGCTTCTTGCGCGCACATGCAGGCGCAGCGTTCCGCCCCCCGGCGCGCTGCGCCTTCGCACGTCCGCCGTGCACAATCGGCGCTCCCGAGCCCTTCTGCCCCACGCCGCGCATGCGAATCCACGAACTGAAACGACGACTCCGCGAGGCCGGGGCCGGCCCGAGCCACGAGCAGCGCATCCTGCGACTGTGGTCGCATGCGCTGCCGCGCAACAGCGGCCGGCGCCTGCCGGCCACGTTCTTTCCGTCGTCGCTGATGGAGGCCCTGCCGGCCATCGAAGCCGAGCTCGCGGGCCTGGCGCGCATCCATGCGATTCACCCCGGTGCCGATGGCTCCGAGCGACTGCTCGTTGCGCTGGCCGACGGCCAAACGGTGGAAAGCGTGCTGCTGCCGCGCGACGGCCTGTGCGTCTCGTCGCAGGTCGGCTGTGCCGTCGGGTGCCAGTTCTGCATGACGGGCCGCGACGGCCTGCTGCGCCAGGTCGAAAGCGCCGAGATCATTGCCCAGGTGGCGCTCGCGCGCCTGCGCCGGCCGGTGCGCAAGGTGGTGTTCATGGGCATGGGCGAACCGGCGCACAACCTGGACAACGTGATCGAGGCCATCGAGCTGCTCGGCACGGTCGGCAACATCGGCCACAAGAACCTGGTGTTCTCCACCGTCGGCGATGCGCGCGTGTTCGAGCGGCTGCTGCAGGCGCGTGTGCGGCCCGCGCTGGCGCTCTCGTTGCACACGACCGATGCGGCGCTGCGCCGCAAGCTTCTTCCGCGCGCACCCAACCTGACGCCCGAAGCCCTCATCGACGCGGGCGAGCACTACGCCCGCGCCACCGGCTACCCGATCCAGTACCAGTGGACACTGCTCGAAGGCGTGAACGACGGGCCCGAAGAAGTCGAGGGCATCGTGCGGCTGCTCTCCGGCAAGTACGGCGTGCTGAACATGATCCCGTTCAACACGGTGGAGGGCGTGGACTTCGGCCGCCCGTCACGCGAGCGCTGCGAGCAGATGGCCCGCACGCTGCACGAGCGCGGCATCCTCACGAAGCTGCGCTACTCGGCCGGCCAGGACGTCGACGGTGGCTGCGGCCAACTGCGGGCGCGCGCCGCCGAGGTGCGGGTGACCGTGCCGATCCGCCGGGCCGACGACCGGCTCAGCTGAGCGAAACCACCCAATCCCACACCGCAGCGGGCGCCTCGACCATCACGTTATGGCCGTGCGCGCCCAGGTCGCGGGCTTCGGGGTCGAGGGCGCGGGTCTGCTCGAGGGTGACCAGCGCATCGTGGCGGCCTTGGCCGAGGTGGATCGGGCAGCGCGCCAATCCCACCAGTTCAGACAGCGGCGGCTTGCCCACGGCATTGGCACGCGGGTCCATCGCGAGGCGCCAGCCCTCGGAATCTTGCGCGACGCCGCGCGCCACGACGGGCGCCGTCGCACCGACGATCGCTGCCAGGCCAGAGACCTTGAGGTAGCGGTCCCGCGCCTCTTCTTCTGTCGCGAATCGCTTGGCGGGCTGCGTCGCCAGCGTCTCCATGCGGCGGACCTCGTCATCGCTCCACGCGACCTTGATGCCGGCTGCGAACACCGCGTGCGGCGCGACGCCGAACCATCCGGTCGCCAGCGCAAGGCCGATCACACCGCCCAGCGAATGCCCGAGCACCACAAGCCGGCCTTCGGGCTGCAGATGCGGCAGCACCGCACGCGCCACGGTCGCGGCGTGCTGGCCGATGGCATACGAAGCCTGCCGGTCCGATGCACCGTGCCCGGGCAGGTCGAGCGCCAGCCAACGACCACGCCATCGCGCGCCGGCCTGCGCGCACAGCGGCGACCACACCGCGCCTGTGGCGCCCATGCCGTGCAGCAGCACCAGCAGGTCCGGGCCTTCGCCGCCTTGTTCCGTGTACATGTCCGTGGTCTCCAGGCACTTTCGATGGCGCGAGAATACCCGGCGACGCCGCGAAAAGAGCCTGGTCGGCACCCGCTGCCGCAACACAACGCGGGGCCTTGTCCGGCCCCGTTTGCGCGGAATGGCTGACGCGCCGTACCCTGTGGTTCGGGGCATGCTTGACGTTTTTCCCCGTCGCCCCTTGGCTCTTTCTTTTCCCTTCCCCTTCAAAGGCTTTCGCCGCCCCTCAAGAACCCATGCTTGATCGCCGATCCTTCCTCGCCGCCGGCAGTGCCGCCGCCGCACTCGCCGCCCTGGGACTGCCCGAAGAGGCGCTGGCCGCCAACGGCCTGCAACTGAGTCAGCCGGCGCCCTTCTCTTTCGATTCGCTCGTCGCGCAGGCCAAGCGCCTCGCCGCCCGCCCCTACAACGCCGGCGCGCCGCTGGCGCCGCAGGTGCTGGAGCGCATCGACTACGACGCGCACGGAAAAATCCGCTTCGACCCCGCCAACGCCCTCTTCCGCGACGGGCCCGGCGCGTTTCCGGTCACCTTCTTTCACCTCGGCCGCTTCTTCCAGACACCGGTGCGCATGCACGTGCTGGAGTCGGCCGGCGGCGACAGCTTTGCGCGCGAAGTGCTCTACAGCCCTTCGTACTTTTCGATGCCCCCCGACAGCCCCGCGCGCGCGCTGCCCGAAGGCGCCGGCTTCGCGGGCTTTCGCCTGCAGGAAAGCCGCCTGGGCGACCAGGGCAAGCTCGACTGGCAGAAGAACGACTGGGTCGCCTTTCTCGGCGCCTCGTACTTCCGCGCCATCGGCGAGCTCTACCAGTACGGCCTGTCGGCGCGCGGCATTGCGCTCGACGTCGCGGTGCCCGACAAGCCCGAGGAGTTTCCGAACTTCACGCGCTTCTATTTCGAGACACCCGCCGCAGGCAACACCACCTCGATGACCGTCTACGCGCTGCTCGAAGGGCCGAGCGTCACGGGCGTGTTCAAGTTCATCATGCAGCGCGGCAAGGCCGTGATCATGGACATCGACGCGCGCGTGTTCCTGCGCCGCGACGTGTCGCGCCTGGGTCTGGTGCCGCTCACGTCGATGTACTGGTATTCGGAAACGATCAAGCCCACCGCCATCGACTGGCGCCCCGAAGTGCACGACTCCGACGGCCTCGCGATCTGGAACGGCGCGGGCGAGCGCATCTGGCGCCCGCTCAACAACCCCACGCAGACCCGCGCCTCCGCGTTCGCCGACACCCGGCCGCGCGGCTTCGGCCTGCTGCAGCGCGACCGCAACTTCGACCACTACCAGGACGGCGTCAACTACGAGAAGCGCCCCAGCCTGTGGATCGAACCGCTGGGCGACTGGGGCGAAGGCTCGGTGCAGCTCATCGAGATCCCGACCGACGACGAGATCCACGACAACACCGTCGCCTTCTGGGTGCCCAAGGCCGATGCCAAGGCCGGGTCGAGCTACAGCCTGCAGTACCGGCTGCACTGGACCGACCAGGAGCCCTTTCCGTCACCTCTCGCGCGCTGCGTGGCTACGCGCATCGGCCGCGGCGGCCAGCCGGGCCAACCGCGCCCGCAGGGCGTGCGCAAGTTCATGGTGGAGTTCGTCGGGCAACCACTCACCACGGTGCCCTTCGGCGTGAAGCCCGAACTGGTGCTCACCGCGCCGCGCGGCAAGTTCTCTTATGTCTTCGCCGAGGCCGTGCCCAACGGCGTGCCGGGCCACTGGCGCGCGCAGTTCGACTTCACGCCCGAAGGCACGGAGCCGGTCGACATGCGGCTATACCTGAAGAACGGGGATCAGACGTTGACGGAGACCTGGCTGTACCAGTACCAGCCGGGGTGAGCGAAAGCGGCTGCATCTCGCAGCCTCAGTTGATTCGCGCGTGGGTCAGTTGCATGTCTTCAAACTGACTGCCCGTGAAGTCGACCTGCTCGCCCTGCAGGCCGGTCGCGCTCACCTGCGTGCCTCTGCAGTCGAGCAACTTCAAACCCGACCACTGGCTCGCATCGAAGTTCAACGCGGTCCAGTTGCACCCGGTGAAGGTGCAATCGCTGAGCGTGCTGGCCTTCAACTGCGACGCGGTGAAAGTGCAGTCGACGAAGGTGCATCCGCTGATCGCGATCCGCGCCATGTCGCACTGGTTGAAGGAGCAACCGCTGAACTGACACATGCTCCAGACGGCGTCTTGAAACGTGGTCGATGTGAAGCTGCTGCCACTGAAGGTGCTGGACGAGAAGGTGATCAGGTTGAGGTCGAGGCCAGCGTAAGCATTGCCGTCGCTCTGGCCGGAAAGACCCGCCGGCGCACCGCCCGCGCCCTTTCGCCACTTGTCGTGGTCCTCGATGATTTGTTTAGCGCTCATGGTGCACCTCGACAAATCCGACCGCACATGAGGGCACCACGCGGCCCAGAAACACCAGGGTGGCGGTGCTATTGATTTGAAGCGTGCGCGTCGGCGCAGCATTGAATGCGGACATGTGTTCCTCCCAGAAGCCGCTCCTGTGGATCAGGAGTCAGGCGGCGGATTGTGGGAGGCCCATGTGCGCAAAGAACGAGAGGAAAGAATCGGGCAACTATTGCGAAGCGGGCAGCGTGATGGACTGCACGCACCGCCCATTGCCCAGGCCGGCCCCGACCGGCCGCGACCCCTATTTCTTCGTAACCGACACCAGCTCGACTTCGAAATTCAACGTCGCATTCGGCGGAATCACACCGCCCGCACCGCGCGCGCCATACGCGATCGACGGCGGGCAGGTCAGCTTGGCCTTGCCACCCGGCTTCATCTTCTGCACGCCTTCGGTCCAGCATGGGATCACACCGTTGAGCGGGAACTCGGTGGGTTCACCGCGCTTGTACGAGCTGTCGAACTCCTTGCCGGTGTCGGGGAAAGTGCCGCGGTAGTGGACCTTGACCACGTCGGTGGCGGCGGGCGATGCGCCGGCGCCTTCCTTGAGCGACTGGTAGATCAGGCCGCTGGGCGTGGTGACGGCGGCAGATTGCGCAAAGGCTGCGGGGATGGCAAAGACGGACACGAGCGCGGCACAGACAAATGACTTCACGAAACACCTCGGTGGTTGAAAAGCTGCCGATTATGGACAGCCCCCGTGAAGCCGCCTGTACGCCGATGTATCCGATGGAACGGCCCTTGCTTTGGGACAGACGCACTGTCACCATCCACAAAGAGAGGAAGCCCCCATGCGCTCCAACGACGCCTCGCCGGCCCCCGTCGCCGGCACCGGCCATCTCAAGAAAGTCCTCGGCCCCATCCAGTTGTGGGGCATTGCCGTCGGCCTCGTCATTTCGGGTGAGTACTTTGGTTGGAGCTACGGCTGGAACACGGCCGGCACGCTCGGCTTCCTGGTCGCTACGGTGCTGGTGGCGACGATGTACACGACCTTCATCTTCAGCTTCACCGAGCTCTCGACCGCCATCCCGCACGCGGGCGGCCCCTTCGCCTATGCGCGGCGCGCCTTCGGGCCGCGCGGCGGTTTCGTGGCGGGCTTCGCGACGCTGATCGAATTCGTCTTCGCGCCGCCGGCCATCGCGCTGGCGATCGGCGCCTACCTCAACGTGCAGTTCCCGGGCATCAATCCGAAGTGGTTCGCGGTGAGCGCGTACGTGATCTTCATCGGGTTGAACTGGATCGGCATCGGCATTGCGGCCGCCTTCGAGCTGTTCGTCACCGTGCTCGCGATCTTCGAGCTGCTGGTGTTCATGGGCGTGGTCGCACCGGGCTGGTCGATGGCGAACTTCGTGGCAAACGGATGGGCCGGCGGCAACGTGCTGAACGGCGCGGCGGTATCGGGCATCTTCGCGTCGATCCCATTCGCGATCTGGTTCTTCCTGGCGATCGAAGGCGCTGCCATGGCGGCCGAAGAGGCGCGCGATCCGCACCGCACGATTCCGCTGGCCTACACCACCGGCATCGTCACACTGGTGCTGCTGGCCTTCGGCGTGATGATCTTCGCAGGCGGCGTGGGCGACTGGCGCCAGCTCGCGAACATCAACGACCCGCTGCCACAGGCCATGAAGGCGGTGGTGGGCGGCGACAGCGGCTGGCTGCACATGCTGGTGTGGATCGGCCTGTTCGGGCTGATCGCTTCGTTCCACGGCATCCTCATGGGCTACTCGCGCCAGATCTTTGCGCTCGCCCGCGCCGGCTACCTGCCGCGCTATTTCGCCGGCCTGAGCCCGCGCTTCGACACGCCGCACCGCGCACTGCTGGCCGGCGGCGTGGTGGGCATCGTCGCCATCTTCAGCGACACATGGGTGCAGTTCGGCGGCCAGACGCTCACCGCCAACATCGTCACGATGGCCGTGCTCGGCGCGATCGTGATGTACCTGATTTCGATGGCCGCGCTGTTCAAGCTGCGCCGCACCGAACCGAACCTGCTGCGCACCTACCGCGCGCCCTTCTACCCCGTGTTTCCGGCCATGGCGCTCGGCCTCGGCCTGGTGTGCCTGGGCGCGATGGTCTGGTTCAACACCATGCTCACGGTGCTCTTCCTCGTGCTGATGGCGGCGGCCTACGGCTACTTCCTGCTCACCTCGGCGCAGCGTGACGCCGCCGCGCCGGACGAGATGCTGTCGTCCACGCCCTGAAAAAAATCCCACGACACGATGCGCTACCGCACCACCATTGCCGGCCAAGTGTTCGCGTTCGACGATCTGCGACAGGTGCTCGCCTGCGCCAGCCCCGCGCGCTCGGGCGATTACCTCGCGGGCCTCGGCGCCGCCACCGCGCAGCAGCGCATGGCGGCGCGCCATGTGCTGGCCGACACGCCGCTCAAGCAGTTCCTCACCGAAGCGCTGATTCCCTACGAGCAGGACAACATCACGCGGCTCATCATCGACACGCACGACGCGCAGGCCTTCGCGCCGGTCGCACACCTCACGGTCGGCGACTTCCGCAACTGGCTGCTGTCCGAGCAGGCCACCACAGAGGCACTCGCCGCACTGGCACCGGGCCTCACGCCCGAGATGGTCGCGGCCGTGTCCAAGCTCATGCGCAACCAGGACCTGGTCGCGGTCGCAAAGAAGTGCCACGTGGTCACGCGCTTTCGCGACACCATCGGCCTGCCCGGCCACCTGGCCGTGCGCCTGCAACCCAACCACCCGACCGACGACCTGCGCGGCGTGGCCGCCTCCACGCTCGACGGCCTGCTTTACGGCGCGGGTGACGCGGTGATCGGCATCAACCCCGTGTCCGACAGCCTGCCGGTGCTCGGGCGCCTGCTGCACATGCTCGACGAGGTGATCCAGCGCTTCGAGATCCCCACGCAAAGCTGCGTGCTCACGCATGTGACCAACACGCTGAAGCTCGCCGAGGCCGGCGCGCCGGTCGACCTCGTGTTCCAGTCGATCGCCGGCACCGAGCAGGCCAACCTGTCGTTCGGCGTGACACCCGCGCTGCTCGACGAAGCCCATGCCGCAGCCCAATCGCTCGCGCGCGGCACCGTCGGCAACAACCTCATGTACTTCGAGACCGGCCAGGGCAGCGCGCTCTCGGCCAACGCCAACTTCGGCGTCGACCAGCAGACCTGCGAGGTGCGCGCCTACGCGCTCGCGCGGCGCTACCAGCCACTGCTCATCAACACGGTCGTCGGCTTCATCGGCCCGGAGTATTTGTATGACGGCAAGCAGATCATTCGCGCCGGCCTCGAAGACCATTTCAGTGGCAAGCTGATGGGCCTGCCGATCGGCTGCGACATCTGCTACACCAACCACGCCGAGGCCGACCAGGACGACATGGACACGCTGCTCGTGCTGCTGGGCACCGCGGGCATCAACTTCATCATGGGCATCCCGGGCGCCGACGACGTGATGCTCAACTACCAGAGCACCTCGTTCCACGACGCGCTGTTCCTGCGCGAGACGCTGGGCCTCAAACGCGCGCCCGAGTTCGAAGCCTGGCTGCAGCGCATGCAGATCACCGACACCACCGGGCGGCTCGCACCGCCCTCGGCCAACCGGCTGCTGAACGACATGGGCGGGCTGTCCGCGCTGGCGCCGTGAGCGATTCATCGGTCACCCCCAACCCCTGGGCGCAATGGCGCGCCGCCACGCCCGCGCGGCTTGCACTCGGCCGCGCCGGCGCCGGCATGCCCACCGACGAGACGCTGCGCTTCGGCTGGGCCCACGCGATGGCGCGCGACGCGATCCATGCGGCACTCGATGTCGACGCACTCGATGCCGCACTTCGCGCCGACCAGTGGGACGTGAACCGCGTGCGCAGCCGCGCCCCCGACCGCACCACCTACCTGCGCCGCCCCGACCTCGGCCGCCAGCTCGATGCGGAAGATGCCGCGCGCTTGCGCGATGAACGGCCGGCGGGCGGCTGCGACGTCTGCCTCGTGATCGGCGACGGCCTCTCCTCGCTGGCCGTCGCGCGCCATGCTGTGCCGTTGCTCGCCGCGCTGCGCCCGCAGCTGCCGCCCGGTACGCGGCTGTCGCCCGTGTTCATCGCCACCCAGGCGCGCGTGGCGCTGGCTGACGAACTGGGCGAAGCAGTCGGCGCTGGGCTGTCCGTCATGCTGATCGGCGAACGCCCGGGCCTCAGCTCCCCCGACAGCCTCGGCATCTACCTGACCCACGCGCCACGGCGCGGGCGGCATGACGCGGAGCGCAACTGCATTTCGAACGTGCGGCCCGAGGGGCTGTCGTACGCGCACGCGGCCCTCAAGCTGGCGTGGCTGGTGCGCGAGTCCCGAAGGCGTGGATTGACGGGTGTCGAGTTGAAGGACGAGAGCGATCTCTCGCTGTTGGACACCCGAGACGAGCCGTCAGCAGGTCTGCCGAAATAGTCAATAAACTGACTCTTAAGCCGCTTAAGACTCAGTTTATTGACGCGGCTCTCCGGTCTGCATCGCGGCCGAGAGTGCCAACACAACTGCCCGGCCCCAACCGCGACGCAGGCAATGCGCTCACGCTGTCGACCGCTTGCCTATGATCTTGTCATTCCACCCAGGAGACAAAGACATGACAGCCCCCCGCTACCCCCTCGCCGAACTGAAAGACCTGCCTGACGACATCCGCACCGCGATCCTCGCCGTGCAGGAAAAGGCCGGCTTCGTGCCCAACGTGTTCCTCGGCCTCGCGCGCCGCCCTGCCGAATGGCGCGCGTTCTTCGCGTACCACGATGCGCTGATGCTGAAGGAAGAAGGCTCGCTCACCAAGGGCGACCGCGAGATGATCGTCACGGTCACCAGCGCGGCCAACCAGTGCCTGTACTGCGTGGTGGCGCACGGCGCGCTGCTGCGCATCTACGAGAAGAAGCCGCTGGTGGCCGACCAGGTGGCGGTGAACTACCGCAAGGCCGACATCACGCAACGCCAGCGCGCGATGCTCGACTTTGCGATGAAGGTCTGCGAGCGCTCGCACGAGATCGACGACCGCGACTTCGGGCCGCTGCACGCGCACGGCTTCGACGACGAAGACATCTGGGACATCGCGGCCATCACGGCCTTCTTCGGCCTGAGCAACCGGCTGGCCAGCTTCAGCGGCATGCAGCCGAACCCGGAGTTCTTCCTGATGGGCCGGTTGCCGCGCGAGAAGAAGTAAGAAGCTGAAGCTGCGGCGACGGGCTCAGAAGGTGTGAATGAATCCGGCGTGGCCGAGCAGCCCGCCCAGGCGCGCCCCATCAAGGCGCAAAGCGCAGCCATAGCTGGCTATGGCGAGCATTTGCAACGCAGAGGGGCGTGTCTGGGCGGGATGAGCGGGCATGGCGGGTTCGTTCACACCTTCTCAGGCCTTGCCGCGGCACGAGGCCAGCGCGTCGAGCGCGGGCTTGTAGGTGGGCGTGGTCACGTCCATCAAACCCAGCACCGTGTGATACAGGTTGTCGTGCGTGAGCGGTGCGTCCAGGCCCGCTTCCATGCACGCGCGCGAAAGCTTGCGGCGCTCGCTCATGCCGTCGCCGAACCAGGTGACCAGGGGCACGTGCTTCTGCGCATCGGGCGCAAAGCTGTACGGCACGCCGTGCAGGAACAGCCCGTACTCGCCCAGTGACTCGCCGTGGTCGCTCATGTAGAGCAGCGCCGGGTCGTACTGCTTCGACTGCGTCTGAAGCCAGTCGATGGTGTGGCCGAGAAAACGGTCGGTCTGGGCGATCGAGTTGTCGTAGACGTTCATCAGCTCGGCATGCGCGCACTCGGCCAGCGCGTTGGTCTTGCACTCGGGCGCGAAGCGCTTCACATCGGTGGCCGAGCGTTTGTAGTAGGCCGGGCCGTGGCTGCCCATCTGGTGCATCACGAGCACGACGCCCTTGGCGCGGCGCTCGGCGGGCAGCGCGGTGATGCGTTCGTCGAGGCCCTTGAGCATCACGTCGTCGAGGCACTCCTCGCCGTCGCACAGCGCCTTCTTGGTGGCCGCATCGAGTCCGTCGAAGGCCGAGGCATTCGGAACGCGCGCGCACACGCCCTTGCAGCCGGCCTGGTTGTCGAGCCAGAACACCGCCAGGCCCGAGGCCTGCAGCACGTCCATGAGGTTCTCGTACTCGTCCTTGCGCGACTCGTAGCCGCTCTTGCCCAGCGGCGAGAACATGCAGGGCACCGAGGCCAGCGTGTTGGTGCCGCAGGAGCGCACCTCGCGGTAGCTCAGCACGTTGCGCTTGGCGAGCTCGGGCGTGGTGTCGCGGGCGTAGCCGTTCAGGCCGAAGTGGTCGGCGCGCGCGGTCTCGCCCACCACCACGACGAACAGCGGCGGCCGCTTCTGCGACGCGTAGCTCGCGCCAAGCGCGGTACCGGCGGTGATCGGAATCAGCTTGCTGCTGCGCTTGAACATCGGCTTGAGCACCACGGCGCCCGCCGAGTACAGGCTGGCGATCGGGTTCATCATGTAGCGCAGGTGCACGTTGTTGCGCATCAGCGGCGCGAGCTGCCGGTTCATGGCCACGCCCGTGCCCACGGCCACGACGGCGGCCAGCACCAGCAGCAGCGCGTTGCGCCAGGCATGCGACAGCAGCCCCATCGGCACGATGCGCACGCGCCAGAGGGCCCAGGCCGCCGGCAGCACCACCACGAGCACGTTGAAGGCCATGCGCCCGCTCAGGAGGTCGCGCGCTTCGTTGGGGTCGGTCTGGAACGCGTTCGCGATCATGCTCGGGTCCATCACCACGCGGTACTGAAGCATGTAGTGCTGCGCCACCGCGGCGATCACGACAACGGCCAGCCACAGCGGCTTCATCCAGCGCGACCAGGCCGTGAGCGACAGCATCGCGACGGTGCCGCAGAAGGTGAGCAGTCCCAGCGCGACGATGGTCGGCATGTAGGTGCTGGGCGCGCCGCCCAGGCGGGCCAGGTCGTTCAGCAGCGGCCAGTTGGCGGTGAGGCCGAGGTACAGGCTCAGCCAGACGATCACCTGCCGGGTCGAGCGCGGCTGCGAGATCCAGCCGTCGATGCGTTGCCACAGGGTGCCGGCGGCGCCCGCATCCGACAGCGGCACGGGGCCGGAATCAGAGCGGTGGGGCGCACGCGCGAGCAGCGCAGAGTCGAGACGCGAAACAGACATGCAGCCAATGTAGGCAGCGTGCCTGAAGAGAGCCTGAACACCTCATTCAGAGCGCATTCAGACTCGGCCGATGCGCGCGCGGCGCAGCAACCGCAGGCGCGGGCTGCGCGACACCACGCGGCCAGCGGGGCGGCTGATGCCGCGCTCCACCACGATCGAGACCAGCGCCGCCAGGATCGCGGCGGCCGTCACGTCGGTCGGGAAATGCAGGCCCAGGTACAGCCGGCTCCAGGCCACCACCACCGCGGCCACGAGCGCCAGCCGCATGGGCGTGCGCCACGGCAGGCACCACAGCGAGAAGGCTGCGGCGAAGGTGCCGGCCGCGTGCAGGCTCGGAAAGCCCGGCCGCGCGCCCTGCGGCACCCACTGGATGCCCAGGCCGTAGAACGCGGGGCGCGGGAACGGCAGCACCGAACGGAACACGTTCACCACCAGCCACACCACGACCACGCTGACGAGCGCGGTAAAAAAGGCATGGCGCCAGCGGCGGTCGAAGGCCGCGGCGGCGGCGATCGACAGTGCCAGCAGCGTCGGCAACACATCGGACGCGAACGCCGCGAAGCGGATGCTCCACGCCGGCGCGTGGGCCGAGGCGTTGATCCAGCTGAACAGGGCGAAATCAAGAGCTTGCATGCAGGCGTGTGGTGCGTTCGATGGGAAGACGTTTCCGGCGGTGCGTCACCGCCAGTTCGATGACAAAGCCGACCGTCCAGCAGACCCACGCGGTCCACAGCGTGTGGCTCATGTAGTGCGCGCCGCGCAGCTGCTGCGCCAAGCCCAGCACGAGGCCGGCGACCAGCGCCGTGCCGAGCCACACGATGGCCCCGCGCGGCGCCACATGCCGCAGCACGAAGTAGCCGCCGAGGAAGGCGAAGGCCGCCGAGGCATGGCCGGCCGGAAAGCAACCGCCCGGTCCGCCGTCGCGCACGCCCCAGGCCCAGTGCGACACGTACTGCGCCACGCCGCCGAACTCCTTCACATCCCAGGGGCAGCTGGTGTCGCTCGCGTGCTTGAGCAGGCTCACGGCCAGCACCGAGGCCAGCACGCTCAGTGCCAGCTGCACCCGCGCGGCAGTGGGCAGGCGCCGCAGCACGCCCACGGGCCAGCGGATGGCGGCGAACAGGCCGATCAGCAGCAGCCAGCTCAGGTTCTTGGCGCCCTCGTGCATCACGTGGACCAGGAAAGGGTTGTCGCGCCACGGAAAGCCCATCGGCGTGCCGGCCAGGCGGGCCAGCGGCAGGTCGCCGCCAAGCGCATCCCAGGTCATCAACAAGGCCAGAGCAAGCAAGGTCAGGACTCCGGGACGGAGGTTCGGGGAACGACGGGTCATGAAGAAAAACAGGCCTCGGAACAGACTGGCGCGAGCCTACGCACGCGGGATGAACCCAGTCTGAAGCGACCTGAACGATTCCTGACCCGATCGCCAGAGGGGCGGCGCTAGACTTCGAGTTTTTTGTAAGGGCCACCGCGTGCGAATCTTGCTGGTCGAAGATGACAGTTCGTTGGCAGACGCGGTCTGCAGCTACCTCGTCGCCAAGGCGTTCGTCGTCGACGTGGCCCCCAGCCTGGCCGAAGCGCGCGGCGCGCTGCTCTCGGTGCAGTACGCGGCGGTGCTGCTCGACCTGCACCTGGGCGACGGCGACGGCCTCTCGCTGCTGCCGCAGGTGCGCGCGCTGCGCGAGCCACCCATCGTCATCGTGCTCACGGCGCGCGACCAGGTCACCGACCGCATCCGCGGCCTCGATGCCGGCGCCGACGACTACCTCATCAAGCCCTACGACCCCGCCGAACTGCTCGCGCGGCTGCGCGCCGTGGAGCGCCGACGCAGTGCCAACACCTCGCCGGTGCTGCAGCTGGGCACGCTGGAGATCGATCTCGCCCACGACCGCGTGCGCAAGGACGGCGTGCCCGTCGTGCTCACGCAGAAGGAATGGGCGCTGCTGCGCGTGATGGCCACGCGGCCCGAGCGCATCCATACGCGCGACAACCTCGCCGATGCGCTCTACGGCTTCGGCGACGAGGCCGACAGCAACACGCTCGAGGTGTTCATCAGCCGGCTGCGGCGCAAGCTCGGGCGCAGCCACATCCAGACGCTGCGCGGCCTGGGCTACCGGCTGTCGTTCTCGGCGGACGACGAGGAATGAGCGGCGCCTTGCTTCGCGATCGTCGCGATTCGCTGGCCGGGCGCCTCACGCGCACGCTGATCCTGTGGGTCGGCGGCGTGTGGCTGCTGTGCGTGTTCGCCGTGGTCTGGTACGTGGACCGCGAGATCAACCACAACTTCGACAACGAGCTGGTGGAGGTGTCGCACCGCATGTTCGACATGGCGGTGCAGGAGCTCGAGAAGCTGAAGCGGCATCACGAGAACGGCACGCAGGACGCACCGCTGATCGCGCCCAAGCAGCTGTTCTCCGAAGACGCCGTGATGTACCAGGTGGTCGACGTGCACGAGCATGTGCTGCTGCGCTCGGCCGAGGCGCCCAACGACGCCTTCGACGTGCCACTGGCCGCAGGTTTCGCCAACAACCAGACCTGGCGCATCTACACCGTGCGGCACCCGACGCTGGGCCTGTACTTCCAGGTGGCCGACCCGCTCGACGAACGCCGCCGTGCGCTGAACCGCACGCTGTTCGGCCTGATCATCCCGCTCGGCGCGGTGTTGCCGCTGCTGGCGCTGGTGCTGCGGCGCGTGGCGCGCACCGAGCTGCGCGTGCTGCAACAGCTCGCCGGCGAGATCGAGAAGCGCAACGGCGCCGACCTGCGCCCGATCACCCTGCCCGGCCTGCCGCAGGAGTTGCGCGCGGTGGGCGACCACGTCAACCGCCTGCTGCAGCGGCTGTCGCAGTCGCTCGACGTAGAACGCGCGCTGGCCGCCAACGCCGCGCACGAACTGCGCACGCCGCTGGCCGCCGCGCGGCTGCGGCTGCAGACCGCGCTCGACCACGACCTGAAGCGCACCGACGTCGAAGGCGCGCTGCAGGCGCTGCAGATGCTCAGCCACCGCGCCGAAAAGCTGCTGCAGCTGTCGCGCGCCGAATCGGGCGCCTCGCTCACGCGGGCGCGGGTCGACCTGGTACAGCTGGCGGGCACGGTGGCGCAGGAGTTCTGGCAAGACCCGCAGATCAACGAGCGCCTGAAGCTCAAGGTGCCCGACAGCGCGGCGCCCGTGGCTTTCGGCGACGTCGACGCGCTGGCGATCGCGCTGCGCAACCTCGTCGAGAACGCGTTGCGCTACAGCGGCGACGGCCGCGTGACGATCGAAGTCGCGGCGCCGTGCGTGCTCGTGGTGCGCGATGCGGGCCCGGGTGTCAGCGCCGGGCAGCTGGAGTCGCTGCACCAGCGCCATGTGCGCCACGGCTCGGACCGCGCCGGCTACGGCCTGGGCATGTCGATCGTGGGCACCATCGTCGAGAAGCACAACGCGACGCTGGAGCTGGCCTCGCCGCCGCCCGGTATGGCGCGCGGCTTCGAGGCGCGCATCGTGCTGCGGCCGGCCTGAGCTTTTTGCGCCAGCGTCAGTCGCTGACGATCTCGCGCAGCCAGTCGGGCAGCGCCAGCGCCTTCTGCTTCGGGAAGTCGACCCAGATGGTGGTGGCGCCGCCGGCCGCGCAGAGCACGTCGGGCGCGTCTTCGCGGACCATCGTGGCCCAGCTCTCGAAGGTGGTGCGGCCCGGGTCGCTCACGTACATCTTGATCCGCACATTGCCCGGGTACTCGATCTGCCGGTAGAAGTTGCAGAAGGCGTTGACGATCACCATGCCCTCGCCGCCCGGCGTGGGCTCGACGCCGAGCGAGCGGATCCAGTCGATGCGCGCGGTCTCGAGGTAGCGAAAGTAGGTGCCGTTGTTCAAATGGCCCATGGCGTCCATGTCGCCCCAGCGGATGGGGATCAACATTTCATACACGAGCTTCTTCTTTTCGGGGATTTCGATTCTCATCGGTGGGCCTTGATGGATGCGAGGATGCCCAGGACGAACAGCGCCGCCGCCAGCCATTCGGTGGCCTGCGGCCAGCGGCCGTCCCAGAGGAAAGAGTAGAACAAGGCGAACAGCGTCTCGCTCACGATCAGTTGGCCGCACAGGCTGGCCGAGAGGCGCTGGCTGGCGACGTTCCAGAGAATGGTCGCAAGCCACGACGAACCGAAGCCGCTCGCCAGCGCAATCCAGATGAAGAGCATGCCGTCGGGCCGCGATTGCAGCGTGGCGACATCGCTGCCCGCCACCGCCCACAACAGCAAGGCACCCAGGCCAGTCGCAATGCCGAGCCAGTTGGCCCAGTCTGCCGCATGCACCTCGCGGTGCCGTTGCAGCCAGGCGGCATTGAGCAGGCCGTAGATAGTCCAGCTCGCCATCGAACACAGCGCCAGCGCGATGCCCCAGCCGAAGCGCGCACCACCGCCGCCACCGCCCGCGCCGTGCTGCGCCGACCACGCGCCCCAGATCATCAGCGCGATGCCCGCGCCCGTGAGCAGCAGGCCGGGCAGCAAGGCCCGCATGTGCAGGCCCGCGGGCCGGCCCAGCAGCATCATCCAGACGGGAATGGTGCCGATGATGAGGCTGGGCACTTCGGTGCCGGCCGCTTCGATGCCGAAGGCCAGCAGCAGGTAGTAGCCGCTGAAGCCCAGCACGCTGAGGCCGAGCGCCGCCAGCGCCTGCCGGCCCGTGGGCCAGCGCACGGCCGCGGGCCGCGCGAGCACCGCCAGCGCCGACACGGCTCCGAACACCGCGAAGCGCGCCGCCGTGATGTCGACCATGCCGAAGTGGCCGACCATGCGCGGCGCCACGAACACCAGGCCCCAGAGCGCCCCCGCAGCCAGCCCGGCTGCGATGCCGATCCACGCCCGCGGACTCAGATCGCGAACCCGTCGTCGGCCGCGATGACCGCACCGTTCACGAAGTGGCTCTCGCCGCTGGCCAGCAGCACGATCAGCCCGTCGAGGTCTTCGGGCTTGCCCACGCGCTTGCGCGGCAGCATGCTGACCAGCTTGGCGCCGCCCTCGGTGCTCCAGTGCTCCTCGTTGAGCTCGGTCGTGATGTAGCCCGGGCACAGCGCGTTCACGTTGATGCCGAAGCGGCCCCACTCGAGCGCCATGGCCTTGGTCATCTGCACCACGGCGGCCTTGCTCATGCAATACGCCCCGATCTGCGGCATGACCTTCAGCGCCGCTGACGACGCGATGTTGATGATGCGACCGCCGATGTAGGTGCCCGGCGCCTTGCCCTGGGCGCGCGCCAGCATGCGCTTGCCGACCTCTTGCGCCACGAAGAAGGAGCCCTTCACGTTGGTATCGAAGATGTAGTCGTAGTCGTCGGGCGTGACGTCCTGCAGGCGCTGCGTGGTGCTCACGCCCGAGTTGTTGACGAGGACGTCGATGGGCCCCACTTCGGTTTCGGCGCGCGCCACGGCGGCCTTGATGCTGCCGAAGTCGGTCACGTCGAGCTCGACCACGTGGGCGTCGCCGCCCTCGCCTTCGATGCGTGCGCGCAGTTCCTTGAGCTTCTCGACGCGGCGGCTGGCCAGCACCACGGCGGCACCGGCACGGGCCAGTGTTTTCGCGAACTGGGCGCCCAATCCGCTGGACGCGCCGGTGACGAAGGCCACGCGGCCGGAGAGATCGATGCTGTAAGCCATGGGCAGAATCCTGTGGAGTCGCGCAGGTGACGCAGGGTGCCTCGCCTGCGGGCGACAAGGACCACCGCCGGACGCCGCATAAAATGCCGGGCGAACCGCGACGCCCCCGCGCCTCTAAAAATCATTATCGACCCAACCCACATGACGCACGACGAAATCCTCGCCCAGTTCGGCCCTCGCGAAGCCATGGAATACGACGTGGTCGTGGTCGGCGGCGGCCCCGCCGGCCTCTCGACCGCGATCCGCCTCAAGCAGCTCGCCGCCCAGCAGGAGAAGGAAATCTCCGTCGTGGTGCTCGAGAAGGGTTCCGAGCCCGGCGCGCACATCCTGTCGGGCGCCATCATGGACCCGCGCGCGCTCAACGAACTGCTGCCCGACTGGGAAGAACTCGGCGCGCCGCTGAACCAGCCCGTGACCGACGACGCCATGGTGTTCCTGAGCGAAAAGTCGGGACTGCGCACGCCCAACGCGTTTCTGCCGGCCTGCTTCCAGAACCACGGCAACTACATCATCAGCCTGGGTGCCTTCACCAAGTGGCTGGCGCAGCAGGCCGAGAACCTCGGCGTGGAAATCTTCCCGGGCTTCCCGGCCGCCGAAGTGCTCTACAACGAGAACGGCTCGGTGCGCGGCGTCGCCACCGGCAACATGGGCGTCGGCAAGGACGGCGAACCCACCGAGAACTTCCAGCTCGGCATGGAGCTGCTGGGCAAGTACACGGTGTTCGCCGAAGGCGCGCGCGGCCACCTGGGCCGCCAGCTCATCGCCAAGTTCAAGCTCGACGAAGGCCGCGACCCGCAGACCTACGGCCTGGGCGTCAAGGAAGTCTGGGAAATCGATCCCAAGCGCCACCAGCCCGGCTTCGTGCTGCACACGGCCGGCTGGCCGATGGACAACAATACCTACGGCGGCGCGTTCCTCTATCACATGGAGGACAACAAGGTCACGATGGGCTTCATCACGGGCCTGGACTACAGCAACCCGTACCTGAGCCCGTTCGAGGAAATGCAGCGCTGGAAGCTGCACCCCAACATCCGCTGGTACCTCGAAGGCGACGAGGCCAAGGGCATCAAGCCCGCCAAGCGCATCGGCTACGGCGCGCGCGCCATCACGGCCGGCGGTCTGCAGTCGCTGCCCAAGACGGTGTTCCCGGGCGGCGCGCTGGTCGGCTGCGAAGCCGGCTACCTCAACGTGAGCCGCATCAAGGGCAGCCACGCCGCCATCAAGACCGGCATGCTGTGCGCCGAGGCCGCGTTCGACGCGGTCATGGCCGGCCGCCAGCACGACGAACTCACGGCCTACCCCGCCGCGTTCGAGAAGAGCTGGCTCTACACCGAGCTGAACAAGGCGCGCAACTTCAAGGCCTGGTTCAAGAAGGGCCTGGGCATTGCCACGGTCATGAACGGCGTCGAGCAGTGGCTGCTCAAGGGCCACATCCCATGGACCCTGCGCCGCACCAAGCCCGACCACCAGTACCTGAAGCCGGCCGCCGAATGCAAGCCCATCGTCTATCCGAAGCCCGATGGCAAGCTCACCTTCGACCGCCTGTCGAGCGTGTTCATCAGCAACACGAACCATGAAGAGCAGCAGCCCGCCCACCTGACGCTGAAAGACGCGTCGGTGCCGGTCAATATCAACCTCACCAAGTTCGCCGGCCCCGAAAGCCGCTACTGCCCGGCCGGCGTGTACGAGTTCGTGCCCGACGAAGCCAGCGCCGGCAAGGAGCGTCTGCAGATCAACGCGCAGAACTGCGTGCACTGCAAGACCTGCGACATCAAGGACCCGACGCAGAACATCGTCTGGGTGACGCCCGAAGGCGGCGGCGGTCCGAACTACGTGGGCATGTAAGCCCCCGCGGCATCGATGCATGAAAGCCCTCTTCGGAGGGCTTTTTCATTTTCAGGCCCGCTCAGGCGAGGTACGCGGCGACCTCGTCGGGCGTGAGGAAGTGCACCAGCGACACCTGCGGGTTCTGCTCGGCGTGCAGCACGTGGGTGAACCCGTTCCAGCCGCGCACGGGCTTGTCGTCCGTTTCCAGCGCGACGAGCACCAGCCGCCCCTGCCTGCGCGCGTTCTCGCGCAACGTGCCTTCCCCCCAGGACCACGCCATGCGGTCCACCAGTTCGCCCTTGGCGAAGGCCGTCGCCTGCAGCCAGAGGAAGGCGGCGGCATCGCTGTCCCCGTCGCGACGCGTGCGCGGCGGCTGCCGGATGCCCAGCGTCTGGGCGTGCGTTTCCATCAGGTCCTGCAGCAGCGAGAAGGCGTGGAAGTTGTTGTTGATGCCCTGGGCGCGAACGACCATGCCCGCGCGCGACGTCGGCAGCAAAACCACCAGCTCGTCTTCGTACGACAGCTGGGCCGCGGCGCGCAGGAAATGCAAGGCCTCGAAAGGCAGCGAGTCGTTGGCGTACATCGCCTCGACATGCGCGAGCAGGCCGTCGTCCGCCACCAGCGACCGGTGGTTGCGCACATCGCGCACCACCATGGTCATGAGCGGCAGCACCAGCAGGTCGACCGCGCGCTGGCGCGCATCGACCTCGAATCGCGCCTGCGGCGACAGCGACGCGAGCGCCGCTTCGGCGGCCTGCCAGGCGGCGAGTGCTTGCTCGTCCTGCGGTTCCTCGTCGTCCTCGTCGGGTTCGTACGGCTGCGCCGCGCAGTAAGGCGCCAGCGACGCCAGCAGGCGCCCCGCCAACTGCCGCACGGCGTCGAACATGAGCTGCGGATCGGCGCCGTTCTCGACCAGCGCGCCGCAGAACACCGCCAGCAACGCGGCCCGGTGCGGATGCAGGTCGCCGAGCTGCGCGACGGCGGCCCGCAGCACCTCGTCCTTCGCCGAGCCCTCCACCACCTCGAAGTAGAGCCCACGGACCTCCGGCCGCTTGAAGAAGGAAGCCTGGGTGTCGAGGTCGGCGCCCTGCAGCACAGGCAAACGCAGGGTGGCAAGGAGATCGGGAGGCAGCATGGGCATGCGCAAATTGTGCGGCACCCGCCGACGCTATCCTCGCGAGGCAAGGACACAAGGACACAAGGAGACAGGACCTCATGCACATCGTCATCACCGGCGGCGCCGGCTTCCTCGGCGCGCGCTTGGCGCGCACCCTGCTGGCCCTGGGCCAGCTGTCGCTCGCCGGCGCTCCCGCCCGCGATATCGCACACATCACGCTGGTCGACCGCGCACCGCCGCCGCCCGACCTCGCGGCCGACCCGCGCATCGCGGCCGCCACCGGCGACCTCAACGCCCAGCTGGCCGACGATGGCGCCACCTTCTGGCGCGAGGCCGATGCGGTGTTCCACCTCGCGGCCGCCGTCAGCGGCGAATGCGAGGCCGACTTCGACCTCGGCATGCGCAGCAACTTCGCCGCCACGCACGGCCTGCTCGAAAAGCTGCGCGCGCTCGGCACACGGCCGGTGCTGGTGTTCTCAAGTTCGCTCGCGGTGTTCGGCGATTCGCCCGAGCAGCCGCTGCCCGCGCTCATCGACGACCACACGCTGCCCACGCCGCAGACCAGCTACGGCATCCAGAAATTCATCGGCGAGCAGCTGGTGGCCGACTACACGCGCAAGGGTTTCGTGCAGGGGCGCAGCGTGCGCCTCATGACGGTGAGCGTGCGCCCCGGCCAACCGAACGGTGCCGCCTCGGGCTTCTTCAGCGGCATGATCCGCGAGCCGCTCGCCGGCCTGCGCGCGGCCTGCCCGGTGCCCGACGAAACGCCCGTGGCCATCGCCTCGCCGGCCCGCACCATCGAAGGCATCGTGCGCGCGGCCGAGGCCAGCGATGCCGACTGGGGCCCGCGCACCGCGCTCAACCTGCCCTCGCTGGCCACCACGGTGGGCGAGATGGCCGCCGCGCTCGAACGCGTGGCCGGCCGCGCCGCCACCGACCTGCTCGACCGCACGCCCGATGCCACCATCGGCCGCATCGTGAAGACCTGGCCGGGCCGCTTCGACACGCCGCGCGCCCGGGCCCTGGGCCTGGCGCCGGACGAGCGCTTCGACGACGTGATTCGTGCCTACGTCCGTGAAAGTCCCGACGCGGTGAAACTGGTTATTCGTGCATAGTCATTTCTTTGCGTGAAACCGGTCTCAGGCTGGTTCGCGCGCCCCCCTTTTTTCACCCGAGGAGACAGACAAATGAAGTTGACCCGACTGGCCGCCGGCCTGGTTCTGGGCATGGGCATGGCCTGCGCCGCTTTTGCGCAGACGACCATGAAGATCAGCATTTCCACCGCGCAGAACTCGCACCAGGGCGTGGCCATCGACACCTTCGCCAAGGAAGTCGAAAAGCGCACGGGCGGCCGTTACAAGGTCCAGACCTTCTACAACGGCGCGCTCGGCGGCGAACGCGAGTCGATCGAAGCGGTGCAGCTGGGCACCCAGGAACTGGCCTTCTCCTCGACCGGCCCGATCCCCAACTTCGTGCCCGAGACCAAGATCCTCGACGTGCCCTTCCTGTTCCGCGACAAGGCCCACGCACGCGCCGTGCTCGACGGCCCCATCGGCCAGGAGATGCTGACCAAGTTCGACGCCAAGGGCTTCAAGGCGCTGGCGTGGGCCGAAAACGGCTTCCGTCACATGACCAACAGCAAGCGCGACGTGAAGGCCCCTGAAGACCTCAAGGGCCTGAAGATGCGCACAATGGAAAACCCGGTGCACATCGCCGCCTACAAGGGCTTCGGCATCGTGACCACGCCGATGGCCTTCCCCGAAGTGTTCACGGCGCTGCAGCAAGGCACGGTCGACGGCCAGGAGAACCCGCTGCCGGTGATCATCTCGGCCAAGTTCGACCAGGTGCAAAAGCACCTCTCGCTGACCGGCCACGTCTACTCGCCCTGCATCTTCGTGATGAACAAGGGCACCTTCGACAAGCTGAGCGCGGCCGACAAGCAGGCCTTCATCGACGCTGCCAAGGAAGGCACCAAGGCCAACCGTGCGCGCGTGGACGAAGACGACGCCAAGGGCGTGGCCGACCTGCGCGCCAAGGGCATGACCGTGATCGACAACGTCGACAAGGCCAAGTTCGTGGCGGCGCTGGCACCGGTGAATGCCCAGTTCGAAAAGGACTTCGGCAAGGCCAACCTCGACAAGATCCGCAACTACAAGTGATGACCCGGCGGCTGTCCGCCTGACAGCGTCGATGCCCGCCCAGCGTTGTCTGGCGGGCTTTTTTCGTTGAGAACCCGAAGAAACCGAAAAATGCGAGCTGCTGTGTATGAAAGATAAATTCCTCGCCATCGAGCGCTGGACCACCGGCGTGTCGATGGTCGCCGCCTGCCTGATGCTGGTGATCGCCTCGGCGCTGGGCGTGTTCCAGATCGTCACCCGCTTCGTGCTGGAACAACCCGCCGAATGGAGCGAGATCCTGATCCGCGTGAGCCTGATCTGGATGGTGTTCCTGGGCATTCCGATGGCCTTCCGCCAGGGCGCGATGGTCAGCGTCGACGTGCTCTATCGCTGGAGTTCGCCGCGCGTGCGCCGCGTGCTCGACGCCGTGGTGTCGCTGGCCGCGCTGGCGCTGATGCTGGTCATTCTCTGGTGGGGCTGGGACTATGCGATGCGCGGGCGCGTGCAGTCGATGGCCGGCCTCGAAAGTCTGTCGATGGTGTGGGCCTACCTGGCCATGCCCGTCGGTTCTGTGTTCTGTCTGTTCGGCATTGCCGGCAATTTTCTCGATCCCAAGCGGCTCGAACTGGAGACCGCGCAATGAGCGTCGTGATGGTTGCAACGATGGTGCTGTGTTTTGCACTGTCGGTTTCGGTGGCCGTGTCCATCGGTCTGGCGTCGATCCTGGGCATCCAGGTCACCAACGCCAACATGCTGATCTCCGTGAAGGAGATGTTCAATTCGATCAACAAGTTTCCGCTGGCGGCCATTCCGTTCTTCATCCTGGCCGGCAACCTGATGGAAACCGGCGGCATCTCGCGCCGGCTGGTCGAGTTCGCCAAGAGCATCGTGGGCGGCGTGCAGGGCGGCCTGCCGATGACCTGCGTGCTGACCTGCATGATCTTCGCGGCGGTGTCGGGCTCGTCGGTGGCCACCACCTTCGCCATTGGCGCCATCCTGATCCCGGCGCTCATCAAGCACGGCTACCCCACGTCGTACGCGGCGGCGCTGCAGGCCACGAGCGCCGAGCTGGGCGTGATCATTCCGCCGTCGATCCCGATGATTTTGTACGGCGTGAGCGCCGAAGTGTCGATCGGCGAGCTGTTCATCGCGGGCTTCGGCCCCGGCATCCTGATCAGCCTGGCGCTCATGCTGTTCGTGTGGGTCTACTGCAAGTGGAAGGGCTGGGGCAAGACCGACGGTGAAGGCCGCATGCCTTTCGGCCGCGCGCTGTGGCAGGCCGGCTGGGCGCTGCTGATGCCGGTGATCATTCTGGGCGGCATCTACGGCGGCATCTTCACGCCGACCGAAGCCTCGGCCGTGGCGGTGTTCTACGCGCTCGTCGTGGGCATGGTGATCTACCGCGAGATCAAGATCACCGACCTGTTCGCGATTCTGCGCAAGTCGGTGCTGTCGTCGGCGGTGATCATGTTCATCATCGCCAACGCCGGCCTGTTCGCGTTCCTGATCACGCGCGCCGGCGTGCCCGACGCCATCGGCCACTGGCTGCAGGAAGTGCTGAAGTCGCCCGCGATGTTCCTGCTGGGCGTGAACGCGGCGCTGTTCGTGATCGGCATGTTCATCGAGACCAGCGCGGCCATCATCGTGCTGGCGCCGATCCTGGCGCCGGTGGCGGTGCACTTCGGCATCGACCCGGTGCACTTCGGCCTGATCATGGTGGTGAACCTGGCGCTGGGCATGATCACCCCGCCCTTCGGCGTGAACCTGTTCGCGGCGTGCACGGTGGCGCGCATCTCGCTCGACCGGATCGTGAGGCACCTGATCCCGTTCGTGCTGGTGATCCTGGCCTGCCTGATGGTCATCACCTACGTGCCCTGGGTCTCGCTGTCGCTGCGCGACCTGGTCTACAGCCGGTAGCCGCAGGCACCACGCCAACCCGCACACGGCGGGCGGCCTTCGCAGGCCGCCCGCCGTGTCGTTTCAGCGCTTCGGTTCCTGCTGCAGGTACTGGCTCGGCGGCACGCCGAGCGTGCGGCGGAACATCGCGGTGAAGGCGCTCGGGCTCTCGTAGCCGTGCGCCAGCGCCACCTCCAGGATCGATGCGCCCGCGGCCAGCCGCGGCAGGCTCAGCAGCAGCCGCGCCTGCCGGCACCACGCACCGAAGGTCATGCCGGTCTCGCGCTCGAACAGCCGGGCCAGCGTGCGCGCGTTCATGTGCAGGCGCGCGGCCCAGCCGTCGAGCGTGGCGGGCTGCGCGGGGTCGCGGATGAGCGCCCCGCACAGCGCAGCCAGGCGCGCGTGGCGCGGCATCGGCACATGCAGCGACAGCGCGGGTGCGGCCTCGATCTCGTCGAGGATCAGCTCCATCACGCGCTCGTCGCGGCCACCCGGCGCGTAGTCCAGCGGCAGCGACACGGCCGCCACGATCAGCTCGCGCAACAGCGCCCCCACATGGATCACGCGGCAGTCGGTGCCCAGGTCGGCGCGCGTGCCGGGCTCGACGAAAACCGTGCGCATCTGCACCTCGCCCGCCATGCGGATCTGGTGCGTCATGCCGGGCGGCACCCAGACGCCGCGCCCCGGCGGCACCACCCAGCTGCCGGCCGCGGCGCTGACCATCATCACGCCCGAGATCGCGTGGATGAGCTGGCCGCGCCGGTGCGCATGCGGCGGAATGAAGGCATCGCCCGCCGGATCGGTGG
Source organism: Variovorax sp. RO1 (assembly GCF_002849325.1). Classification (NCBI taxonomy): domain Bacteria; kingdom Pseudomonadati; phylum Pseudomonadota; class Betaproteobacteria; order Burkholderiales; family Comamonadaceae; genus Variovorax; species Variovorax sp. RO1. Next base: position 148,841 of record NZ_PKMT01000009.1, read on the forward strand.
CCAGCACGGCCACGGCGCGCGGCGTCGATTCGCCTTCTTCGGGGCGCAGATTCAGTTTGTCCATTTCACGACGATGTTTGCACATTCGTAGCGAGAACATCTTTCCCTGTCTTCCTACGATGGCTTTCCCCCTCTTTTTCTCAAATCGGACACCGAAGAAAGAAGCCATCGCATGAACACGCGCCGACTCGGGCTGCTCACCGGCACCCATGCCGTCAACGACCTCTACCAGGGCCTCGTGCCCGCGCTGCTGCCCTTCATGGTGCTGGAGCGCGGCTACAGCTACACGGCCGTGAGCGGCCTGATGCTGGCGGCCACCGGGCTGTCGAGCGTGGTGCAGCCGCTGTTCGGCCTGTACGCCGACCGCCACCCCCGCGCCTGGCTGGTGCCCGTGGGCTTCCTGGTGGCGGCGCTGGGCGTGGTGCTGGCGGGCCTGAGCCAGAGCTACCTGCTGACCTGGATCGCGGTCGCGCTGTGCGGGCTGGGCATCGCGGCCTACCACCCGCCCGCCACCGTGGCCGCGCGCGCGGCCGGCGGCGCTTCGCAGAAAGCGATGAGCGTGTTCTCGGTGGGCGGCACCATCGGCGCCTCGTTCGCGCCCGTGCTCGCGGCCACGGTGGTCGGCGACGGCAGCCTGTCGCGCAGCTATCTGCTGGGCATTCCTGCGGTGGCGATGGGCGTGGTGTGGGTCGCGGTGAACGCGCGGCGCGGTGCCGTCGCCAGCAACGCGGCAGCCGCGGCGGCGCGCGCCGCGCAGGCCCGCGCCCAAGTGCTGAAGCCGCACAACGACTGGCGCGCCTTCAGCCTGCTGGTCGCGACCATCGTGGGCTGGTCGATCCCGTACGTCACCGTGCTGTCGATGCTGTCGCTGCGCATCACGCGCGACCTGCACGGCACCACCTTCCAGGGCGCCGCGGCGCTCACCGCCTTCACTGCAGCGGGTGCCGTGGGCACGCTGGCCGGCGGCTGGCTCGGGGATCGCATCGGGCGCATGGGCACGATCCGCTGCGGCTACCTGCTCGCGCTGCCGGCGATGGCGGGTCTCGTGCTCGCCTCCACGCCCGCCGCGGCGCTGGCCTGCACCGCGTGGCTCGGCATGAGCATGTTCCTGCCCTTCGCCGCGCAGGTGACGCTCGCGCAGGACTACCTGCCGCGCAACCCGGCCACCGCCAGCGGCATCACGCTCGGGCTTGCGCTCTCGGTCGGCGGGCTGGTGTCGCCGCTGTTCGGCCTGCTGTCGGATGCACGCGGGCTCGGCGTGACGCTCACGGTGGTGTTGTGCGTGCTGTGCGTCGCGACCGTGCTGGCCTTGCGGCTGCGCAACCGCACGGTGCAGGTGATGGTGGGCGAGGCTGCCGCGGCCTGAGTTCTAGCCCTCGCGCTCTGAACAACAGCCCACTGAAATCCGTGGGCGATTCAACGCCACGCGCCCCCTCTTTCACTGCCAGAATCGACGCAAGCTTCGACGTCGAGCCTGACAGACCCGAAGAAGGAAAAGGACGCCATGCATCGAATCGCCGCCCAAGGTTGCAGCCTCGCCGCCGCCGCGCTGCTGGCCACGGCCGGTTTCGCGGCCACGCCGGCCGCTGCGCCTGTGCCGTCGTCTGCGGCAGCACCCGTCATTTCGGCCAACCCCGTCGCCACCCTCGCCGAAGTGGAAACCGCCGTGCGCGCCTGGGCTGCGGCCTGGTCCGCCCGCGACGTGGAGCGCTACCTCGCGGCCTACGCGCCCGACTTCACCCCCGCACGCAGCCAAACCCGCGAACGCTGGGAGGCCGACCGGCGCACCCGCATCACGGGCAAGTCGCGCATCAGCGTGGGCATCGAGGGGCTGGTGATCAGCATCCAGGGCACGTCGGCCAGTGCGGAATTCCGGCAGGTCTACCGCGCCGACGCGCTCACCGAAACCGACCGCAAGACGCTCGAGCTACAGCGCGTGGGCACGCGCTGGCTGATCCGCAAGGAAAGCAGCGCGGGCAACTGACGCGCGTCAGCATGCCCTCTGTAGGCAAATGGTTCACGAAGGTGTCACCACTTGCAACGATGCTGCAGCCTTCGACCTCCGAAAGCTGTGGCCGCCATGTTTCCCACCAAGACCGAGAAGGCACGCGACGAACTCCAGGCCGGGCAGCGCACGCTCAGCCAGCGTGAGCGCGCCCTGCTGCTCATGGCCGACGGCCGGCGCTCGCTGACCGACTTCAGCCCGCTGTTCCCCAGCCGCGTCGAGGCCGAGCAGGCGATCCAGGGGCTGATGCAGCGGGGCTATCTGCAGGATGCGCGACCGGCCCCGGTGCAACCTACGCCGGCCCCCACACCCGTCCCCGCCGCCGAACCGATCCAGGTCGCCACATCGGCCGACAGCTTCGACGGCAAGCGCTCGCTGGCCACCACGCGCATGTTCCTGTTCGACATCTGCGAGCGCATGTTCGTGCGCCGCGACCCGCGCTTCGCCAACCAGATGCGCGACGCCCTGCGCGAGGCGCGCGACCGCGAGGCCATGCTGACCATCGCCGCGCTCATGCTCTCCGAGATCGAGAAAGCCGCCGGCCCCGAGCGCGCCGACTCGCTGCGCGAGCGCATCGACAAGCTGCTGCCGCTGGCCGAAACCGTGCACTGAACCTGGCGGCCAGAGGTCGCCATCCCTCATCCAGGGGACGCGGGCCCAGAGGGCCCCTTGCTAGAACTCAGTTCCCAAAACAAGGAGGTTCAGCATGCCGAGTCCGAAGAGCTATCACTTCACGCTTCCCAAGTCGAAACGACCAGGAGAGGTTTCCCTCAACGAGCCCTGGTACCCCGGCGTGCAGCCCTACTGGCCGACGTGCACGACGAAGCGATCGGTCGATCCGATCATGGGCATCACCACGGTGGTCATCCATGCCACGGCCGGCGGATCGTCTTCCGGCGCCATCTCGGTCATGAAAAAACCGACCGACGCCGCGTCGTTCCATTGGCTGGTTCCCGATGAAGACGAAGACCAGCACGGCGAACTCGTCTGGGCCTGCGTGCCGGAGGCGCTCGCGGCATGGCACGTGCGCAATGCGGCCTCGCACCCCGATGTGAACGACGGCGCCAAGCGCGTCAACCACTGGTCGCTGGGCATCGAGGTCGTGAACAAGCAGGAGCTCGACACGTTCTCCGACTGGCAAGTCGAAATCACGGCCCGCATCGTTCGCCATTGCTGGGCCAAGTACCCCAATCTGGCCCACGTGGTTTCGCACGCCAAGCTGGACCCGGACCGCCGTACCGATCCGGGCACCTTGTTCGATTGGGAACGGTTCAAGCACCTGGTGCTGAACGGCGAAGCCGATGCCGTTCCCGTGGCGGTCGCTTCCGCCAAGCCGCTCTCCCAACTGAGAGCGTCCCAGGCGCTGGGGTGCTGCCACACCTGAGGCCCCCACGAGCACTTCGACACCAGCCCCGGCCCCGCGATCCACTACACTCGCCGGGTCAGGAGAGAGCCCCGCATGACGGGGCCGCCGAAGGCGCAGGGGTTCCCCGAACGCTCAGGCAAAAGGACTGACAAGACGCCGGCAACCACCGGCGTTTCCTTGCTGGAGAGAGGCCGTGGCATTGCATGCGGCCCACCGAAGGAGCAAACCCCGATCGTGGGGCGAATCTCTCAGGTAAAGCGGACAGCAGGGGTGGCCCATGGCGTTGCAGCCATGGATTTCGACTGCCCCTTTGGAGTGCCCCGTGGCCGCTTCCTCCGCTTCTGACGCCCAACTTCTCAAGACACCGCTGTACGACCTCCACGTGGAGCTCGGCGCACGCATGGTGCCTTTCGCCGGCTACTCCATGCCGGTCCAGTACCCCGCCGGCCTCATGGCTGAGCACAAGCACACGCGCGATGCGGCCGGCCTGTTCGACATCTCGCACATGGGCCAGCTGCGTCTCGTCGGCCCCGACGCCGCCGCCGCCTTCGAAACCCTGATGCCCGTCGACGTGGTCGACCTGCCCGCCGGCAAGCAGCGCTACGGCCTGCTGCTGAACGACGAGGGCGGCATCCTCGACGACCTGATGTTCTTCAACGAAGGCCACGGCTCGCTCTTCGTGATCGTGAACGGTGCCTGCAAGGTGGCCGACATCGCCCACATCCAGGACAAGATCGGTGCGCGCTGCGAAGTGCAGCCCCTGCCCGACCATGCCCTGCTCGCACTGCAAGGCCCGCAGGCGGCCGCCACGCTGGCGCGCCTGTCGCTCGGCATCGAGCGCTTCGTGTTCATGACCGGCGGCGCGGTGCAGATCGGCGGCATTGCCGCCTTCGTCACGCGCAGCGGCTACACCGGCGAAGACGGCTTCGAAATCTCCGTGGCCGGCAAGGATGCCAACGCCCTCGCCCGCCTGCTGCTCGCGCAGCCCGAGGTGAAGCCCGTCGGCCTGGGCGCGCGCAACTCGCTGCGGCTCGAAGCCGGCCTGTGCCTGTACGGCAACGACATCGACACCACCACCACCCCGGTCGAAGCCTCGCTCAACTGGGCGATCCAGAAGGTGCGCCGCACGGGCGGCGCGCGCGAAGGCGGCTTCCCGGGCGCGGCCAAGGTGCTGGCCCAGCTGGCGGCCGTCGCCTCGGGTGCGGCCGGCCACACCGACCACGAGACGCTCACGCGCAAGCGCGTCGGCCTCGTGGCGCTGGAACGCATTCCGGTGCGCGACGGCACGCTGCTGCAGTCGCTCGAAGGCCACGACATCGGCACCGTCACCAGCGGCCTGCTCGGCCCCACGGCCGACCGCTGCGTGGCCATGGGCTACGTGGCCGCCGCCTTTGCCGAGCCCGGCACGCGCGTGCAGGCCATCGTGCGCGGCAAGCCGGTGCCGATGGAGGTGTCGACTATGCCTTTCGTGCCGACGCGCTACTACCGCGGCTGACCGCAGCTGAACACCGCAGACCCGGCTAGGCTCTGCACCCCGATTCCATTTTTTCCACGAGGAGTTTTTTCATGAGCATCAAATACACCAAGGACCACGAATGGGTGGCGGCCGAAGGCGGCGCCGCCACCGTCGGCATCACCGTGCATGCGCAGGACGCGCTGGGCGATGTGGTGTTCGTCGACCTGCCCGAAGTCGGCAAGACCTTCGCACAGGGCGAAGTCGCCGGTGTGGTCGAGTCCGTGAAAGCCGCCGCCGATGTGTTCATGCCCGTGTCGGGCGAGATCACCGAAGTGAACGAAGCGCTGCGCGCCGACCCGTCGCTGGCCAACAGCGACCCGCTGGCCTCCGGCTGGTTCTTCAAGGTCAAGCTGAGCGAGCCCGCACAGCTCGACGCCCTGCTCGACGCAGCGTCCTACGACAAGTTCGCCGCCGAGTCCTGATCCGCTGAGTCTTCAGCCACCTTCGTTCCTTCTTCCCCCGAGCCTTCACCGCCATGCCGATTCCCGCCCTTCCCTCTTTGCAAGAACTAGAGAACGCCGAAGAATTCCTCGCCCGTCACATCGGCATCGATGCAGCGGACGAGGCGCGCATGCTGCCGGTGATCGGCTCGGAAACGCGCGCGGAGCTCATCGACGGCATCGTGCCGGCGGCTATCCGCCGCGCCCGGCCGATGCGCCTGCCCGCGCCCGTCACCGAGGCCGACGCGCTGGCCGAGCTGAAGACGCTGGCATCGAAGAACAAGGTGTTCCAGAGCTTCATCGGCCAAGGCTATTACGGCACGCACACGCCGGGCGTGATCCTGCGCAACATCCTGGAGAACCCCGCCTGGTACACGGCCTACACGCCCTACCAGGCCGAGATCTCGCAGGGCCGCATGGAAGCTCTGCTCAACTTCCAGACGATGGTGTGCGACCTCACGGGCATGGCCATCGCCAACGCGTCGATGCTCGACGAGGCCACGGCCGCCGCCGAGGCCATGACGCTCGCCAAGCGCAGCGTGAAGAGCAAGAGCAACGTGTTCCTCGTGTCCGGTGACTGCCACCCGCAGACCATCGAAGTCATCAAGACCCGCGCCGCGCCGCTGGGCATCGAAGTCAAGGTGAGCACCGTCTCGGAAACGCTGCCGCACCTGATGGTGAGCGGTGAGTTCTTCGGCGTGCTCGCGCAGTACCCCGCCACCACCGGCCACGTGCACGACCTGCGCCCGCTCGCGGGCCACGCGCACCAGTGCGACGCCGCCTTCATCGTCGCGGCCGACCTGCTGGCGCTGACGCTCTTGGTCGCCCCCGGCGAGTTCGATGCCGACATCGTCTGCGGCACCACGCAGCGCTTCGGCATGCCGCTGTGCAACGGCGGCCCGCACGCCGCCTACCTGGCCTGCCGCGATTCGTTCAAGCGCTCGCTGCCCGGCCGCCTCGTCGGCGTGAGCGTCGACACGCACGGCCAGCCCGCCTACCGCCTCGCGCTGCAGACGCGCGAGCAGCACATCCGCCGCGAAAAGGCCACGTCGAACATCTGCACCGCGCAGGTGCTGCCGGCCGTGGTTGCCAGCATGTACGCCGTGTACCACGGCCCCGACGGCCTCACGCGCATTGCACAGCGCGTGGCCGTGCTCACCGCCATCCTCGCCAAGGGCCTGTCGCAGATGGGCCGCGAGCCGGTGAATACCACCGCCTTCGATTCGCTGACGATCCGCACCGGCGACGACACGGCCGCGATCATCGAGCGTGCGCAGGCCGGCGGCGTCAACCTGCGCCAGCGCCTGCAGCAGCACCTGGGCATCTCGCTCGACGAAACCACCACGCGCGCCGACATCGAAACCCTGTGGGCGCTGTTCGTGCCCGCCGGCACCGCGATGCCGCGCTTCGACGAACTGGCCGAAAGCACCACGCCGCTGATTCCCGACGACCTGCGTCGCACCAGCGCCTTCCTCACGCACCCGGTGTTCAACACCCACAAGAGCGAAACCGCGATGCTGCGCTACATCCGCAGCCTGTCGGACAAGGACCTCGCGCTCGACCGCAGCATGATCCCGCTGGGCAGCTGCACCATGAAGCTCAACGCGACCAGCGAGATGATCCCCATCACCTGGCCCGAGTTCGCGAACATCCACCCCTTTGCGCCCGCCGAGCAGCTGCAGGGCTACGCCCAGCTCGACGCACAGCTGCGCGCCTGGCTGTGCGAAGCCACCGGCTATGCGGGCATCAGCCTGCAGCCCAACGCGGGCTCGCAGGGCGAGTACGCGGGCCTGCTGGCCATCAAGTCCTTCCATGAAGCCAAGGGCCAGGGCCACCGCAACATCTGCTTGATTCCCTCGTCGGCGCACGGCACCAACCCGGCCAGCGCCCAGATGGTGGGCCTGCAGGTGGTGGTGACGGCCTGCGACGCGCAGGGCAACGTCGACATGGACGACCTCAAGCGCGCCTGCGAAAAGCACAGCGCCCACCTGGCCGCCGTGATGATCACCTACCCAAGCACGCACGGCGTGTTCGAAACCCGCGTGAAGGAACTGTGCGAGCTCGTGCATGAGCACGGCGGTCGCGTGTACGTCGACGGCGCCAACATGAACGCACTGGTCGGCGTGGCCGCACCGGGCGAGTTCGGCGGCGACGTGAGCCACCTGAACCTGCACAAGACCTTCTGCATTCCGCACGGCGGCGGCGGCCCGGGCGTCGGCCCGGTCTGCGTGGTCGAAGACCTCGTGCCCTACCTGCCGGGCCACGCCACGGCCGGCGTGCCCTCGAACGGCGTGGGCGCCGTGTCGGCCGCGCCGCTGGGCAATGCAGCCGTGCTGCCGATCAGCTGGATGTACTGTCGCATGATGGGCGCCAAGGGCCTGCAGGCCGCGACCGAAACGGCCATCCTCAGCGCCAACTACATCAGCGCGCGCCTGAAGGACCACTACCCCACGCTGTACGCGAGCCCCAACGGCCACGTCGCGCACGAGTGCATCCTGGACCTGCGCCCGCTCAAGGACACCAGCGGCGTCACCGCCGAAGACGTGGCCAAGCGCCTCATCGACTACGGCTTCCACGCGCCCACGCTGAGCTTCCCCGTGCCGGGCACGCTGATGGTCGAACCGACCGAAAGCGAACCGCTGGCCGAGCTCGACCGTTTTGTCGACGCGATGATCGCCATCCGCGGCGAGATCCGCCGCGTCGAAGAAGGCGTCTGGTCGAAGGACGACAACCCGCTCAAGCACGCGCCGCACACCGCCGCGAGCCTGATCGGCAGCGAGTGGAGCCACCCCTACTCGCGCGAACTCGGCGCGTTCCCGCTGGCCGAACTCAAGCAGGCCAAGTACTGGCCGCCGATCGGCCGCGTCGACAACGTCTACGGCGACCGCAACCTGTTCTGCAGCTGCGTGCCGGTGGGCAACTACCAGGAAGCCGAAGAGGCCTGAGGACGGCGCAGGCGCGGCGGCTCAGTGCCGCCGCTCAGCCTTCGCGGTGGTACATCGCCCACTGCACGGTGAGCAGGTCCGCCGCGATCTTCGCGGCGTTCACACCCGCGTAGGTTTCGGACGGATCGAACGCGAAGGCCGCCTGGTAGCGCTTGATGTGTGCATAGTCCCGGTCGAAGGTCATCGGGCCCATGAGTTCGGTGGGGTCGGTGCCGGCGGGAAGCGCCAGGAATTTGTCGGGGTCGGTGGTGCTCTGGTAGAGATCGACGCTCATCAGGTTCATGGCTTGCCCTCAAAGTCTGGAGCGCAATCATCTCGGCCCTTGGCGCTGCGTGCAATCGGCCAGCGCCTACACGGCGTGCAGGCGCGCAGCACGTGGGGCAGCGCCCCGCCGTGCCTCAAGGGTGCTCAGGGCTGCTTTTTCTTGGCCACGTCGCCCGTGGCGATCCGCTCGCGAAAGCCGCGCAAACTGGCCTTCATCTTGCGCTCGTTCTCGGGCCCCATGCGCACCAGGATCTTCTGGCCGGCCGAGAGCGATTCGAGCTTCGGATCGACGTACTCGTAGCGCACCCAGGGCCGCTGCGAGGGAATATCGCCCTTCACCTCGACCAGCTTCACCTGCACCGGCCCCGTGGGCTCGGGTGCCTGCAGCAGATGGTCGATCACGGCGATGAATCGGTCGTTGAAGTAGCGGCCCGGGTAGCCCAGCTCTTCGTACGCCTGCTGGAAAAGCGGGTACAGCCGTGCATACACCGCCGCCGCCTTGGCCGGATCGACCGACCCCGCCAGCATCACGATGCCGTTGTAGCGCGCCGCGTTGTTCGCCGCGATGGTCTGCACGCCGCCCTGCTGCGGCCCTTCGGTGATGAAGCGCTGCGGCGCGGGCCGCACCGGCCACTTGCTCGCGGGCGCCTGCTCGCGCGACAGGTTGTCGACCGTGGCGACGAAGCGCCGCGCCACGCCGTCGGACTGCAGGTAGGCCGCCACGGCCTTGCCGCCCAGCAGCTCGGTGAGCGCCTTCATCACGCGCGCATCGGAACTGGCCAGCGCGGGCAGCGCCGCATCGGGTGGGGCGAGTGCTTCGACCGGGTTCTGCGGGCCGATGGGCTCCGCGGCCTTGGGCGGCTCGGGGGGCGCGTCGTTCGGCGCGACGGCGGCCACGGGCGCGTTCGGCAGTGGCGCCAGTTGCTGCTGCTGGTACCAGCGCCAGCCGAAATAAGCCGCCACCAGCACGACGAGAACGAGGCCGATGATGGTGCCCATCGGCATTTCTTTGCGGGGTCGGAATTCGGGGGTGTCGCGGGGGGAGTCGGCGTCGGACATGGGCGGTTTCCTTTTGCGGGATGGCAGTGGGGAGACGAAAGGCAATGGTGCACCAGGATGGCCCGCCAGGGCCGCACGATCGCCACGTTCTCGTAACCCCCTGTGACGCCCCACCCGCGCCGAAGTTCAGTCGGTCAGCCCGTCACTCGGCGCCAATGCGCACCACATGCGCCTCGCGCGGATCGACGCGGCCCGCATGCAGGTCAGCGATCACGGCCTGCGCATGCGCGAAGCCGCGGCCCTGCGCCAGCGTCATCCAGCGGTTGCCCGGGCGGCTCAGCTCGGAGATGAAGCGGCCCTGCGCTTCATTGAAACGGCGGTTCACCTCCTGCGGGCCCCAGTCGGCATTCCGCTTGCGGATCTGCACCGGCGCGAAATACAGCAGCGGCGTAGGGCCGGGCAGCGCGCTGGTGTCGCCGAGAAATTCGGTCTTCTGCGCCGAGCCCGCATAGCAGTCGTACACCAGCGATTCGCCGAAGTGGTGGTGCACGGTGACGCGCAGGTCGTCGTGGCCCGCGAAGTCGACATACAGCGTGGGCACGTTGGCCGCCAGCGTGGCGATCTCGCCGTAGGCCACCGTGCGGTCGTAGCAGCCCAGCGCTTCGACGAAGGCGCGGTTGCCTTCCGACGTGGCCGCGATCAGCTGCACGCCCTCGCGGCGGCCGAGGCAGAAGGCCGTGCCGAACGCCGTCTTGCTCGATGCGCTCGACACCACCACCTGCGTCGCGCCGAAGAAGGCGTTGTCTTCCAGGAAGTCGGCCAGCATGAACGAGGTGATGAACAGCGGGCGCACCAGCATCTGGTAGTCCTCCAGCGCGGCGACGTAGCCCGCGTCGTGGCTGCAGCGCATGTACTGGTTGTAGGCCGACACCAGCTCGCTGCGGTGCGCCGCGCCGTCATAGAACCCGCGCGGCGTCACGCGCACGGGCTGCATGCGCAGGTGGCTCGCAATGGGGAAGTAGCCGTAGAAACGCTCGCCCACGGCCACGCCTTCGACGTTCGATGCCTCCACATCGGCAAAGCCCCAGGCCGGCATGTGGCCCCAGTCGGCGTCGCCGGTGGGAAAGAACTGCCAGTACTTCATCACCGCATCGCCGAAGGCCGCGTAGGTGATGTTGTTGGTGGTGAGCGAGAAGCGCTCGATCTTCATCAGCACCTCGCCCGCGGCAAGGCTGCCGGCGTCTTCCGAGGTGACGATGCGGGTGGTCCCGAGGGCGTCCTTGCGCGTTTCGAGGCGGGTTAAAGTGAATGCGTTGTTCATTCGCAAACTGTAGGACGGCCCGCTTCGCCGCGGGTTCGGAAACCCGGTCCATGCCCGCCGCACCCCGCTCCAAGCCCCTGAAACGCCCCACGCAGGCGCGCAGCAAATTCACCGTGCAGGCGATCTACGACGCCTTTGTTCGGATTTGGCGCGCGCAGGGCTGGGAGGGCGTGACCACGCGCGCCGTGGCGCTCGAAACCGGCATCGCCGTCGGCACCTTCTACGACTACTTTCCCGACAAGGAAGCCCTGCTCTCGGGCTATGTGCGCCACTGCGTCGAAGCGCTGCTCGCGCGGCTCGACGCGGACGTGATCGCGCCTTCAGACATCGACTGGCGCGAACGCACACAGCGCCTCGTGCGCCTCACCTGCGACACGCGCATCGATGGGCTGCCCGCGTTCGACCACGAGATGCTGATGCTCGAACACCGCGTGGCGGAGCCCAAGCACCACCGGCGCGTGTACGACGAGCTGCTCGCGCGCTGGACGCAGGCCTTCGCCGCCTGCCGCGACCTGCAGCCGCCGCCCTCGCCCGCCACGGTGCAGGCGCTGCTGACTGCGGCCTGGGGTGGTCGCCGCTACCGGCTGCTGGTGCAGCCCGACGACGCGGCGGGCGATACGTGGGTCGACGAGATGGAAGCGATGGTCATGGCGCGGTTGGCTGCGCGCTGAGCGCCTGCAGCCAAGCCAGCGTGCCCTGCAGCTCGGCCGGTCGGATCTCGTGCGCGCCCGGAAAGTCCGAGCCCGACAGCGCCAGCGGCAACCCGCGCACCCGCTCGCGCGTGGCCTGCGCGGCGCTCGGCGGAATCACGTTGTCGGCGCTGCCATGGCTCACCCACAGCGCCTTGCCCGCGAAGGCCTCGGGCGGCGCAATGTGCGGCACCACCTCGGGCAGCAGGCGGCTGTGCCACACCAGCGCGGCGCGCAGCTTCTCGGGCTGCGTGAGCAGCAGCGACAGCGACATGATCCCGCCCTGGCTGAAGCCGCCGACCACCACGCGCTCGGGCGGAATGCCCAGCTGCTGCGAGGCCGACGTGACCATCTCGCCGATGAGGAAGCGGCTCTCGCGCTCCTGCTCCTCGTCGATGCGGCGCCCGCCATCGGACAGCATCTCGAACTCGAACCACGCGTACGAGCCGGGCGACAGCACATACGGCGCGCGCAGGCTCAGCACATGGAACTGCGGCGGCATCATGCGCGCCAGGCCGAACAGGTCTTGCTCGTTGCTTCCCACGCCGTGCATCAGCACGAGCAGCCAGGGGTCGCCCGCGCCGGGCTGCGCGGGGTGATGCAGGAAGTGAAGCGGCAGATGAAGTGCGGTCATGGTGCGGGCGGCTGGATAGACTGGAGCGAAACGAAACGAAAGCATCTCTTGTTCATGCGACACCTTCGGGCCTTGAGCTTACTTCTTGCCACGATCCTGCCGGGCGTAGCGGCCATTGGCGCGCCAGCCACCGAGTTCAGGAAAGGCCCAGTGTGCCCCTTCGACGCGCGCGCGGTGCAGCTGCGCCCCAACCTCTGCGTGGGCTTCGATGCCGGCGCCTATGCGTCGCAACACAGCTACACGGAAGCTGGCAATCTGACCTGCGACGCCACCTCCACCGCAACCGCCGACACCCGGTGCCCCACGCTGCGCGTGCTGACCCGTGCGAACGGCAAGACGCATGCACGCGTTTTTCCGGCGCCGCGGACCGCCTCGCTCGGCGACCCCAGCGACGCCTGCGTGATCAAGACGATCGCCGTGAATCGCAGCGGCACCCGCTTCGCGCTCCAGGGCCAGGGTCGCGACTGCTTCGGCGGCACGGCGCGCTTCTCGGTCGAAGACGTGTTCGAACTGAAGCACGGCGCACCGGTGCTGGTGAAGAAGAACGGCGCCTACTTCCGCTGACCGCAGGGGTCAGCGAAAGCCCTTGGCCAGCGCCCGCGTGACCTCGGCCGACGACACCTCGCGGCAGCCGGTGGCGTTCTGCCCCGACCACAGCGGAGAGAAGTCGCCGCTGCCCTGCGCCTCGGCCTTGGCGCGCAACGGCGTGATGCCCGAGGTGGCGAGCGGAAACTCCGGCGCCGGGCCGATGGGCCCCAGCTCGCGCATCACACGATTGACGATGCCGCGCGCCGGCCGGCCGGTGAACAGGTTGGTGAGCGCCGTGTGGCGCGCGGCCTCGCTCTTGAGCGCGGCGCGGTGCAGCGCGCTGGTCATGGCCTCGGGCGTCAGCAGATAGGCCGTGCCGATCTGCACGCCGGCGGCGCCCAGCGCCATGGCCGCGGCCACGCCGTCGGCATCCGCAATGCCGCCGGCCGCGATCACCGGCACCTTCAGTGCGCGCACCAGCTGCGGCAGCAGCGCGAAGGTGCCGAGTTGCTTCGTGAGGTCGTGCGACAGGAAATGGCCGCGGTGCCCGCCGGCCTCGAGCCCCTGCGCGATGACCGCGTCGACGCCCTTCGCCTCGAGCCACAGCGCCTCCTCGACGGTGGTGGCCGACACCAGCACCTTCGCGCCCCAGCCGCGCACCTTCGCCAGCAGCGCCTCGGGCGGCAGCCCGAAATGGAAGCTCACCACCGGCGGCTTGAACTCGGCCAGCAGGTCGGCCACCTCGGCGCTGAACGGGTTGCGCCCCGGCCCGGTCGGAATGGCCGCCGGGTCGATGCCGAACTCCGCGTAGTACGGCGCGAGCGCGCCGCGCCACGTGGCTTCGCGCTCGTCGCTCGGTACCGGCGGCGTGTGGCAGAAGAAATTGACGTTGTAGGGCTTGTCGGTGCCGGCGCGGATCGCCGCGAGTTCGCTGCGCATCGCGTCGGGCCCGAGCATCGCGCCCGGCAGCGACCCCAGCGCGCCTTCGTTGCACACCGCGATCGCCATCGCACTGCCTTGCGCACCGGCCATCGGCGCCTGGATCAATGGAAGTTCGGTGCCGAGGATCTGTTGCAACGTCGTCATTCGGGGTGCGCTCCTGTGTCCGTGTGTCGAATGACGGCATTCTCCGGCGAAGCCGGTGGGCGCTGTGGCTGCGGGGTCATCGCCACGCGACCCGCTGCTTCGGCACAATCGCGCGCATGCGCCGCCCGCTCGCTCTCGCCCCCCGCTGCAGCATCCGCCACTACAGCGGCGAGTACCTGGGCCACGACCATGACCACGCGCAGATCATGTACGCGCTGGACGGCCGCATGGAGCTGGAGATCGGCGGGCGCGCCGCCTTCACCGACAGCTCGTGCGGCATGGTCATTCCGGCCGGCATGGCGCACACCTTCATGTCGCCGCGCGGCGTGCGCATGGTAGTCATCGACACGCCGGACGGCACCGGTGTCGATCGCCTGCGTCGCTTCGCCGTCACGGCCGCCTGCCGCAACGGCATCGACGCATCCTACGCCGCGCTGCAGCTGGCCAAGGTGCTGGAGGCGCCCGCCATCCTCGCGCGCCGCAGCATCGACTTGGCCCGCCTCGACACCGCGCTGGCCCGCGCCTTGCACGAACCCTGGGACACCGCGCGCATGGCCGCGCTGTACTTCCTGAGCCCGCAGCGCTTTCATGCGCGGCTGCTCGAGCTGACGGGCTTGTCGCCGCAGGCTTACCTGCGCGCGCACCGGCTCGACACCGCCGAGCGCCTGCTGCGTGACGGCTCACCGCTGGAGGCGACTGCGCTGCGCGTGGGCTACCGCTCAGCCAGCGCCCTGGGCTTTGCGCTGCGGCGCGAACGCCAGCTGGGCGCACGTGCGCTGCGCGCGACGCGCTGACTTCGCGCCGCATCCTTTTGCAGGTCGAGAGTCTCTCGACATTTGCGAGCGCCACTTCGCCCGAGCATGCGTGCATGAAGAACGCATCCCTCGCCGGCGCCTGCATGGTGCTGGCCGCCGCTGCCCTGTGGGGCACCACCGGAACCGCGCAGAGTTTCATGTCCGCCCACAGCTCGCCCTACTGGGTGGGCACGCTGCGCATGGCGGTCGCGACGCTGTTCTTCGCGGCCTTCATCGCGTGGCGCCGGCAGGGTGGCGACCATTCGACGCTGGCCGTGCCATCGTCCGCCTGGCCCTGGGTGCTGCTCGCAGGCCTGTGCATGGCCGGCTACAACCTGAGCTTCTTCGCGGGCGTGAAGGCCACGGGCATCGCCATCGGCACTGCGGTGGCCGTGGGCAGCGGGCCTGCATGGGCGGGCCTACTGCAGTCGGTGGTGTCGCGCAGGCCGCCCGCACCCTCCTGGTGGCTCGGCACGCTGCTGGCCATCGGCGGTGGCAGCCTGATGGTGATGCCGGACAGCGCCACCGGCCTGCACGCCGATCCGGTCGGGCTCGTGCTGTGCCTCGCCTCAGGGCTTTGCTATGCGGTCTACACGCTGGTGAGCCAGCGCCTCGTGCACCACTCACCGCCAGCGACGGTCACGTTCTGGGTCTTCGGCGTGGCTTCCACCGTGGCGATACCGGCGGCATTTGGCCTCTCGGGCCCCTTCTCGGCCACGCCCGCGGACTGGGCCATCGTCGCCTATCTGGGCCTGGTTTCGACCGGCGTGTCGTACCTGCTGTTCAGCCACGCGCTGCGGCACATCTCGGGCGCCTCGGGTGTCACGCTGGCGCTCGCGGAACCGGTCACGGCATTCGCGCTGGCCCTGCTCGTGGTGCACGAGCGCCCGGCGCCGGCGGCCTTTGCGGGGCTGGCGATGGTGCTCTCAGGCCTGGTGATCGTGGTGTGGACGGAGACGCGAAGCGCCCGCCGGCTCAGCGCTTCTTGCCGAAGTCCTTCAGCTTGAAATCGGTGTCGTCCTCATAGCCGTACAGGCGGCACACCGCGCGGAAGTCTTCCACCGGGAAGCCGGTCCAGGCGTAGTTGCGGGCGCGGCGGCCCGTCTTGCGGTTCTGTACGTCGAACGAGAGCGAGGCCTTCGGCTCGGGCAGGTTGATCGTCTTGTGCAGGCTGGGCACGAACTTGAATTCTTGCGTCTCGAAGCGCTTGGAGGCACCGAGCGCCGTGCGCACGACGATGGCCTCGGGCGTGAACTCGTAGCGCGACACGAAGAGGTAGTCGCGCCGCACCGCGACGATGACCACGAGCGCCAGCAGCAGCGTCACCGCATAGAACAGCGGCGTGTTGATCGTGCGGTCGACCAGGAAGCGGTAGGCGTAGTTGAACACCAGCGAGGTCAGGCCGACCATCAGCACCAACTGCCCGAGCTGCATCAGCAGCCACTTGCCCTTGTTCGAGACGGTAACGATCACGGCCGCTTTACTCCTCGCTGGTCCACTCCACCTGCACGCCCAGGCTGCGCAGGTTCTCCACGAAGCGCGGATGCGCGCGCCGGATCGGCGTGGCGTTGCGGATCTCGGACTTGCCCTCGATGCTCGCGGCCACCATGAAGAGCGCGATCGCCACGCGAATGATGTAGGGGCTCTCGACCACCGCCGGCGTGAGCGCGTGGCCGCCGAAGGTGATGAGCCGGTGCGGGTCGGACGAGAACACGTGCGCACCGAACTTCGACAGCTCGCCGGTCCAGCCCAGCGCGCCGTCGTACACCTTGTTCCAGAACATCGCGTTGCCCTGCGCGCGCACGCCCAGTGCAATGAAGATCGGCAGCAGGTCGACCGGGAAGTACGGCCACGGCGCGGCCTCCACCTTGGTGAGCACGTTGCTCGTGAACGGCGTCTGCACCTTCAGCGGACCGCTGCGGATGGCGCGCGACCAGCCGTCGGCATGCTCGATCTGCACGCCGAACTTGGCGAAGGTGCGATCGATCAGCGGAAAGTTGCCGGGCGCGGTGTTGCGCACCACGACGTCGCCGCCCGTGATCGCGCCCAGCGCCAGGAAGGTGGTGATCTCATGGAAGTCTTCGTCGAAGCGGAACTCGCCGCCGCCCAGCGTGCCGCCGCCATGCACCGTGAGCCGCGAGGTGCCCATGCCCTCGATGCGCACGCCGATCATGGCCATGAAGCGGCAGAACTCCTGCACGTGCGGTTCCGAGGCTGCGTTGGTGAGCGTCGAGGTGCCGCCCGCGGCAGCCGCGCACAGCACGAAGTTCTCGGTGGTCGTCACCGAGGCGTAGTCGAGCCAGTGGTCGGTGGGCGTGAGGCGGCCGGGGGCATACACCAGCAGCGAGCCCTCGGTGCGCTCCACCTCGCCGCCGAAGCGCTGGAACACCTCGACGTGCGGATCGATCTCGCGCACGCCCAGCGTGCAGCCCTTGACGTTGTCTTCCAGCCGCGCCACGCCGAAACGCGCCAGCAGCGGCGGCACCAGCATGATCGACGAGCGCATTTCCTCGGGCAGCCGGTGGCGGGCCGCGTCGAAGGCAGTTTCGCGATGGTGCAGCTCGAGCGTGCCGCTCTCGTGGTCCATGCGAACCTCGCTGCCCAGCGTGCGGAAGATGTCGAGGATCTTGCGCACGTCGGTGATGTCGGGCACCCCGAGCAGCCGCAGCGGTTCGCCGGTGAGCAAGGTGGCGCAAAGCACCGGCAGCACCGCGTTCTTGTTGGCGGAGGGAATGATGCGGCCGCGAAGGGGCGTACCGCCGTGCACGATGAGGTTGGACATGAAGGGAGCGAACAGAGGGGGCGAAGGCACGAACTGTTCGCGCCGGACGGCGGAACTTTACCGTTGGAAACGACGGGTTTCCGGGGGCTCAGTTGTAAGAATTTTGAAACGCGCGCGGCGCACAGGTGCGGCCGCGGCGTGGCCTGGGAGGCCCCGGGAGGCCGGTCAGGCCTTGCGCTGGAAGCCCGGCGCCTGGTCCACTTCGGTCGGCTTGTAGATCTTGTGCGCCGCCGTCGCGGTGCCCGCGTCGGCCACCACCAGCAGGCGCCACAGCGGCTCGCGCACCGCGCACAGGCTTTCGTCGGGCGTGAGCGCGAAGGTCGGCAGCGCCGGGGCGGTGCCCTTCACGACCACCTTGAGCAGCATCGCGCCCTTGGCGTTCGACACCTCGATGTCGTAGCCCAGCGCCTTGCTCGTCACGTCTTCCGCGTTGTAGCCGTAGCCCTTGAAGTGGCCCATGACGTAAGCCATGGCCGCGGCCTGGACGGCGTCCGTCGTGGTCGGACCGGCCGGGGCTGCGTCCTCGTCGGGTGCCACGCCGCCACGGGCCTTCGCGGCCGTGATGTCGGCATCGGTCGGCACCCAGCCGCGCGCACCGCGCACGAGCACGGCGAGCTGTTGTTCGGGTTCCCAGCTCGCCACGTGCCAGTCGGCGTCGTCGCGCACGCGCGTCGACACCTTGGCGCTCTTGTTGCTCTCGAGTTCGGCAATGGCCACGCGGTTGGTCTGCAGCACGGCGCGGAAGCCCTGGCCGGCGTCGAAGGTGCGCTTGAGCAGGGCCAGGCGGTCCTTGGCGCGCTGCGCCTGCTGGGCGCTGCGCACGCCGCCGCCGGGGCGGCGCTGGGCGTCGAGCGATTCCAGGTAGAACCAGCGGCCACCGGCCGCCACGCTCACGTACTCACCCCAGATGGTGGCGATGACGTTGTCGCCCGTGGCAAGCCAGGCGTGCTCGAACGGCTTGTCGCGTGCGTCGAACACCCCCATCTTGGCGACGATTTCGACCGGCGTGAGGCGCGGTCCGGAGAGCCGCATCTCATCGATGGCGGCGAGCACGGAGGGGTCGACTTCCTTGTCCATTCAGCGGAATTCTGGCGAGTTGTGAGGGGGTGGGAGTATGCCGCATCGGACCCCGACCCCGGGTGCGGCGGGCCCCGCCGCGTGTACCCTGCGTGCCTTGAAAGCCCCCGCATGCACGACCTGCTGACCTCCTATTTCTGGCATGGCGACACGCTGCGCAGCCGCAGCGTGGGCGGCGTCGTGCACGCGGCCCTGCTCGACGTGCCCGAGCCCCCGGCCCGCCTCGTGGCCGATTGGCAGCGGGAGATCGCCACGAACGTGCCGCTCGAACCCGGCGATGTCGAACCCATGCCCCTGGCCCGCGCGCGCACGCGCTGGCCCGACTACGCGCTGTGCGTGCAGTCGATGTCCGACTGGCTGGGCACGCTCGGCATGCCCGCCTCCCTGCTGCCCGCCAGCGACGTCGCCCTGATGGCCTGCCGCGGCGCCCGCTACCACCACGACGGCGCGCAGTACGGCGGTGCGGCCTTCTGCAACCTGTTCCTCAGCGAAGACAAGGGCCTGGACGTGCATTTCCCCGTCACGGGCCAGCGCATTGCGCTCACCCGGGGCACGGCGCTGCTGTTCGACACCGGCCAGCCCCACGCCGTCGTGCCGCGCGGCAGCGACCACGGTTTCGATGCGGCCGATTTCCCGTCTGCGCTCGATCTCACGCAGCTGTTCCTGACCTGGGAGCTGTCGATCGAAGACGCGCAGGTGGCGCATCTGCTCGGCGTCGGCTTCGATGTCGATCCGGTCACTGCGTCGCAGCTCGATGAAGAACAGGTCCGGGTGAATGGCGAGCAGGCCGAGGTCTGCGCGAACTCCGGCCGCTGGCGCAGCGCCCCGTAGCAGTCAATCGCCCTGGCGGTAGTGAGTCCCCGGCCGCGCCGCCGAATCGATGATGTCCCGCCACGACTTGCCCGCGCTGCGCAGTTGCTCGATCGACGGGCCCAGCGTGTTGCCGTAGCGGCTGTGCGATCTCGCTTCGAGGGCCTGCAGTTCGGCTGATGGCGTCAGCGCGCGGTAGTGCAGTTTCAGGTCGTCCCGCTTCCCGAAGATCCAGCGCGCCACCTGTTCTTCATCCACGCCATCGGCCAGCATCTGCAAGGCAGCGGGCCCGAGCGCGGCCACGGCTGCTTCGTAGGTCTTGCGTACGTTGGGGTCTGCCATGCGAACTCTGGGATGGATGTGAGGAGCGATTCGACCCATTGTGCATACGACGCGCACGCTACAGTGGCAGTCTCCTCATCCCTTTTCGTGCCTGCCCGGAGCCCGACGATGCGCTACCTCTTCAATGTGTTCGGCCACACCTTGCGCGTCGAAATGACCGATGCCCGCTGGCGCAGCCACTGGGTCGGCGCCGATGGAAAACTGGGCCCCGCCCAGCTCGCGATTCCACCCGACGTGGCGCCGACCGACCTTGCGCAGTACCTCTACGACATCTATCACGAGAACGCGACGCCGACGAATGGCGATGTCTTCGAGATCGTCGCGAAGTGAGCGTGGTTCGGCTATCGCTGCGTCGTCGCCTTCGATGACGTGCGAAACGCCAGCCAGGCCACACCGCCAAACGCCAGCACGAACACCAGCAGCGGCCCGACCTCCCGGGCCCTGAAGCCCTCGCTCACGAGGTTGGCCAGCAAGGTCCACGGGACCAGCGGAAACGCAAGCAGCACCACCACCGCAGGCACATGCGCGTGCGACGGAAAAAGAACCAGCGCAAGGCCCGTCGCCAGGAAGCTCGCCACCAGGTACGCGAGCAGGAGCTTGAAGACCACTTTCATGCGGCGATTCTGACCGCCCTTCTCGCACGGCCGGGGTGACAGATGACACGGCAATCTGCTACACCTCGCGGTACTCGTCCACACCCCGTGCGCAAGGAGATTCGACCGATGGCCCCAGCCAAGAAGCGCGTCGCCGCGAAGAAGCGATCGCCCGCTGATACGAAAGTCCCCAAGATGCCGCACGGGGTGCTGACGCCGGCGCTGTCGTCGGGCAACGTGCGCCTCCATGTGACCGGGCAGATCAAGCTGCTCAACAGCTGGGTCGACCTCCCGCCCGAGATGGCCGCGGCCATGGTGGCGCAGTCGGCGCAGGCCGACGCTCCCGCCGCGGGCCATCTGCCGGGCGAAGCCTCCCCCGCCCTCACCGCCGCGCTTGCCGGCACGGCCGACGCGCTGTGCACGCGGCTCTCGCCGGTGTCGACCTTCGGGCTCGCGCAACTCCAGCGCCTGCCGATGGACGTGGAAACCTCGATGGACCCGCGGCTGCAGCTGGCGGTGATGAACCGCCGCGCGGGCAAGCAGAGCATGCCGATCTCGTCCGCCGACGGCGACTCGGTGCCGGTCGTGGCGCGCGTGACCAGCCATGCCGAGTGGGCGGACATTCCGGATGTCGATGCGGGCTCCGACATCGGCACCGCGGACGACGGCACGGTGCTCGTCACGGGCCGCATTCCGCTCGGCAAGGCAGAAGCCATTCGACAGCATCCGGCCGTGCTCAGCATGAAGGCTTCGCAGCCGGTGCTGCCGGCGCTGAACAACACCCTCGCCTCGATGGGCGTGCAGGCCGACAACCCCGCGCTTGCCGGCACGGGCGGCGGCAGCGGCGTGGTGATCGGCGTGGTCGATTCGGGCGGCGACTTCGCGCACCAGAACTTCGTCAAGGCCAACGGCAAGACGCGCCTGCTGGCACTGTGGCAACAAGGCGCACCGGCCAAGGCGAACAGCCCCTACGGCTACGGCCGGCTCTTCGAGGCGGCGGACATCGACAAGGCGTTGAAGAAAGCCGACCCGTACAAGGCGCTGGGCTACGACCCGGGCGCGGGCAGCCCGGGCAGCCCTGGTTCGCACGGCACGCACGTCATGGACATTGCCGGCGGCAACGGCCGGGGGTCGCTGCAACCCGGCGTGGCACCCAAGGCCGACCTGATCTTTGTCGAGATGTCGGCCCGCGACATCGCGTGGACCGGGCACAACGCCGTGTTCAGCTCCTTCGGCGATTCGGTGCAGATGCTCGAAGCGGTGAAGTTCATCTTCGACCGGGCCGGCGACAAGCCCTGCGTCGTCAACCTGAGCCTGGGCACGAACGGCGGCCCGCACGACGGCACCTCGCTGGTCGAGCAGGGCTTCGACGCGCTGGTTTCGCAAAAGCCCAACCGCGCGATCGTGCTGGCGGCCGGCAATTCGCAGGAAGACAACACGCACACGGCGGGCACCGTGCCCGGCAACGGACACCTCGATGTGTCGTGGACCCTGGTCAACGGCAGGGGCGGCGAGTTCGAGCTCTGGTACGGCGGCAGCCAGCGCCTGCGCGCTGAACTGCTGGGCCCCGACAACGAGGTGCTGGCGAGCGTGGCGCCGGGAGAAAACTTTCCGCTCGGCGCGGGCAACGGCGAGATCGCCGCGTTCCTCAGCAGCCGCATCACGGACCCGAACAACAAGGACAACGTGATCGGCATCTGGCTGGCGCCCAACTGGCCCGACGGCGAGTTCAAGGTGCGGCTGCACGCCCTGGCCGCCGACGACGTGCCGTTCCATGCGTGGCTCGAGCGCCTGGACATCGGCCAGTCGTACTTCGGCAACCCCGTGAAGTCGCACCTGCTGGGTTCGCTGTCGACAGGCAAGCTGTCGATCGTGGTCGGCGCGTACGACGCCCGCAAGACGGGCGAGCCCGCCGCCAGCTTCTCGAGCGCGGGCCCCACGCGCGACGGCCGGCCCAAGCCCGAGGTCAGCGCACCCGGCGTGCAGGTGAAGGCCGCGCAGTCGCGCACGAAGGACGGCATGGTGAAGAAGTCGGGCACCAGCATGGCGGCGCCGGCGGTGACCGGGCTGGTCGCGCTGATGCTGGCCAAGGCCCACAAAGCGGGCAAGAAGCTGACCATCGCCGACATCCGCGCCAGGCTCAAGGCGGGCGTCAAGCCCGGCACGGGGCCGGCTGGCTGGGACCCGCAGCGCGGCGATGGCCGCGCCGGCAGCGGCGCCATCTGACGACCTGCCCATGACCCCCACACCCGGCGCGGTTGTGCCGAACCGGAACGGGGGGTGTAATCTGTGTTCCGGCCCCCATCTGCCCTCTCATGACCATCGACCTGCGCTCGCTCAAGAAGCTCGACTTTTCGGCCGCCCCCGCGCCGGTGTCGGGCGAGCGCGTCGTCGTGCTGGTCAAGCTGTGCGAAGGCGCCGAGCGCCCGGACTACATCGCCGCGCGCGCCGACATCGCGCCGGGCCTGTTCTCGGCGGAGATTCCGCTCGACAAGCTCCAGCAGCTCGAAGCCGACCCGGCCGTCGAATCGGTCGAACTGTCGCGCCGCCTGCCCAACATCTCCTGACTCGCGGCCCCGCGGGGTCGCGCCCTTCGCGCATGCCATGCCGGCAGGCGCCCGCACACACGTGCACGACAACCCCTCCCAAGGAACATCCATGAGAGTGCTCGACGATGCCGCGCGCGCGGCGGTCCGATCGGTGATCGCGGCCCACCAGGCGCAGCTGACCGCCCTGCCCGGCTACGTGGCGGCGGAGCCGGGCTTTCCGCTGGTCGATGGCCGCTTCCTGCGCGAGCCCGCAGTGATCGTGCTGGTCGACCGCAAGCGGCCCCTGACCGAGGTGCCCGTGGCCGAGCGCGCGCCCCGGCAACTGGGCCCGTACCGCGTCTGCGTGATGCAGGCCGACCCGGAGCGGCAGCTGGCCGCCAGTGCGGACTTCGAGGACACGGTGAACGCGCTCGCCGAAGCGGCCGTCAACCTCGTCTACAAGCCGCCCGCAGGCAAACCCATCGACAAGCCCTACAACGTGAAGCAGCCCTTCCTGTGCCACGTCGGCCCCGACGCCGGGTGGCCGGTGCTGCGGCCCTTTCTCGAAGGCACCACGCGCTCGCTGTCGGTGGCGATGTACGACTTCAACGCCGACCACATCGCCCAGGTCTTCATCGACCTCGTGCGCGAAGGCGGCATTGAGGCGTCGCTGAGCTGGGACGACGGCATGACGAAGGAAGAGCAGGTCATCCGCAAGAAGCTGCGCACGCTGCAGCAGGAGGCCGACCTGACGGCCTGGCTCGTGCAGTGCGGCAAGGGCCGCCGCTTCGCCAGCGCGTACCACGAGAAAGTGGCGGTGCGCGACGGCAAGGCCTTCTGGCTTTCGAGCGGCAACTGGAGCAAACGCAGCCAGCCCGACATCGACCCCGTGGGCACGCCTGCGCAGGCCAAGGGCATGTTCAGCAAGGGCAACCGCGAGTGGCATGTGATCTGCAACGACGCCGTGCTCTCGAAGGTCTTCGAGAAATATATCCAGCACGACCTCGCGGCCTCCGCGAAGGAGGACGCCGACGGCGCGGCCGACGCGGCGCTGAACGTAGCGCAAAAACTCAGGCTGCCCGATGTGTTCGTCCCACTCGACCACCTGCTGGAACAGGCCGTGGCCTTCGCGGGCCCCGTCGTGCCGGTCGAACCCGCGCGGCTGCCGTCGGTGAAGACCACGGTCAAGGTCCAGCCCGTGCTCACGCCGGACAACTACCTGCCGCACATCAATGCGCTCATCGACAGCGCGCAGACCTCGCTGTACCTGCAATTCGCCTACATGACCTGGAGCGATGCGGACAAGGACGCCGACTTTCGCGCGCTGCTGCGCAAGATCGCGCAGCGCAGCACCGAGCCGGACCTCGACCTGCGCATCATCCTGGGCAGCACCAGCGCTGCCGAGAACATCCGCAAGCTGGTCGAGGCGGGCTGCAGTCAGGAGGTGTTCCGCGTCCAGGGCAGCATCCACAACAAGGGAATCATCGTGGACGGCCAGACGGTGCTGGTGAGCAGCACCAACTGGTCGGGCGACGGCGTGCTGCGCAACCGCGACGCCGGCCTGATCATCCACAACGAGGACGTGGCGCAGTACTACCAGCAGGTCTTTCTCGACGACTGGGACTCGCGCGCCAGGAGCCGCGTGGACGACGACCCGCCGGTGACGCTGGCCTCAGCCGATGCGCCCACGCCGCCGGGCATGGTGCGGATGTCGTGGGGGGACTATCACGGTTGAGGTGGACGGCGGCTTTCGCGCTCCTCCACCCACCACTTCGATTCCAAGGCATTCATCGCACTTGCATTGGCGATCATCTCCTCGATCTGCGCGCGCGTGGCCGGCGAATCCACCATCCATGCCGTCTGTACGGCATGCGCGGGACCGCCGGCGGTCAGCCGGTACTCCAGACAAAAACGAACCTCATTGCTCATCGGTGATCGAACCCTCTTTCTCTGCCACCGATTCTGTCTGACTCAAGTGAAACAGAACGCTTCTTCGATGCGTCGCAGCCACAGGAAGCGATGGTGTTTTGAGGCCATTCGTTCACAATGATTGCACCGTTGTTGCAGCGGAAAGGAGTGTGAAATCATGTTCGACTTCTTGTTTCGGCCCACCCACACGGCCTATTTGAAACGTGCCTCGGCACTGCTCGAAGAGGCCCAGATGGCGCGCATCGAACACCAGGCTGCCGCAGAGCATCACAGCGCCCTCGCCCGCATGTACGCGGAACGTGCCCGGCGGCTCGAGAACGAGC
Source organism: Variovorax sp. RO1 (assembly GCF_002849325.1). NCBI lineage: Bacteria > Pseudomonadati > Pseudomonadota > Betaproteobacteria > Burkholderiales > Comamonadaceae > Variovorax > Variovorax sp. RO1. Next base: position 173,812 of record NZ_PKMT01000009.1, read on the forward strand.
TGTACCGGCAACCGCGCGCCGCGGAGCACGGAACCGAGGCGGTCGCGGTTGCGGTGGAAGACCGCCCGCAGCTGTATTCGCTGGATGGCAGCCGCAAGGCGACCACGCATCCGTCCGGCAGCTGACGCCGGCCTGCGCGATCGATCGCTTCGACGTCGCGCCCTGCGACAAGGGCGCGGCTGCGTCGGCGCGGTGATGTAATCCGGCTCCCCGGTCATCACCGCGAGAACCTCATGCGCCTCATTGCTGCCCCGCTGCTCGCCGCCTGCGCGGCCCTGGTCTTCTCCCATGCCCACGGTCAGGCTGCCGCGCCTTACGACGGCCCGCTGTTCGACACCCACCTGCACTACAACCAGGAAGCCTGGGACGGCACCGCCGGCCCCTTCCCGCCCACCGAGGCGCTCGCGCGCATGCAACGCAACCAGGTGAAGGCGATCATCGCGAACTCGCGGCCCAACGCCGGCACGCAAACATTGGCCGCCGCGCGCGAGACACGCGCCGCCGGCGTCACCGTGGTGCCCTTCGTGCGCCTGTACCGCAACCGCGACGACTACAGCAACTGGTTCCGCGACGAGACCATCTACGAGATGGTGCAGACCGAACTGGCGCGCGGCACCGCCAGCGGCCCTTACCGCGGGCTCGGCGAATTCCACCTGTACGAGAGCGCCAACGCCAACGGCCCGGTGGCGAAGAAGCTGATCGCTCTGGCCGAAGAGAAAAAGCTCGCCGTGCTCGCGCACGTGGACGACGTGGCCGTCGACCTGCTGATGGCGAACGCGCCGTCGAAGGGCCGATCGCTGCGCCTCATCTGGGCCCACACCGGCATTGGCGGCACGCCGGTCGAGCGCGTGCAGGCGATGCTGGAGCGCTACCCGCTGCTGATGGGCGAACTCTCGTACCGCCCGGGCCTGACCTGCGAAGGCGGGCGCCTGTGCCCCGAATGGCGCGCGCTGATCCTCAAGTACCCGGAGCGCTTCATGGTCGGCTCCGACACCTGGGTCAACCAGCGCTGGAGCGCCTACGACGAGATCATGCGCGGCTACCGCACCTGGCTCGGCGACCTGCCGCCCGCCGTGGCGCAGCGCATCGCGTGGGGCAATGCAGCAGCGCTGTTCGACATGCGCTGAGGCAGACCCGCGCGGGATGTCTCAGGCTTCTTGAGTTGGCAGCGCGCGCACCTCGCGCAACCGCTGGTGCGCGGCGCCGTCCCACACCACGGGCTGCTGGTTCTTCGCGCACAGGTAGTGGTGCGTGAACACGCCGAGGTACGCGTCCAACGTCTGCTGCGCGGCATGCTCGCCAGCGAGGTCCATGCACATCGCGGCCACCTCGCTGGTACAGAAGTGGTCGTCGCGGCCGGAGTTGCGCAGCTTGTATTGCGTGATCTGCTCCGGCTGCAGGCTCAGCACCGGCAGCCGGTCGAGGTAGGGGCTGCGGCGAAACATCTTGCGTGCCTCGCCCCAGGTGGCGTCGAACAGGATGAACAGCGGGCGCTTCGCGGCACTGCCATCGGCCGGGTCAGGCAGCAAAGGCACGACGCTCAGCACCACGCGCTCGGGCGCCGCGTACTGCCCCGGGAACACCACGTAAGGCTGCCATTGCGGGTCGTTCAACAGCGCGAGCAGCGCGGGATCGGTCTCGGTGCGGGCCCAGCCGAAGGCGAAGGTATCGGGCACTACATCGGCCACCAGCCACCCCGTGTTGGTGGGCTTGAGCGGTTCGATGTCGGCCATGAGCAGGCACACGCCCGCGCGCGTGGCCACCGGAGGACGCACGGCGCACATGCAATGGCTGGGCACCAGGCGGCAGCCCGCGCAGCGTTCGCGCTTGAAACCGCCACGGGCAAGAAAAGGCTTGGCACTGCGCGCGAGGCGCGCGGCGCGAAGGAGGGAGACGGCATGAGGCATGCGGCGATTCTCGACGCCGTGGCCCGCCGCATGGCGGCCCCTGCCTTCACCAACGCCGCCGCGATGCCTCGGGATCAGGGCGCGCGAACCGGTGTGACCTTGCGGATCAGGTTGCCGAAGGTGTCGGCCACGTACAGATTGCCGGCGGCATCCACCGTCACCCCATAAGGCTGCTTGAACGTGGCAGCCGCGCCGATACCATTCTGCGAACCCAGCACGCCGGGCTGGCCGGCAAGCGTGGAGACCACACCCGCCGGCGTGATCTTGCGCAGCAGGCTGTTGCGGGTGTCGGCCACGTAGACGTTGCCCTCGCTGTCCACCGTCAGGCCGCTTGGCTGATAGAACGTTGCCGTGTCGCCGGGCCCGTCAGCCGACCCGGTCTGGCCCGTGCCAGCCAGCGTCGAGACCACGCCACCGGGTGTGATCTTGCGGATCCGGTTGTTGCCGCTGTCGGCCACGTAAATGTTGCCGGCCACGTCAGTCGCGATGCCATAGGCCTGCCGGAAAGATGCCGCAGCCCCGGTGCCATTGGCAAACCCTGCAGTGCCCGATCCGGCCAGCGTGATGACGTCGCGGGCAGGCGTGATCCTGCGAACCACGGCACCTGCGAGTTCAACCACATAGACGTTGCCGGCAGCGTCCACGGCCGTCGACGCGGGGTAGGCGAAGGTGGCGGAGGTGCCGTTGCCATCGAGTGAACTGAATGTGCCGCTGCCCGCGAACGTGCTCACATCGGCCGCTGGCGTGATCTTGCGGATGCGGTTGCCGGTGAACTCCGCAGCGTAGGCATTGCCCGTGGCGTCCAGTGCAAGACCAGCCAGCCCCTGGAACGATGCGGCGAGGCCGTTGCCATCCACCGAGGTGCCTGCGGCGTTGCCCGCAAATGTCGTGACATCGCCAGCGGGCGAGATCTTTCGCACAAGGTTCGTTGCCGTATCCGATACAAGCAGGTTGCCGCTCTTGTCGACGACCACGCTGTAAGGAAGATAGAACGATGCGGCGGTCCCGTTGCCATTGACCGATCCGGTCGTGCCGGACCCAGCGAGCGTGGACACCTGCGCCACCGCCGCCGAGCAGGCGACCGCCACGTCGCCGACGTCGGCCGCAGCCTTGCCGCTGCCCTTGCTGACGGTGCAGAACTGCCACTGGGGCTGGGTGCGCACGCTGACCTCGTAGGCCGAACCTTCGGTGAGCGCAGTGGCAAAGCTGAACTTGCCGTTGGCCGTGAGCTTCAGGTCGTCGCCTGCATTGTTCTGGAGCACGAGGCTGCCGGCGAGGCCGGTGACGGTGCCACCGACCGTGTGGGTCACGACGACGGGAGGCGGCGGCTCGGGCTGCGGCTGTGCTGGCGCGACGATCGGCAGGAAACCCGCGCCACCGCCGCCTCCTCCACCGCCGCAAGCCACCAGCAGCACGATCACACCGGCCATGGCACCGCAGCGCCCGTAAGAACTCGCTCGCTTGGAAAGCATCACTGCCCCTTGGGGAAACCCGCTCTCCGGCTGGAGTGCCATCTGTTTCTGAATGTCTATTTTTGTAAGTGGTGTACGCCGAGACCATCCCCAAAAACAAGTAAATACGGCGGCGCTTGTCCGTGCGGCCACGCGCGGAGGGGCCGACGAAACGCTCGAAAAGAGGTCGTGAAAGAGACGGTGCGGCTCGCCCCCTCGGGGCCGTCAGACCAGGCGCAGGTCCTTCGCCGCCGCACCGCCGAACACCTTCGCCACCTGCGCCGGCGACAGCCCGTACATCCGCTGGAACAGCCCGCCCAGCACTGCCCGGTACTCGTTGAGCACCGGGTAGTCGCGGTTCTGGAACAGCGTAGCCTGCGTCAGCGGCTGCTGCTCGCCCACGATGCGCCCGCCCGCCTGCGCGGCCAGGCCGCCGCCGAGCACCCAGTACACGGTGCCGTGCCCGTGGTCGGTGCCGCGGTTGCCGTTCTCACGGAAGGTGCGGCCGAACTCGCTGACGACGACCACCACGGTCTGGCGCCAGGCGGTGTCGCCCATCTCCTGCGCAAAGCCCGCCACGCCGCGGCCCAGTTCTTCAAACCGGTTGGCCAGGTAGCCCTTGGCCGCGCCCTGCCCCACATGGGTGTCCCAGCCGCCGACGTCGACAAAGCCGATGTCGAAGCGATCGCGCATCAGGAGCGCCATGCGGCGCGCGACCTGCTCGAAGCCCTTGGGGCTCATGGCGTTGCGGCTGGCGGCGTCCATCTCGGCCTGCATGGCGCGCGCCACCTCGTCGCGCAGCTGGAAGCCCTCGGCCACGGGCTGTGCGAGCGCGGTGTTGCGGTACATCGACGCAATGATCTGGCTCTGCCGCGCATCGACGCCCGCTCGCGCGACGCCCGCGAGCGCCATGTTGGCGGCCTTGGCGTCGTCGCCGCGCAGCACGATGGGCAGCTGGTCGGTGAAGGCGATGGGCGACACGTCGGCCAGCGGCCCGGCGCCGAGCACGCCGGCCAGCCGGTTGAGAAAGCCCGAGCGGTAGTCGCGCCGCGCGGTGTCGGGCGCCACGCCGAGCTCGATGGCGTCCTGCGTCTCGAAGTGGCTGCGCGTGAGGTCGTCGGTGCCGGCAAAGGCAATGAAGGCCGCCTGCTTCTGCTGGAACAGCGGCAGCACGCTCTGCGCGAGCGCGGGGTGCAGGCCCCAGTCGGCGTCGAGCGGCAGCGCACCGTCGGGTGTACCGGGCCGGGAAATGGCGATGTTGGGGCGCGAGGCGTAGTAGAAGTCGGCGTTGCCTGTGGGCACCAGCAGGCTGGTGCAGTCGTAGGCGCCGCGCAGGAACACGACCAGCAGCTTGGTGCCCTGGGCGGCGGGCGCGGCGGCCACGCGCGCGGCGGCGCCAGCGAAGGGCGTGGCGGCGATGAGTTGCAGCAGGTGTCGGCGTTGCATGAGGGAGCCTTTCAACGGCGCATCAGCTCGGGCGATGCGAGCAGGAAGGTGTTCCACTCCGGCGGGTTCTTCGCCTGCGCGAGCGCCTGCTGCGTGTCGGCGCTCAGGCCGGGCTGCAGCGCACGCACGGCGCGCGACTCGGCCAGCGGCGGAAATGGCGGCTTCTCGAGCGGGGCCTTGTCATCGGTGCGGAACAGCACGGCGCCGCTCATGCCAATGGCGCGCGCAACTTCGAAGCGGATGTTCATCTGCCCCGCGCTGGCCCACGCGGCCTCGTTGAGCGGGTAGCCATCGGGCGTCTCGTGGGCGTAGAGGGTCTCGCCCATGCGGTTGATCCAGCCGATCATCGGCTGCGGGTTGAGCACCACGCGCTCGTCGTAGGCCAGCCGCACGCCCGCCACCACGTAGTGCACGGGGTCGCGGAACTTGCGGCCCAGCGAGGCCGCGAACTCGCGCGATTCGAACAGCGTCTGCAAGGTGGCGGCGATGTCGCCGTCGCTGCGCGTGAAGGTGGCGGCCATGCGCTCGACCAGCGCGGGCGGCGCCTCGTCGGCCACGAAGTACACGGCGAGCTTGCGCGAGATGAAGCGCGCAGTGGCCGGCGCGCGCGCCAGACGGTCGAGCGCCTCGTCGGTCTCGGCCAGGCCACGCGCCTGGATCGGCTGGCCCAGGAAGGTCTTCGGACCATAGTCGTGCCGGTTCGGGTGGAACTCGAACAGGCCCTGGCGCACGTAGTCGGCGCGCACGGCCGCGCGCACCGCGGGCGGTGCCGCATCGGGCGGCTGCACGCTGACGCCCACGCCGGTGAGCACGCGCGCCAGCTCCTGCACGTCGGCCTGCGTATAGCCGCCGCCCACGCCGAGCGTGTGCAGCTCCATGAGTTCGCGCGCGTAGTTCTCGTTGATCCGGTTGGCGGCGTTCTGCGCGTTGTCGAGGTAGCGCAGCATCGCCGGATGCCGCGCGGTGGCGCCCAGCAGGTCGCGGAACTTGCCGAGCGCGTGCGGGCGGATGGCACTTTCTTCGTAGTCGCCGACCATCGCGCGGATCAGGTCCTTGCGGATGCTGACGTTGAAGTGGTTCATCCAGAACCAGGTCATCTGCTCCTGCAGCTGGTTCGGCGAATACAGCGCGCGCAGCAGGAAGCGCTGCTGCGCCTCGCGCGTGAGCTTGTTGAGTTCCAGCTGGTAGGCCGTGCGCGCCGCCTTCTTGGCTTCTTCGTCGGGCAGCGCATCGGCGGCCTTGCGCTGGGCGTCGAGCGCGAAGACGAGCTGGTCGAGCGGCGTGCGCGAGATGGCCATGGCGTCGATCTGCGCCTGCGCTGCCGCGGGCAGCGCACGGGGCGCGGGGCGCAGCTGGCGACCCATCCAGCGCGGCAGGCCGTCGCGCGCCAGTTCGGCCTGGCTGCTGGCGTTGGCGCCCCAGCTCACGCGGTCGAGCCAGCGCAGCTGCGCGACGGGCGTGTCGGCGGCGTGGCCCAGCGCGGTGAGCGGCGGGCCTTCGGGGCGCAGCAGGCCGGTGGAACAGGCGGTGAGCGACAGCACGGCAGCCAGCGCCACGGCGATCGCGCGCGAACGGTGCAGCTTCGGGAACAACGGCATGCGGCTCATCATGAACCGATCAACCGCCGCGCGATGTAGGCGGTTGACCGACCTCAGGCCACGGTCAGGTAAAGCTGAGGGTCAGCTTCGTTTCAGGACGAAACGGCAGGGCCGCAGCCCCGTGCCGTCAGGCTGTCGCGACGCTGCTCGGCTCCGCGCCCGCGATCTGCCGCAGCGCGCGCTCGAACACTTCGACGGGCTGGCCGCCGGAGATCAGGTGCTGGTCGTTGATGATGATCGCGGGCACCGAATGGATGCCGGCGTCGGTGTACATCCGCTCGCGTTCGCGGGTCTCGGCCGCGAACTCGTCGCCGGCCAGGATCTCGCGGGCCCGCGCCGCATCGAGCCCCGCCTCGGTCGCCGCGCGCACCAGCACCTCGGGGTCCGAAGGGTTCTGGCTGTCCGTGAAGTAGGCCTTCAGCAGCAGCTTCTTCAGCGTCACCTGCTTGGCCGGGTCTTCCAGCTCGGCCCAGTGCAGCAGCCGGTGGGCGTTGAAGGTGTTGTACACGCGGGGCCGGCCGCCGGGGCTGAACTCGAAGCCGACGGCCGCGCCGCGCTGGCGGATCGCCTCGCGGGCCTGCGCCTGCTGCTCCTGCGACGAGCCGTACTTCTGGTTCAGGTGCTCGAAGGTGTCCTGGCCTTCGGGCGGCATCTGCGGGTTCAGCTCGAAGGGCTGGAAGTGCAGCTCGGCCGAGACCTCCGGCGCCACCCGTTTCAGGGCCGCTTCGAGTGCGCCAAGGCCCACGGCGCACCAGGGGCAGGAGACATCGGAGACGAAATCGATCTTGAGATGGGCGGTCATGGCGCCATTCTTCATGGCGCCACAACCCCTTTGTGCGCGCGGGGTCTTCAGCTCAGGCCACGGCCTTGCGGCGTTCGCGGTCCGTGCGGGCGCTGGCCATCGTCTCTTCGCGCAGTCGGTCGTACTCGGCCTTGTCGACGGGCACGGCATTGGGATCGCCCAGGTCGCGCATGTGAACGCGGTAGGTTTCGCGGGCGCTCATGGCGGCCAGCGCGGCAAGCACGGTCACCGCGAAGGTGATGGCGCCGACGGTAAACCACACGTTGGTCGAGCCCGGAGGCGCCACGGCGGCGAACAACGCGGGCAGCAGCGCGGTGAAGGTGGTGCCGATGTTCTGCGAGATGGCCATGGCCGACACGCGGTTGCGGGTGCGGAACAGCTCCGGGTAGAAGCTCGGGAAGGTCGCGTTGTAGCCTTGGTACACGATGCCCCACATCAGCAGCGACATGCAGATGGCCAGCGGCACGTTCTTGATGCTGATGGCGTACAGGTACACGAACGAGAGCAGGCCCGAGGCCAATGCGCCCACGATGATCGGCGGCTTGCGGCCGATGCGGTCCGACAGGTTGCCCACGAACGGGATCACCAGCACGGCCAGGATGTTGCCCAGCACCGGAATCCACAGGTACACGTCTTTCTGGAAGCCGATGCCGTAGGCGGACTGCACCGCGTAGGCCGCGCCGAACACGGTGGCGACCACGGGAATCACGTTCATCAGCGCCATGCAGACCACGCGCAGCATGTCGGCCCAGCTGTCGGTGAAGGCCTGGACGATGGGCGACTTCGCCACTTCGCCCTTCTTGTCGACCTCGGCAAAGGCCGGCGTTTCGTCGACCTCGCGGCGGATGATGTAGCCGGCCACGATCACGAGGAAGCTCAGCAGGAACGGAATGCGCCAGCCCCACGAGTTGAACGCTTCTTCAGGCATGTAGTGCGCGAGCGGCAGGAACACGGCGGCCGCCAGAATCTGGCCGGCCTGCACGCCCTGCAAGGTGAAGCTGGCGAAGAAGCCGCGGCGCCCGAAGGGTGCGTGCTCCAGAATCATCGAGCTCGCGCCCGAGATCTCGCCGGCCACCGCGAAGCCCTGCACCAGGCGCAGCAGCACCAGCAGCGCGGGGGCCAGCAGGCCGACCTGGTCGTAGGTCGGCAGCAGGCCCACGGCCACGGTCGAGAAACCCATCAGGAACATGCACAGCACCAGCACCTGCTTACGCCCGTGCGTGTCGCCCCAGTGGCCGAGCACGAAGGCGCCGATGGGGCGCGCCACATAGCCCACGCCGTAAGTCGCCAGCGACGCAATGATGGCCGTGGTCGGGTCGCCCTTGGGGAAGAAGATCTGCGGAAAGATCAGCGCCGCGGCGGTCGCGTAGATGAAGAAGTCGTAGTACTCCAGCGCCGAGCCGATCCAGCCGCTGGCGGCGGCTTTCTTCGACTGGCGCCTGCCTTGCGGCTCTTTGGCTGAGGGATTGGCCATGGGTTGTCTCCAGGGGTGTGGCTAAGGTGACGGATGCGAGGGGGAAAAATCAGTCTTGTTGCTGCTGTGGCTGTTGCTGCTGTGCTTGCGACGCCATGCGCGCGGGCGCGTTGAGCGCGCCGTAGGCGTCGTAGCCGCCCATGCGCTGCGCGACCTCGAAGAACAGGCCGCCTTCGAAACTCTCGGTGTAGATGTGCAGGTAGTCGCCGGCCGCCGAGCGGTCGAACAGCACGCCCGCGTCGTGCATGCGCGCCAGCAACTCGGGCGCGAGGTCGATGCGCGTGGCCAGGTCGTCGTAATAGTTGTCCGAGATCGGCACGAAGCGCGTGCCGTTGGCGCGCAGCCGGGCCACGGTGTCGAAGATGTCGTCGCAGTCGAGCGCGATGTGGTGCACCGCCCCGCCACCGGTCACGCTCAGCGTGCGCGCGGTGCGCGTGCGCTGGCTCAGCGACACGTTCAGCACCAGCCGCAGACTGCGGTCGGCATTGGCCACGCCGCGGCTGCGAATCAGACCGAAGGGGTCGGCCAGCTCCAGGCTCTCGCCGGGCTCCAGGCCGAGCACGGCGCGCGTGAACAGCACCCAGGTGTCGAGCTGGTCGAGCGCCAGGCCCAGCGCGACGTGGTCGATGCGCGTGAGGCCGGCATCGTGCGCGTCAGGCCCTGCGTCCTCGAGGATGAAGTCGGTCTCGTACAGCCCGTTGGCGCCCAGCGCCTCGGGCACGAAGTGGATCAGGTTGCCGCCCGGCGCCACGATGGCCGGCACGCGCAGTTCGTTCGGGCCGACCGGGCTGTCGTGGCGCAGCGAGCGCATGGCGGTCGCGCGGCCCACGGCCGCGAGCGGGTCGGCGCAGCGCACGCCCAGCGCGCACACCGAGGTGCCATGCGCCTCGAAGCGGCGGCGCGCAAACGAATCGGGCTGCGCGTTGACGATGAAATTGATGCCACCCTGGCGGTACAGCGTGACGGCCTTGGAGCGGTGGCGGCCAACGCGGCGGCATCCCAGCTGCCCCAGCAGCGCGCCGAGCGTGACGGCCGAGGCCTCGTCGGCCGCGAACTCGATGAACGACAGGCCCGAGAGCACCGGCGCGGGTGGCGGGTTGAACAGCTCCACGCGCTGCGGCTGCGCGGGTGCATCGCTGGCGGCGAGCCGCTCGCGCGTTTCGCTTTCGAGGTACAGCAGCGAGCGCATCGCATCGACCGCGGTGCGGCGGTTCGGCGTTTCGCGGAAGATGTCGTTGAAGATCTCGAGCGACAGCGGCCCGGTGTAGCCCGCGCGCAGCACCTGCTCGAAGAAGCCGGTCACGTCGAAGTCGCCCTGCCCCGGAAACGAGCGGTGGTGGCGCGCCCACTGCAGCACGTCCATCGACAACAGCGGCGCATCGGCCATCTGCACGAAGAAGATCTTCTCGCCCGGAATGGCGGCGATGCCCGCCGGATCGTCCTTCAGCGACAGCGTGTGGAAGCTGTCCAGGATCAGCCCGAGGTGCGGGTGGTCGGCGCGCTGCACGATGTCCCAGGCCTGGGCATAGCGCGAGGTGTGGCGGCCCCAGGCCAGCGCCTCGAAGCCCACGCGCAGGTTGCGGCGCGCAGCGCGCTCGGCCAGCTCGTGCAGCTGGGCAGCGGCACGCGCCGGGTCGTTCACCGACAGCGGCGAGGTGTTGGAGCAGCACAGCACCAGCGGCGCGCCCATGGCTTCCATGAGGTCGAACTTGCGTTCGGCGCGCTCCAGGCTGCGCTGGAACTGCGGCTGCGGCATGCCTTCGAAATCGCGGAACGGCTGGTACAGGTCGATAGCCAGGCCCAGGTCGGACGCGATGCGGCGCAGCTCGGCGGCGGTGCCGCGGAAGTTGACGAAATCGGCTTCGAACAGCTCGATTCCATCGAAGCCCGCCGCCGCAATGGCTTCGAGCTTCTGACGGAGGGTGCCGCTGAGCGAGACGGTGGCAATGGCGCGGTGCATGGGATGGACTGTAGAAAGAGCCCGGGCGCGCCACAACGCAAATCAGCCCCTTCCGATCGATGATCGCACGCTGCCGATCATCATTCGCACGAAATAGGGGTTACACCTAGCCAACCCGGAGGTCCGGGCCGGGCGTTTTTTCAGAGGCTGCGCCAGTAATCGATCAGCATCTGCGCGAACTCGACCGGCCGCTCCACCGCGCTCAGGTGTGCCGCGTCGATGGTCGCCAGCCGCGCGCCCGGGATCTGCGCCACCATGGCCTCGGACATGGCCATCGGCGTGGCCTCGTCCTGCAGCCCGCCGATCACCAGCGTGGGCGTGGCGATGCGGCGGTTGCTGTCGCGGAAGTCGATGGCGGCCACGGCGTTGCAGCTCTCGATGTAGCCCTGCGCATCGGTGCGCACCAGCGTGTCGTGCAAGGTGCGCGCGGCCACCACGCCTTCGGGCGTGGCGGCATAAGCCGGCGTGAGCCAGCGCGCCACGGCGCCCGGGGCGATGGCGGCCACGCCCTTGGCGGCCACGGTTTCCGCGCGCAGGCGCCACGGCGCCTGGTCGGGGTAGTGGGCAGCCGAATTGGCGATGACCACGGTCTTCAGCAGTTCGGCGTGCCGCACCGCCAGTGCCTGCGCGGTCATGCCGCCCATCGACAGGCCGACGAAGTGCACGGGCTCGCCGCCCGTCTCGCGCGCGATCAGGTCGGCCGCGTCCTGCGCCAGCGTTTCAACGCGCAGCACGCCGGGCACCACCTCGGAACCGCCGTGGTTGCGGTGGTCGTAGCGGATCACCGTGTGGGCGCGCGCGAGCTGCGCGGCCACGCCGTCCCACATGTGCAGGTCACAGCCGAGCGCATGGCTGAGCACGACGAAGGGGCCTTCGCCTTCGCGCACGACATTCAGGCGGGGGGTGGAAGTGGTCATGGAGTGGAGTCCTTCTTTGGGGAGGATGGAGAAGCAGGTTGCGAGAGACGCGGCAGCCACAGGAACGCGATGGCCAGCAGCACGACGCCGGCCATCAGCATCGGCACGACCATCGGCCAGGCGCCGTAAGAAAAACTGGTGTCGACAAACAGCGCGGCGACCTGCCCCACGCAGAACGCGACCATCATCATGCCGAAACCGGACCACGACACGGCGCGCCCTGCCAGGTGCGGCAGGTCGCCCACGGCGCCGGCCTGCCCGCAGGGCTGGTGGATGCCGTGGCCGAGGCAGTACACGGCGTGGCCCGCCAGCAGCGGCACGGCGCTGTGCGGCAGCAGCCAGCAGCCCAGCGCCTGGATGACGGCGCCCGTGATGCTCAGCACTGCGCCCAGCCGCACGGTGCGCATCGGCCCGAAACGGCGCAGCAGGCTGCGGCACATCGTGGTGCTGAAGATGTAGACCAGCGAGCCGCCGGCCGGAATCCAGCCGTACCACGCAGGCGACCAGCCGAGGTAGCCGATGTAGACCATCGGCGAGAGCAGCAGGAAGCAGAACAGCCCGCCATAGGTGGTCGCCGCCACCGAGGCCCAGGCGCGGAACGAGCGGCTCGCGAACACCGCGCGCGTGCTGCCGCGCGGTGCGGACGATTCGCCCGTCATCGGTCGACGCGTTTCATCGAACGAGCGCCAGCACAGCGCGAACAGCACCGCTGCGTAGACCGCCATCACGACCATCACCCAGCGCCAGCCTGCACCTTGCACCAGCCAGGCGCCCAACAGCGGCGCCACCAGCCCGACCATGCCCAGGCCCGTGAGGCCCCGCGCCATGACGTGCGGGCCCTCGTGCGCCGGATACAGGTCGCGCACCGCGGCGCGTGAGCACACGAGAATCGCCGCCATCGAAAAACCCTGCAGCGTGCGCCAGCCTGCAAGCACCGCCACGCTGCCCGCAAAGGCACCGCCGAAAGCCGCGACCACATAACAGGCCAGCCCCGCGAGCAGCACCGGCCGGCGGCCGAAGCGGTCGGCCAGTGGGCCGCACAGCAGCTGCGCAAAGCCGAAGGCCAGCACGAACAGCGTGAGGCTGGTGCTGGCCGAGCCCAGCTCCTTCGCGATGGCGGGGAGCGCGGGCAGATAGCTGTCGGTGGCGACCGGTTGCGCGGCCAGCAGCAGCGGCAGCAGCAAGGTGAAACTGACGTCGAACCGGCCCTTCTTCGGGGCGACCGGCGCGTTCACTGCGCCGCGGACGGAGCGGATGAAGCGAGCGTTGCGGGCAGCAGGCCCTTCTCGCGCAGGATGTTCGTCGCGATGCCGAACGCATGGTTGGCCACCGGCACGCCGCAGTAGATGGCGGCCATCATGATCACTTCCTTGATCTCGTCGGGCGTGAGGCGCGACTCGGGCGGGCCGTCGAGCGCGGCGCGCACATGCATCGCGAATTCTTCGTAGGCATGGATGCCCAGCATCATCGACAGCACCATGAAGCGGCGCGTCTTGTCGCCCAGCGCGGGGCGGCCCCAGATGTCGTTCCACGCGTGGCGCGTGATGAGTTCCTGGAACTCGGCGTTGAAGCCGTTGCGGTTGGCGAGCGACTTGTCGACCCACGCGTCGCCGAGCACGCGGCGGCGGTTGACGAGCCCGTCTTCGTAGGGGTTGCTCGGGGTGTCGTCGGGGGCGGTCATTGCGAGAGTTCCTTGTCGGATGAGAGTTGGGCTTGCAGGGCTTTCACCTCTGCCACAGCGGTTTGCCCGGCGTTCACGGCGAGCGCGGGGTCGAACCATTCGTCGGCCGCGTCGCGCGGCAGCTCGGCACGCAGCCGGTCGATGTTGGCGCGCATGCGCGCCGCATCAACCTGCAGACCGGGCAAGGCGCCGGCCATGGCGCGCACGCTGCCATGCGCCGACATCAACAGCTGCGGCCATTCGGCCAGCTCGGCCTGCCAGGCGCCGAGCGCGCGTTCGTGCTGTTGCGGCATCGCGCCGAGCAACGCGGCCACGCGCTGCGGCGCGCGGTGCGCGGCGGCAATGGCGACCATCGAGGCCACGGGGTTGCGCTTGTGCGGCATCGCCGACGAGCCGCCGCGTCCGGGTTCGCTGGGCTCGGCGACCTCGGCCACTTCGTACTGGCCGAGCAGCGAGATGTCGACCGCGACCTTGCCGAGGCTGCCCGTCATCAGGCCGAGTTCGCAACCGAGCGCGACCCATTCGTCGCGCTGCGTATGCCACGTCGCGCCGGGGTCGCCCAGGCCGAGTTCCTTGGCCATGCGCTGGCGCACCGCGGCGCCCTGCCCCTTCATCTGCGCCAGCGTGCCGACGGCACCGCCGAGCTGCAGCTGCAACGCGTGCTTCGCGGCGGCGCGCAGGCGGGTGCGGCTGCGCACCAGCGGCGCGGCCCAGCCGGCGCACTTGAAGCCGAAGCTCGTGACCGAGGCCGGCTGCATCAGCGTGCGCGCGAGCATCGGTGTCTCGGCGTGCTGCACGGCCAGTCGCAGCAACGCATCGGCGGCCTTGGCGAGGTCGGCTTCGACGAGCGCAACGGCCTCGCGCGTGACCAGCGCCATCGCGCTGTCGATCACGTCCTGGCTCGTGCTGCCGAAGTGCACGAAGGGCGCAGCTTCGGCATTGAACAGGCCCACCGCTTCGCGCAGCGCCTTCACCAGCGGGATGGCGACGCTGCCCGCGCGCCCGCTCTCGCGCACGATCTTGGCCACATCGAACAGCTCGACCTTGCAGCTGCTGACGATCGAATGCGCGGCGCTGTCGGGAATCAGCCCCTCGGCCGCCTGCGCGCGCGCGAGCGCGGCCTCGAAGCGCAGCATGGCGTCGACGAAGGCGCGGTCGCTGAAGGCGCCCAGCGTTTCGGAGGTGGAAAGGAAGCCTTCAAAAATGCTCATGCGTGTTCCGATGTTTCTAGTATTTCAGTTGCGCCACGGCGCGCAGTTCTTCGGGGGACGCAGTGCCGAAGCCGAAGAACTCGAGGTAGGCCGGGATCATTTCGAACAGCATGTCGGTGCCGACCTGCACCTGGCAGCCCTTGGCCTTGGCGGCCTGCAGCAGCGGCGTGTATTCGGTCTTCATGACGACCTCGCCGACGAAGGTGTCGGGGGCGATGCGGTCCACGTCGAACGGCAGCGGGTCGGTGTCCTTCATGCCCAGCGGCGTGGCGTTGACGACGATGTCGAAGCCGGCCGGGTCCTTCGATCCCGTGGCGACCTTCATCTGCGGGTAGTGTTCGCGCAGCCGCGCGGCCAGTGCCTGCGCGGAGGCGTCGCTCATGTCGAACAGCATCAGCTCGGCCGCGCCGGCTGCCGCGATCGATGCCGCAATGGCCGACCCGACACCGCCCGTGCCCGACACCAGCACCCGCGTGCCCTTGAACAGGCGCCCCTTGCGCTCCACGCCGCGCACGAAACCCGTGCCGTCGAACTGGTCGCCCAACAGGCTGCCGTCGGGCCGCTTGAGCACGGCGTTGCAGGCGCCCGCGACGCGCGCGGTGGGCGTGACCTCGTCGACCAGCGACATCGTCGTGACCTTGTGCGGCATCGTGACCAACGCACCGCGCAGGTTCGAGAACTTGAAGATCTGCGCGAGCGACACCGCGTAGTCCTCGGGCTTCACGCCCATGGGCACCACCACCGCGTCGATGCCCTGCTTGTCGAACCAGGGGTTGTAGATCATCGGCGCCTTGAAGGCTTCGGTGGGATAGCCGATGTGGGCGATGAGCGTGGTCTTGCCGGAGATCATGGGGAGATCACTTTTTGCCGCGGGCGCGGGGATGTTTGTCTGTTCGTGGAATGCCGCGGAACCGGCTTTGCCGGGCCGCAGGCGTTGCCCCCTGCAAGGGGGTTGGAGAAGCGACACGAAGTGCGCGAAGCCTGGGGGTGAGTCATCTATGCCACGCTCGGAGACTGATAGCGCAACGGCGTTGCGATCTCGGCGTGCATCGCCGGCGGGTAGATGAGCTCGCGCAGAAAGTCGGCATCGGCCTGCATCGCATCCGCCGCGTCGAGGTGGCCGAAGTAGCGAAAGTAATGCGGCATCTGCTGCACCAGCATCTCGAAGCCGGCCTGCGCATTGAGCCCGCGCGCACGCGCTGCGCGCACCAGCGGCGTGGGCTGGTTGCGCAGCAGGATGTCGAACAGCGCCGCGTGCGGCGCCATGCGCGCCACGTCGAGCGGCAGCGCGTCGTCTTCGGCCAGGCCGAGCGGCGTGGCGTTGATGACCAGGTCGTAGCCCTCGGGCGCGTTGCTGTCGACCGCGACCACGGTCGCATCGAAGAAGGCGTCGAGCTTGGCGGCCACGCCCGCGGCCTTGCCGGAGGCGGTGTCGAAGAAGGCGATGTGCTCCGCGCCGTTCACCGTGCCGCCTTCGGCCAGCGCCACGCCGATGGCCGCGGCGCTCACGCCCGCGCCGAGGATCAGCACGCGCTTGCCGCGGAACGGCACATTGCAGCGGTCGAGCGCGCCGATCAGGCCTTCGCCGTCGAACAGGTCGCCCTCGAGCTGGTCGCCCTCGGTGCGGCGCACCACGTTGACCGAGCCCGCCACGCGACCGAACAGGCCGCAGCCGTCGAGCAGGTCGACCACACGCGGCTTGTGCGGCGGCGCGATCACCATGCCGCGCACGTTGCGCGCCAGGAAGGCCGACTTCATGAACACCGCGAAGTCGCGCACCGGCACCTGCATGGGCACCAACACCGCGTCGATGCCGTAGCGCGCGAAGGCCGCGTTGAACATGCGCGGCAGGCGCACATTGCGGACGGGGTCGCCGGGGATGAGGTAGGCCTGGGTGCTGCCAGTGATGAATGGGCTCATGGGCGTGCTTCCGTTCGTCAATCGCTCGTTTCGGGGCGGAACAGCGGGCTTTATAGTCCCTTCGCGAGCGGCGTGCTGGCACACGAGCCACCAAACGTTCGATGATCGATCTTTAAAGTTCGTCAATCGATCAAATTACGGGTTTTCACTTAGTCATTCGGGCCCCGTCGCCGGGCCGGACCCGGGCACACTTCCGCCCATGACCCCCACCAGCCCCGACGACTCGACGCCGCCCGCCGGCCTGGACAAGCGCGACTGGATCGCCGGGCTGGAACGCGGCGTGAGCATCATCGAAGCCTTCGACGACGCCAACCCGCGCCTCACCGCCAGCCAGGCCGGCCAGCGCACGAACATGACCCGCACCGCCGCGCGGCGCTATCTGCTCACCCTGCAGCACATGGGCTACGTGGCGAGCGACGGCAAGCTGTTCTGGCTCACGCCGCGCGTGCTGCGGCTGGGGCAGTCGTACCTCGAATCGGCCCGCTTGCCGCGCGTGGTGCAGCCCTTTCTGCAGCGCGTGGCGGCCGGCACCAACGAGATCGCTTATCTCAGCGTGATGGACGGCGACGAGGTGGTCTACATCGCCCGCAACGGCCCCAACCGCAGCATGAGCACCGGCTACGTGCTCGGCGCGCGCGTGCCGGCGCAGGTGACGGCCTCGGGCATGCTGATGCTGGCGCTGCGCAGCGATGCCGAGCTGAACGAGTGGCTGGCGATGCGGCAGCTGACGGTATTCACCTCGCACACCATCGCGAGCATGGAGCGCATGAAGCTCGAGCTGGCGCGCATCCGCGCCCAGGGCTGGGCGCTGTCGGAGCAGCAGCTCGACCTGAACTCCCGCGGCATCGCCGTGCCGCTGCGCGACCGCCACGGCACGCTGGTGGGCGCGCTGAACATCACGATGCCGATGGGGCACGAGAGTTCGGAAGACGCGGTGGCGCGCGTGCTGCCGGTGCTGCGCGAGACGGCGCAGGCGATGCGCAACCTGATCTGATCTGATCTGAGCTGAATCGGCGGCGCGTCGGCCGTGCCGGCGCTTTCTTTCGAAGCAGCCGCGACAGGCAGTCCCGCCGTGCCGCCTCACTTCACCACTTCACCCGCACGCCCGCCGCCGCATTGATGGAGCTGCCCACCCGCGCCTCGCCGCCTGCGGCCCACTGCTTGCCGAGTTCGCCGTAGAGGCTGGTGCGCTGGCTCACCGCCAGCGTGAAGCCCGCGGCCAGCTCGGTGCTCGTGCCGCCGATGGGTGCGCCGACGGGCGTGATCGCCGCCGGGTTCACGAAGCGCGCGACGTCGTTGCCCTTGGCGCTGCGATAGACGTTCAGGCGCGCATAGGGCTGCAGCGTGCCGGCGCCGGTCGCGAAGCTGCCCTTGATGCGAACGCCCGCCCGGCCGATCCAGCCGCTGTCCGCATCCTGCTGCACGAGTGCGCCCGGGATGGACACATCGTCAAGCCGCAGCCGTTGGTGGATCAGCTGCAGTTGCGGTTCCACCGACCAGCCGCCCGCGCCGATCGCGAAGGCCTTGCCTACTTCGATCGATGCCAGGAAGCTGTTGCCCTTGCCCGAGACGCCCGCACTCAGGAACGGCTGCACCGTGTAGCGGTGGCGGCCGGCCTGCAGCACCGCATCGGCATAGAAGCCATCCGCGGTGGTGAAGGTTCCGTAGAGGCCCAGGTACTGGCTGCGCAGGTCGTTGCTGCCCGCGGCGGTGTTCAGGAGGCCGCTGCTGAAGCCGCTGGTGCGGGTGCTACCTTCGAACTGGCCCACGTAGATGCCCGCGCGCCAGTCCGGGTTGGCCCACAGGTCGGTGCCGGCCTGCAGCCCGGTCAGACGGCCCTCGCTGTGCGGCGAGACGGTGCCGCCCTGGCGGATGTCCATGTCGGTGGAGATCAGCCGGCCCCAGGCGCGGCGGTTGTTGCTGTCGGTGCCCTGCGTTGCTCCCGCGCCGCCGCGCACGTCGTCGTCGCCGATGCGTTGGCTCAGGCTCGCGAGCATGCCCAGGTTGCCTTGGCGCAGCTGGTGGGGCAGCGCCGCGAACAGCGAGGCCTCAGCGCGGTAGGTCGGCAACCCGGCACCGCCGGAAGTGCCCGGAGTGCCCGTGCCCGGCGTGCCCGGTTCGGCCTCGGTGCGCAGGTACCAGTTCTCGCCGCCGCCGCTGGCGTCGCCCGCGTACAGCCGGTACTCGAAGGCACCGGCATCGACATGGCCGCCCGAGAGCGCGAAGGCGTCCTTGGTGGTCTGCGCGGTGGTGGTCGCGCCGTTGCGCGCGCTGATGAGCTCGATGCCCGCGCCGCTGGTGCGTGCGCCCAGGCCGCCGAGGTTGGAAATCTGCACCGTCGTGCGTCCACTCGCGCTGGCGGCAGCACCATCGAGCACGAGGCGGTCGGCGGTGCCGGGGTTGTCCAGTTTCGCGGCCAGGCGCAGTACACCGTTGCTGCCGACGTAGGGGCCGGTCAGCGTGAGCGTGGTGCCGGGCGTGCTGCCCAGCAGCGAGACGGTGCCTGCGTTGTTCAGGCCTGCCATCTTCTGGCTGAAGCCCGCCAAATCGAGCGTGGCGCCGCTGGCCACCACGCCGCTCGACGCTGCGCTGAGGGCGTTGGCCGCGCCGGCCTTGAGGGTGCCCGCAACAACGCGGGTCTCGCCGCTGTAGCTGGCCGTGCCTGCGAGCGTGAGCGTGCCTGCACCCACCTTGACCAGCGAACCGCCGGCGCCGCTGATGGCGCCCGAGATCGTGTTGTCGCTGCCGACTGCACCGGTGGTCAGCGCCTTGGCGCCGAGCACCACATCGCCCGCGCCGCCGAGCGAGCCGATGCTCGTGCCGGTGGTGGCCAGGTCGATGCGCACCTGCGCGCCGACCGCATTGGTCACCGTGGCGCCGGCGGCATTCGCGCCGTCCTGCAGCCGCAGCGTGCCCTGGTTGGCAATGACCAGCGTGCCCGCGTCGGCCTTGCCGCCGAACTGCAGCGCCGCGCCCGAGGCGATGCCGACCGCGCCCGTGCCCAGCGCGCCGCTGGTCTCGGTGGCGAGCGTGCCCGCATCGACCAGCGTGCCGCCGCTGTAGCTGTTGGCACTGGCCAGCGTCAGCGTGCCGGCGCCGATCTTGCGCAGCTTGCCGGTGCCGCTCATCGCGCCGGCGTAGATGCCGGCGGTCTTGTCCTGATCGAACGCGACCTCGGCGTTGTTGACGATGTTGCCCTGCAGGCTGGTGGCGCTGCCCTGCAGCACGCCGCCCTTGACGGTGGTGCCACCGGTGTAGGTGTTGAGACCCCCGAGGATCAGCCGGCCCGCATCTTCCTTCGAGATGCCGCCCGCGCCCGAGAGCGCGACATTCATCGTCGCGGTCATGTTCACGCCCGCGGCCGTGTTGTCGCCCACACGCACCAGCGCGTTGGCGTTGTCCAGCGTAAGGCCGTCGCCCTGCACCACGTAGCCGTCGACCGCGAACTGCGCACCGGCGATGCGCACCGCGCCGCCGCCGCCATCGACCGTCACGGTGCCGGCCTTGCCGCCGAACACCGCGAACTGGCTCTGTGCCCAGTTGGCGTTGAGCTTGCCGTCCATGTCGGTCCAGCCATCGCCCGGACTGCCCACGCGCCAGGTCCCGCTGCCGCCGGCCAGCTGGTTGTCGTTGTACTTGGTGCTGTCGCCGCCGTCCCAGAAGTTGAGCGACAGGCCCGCGCGGTTGACCAGGTTGACCTGGTTCGCCACAGAGGCCTGCACCTGCAGGTCGGCCAGCTTGGCGCCGGCCGGTACGGTGCCGATGTCCAGGCCGAAGTCGGTCAGCGTGCCGCCGTAACTCATGAGGCGATACAGCCCTGGCCCGAAAGTGCCGCCGGCCGACTGCGCGATGTTCAGCGTGCCATTCAGCTGCAGATTGCCCGTGACATCGATCAGGTCGTTGAGCGCGCCGCCGGGCACGCCGGCCTGGCCGAGTTCGTAGTTCAGCGTGGCGCCGCCGCCCAGTGCGAGCGCACCGAGCGTCAGCGTGCCGGGGCTGTTGCCCGCGGCGAGGATGCCGCCGTCGACGACGAAGACCGCACCCGCGATCGTGCCGCTGCCCGCGAGCGTGGCGCCCGACCGCACCTGCACGGTGCCCGTGCCCGTGGCGCTGCCGCTCTTGTTGTTCACGCTCAACGTGCCGGCCGTCACCTGGGTGCCGCCGGCGTAGGTGTTGGCACCCGACAGCGTGAGCGTGCCGCCGCCCACCTTGACGATCGAACCGCCGGCGCCGCCGGTGCCGCTGATCGTGCCCGACAAGGTGCTGTCGCCGCCGCTGCCGCCGAGCGTGAGTGCGCTGCCGCCGAGCACCAGCTCGCCTGCGCCGCTGAGCGAACCGAAGCTCACGCCAGCGACCGCCTGATCGATGCGCACCTGCGCGCCGGCCTGGTTGATCACCGTGGCCTTGTCGGCCGAGGCGTAGTCGGCAAAGTCCAGCACCCCGCCCGCGGCGTTGGTGATGGTCGAGGTGCCGGCGCTTGCCTTTGTCTGGAAGCGCACCGAGCCCAGGTTGTAGATGGCCGCGCCGCCCGCATCGGCGTTGATGCCGAACAACAACCTGCCGGGGGCCGCGACGCTCACCGGGCCGCTGCCCAGGGCGCCGGTGACATCGGTGGAGAGCAAACCGGCGTCGACGAAGGTGCCGCCCGTGTAGGTGTTCGCGCTGCCCAGCAGCAGAATGCCGCCGCCGATCTTGCGCAGCCGGCCGCTGCCGCTCATCGCACCGTCATAGGAACCGACGACGAACAGGTTCGGGTCGAAGACGACCTCGGCGTTGTTGACGATGTTGCCCCGCAGGCTCGTCGTGTCGCCCACCAGCACGCCGGCCTTGACGGTGGTGCCGCCGGTGTAGCTGCTGGTGCCGCGCAGCACCAGCGTGCCCACGTCGTCCTTGACCAGGCCGCCCGTGCCGGTGAGCGCGACATTCATCGTCGCGCTGCGCGCGGTGTCGGTGCCCGAGCCATCGCCCACGCGCACCACCGTGCCCGAGGCGCCGAGCTCAATCGCATCGCCCTGCACCACATAGCCATCGGCCGCGAACTGCGCGCCGGTGATGCGCACCGTGCCGCCCGCGTTACTGACATTGACGGTGCCGCCCGTGCCGCCGAACACCGCGAGCTGGTCCTGCGCCCACGCCGCGTTGATCTTGCCGTCGGTGCCGGTCCAGCCGTCGCCGGGCACGCCCACGCGCCAGGTGCCCGCGCCGCCGGCGATCTTGCCGTCGTTGTACTTGCCGGCGTCGCCGCCGTCCCAGAATTTCAGCTCGAGGCCCGCACGGTTGACCAGGTTGACCTGCTGGGCCACCGCGGTCTGCACCTGAAGGTCCGTGGCCGCGACCGGCGTGCTGCCGATGTCCAGGCCGTTGTTGGCAAGCGTGCCGGTGTAGTCGATCAGGCGGTAGATGCCCGCGCCGAACGTGCCGCCCTTGGACTGCGCCACGTTGAGCGTGCCGTCGAGCCGCAGGTCGCCGTTGACCTTGATCAGGTCGTTGAGCAAACCGCCGGCGGTGCCGGCCTGGCCAAGGTCGTAGTTGAGTACCGCGCCCTCGTAGAGGCTCAAGCTGCCGAGCGTCAGGGTGCCTGCGCCGCCATTGCCGGCCGACAGCACGCCGTCCTTGTCGACGGTGACCGCGCCCGCGATGCTGCCGCTGCCTGCGAGCGCCCCGCCGCCGAACACCCGCACCGCGCCGCTGCCGGTCGCACTGCCGCTCACGTTGTTCACGCTCAGCGTGCCGGCTGCAATGGTGGTGCCGCCGGTATAGGTATTGGCACCGCTCAACGCGAGCGTGCCAGCACCGACCTTGACGATCGAGCCGCCCGTGCCCGAGCCCGGCTGCGAGAAGATGCTGCCCTTGTCGCTGACGGTGCCCGAGATCGTGTCGCTGTGGCCCAGCCCGCCGAGCGAGAGTCGCGTGGCGCCCAGGACCACGGCGCCGCCGCCCGAAACCGCACCGAGCTCCACAGCGGACTTGCCCGTCGCGCCCGACACATCGAGCGTGGCGCCTGCGGCGTTGGCGACCGAGGCATTCGTGCCCGTCGCGCCATCGACGA
The DNA here is from genome assembly GCF_002849325.1 of Variovorax sp. RO1. Classification (NCBI taxonomy): domain Bacteria; kingdom Pseudomonadati; phylum Pseudomonadota; class Betaproteobacteria; order Burkholderiales; family Comamonadaceae; genus Variovorax; species Variovorax sp. RO1. Next base: position 196,228 of record NZ_PKMT01000009.1, read on the forward strand.
AGCGCACCAGGCCGCCGGCCGTGTTGACGATCTGCGCACTGCCGGCTGTGGACGTCTGGCCGAAGGCCAACAGGCTCTTGCTTCCGTTGGTGATCGTCGCCGTCCCGGCGCTGGCGCTCTCGAAGAAGTTGATCGCCCCGCCCGCGTTGGTGATGGTCGATGCACCGGCACTCGAACTGCCGCCGAACTGCAACGCGTTCGCTCCGGCCATCTGCCAGGTCGCGCCATTGAGCGTGATCTTGGAGGAAGCGGCCGTGGCGCTCTGGGCAAACGACAGCATGTTGCCGCTGTCCGCGCCTGCGGCGCGGCCCACCGTGTACGCGTTGCCGCCGGCGCTCGCCTTGTCGCTGAAGATCAACTGCGAGCCGATGCCCTGCTGCTGCACCGCACCGCTGCCGAGCACGCCGGTCACGGTCGTGAAGATGCTCACGCCGTCCTGCAACACCGTGCCGCCGCTGTAGTTGTTGGCCGCCATGAGGCTCAGTGAGCCGCCCTTGCCGGTGACGGTGAGCGAACCGCCACCGGTGATGGCGCCGCCCACGCCGAAGAAGTTGTTGCCCAGGTCGAGGGTGCCGCCGCCAGCGCCGAGCGCGACGTTGCGCATGCTGAAGAACGGCGCGGAACCCGTGGCGATGCGCAGGGTGCCGCCGTCCAGCGCCAAGCCCGTGCCGAACACGCCGAGGTTGGTGTCGCCCGAGATCTGCAGGATGCCGCCCTTGACCGTCGTGCCGCCGCTGTAGCTGTTGCTGCCGGTCAGCACCAGCGTACCGCCCTCGTCCTTGACCAGTCCGCCCGTGCCGCCGATGGCCGCGTTGATGGTGGCGGTCATGCCCGCGCTCGCGGGGCCGCCATCGCCCACGCGTACCGTGGTGTTCGCTGTGTTGATCGTGAGCGGATCGCCATTGACCACATAGCCGTCGACCGCGAACTGCGCGCCGCCCATGCGCACCGGACCGCCCGCGCTCTGGTTGTCCACCGTGACGATGCCGGCCTTGCCGCCGAAGACCGCGATGCCGTCCTGCTGCCAGCCCACATTGAGCTTGCCGTCCACGCCGGTCCAGCTGGCGGTCGAGCCGCCCGCGCGCCAGGTACCGCTGCCGCCCGCGATCTTGCCGTCGTTGAAGTTCGCGGAGTCGCCGCCGTCCCACAGGGTGAGTGTCGCGCCGCCGGTGTGGACCAGGTTGACTTGATTGGCAATGCTGGTCTGCACCTGCAGGTTCTTCGTATCCGTCGGTGCAAGGCCGACGTTCAGGCCGTTGTCGGTCAGCGTGCCGGTGTAGTCGATCAACCGGTACAGGCCGGCACCGAACTGGCCGCCCGCGGACTGCGCCACGATGAGCGTGCCGTCGAGCCGCAGATCGCCGTTGACACGGATCAGGTCGTTGAGCGCGCCGCCCGCCACGCCAGCTTGACCGAGCTCGTAGTTCAGAACGGAGTTGGCGCCGAGCCTCAGTCCGCCGACGGTCAGCGTGCCTGCAGCGCCATTGCCCGGCGACAGCAAGCCCGTGCCCACGCCCACCGTGCCGGCAATGCTGCCGCTGCCGGTGAGCGTCCCGCTCGACTGCACCACCACAGCGCCGCTGCCGGTGGCGCTGCCGCTCGCGTTGATGACTGCGAGCGTGGTGCCCGAGACGTTCGTGCCGCCGCTGTAGGTGTTGGCGCCAGTCAGCGCCACCGCTCCCAGGCCGCTGAGCGCGAGCGCGCCGCCGCCGTCGATCGTGCCGGTCAGCGCCAGCGGATTCGTGCCACTGACGTTGAGCGTCGTGCCGGCGCTCAACGTCAGGGCATTGCCCACCACGGTGCCCGTCACGCTGGCGCGCAGGTTCGCGTTGCCGGTCACTGCGAGTGCGCCAAGACCCAGGGCGAGGTTGCTGCCCACGTCCAGCGTACCGCCCTGCAGCGTCGTGCCGCCGTAGTTGTTGTTGCCGCTCAGCGTGAGCGTGCCGGCGCCGTTCTTGATGAGGCCACCGATGCCGCTGACGGTGCCGCCCAACGTGAAGTTGTTGTTGCCCTGCACGGTCAGGTTGCCGACAAGGTTCACGTTCTGGGCCAGCGTGAGGCCGTTCGCCGCGGCCTGGATCGCGCCGCCGTTGCCCATCAGCGTGCCGGTGCCGAAGGCGCCTGCGTCATCGAAGATCGCGACGCCGCCGTTGAGCAGGGCGCTGCCGCTGACCACCGGGCCGTTCAGGGTCCAGGTGCCGCTGTTGACCTGGAGGTTCTCGAAGTTCAGGTACTGCGCGGCCTTGATCTCGCCCGAGGCAGCACCACCGCCGGCGTTGCGCAGCACCAGCGTGTCGGTGCCACCAACGCCCGCATCGACGGTGCCGGCGGCCGCGAAATTCAGCGTGCCGCCCGACGGCGCCGCCACCACAGTGGCCGGCACCAGGCTCGGTCCGCCGTTGATGGACGAGCCTGTGGCCGCGATGAAGGTGTCGTTGCGCGCCCCGGTGCCGAGCGAAACGCTGCCGTTGATCGTGCCCGCGTTGGTGAAACTGTTGCCGCTGGAAGTCGGGCTCTCGAACGCGATGCGGCCGGTGATCGTGCCGGTGTTCACCATGTTGATCTGGCCGCCACCATAGACGGCGACCACCGCTGCATCGGCCTCGGCCAGTGTCGCTTTGGCGATAGCCCCGGTGGTCATCGTTCCGTTGTTGGTGATCGTCGTGATGCCGCCGCCGCCGTTCTGCAGCGCGAGCGCCAGGCCGGCCAGGCCGACGGACGCATCCCTGGTGCCACTGATCGTCCCGTTGTTGATGACGGTGGCCGTACTGGCCCCGCCGTTGCCCATCACAACGCCCGTGGACAGGTTCGCGGTGCCGTTGCCGAACAGCAGCGGATCGATCTGGCCGTTGTTCGTGAGCTTGATGTCGGAACCTGTCAGCGTCATTGCGCTGCCGCTTCCACCCGGCAGCACGCCGACGGTCGCCCCGGCGTTCACCGCCACGTTCAGGTTGCTGGCGCCGTTCGCATAGTCCGGCGCCAGCAGGGGGGCGGCGCCGTCGCAGGTCACGTCGTTGGATGCAACCGTGCATCCCGCCTGCGCCGGGAAGAAGCTGGTCGCGAAAAACGCGAGCGCAGCGCCCACCACTGTCGCCGTGCCGCTGCCCTTGCCGCAGCCCTTCGCCAGTTCCGATGCAACGCGAAACCGGCCCAGCCGACGGTCGAAGATCACGCGGTAGATGTGGTTCACAGGTCTCTCCTCCAATTTTGTAAATCAATGTTATCCAGCCGATGAATCCGAGGTCTCCGTAGATGCGAGAAATCAGCGAAGGACCGAAGGGAAGGCGAGGAAGTGTCTGGAAGCCACAACATTCCGAAGCCCACGCCAGTCGTTGCGTCCGCGACCGGCGGCGCGATGCCATCCCGTTCGGCCATCGGGCTGCATCCAGAGAGGCACTGACAGCATTCCGACAGCATCCGCCCGGCAGGATGCGGGCTCTTATCCAAAAAACACTGGAGACAAGCCATGTCCGATCGCTTCCCCACCGACGCCCACACCCGCCGCCACTGGCTGCAAGCCGGCGGCGCCCTCACCCTCGGCGGCCTGCTGCCTTCGATGGCCTTTGCGCAGGACGCTTGGCCCAGCAAGTCGGTGCGTTTCGTCGTGCCCTTCGCACCGGGTGGCAGCTCGGAAATCGTGGCGCGTTCCACAGCCGCCGAGCTGTCGCGCACCCTGGGCCAGAGCGTGTTCGTCGACAACAAACCCGGCGCGGCCGGCAACATCGCCATGAGCGAAGTCGCGCGCGCCACCGACCAGCACACGCTGATCCTCGGCCACATCGGCACGCTGGCCGTGAACCCGTACATCTTCGCCAAGCTGCCCTACGACGCGAACAAGGACTTCAAGCCCGTGAGCCTGCTGGCCAAGGTGCCCAGCCTGTACGTGGTGCACCCCGACGTGCCGGCGAAGAACCTCAAGGAATTCATCGCCTATGCCAAGAGCAAGCCCGGCAAGCTGAGCTACGGCTCGGCCGGCAACGGCAGCGCCGGCCACCTGGCCTTCGAGTACCTGAAGATGACCGCCGAGGTCTTCATGCTGCACGTGCCCTACCGCGGCACCGGCCCGATGGTGACCGACCTGCTCTCGGGCCGGCTCGACGCCTCGGCCATCGGCGCGGCGGCGATCATTCCGTTCATCAAGGCCGGCAAGGTGCGCTGCATCGCGACCGGCTCGGCCAAGCGCCTCGCCCAACTGCCCGACGTGCCCACCGTGGCCGAGCAAGGCTTCCCCGGCTTCGAGATGACGCAGTGGTACGGCATGCTCGCGCCGGCCAGCATCACGCCCGCGCAGATGACCAAGCTCTCGACCGAGACCATGAAGGCCGTGAAGTCGCCCGACTCGATACAGCGGCTCACCGCCGATGCGGCCGAGGCCGTGGGCGGCACGCCCGAGCAGTTCGCGCAGTTCATCACCGCCGAACAGAACCGCTGGCAGAAGGTGATCGCAAGGGCAAGCATCAAGCCGGATTGAGGCAGGCAGGCTTGGTACGCCGCCCCGGAGATTTCGAAACATGACGAAAGCGATGGATTCGCGCCGAGGGCAAGGCGCAAACCGCAGCGATACCCGTAGGTATCGCGAGGATTTGCAACGCCGCCATCGGTGCGAAGACGCGCTTTCGTGTTTCGGAATTTCCGGGGCGGCGTACTAGCATCGGCGCCATGCGCATCCTGCTGGCCGAAGACGAACACACCCTGGGCACCTGGCTCTGCAAGGCGCTGGAGCATGCGGGCATCCAGGTCGAATGGGTGGACGACGGCCGGCTGGCCGACCGGGCCTTGCAGCAGCGCGACCACGACGCGCTGGTACTCGACCTTGGCCTGCCCGGCATGGACGGCCACACGGTGCTGCAGCGGCTGCGCGAACGCGACCAGCGGCTGCCGGCGCTGATCCTCACGGCGCGCGATTCGCTGAACGAGCGTGTCGCGTCCCTCAACGCAGGTGCCGACGATTTCCTTGCCAAGCCCTTTGCGCTGGCCGAGCTCGAGGCCCGGCTGCATGCGCTGGTGCGCCGCGCGCGCGGCGTGGAGCATCCGCGCCTGGCCTGCGGGCCGCTGGTGTACGACGGCGCACGCCGGCAGTTCACGCTGGGCGGCGAGGCGCTCGCCCTGTCACCGCGCGAACAGGCCGTGCTGCGCGCGCTGGTGCAGCGCAGCGGCGAGCCGCTGTCGAAGCAGCAGATCCTCGACCGCGTGTTCTCCGACGACGACGAGGTGCATCTCGAAGCGGTCGAGGTGCTGGTCTACCGGCTGCGCAAGCGGCTCGACGGCAGCGGCGTGCGCATCGTCACCTTGCGCGGTCTCGGCTACGTGCTGGAAGCGGACTGAGTGAGCGCGCTGCGCCGCTTCACCGATCGCCTGCGCCGCACCAGCCTGTGGCAGCGGCTCGCGCTGTTGCTGTTCCCCGCCCTGCTGCTGGTGACGGGCATCGAGCTGTGGATGACGCGGCACGATGCGCTGGCCGCCGCCAATGCGGCGTATGACCGCTCGCTGCTCGGCGCGCTCAAGTCGATCGACGCGAACATCTCCACGGCCTCGGGCGGGCTGTCGGTCGAGCTGCCGTACACGATGTTCGAGTTCTTCGAGCTCACGGCCAGCGGACAGGTGTTCTTTCGCGTCGCGACCTCCGATGGGCTCGTGGAGCTGGGCAGCGCCGACCTGCCAGCGCCGCCCGTCGAGCCCGCGATGGGCGTGCCGGCCTTCTACGACGCCACCTACTTCGGCGAGGCCGTGCGGCTCGCGGCCTACCGGCGCGACCTCGACCGCGCGCCGTCCGGCAGCACCGGGCGCAGCGTGCTGATCCAGGTCGGCGAGAGCACGCGCTCGCGCCAGGAGTTCACAAGCCGCTTCGTGCGCAGCGCGGCGCTGCGCGACGGGCTGATTCTCGCGATGCTGCTGTGCGGCACCGCGCTGGCACTGGCGGCGGCGCTGCGGCCGTTGTCACGGCTGGCGCGCGAGGTGCAGGCACGCACGCCCGACGACCTGACCCGCATCGCCGAGACCGACCTGCCCGCCGAGGTGCGCCCGCTGGTCGCCGCCGTGAACCAGCAGATGGCGCGCACGCAGGCGCTGGTGGCGCAGCAGCGGCAGTTTCTCGACGACGCCTCGCACCAGCTGCGCACGCACCTGACCACGCTGCAGATGCAGGCCGACTACGCGCGGCGCGAAGACGACCCCGCGCAGGTGCGCGCCGCCCTCGACGCGCTGGGCGCCGAGATCGGCCGCGCCACGCGCAGCGCGCAACAGCTGCTGGCGCTGGGCCGCAGCGACACCGTGGCGGTGGAGCCCGCTGAATTCGACACCGCCGAACTGCTGCGCGAGGTGGCCGTCGACCTGCTGCCGCTGGCGCGCGCCAAACGAATCGACTTGGGCATCGACCTGGGCATCCATGCGCCCTCCCCCGACCTGCACGCGGTGGGCGACCGCGGCCTGCTGCGCGAAGCGCTGAGCAACCTCGTGGCGAACGCGATCACCTACACGCCGGTGGCGGGCACCATCACGCTCTTCGCGGCCGGCGATGCGGCGGGCTGGAGCCTCAATGTGGAGGACGACGGCCCGGGCCTGAGCGACGAAGAACGCGCCACGCTGGGCCAGCGCTTCCGTCGCGGCACGCGCGCGGGCGCCGGCGGCTTCGGGCTCGGCCTGGCGATCGTGCGCGCCATCGCGCAGCGGCACCGTGGCGATCTGCGGCTCGAAGCGCGCGGCGCGGGGCCGGGCCTGCATGCCATCATCTGGTGGCCCCGTCCCGCGGGGTGAACCGCCGCCCTTCTTCTTCGATGCCACGCCCCTTCGCTTTCACCCGTCGCCATGCGTTGCGCGCGCTGTCCGCGTGGCTCGCGCCTGCCGCACTGCATGCGACGGCGGCAGCGGGCGATGCGTCGGAAGGACCGGCGGAATGCGTGATTCCCGCCAAGGCCGGCGGCGGTTTCGCGCTGACCTGCGCACTCGCGCGCGACGCGCTGCAGGCCGTGCGCCCCGCGCGCACGCCGCTCGCGCAGCGCTACCTGCCGGGCGGCATCGGCGCTGTCGCCTTCGACCGCATCGCGAGCGGCCAGCTCGGCGGGCCGGGCACGCTGGTCGCGTTCTCGAGCGGCTCGCTGCTCAACCTCGCGCAGGGCCGCTTCGGGCCGCACCCGCCGTCGGCCGTGCGCTGGATCGCCACGCTCGGCACCGACTACGGCGTGGTCGCCGTGCACCGCGACTCGCCCTACCGGCGTTTGCAGGACCTGATCGCCGCGCTGCGCCAGGACACGTCGCGCATCGTCTTTGGTGCGGGCGGCACGGTCGGCAGCCAGGACTGGGTGAAGGCCGCGCTGCTGGTGCGTGCGGCGGGCGGCGCACCGAAGGCGATGCGCTTCGTGTCCTTCGAAGGCGGCGGCGACGCGCTCGGTGCGCTGCAGGGCAAGCATGTCGATGCGTTCCCGGGCGATGCGGCCGAGGCGCTGCAGGCCATCGCCGGCGGCGCGGCCGTGCGACTGCTCGCGGTGCTGTCGGAAACGCGACTGGGCGGTGCGCTCGCGGGCGTGCCCACCGCGCGCGAGCAAGGCGTGGACATCGTCTGGCCGACCGTGCGCGGCGTGTACCTCAGCGCCAACGTGCCCGACGCCGCCGTGCGCGCATGGACCACGGCCTTCGCCGAGGCCACGGCCGCGCCGGGCTATGCGGCGCTGCGCGAACGGCACAGCCTTTATCCTTTCGCGCTCACCGGCGCCGCGCTCGATGACTACGTGCAGGCGCGCATCAAGGCCTACCAGGCACTCGCCGACGAGCTCGGCCTGCGCCGCTGGAAGCCTTGACCACATCCGCAAATCCATGACCGAAGACGACATCACCCAACACATCATCGACACGCTCGGCGGCGGCCATTTCGAAGTGGCCGACGACAACACCTTCTTCTTCCACGGCGCGGACAACAAGTTCCCCTTTGCCACGATCGTCACGAAGGACAACGACTTCGACAGCGCCTCGAACCTGAACCGCCCCGGCGTGTTTCGTCTGAACGTGGGTGTGGGCAAGGAGACCTTTCGCGCGCTGTTCGGCGACGCAGAGCCATCGGGCATCGACTACACCGCGCTCGACCGGCTCATGCCGCACCCGGTGTACGCAAAGATGTACTGGGTCAGCGTGATCAACCCCAGCGCCGCGACCTTCGAGGCCGTGAAGCCGCTGCTGGCTGAGGCCCGGAACCTGCTGGCCTCACGGGATAAGAGCTAAGCGCTCAGGCTGACGACCGCGACAGCGTCGCCAGCTTCTTCCTGGCGCTTTGCAAGAGCCCGACCTTCTCGACCGGCAGCTGCGCCTTCGTATCCCCGAGCTTGACGATCTCGAGCGCCGCGGGTTTCGGCATGAGTGCGTCGCGCGGCGTGAGGCCGTTGAACTTCGCGTTCGAGATGACGTGCACCTTCAGGTGACGGTGAATGTTCTTCGAGAGCTTCTTGCAGGCGGCCGCCAGGGTGGCTTCGTCGGGAATCGACTGGCCGTGCACGACGAGCAGCTCCAGGGTGCCGTCTTCGTCCTCTGCGAGCACGAAGGCGCGCACGACCGAGGCCTTGAACTTGCCGCGCAACATCGCGCGGACCGGCTCGGCCGCAGCGAACGATTTGAGCGCGATGTTGCGCAGCTCGTCGTGGAAGATGAAGGCGCGGTCGATCGAGAAGGTCTCGGCCTCCTCGGCCTTGGGCTTGTGGCGCTTCAGGATGCCACTGCCGACGAGGTGCTCCAGCGTGCGTTCCACATCGGCCGTATCGAGCTTCGAGCGATGGGCCAGTTCGCTGGAAGACAAGGGTTGGTCGGGCGCCGCGTAGGCGACCATCAAGAGCTTTTGCACCTCGGGGGCGAAAAGAAAATCTGTAGCACTCATTTCGCGGTTCTCTACTTCTCTGCGTCTGTGGGGTTCTCTACAAGCGGGTTGCATTATCGAGAGCACCCCTGCTTCCCGTGCGATGCGGCTTTCTCCACGGCGTTTTCGCGGCGGATTCCGTCACCGCGCATGGCGCCGGCCTACAGCGGCGCCCGGTGCGCGCCGGTAAGAACGGCTGAACACGACAAGGAGCTTCAGCCATGGACCTGGAACAGACGATCGACAAGATCAAGCAAGTGGATGCCGCGCGCGCCGACTACCCCGGCGAACACCTCGTCGTGCTCGGCGCCGGCGTGCTGCTGTTGCTGGCCGCGGGCCGCAGCCGGTCGTTCCTGATGCGGATCGTCGCGGGCGCCGCCGGCGGCGCGCTGATCGGCCGGGCCGCGAGCGGCACCGGCGGCATCGCGAAGCTGGCCGGCGTATTGCAGAACGGAGGCCTGGCATGGCCGCGGCGCTGACCTCGCAGGCCCACCCGCCTGCATCCGACCCGCGGCGATACTGGGCCCCTTGCCTGGGCGTGGCATTGGTGGCGATGTCGCTCTTCTATGTGACCTTGAAAGACCTGGTGCAAGAGAGCGCGGCGCGCGCCGCGGTCTTGACCACCGCCGTCGTGCCCGCCGAGCCCGACAAGTCGACCACTGACCGCGCGTTGCCGGATGCGGTGACCCGCGCATCCACGGAACCGGCCCCGCTGACGAACACGAAATTCGACGCCCCGGTGATCGCCCCCGCAGCGCCCGCCGCCAAGGCCGTGCCTGCCGTCGTCGAGGTGCACAAGTGCGTCATGCCCGAGGGCGATGCGGCCTACTCCGACGGGCCGTGCCCCGCAGGCGCACAAGCAACCACGCTGCGATTTCCGCGCGACCTGCACGCCTCGGCGAACTTGTGAGTTGGTGAGCGGCTCAGGCCGCCTTCAGAAACACATCATGGTCCGGCGCGAAATTGGCGTGCAGCGGCAGCATCGCGCCGCCGAGCGCACAGGCCTGCGCCCCCGCCCGCCCGCCGTGCAGCCGCGGCGACCACAGGCCTTCCCAGTTGCACTGCGCGAGCGCCGCGCGGGTCTGCACCAGCAGCGCGTCGAGCAGCGCGCGTGACATCGAACCGTCCATCACCACATCGGCCAGATCGAGCACCGCGGTGCTGCTGACGATGGCGTGCGCCAGCGCCCGCGACGCACTGCCGAGCCAGGCCTGCGTGGCCGCGGCGAACGGTGCCTCGAGCGCGCGGTCGTCGTACGCGGCCGTGGCGTCGCGGCCTTCGGCGCGCAGGCGCTGCTCGAGCTCCCACAGCGACGCCTCGGCCACCACCTGCGTCGACACGCCTTCGGAGGGCTTCTCCGTGCGCATCGGGATCGACGCGAGCGCGCCCGCGTTGCCGTGCGCACCCGTGTGCAGGTGCGAGTTGATGACCAGCCCGCCGCCCACGAAAGTGTCGACGAAGATGTACAGGAAGCTCTTGAGGTCGTGGCCGCGCCCGGTCACCAGCTCTGCCACGCAGGCCGCCACGGTGTCGCGCGCAAAACCCACGGGCACATCGGTGCGCGCGCGCACCTCGGCCAGCAGGTCCATCTGGTTCCACTCGTCCGACTGCGTCTTCGACAGCCCCAGCGTGCGGTGCCAGCCGCCGAGCTGGAACGGCGCCGCCAGCCCCGCGCCCACGTTGCGCGCGGCCAGCGGACCGAGCCCGTCGCGCAGCCGGTGGATGTGCTCGGCGATCACTGGCAGCAGCGCCTCGGCATCCGGAAACTCGTAGCGGATCGCGTGGTGCTCGCGCACCTGCGCCGTGAAGTCGATGAGCAGCCACTCGGCCCCGCGCCGCCCGAGCTTGACGCCGATGGCGAAGGCGCCGTCGGGGTTGAGCGCCAGCGGCACCGAAGGCTGGCCGATGCGCCCGCGCACACGGCTTTGCTTGACGATGAGGCCGTCGTCCTCGAGCCGCGCGGTGATGAGGCCGATGGTCTGCGCGCTCAGCCCCGTGAGCCGCGCGAGGTCGGCCTTGGGCAGGCTGGTGTGCACGCGCAGCGCCTGCAGCACCACGCGCTCGTTGAACTGGCGCATGCCCACCTGGTTGGAGCCGCGCGGACGCAGCAAGACCGACGGGAGCTCGAGGGCATCGGGATCAGGCATGCGCCTCCGCGGGCAACTGGTCAGCGGTCATCGCGCCAGTCATCACGGCCACGGTGTCGCTCATGCTGATCTTTCGGGGGTTGAGAACGGCGGCGCGGCGCCCGAGGCGTGCCACGTGGATGCGGTCGGCCACCTCGAACACATGCGGCATGTTGTGGCTGATGAGCACCACGGGCAGGCCGCGCTCGCGAACGCGGCGGATCAGCTCGAGCACCATGTTGCCCTCCTTCACGCCGAGGGCGGCGGTCGGTTCGTCCATGATGACCACATGCCGCGCGAAGGCCGCGCTGCGCGCCACGGCCACGCACTGGCGCTGGCCGCCCGAGAGGGTTTCGACCGCCTGCGTCATCGACTGGATGCCGACCTTCAGGTCGGCCATGCGCGCCGTGCTTTCGAGCAGCATCTTCTTCTTGTCGAGCATGCGCAGCACGTTGCCCATGAAGCCGGGGCGGCGCAGTTCGCGGCCGAGAAAGAGGTTCTCGTAGATGGTCATGGCGGGCGCCACCGCGAGGTCTTGATAGACCGTCTCGATGCCGGCGCGGCGCGCGTCGAGCGGGTTGCGGAAATGCACCGGCGCGCCGTCGAGCAGGATCTGGCCTTCGTCGGGCACGATGGCGCCCGACAGCGCCTTGATGAGAGACGACTTGCCCGCGCCGTTGTCGCCGATCACCGCGAGGATCTCGCCCTCGCGCAGCTCGAAGTCGACGCCATCGAGCGCGGTGACCTGGCCGTAGCGCTTCACCAGGCCCTTGGCCTGCATCACGATCTTGGGGTTGGTCACGGTATTCATCAACGTGCTCCCTTGCGCGAGAGCTGATCGGCCGCCACCGCAAGAATCACCAGCACGCCCGTCACCAGCACCTGGTAGATCGACGACACGCCCATCAGCGTGAGCCCGTTGCGGAACACGCCCACGATGAGCACGCCGATGAGCGAGCCCAGCACGATGCCGCGCCCGCCAAACAGGCTGGTGCCGCCGAGCACCACGGCCGTGATGGCGTCGAGGTTCTCGGTCTGGCCCGCGTTCGGATCGCCCACGCCGGTGCGCGCCACCGACAGCAGCGAGGCGATGCCGTAGAACACGCCCGCCGCCACGTACACGCCCAGCAGCACGCGCTGCGTGGGAATACCCACCAGCCGCGTGGCCTCGGCGTTGTTGCCGACCGCGTAGATGTGCCGGCCGGATGCTGTCTCGCGCAGCACGAACCACGCGAGCACATACAGCGCCACCATCAGCACCGAGCCCCACGCCACCTCGGCGCTGCCGATGGTGAAGGTGGTGCCCAGGCCCGTGAGGCCGGCAGGCAGGTCGGTGATCGTTTGCGACGACGAATACAGCTGCGTGATCGCGAACGCGATGTTCAGCGTGCCCAGCGTCACGATGAACGGCGGCAGCTTGATGCGCGTCACCAGCAGGCCGTTGAGCAGGCCGAACAGCGTCGTCACGCCGATGCCGCACAGAATGGCCAGCGGCACCGGCATCCCGAGCTCGGTCGCGAACTTGCTCATGACGATGCTGCCCAGCGCCATCACCATGCCGCACGACAGGTCGATGCCGGCCGTGAGGATGATCAGCGTCTGGCCGATGGCGATCACGCCCACCACCATCACCTGCTGCAGGATCAGCGACAGGTTGCCGCCCGTCAGAAAACGGTCGGACTGCGTCGCAAAGAAGATGCACGCGCCGAGCAGGGCCAGCCACGGCCCGAGGGCGCCCCACGGGATGTGGTGCGTTGGAGATTTCGCCATCGATGTGTACTCCCGGGACGACCTGTTTACTTCTTGCCCCAGCACAGCTCGGTGCCGGTCTTGGTGTCCTTGCTCTCGACGCCGGCCACGCTCTTGCCGGCGATGAGCGTCACGCCGGTGTCGACATAGCCCGAAGCCTTCTTGCCGGTCTTGGCGAACTCGACGCCCGCGGCCACGCCCATCGCGGCCATCTTCAGCGGGTACTGCTGCGAGGTCGCGGCAATGACGCCGGCGGCCGTGTCCTTGATGCCCTGGCAACCGCCGTCGACCGAGACGATCATCACGCCCTTCTCCTTGCCCGCGCGCTTGAGCGCGTTGTAGGCGCCGGCCGCGGCGGGCTCGTTGATGGTGTAGACCAGGTTCACGTCGGGCGCCTTCTGCAGGCAGTTTTCCATCACCGTCTGCGCCTTGGCCTGGTCACCGAAGCTGTCAGCCATGCAGACGATTTCGGGCGCCTTCGACAGCTCGTTCGACTTGGCGTCGTTCGCAGCCAGCCCGAAGCCCTTCATGAAGCCGTTGTGGCGCTGCGCGCCCACGGGGTGGCCCGGCAGCAGGTCGAGCGCGACGATCCTGGGCGTCTTGCCGGCCATCGCGGCCTTGGCGTACTCGCCGATGAGCACGCCGGCCGTGTAGTTGTTGGTGGCAAAGAGCGCATCGGTCGCGTCCGGCGGATCGGCCGGGCTGTCGAGCGCGATCACCATGATCCCCTTGTCGCGCGCCTTCTTGATCGCCGGCACGATGGCCTTGGCGTCGCTCGGCGTGATGAGGATGGTCTTGGCGCCCGCGGCAATCATGTTTTCCATCGCCGTGATCTGGCCCGCGTTGTCGCCGTCGGCCTTGCCCGCGCCCGACAGCAGCTTGGCGCCGAGCTTCTTGGCCTCTTCCTGCGCGCCCTCCTTCATCTTCACGAAGAACGGATTGGTCTCGGTCTTGGTGACCAGGCCGATGACCGGTTCGCCAGCGGCCAGGGCCGTGGAGGCAGTGGAAGCGGCCAGGGCCAGAACGGCCAGGGCGGGAACGAAACGCGGGCTGATGAACATGGGGGTGTCTCCTTCAGGGGCGGGGCACGGCGTTTTGCCGTGCTTTTCTGTGAAACCGGCGGCCTTCTTGTTTGCAATTCAACGAGAACGCACCGGACGCGAGACGGACTATCGAACAGTCGACTTACTAAATCAAGTTGATTGAGTTATCGAAAACCCGCGTTTGAACAGATTCGTGGGGCGTGACATCTGCCGCGGTTCGTTGACTTGCGGCTCGCTGTTTGTAATTCCAAACGCCTCAGTTTCTGGGCTTCACCGACCTTTGAGACCAGTTCTTGACGATTGCCTCGAATGCCGATTCAGCGCTCATCTGGGTGCGAAAAGTCGGCTACGGGCCGAAATGCAAAGAAGGTGCGCTCTTTGTCACCACGGCTGGCAAGCCCCGGCGCTGGCGATGAATGCAGCGCCTCGGGCGGGCGCGCTCAGGCCCGGTTCGGACGCGCCGAGGGCTCGAGCACCACCATCCGCCAAGCACACAGCGACCCCGCCACCGCCAGCACCGCCGCCAGCGCGAACATCGTGCGATAGCCCAGTTCCTGCGCCACCGCCCCGCCGAGCAGCACACCGAGCACACCGCCAAAGCCGTAGCCGATCACCGTGAACAGCGCCTGCCCGCGTCCGCGCAGGTGGCCGGGGAAGCGGCGCGACACCACGGCAATGCAGGCCGTGTGGTGCGCCGCGAAGCTCAGCGCATGCAGCCACTGCGCGACGACCAGCGCCGCGATGAAGCCACCGAGCCCGGCCGTGAGGCCGAGCCGCGCCACGCCGGCGATGCCGCACACCAGCATCCAGCGCGGCATCGGCAACAGGCCGATGAGGCGGCCCTGCAAAAAGAACCAGACGATCTCGGCCACCACCGACAGCGCCCACAGAAGGCCGATGGTGCTCTTGCCGTAGCCGATCGAATCGAGGTAGAGCGAGAAGAACGCGTACACCGAGAAGTGCGACATCACCTGGAAGAACAGCGACGCAAAGAACCAGCGCACGGCGGGGATGCGCAGCACGGGGCCGATGGGTTCCTTCACGGCGTCGTGCGCAGCGGGCGGCTCGCGCACGTCGGGCAGCTTCATCGTGGCGATCAGCACCACGGCCAGCGTGCCGGCGGCCCAGTACGGAAAGTGCTTCATGCCGAAGCGCTCGAACCATTCGCCCGCAACGAACACGGTGACCAAAAAGCCGGCCGAGCCACACAGGCGGATGCGCCCGTAGCGGCCCCAGTCGCCCGCGACGATCTGCGCCATGGCCGCCTCGGTGAGCGACATCATCGAGCTGGTGTGCGTGAACATCACGAGCAGCACGAGCGCGAGCCACCAGGCGCCGCCGTGCCACCACAGGCCGAAGGAGCTGGCCAGCGCCACGGCGGCGCTGAAGCGCAGCAGCTTCACGCGCTGGCCGGTGTGGTCGCTGAGCGCGCCCCAGGCATAGGGCGCAAAGACGCGCGTGATCGATTGCACCGAGGCCAGCAGGCTGATCGTGAAGATCGGCAGGCCCAGGTCCTTGAGCCACAGCGGCAGGTACGGGTTGAAGAAACCGATGTGCGCGAAGTAGCTGGCCGACAGGCCAGCGAATGCCAACAGGTGGCCGCGCCCCGCGGCCACAGGTGGCGCGGCGGACACTACAGGAAGGACGACTGCGGCGACGCAGCTTCGCTCTTCTCGGCAGGCGGGTTCACGTCGCCGCACTGCGCGCGGTTGCGCAGCACGTGTTCCATCACCACCAGCGCGAGCATGGCTTCGGCGATGGGCGTGGCGCGGATGCCCACGCAAGGGTCATGGCGGCCCTTGGTGATGACTTCGACGGGGTTGTTGTTCACGTCGATGGACTGGCGCGGGCTGATGATCGAGCTGGTGGGCTTGATCGCGATGCTCACCTCGAGGTCCTGTCCTGAGCTGATGCCACCCAGAATGCCGCCGGCATTGTTGGTGAGAAAGCCCGTCGGCGTGATCGAGTCGCCATGCGTGGTGCCGCGCTGCGTGATGCTGTCGAAGCCGGCGCCGATTTCCACGGCCTTCACCGCGTTGATGCCCATCATGGCGTAGGCGATCTCGGCGTCGAGCTTGTCGAACAACGGCTCACCCAGACCCACGGGCACGTTCGTGGCCGTGACGCGGATGCGCGCGCCGCACGAATCGCCGGCCTTGCGCAGGCGGTCCATGTAGTCCTCCAGCGCGCTCACGTCGGCGATGGGGGCGAAGAAGGGGTTGTTGGGGACGTGGTCCCAGCTCTCGAAGGGAATGGCGATCTCGCCGATCTGCGTCATGCAGCCGCGGAACACCATCCCGTATTTTTCGGCCAGCCACTTCTTGGCGACCGCGCCGGCCGCGACCATGGGCGCGGTGAGCCGTGCCGAAGAACGCCCGCCGCCGCGCGGATCGCGGATGCCGTATTTCTTCCAGTAGGTGAAGTCGGCGTGGCCGGGGCGGAACTGCTGGGCGATCTGCCCGTAGTCCTTGCTGCGCTGGTCGGTGTTCTGGATCAGCAGCGCGATGGGCGTGCCGGTGGTCTTGCCTTCGTACACGCCGGACAGGATCTGCACCGCGTCGGGCTCGTTGCGCTGGGTGACGTGGCGGCTGGTGCCGGGGCGGCGACGGTCGAGGTCGCCCTGGATGTCGGCCTCGCTCAAGGCCATGCCCGGGGGGCAGCCGTCGATCACGCAGCCGATGGCCGGGCCGTGCGACTCGCCGAAATTGGTGACCGCGAAGAGAGTTCCGAAGGTGTTGCCGCTCATGGCGGGGATTATCCCCACAAAGCAGCAGCCGACTCAGTCGGTGGTGTTTTCCATGCGCTTGGCGAGCACGCCGAGCTGCAGCTCGATGCTGAACAGCCGCTCGTTCAGCACCGCCGTCTGCAGCCGGATCGCCTCGACGATGGCCTTGGTCTGCGGGTCGGAGGTGCTGTCGGACAGTTCTGCCAGGTCATGCAGCTTCTTGCGCAGTTCGTTGCTCATGGGGCCTCCGTTCGGTCGTGGGGTGCGTCGTGGAAGCCCCAGTATGGAGGCTCGTCAACGCTCCGGCAATGCGGCGCCGCCCGGGGGTACGGCGTCCTCCTGCGCATGCGACGCGCCCACGCCGCGCAGCCGCACCGCCACCAGCACGCCAACGAACAACAGCACCACCGCGCACAGGCCGGCCACCAGCCGCAGGGCGCGCAGCAGCGCCTCGCGCCCGGTGTCGAGCAGCGCGGCGCCGGTGGTACTGGGCAGTTCCGCGGCCAGCGCGACCGCGCCGCCCAGCGTGCTGCGGGCGGCTTCGACCGCGGCCGCATCGGACAGACCGGCGGGCACGGCATCGGCCATGGCCGCGCGGTAGATCGCTGCGCCGACGCTGCCGAGGATGGCGATGCCCAGCGCCCCGCCGAACTCGGAGCTGGTTTCCGAGATCGCCGAGGCCACGCCCGCGCGCTCTGGCGGCGCGCTGCCCACGACCAGGTCGGTGGCCAGGGTGAACACCGGCGCCAGGCCGAGCGAAGAAATGATCGCGCTCGTCACCATCCAGGCCAGCCCGCCCTGCGCGGGCAGCAGCACCAGCATGCCGAAGCCCAGTGCCGCCACGCCCAACCCGCCGCCCATGACATAGGCCGGGCACAGGCGCCGCGTGAGCGCGGGCACGATCATCGAGCCGACGATGAAGGCGCCGGCGCTCGGCATGCTCCACAGGCCCGCCTCCAGCGGCGACAGGCCGAGCACCAGCTGCAGGTACTGGGCGTTGTACAGAAAGAGCCCGAACATCACGAAGCAGGCCAGCATGTAGGCCCCGAGCGAGACGCTGAAGGCCGGCAGCCGGAACAGGCGCAAGTCGATCATCGGATTGGCCAGCCGTCCCTGCCGGCGCGCGAACAACCAGCCGAGCAGCGCACCGACCGCGATGGCCAGCAGCGACACCGCGTCGGGACCGTGCTCGGCCACCTGCTTGATGCCGTAGATGGCGGCCAGCACCGCGCCCAGCGAGAGCGCCACGCTGGCCAGGTCGAGCGCGCCCGCGTCGGGGTCGCGGTACTCGGGCAAGAGCCACGGGCCGAGCGCCAGCAGCAGCACCATCACCGGCACGCCGATGAGGAACACCGAGCCCCACGGAAAGAACTGCAGCAGCACGCCGCCCAGCACCGGGCCGATGACCGCGCCGGCCGAGTAGCTCGAGATCCACACGCCGATGGCCACGGTGCGCTGCGCCGGGTCGAGGAACATGTTGCGGATCAGCGAAAGCGTGGATGGCGCCAGCGTGGCCCCCGCCACGCCCAGCAGCGCGCGCGTGGCGATCAGCATGTTGGCGCTGGTCGAGAAGGCAGCGAGCACCGAGGCCACGCCGAACGCCACCGCGCCGATCAGCAGCAGCCGGCGCCGCCCGATGCGGTCGCCCAGCGTGCCCATGGTGACCAACAGGCCGGCCACGAAGAAGCCGTAGATGTCGACGATCCACAGCAACTGCGAGGCGGTGGGCTTGAGGTCTTCGCTGATCGACGGGATCGCCAGGTTCAGCACCGTGAGGTCCATCGAATAGAGCATGCACGGCAGCGCGATGACCGCCAGCCCGGTCCATTCGCGCGCCGTGGCGCGGGCCGGCGTCGGCCGGTTCGTGGTGCCGCTCATGGGCCGGCCCCCCGGTTGCCGCTGTCGCTGCTCGAGAAAACCTTGCGCACCTCGATGCTGCTGAAGCGCGCCGAAGGGATGCCGGCCGCGAGCTGCAGCGCCTCTTCTTCGCTGTCGGCCTCGACCAGATAGAAGCCGCCCAGCTGCTCGCTGGTTTCGGCGAACGGCCCGTCGGTGACCGAGAGTTTGTCGTTGCGCAT
The DNA here is from genome assembly GCF_002849325.1 of Variovorax sp. RO1. Lineage (NCBI taxonomy): Bacteria > Pseudomonadati > Pseudomonadota > Betaproteobacteria > Burkholderiales > Comamonadaceae > Variovorax > Variovorax sp. RO1. The sequence continues at coordinate 214,785 of NZ_PKMT01000009.1, forward strand.
GCGCACCGTGACCGCCGTGCCGGCCGGCTGCAAAGCCTCGGCCACGACGAGCTTGCCGAGCGCCTGCAGATGGGCGTCGTAGTCGATGTGTTCGTTGATGTAGTGGTCCATGTCCTGCGCCGAGAAGTGGCTCGTCTGCGCGTCGGTTCCGTAGATCAGGCAAAGGTATCTCATGCGACATTCCCCTTCGGGTTTTCGATCATTTCCATGACGTCGATGGGACGCACTTCGATGGCGCCGTAGCGCGCCATCGGAATGCGGCCGGCCAGCTGGATCGCGGCGTTCAGGTCGCGCGCTTCGACCAGGATGAAGCCGCACAGCTGCTCGCGCACTTCGGCGTAGGGGCCGTCGACGTGCGAGCGCTGGCCCTGGCGCACCTGCACCACCTTGGCGGCGCTCACCGAGGTCAGCGCCTCGGCGGCGATGAAGTGGCCAGCGGCTTCGAGCAGGCGGTCGTAGGCCATCGAGTCGGCGTTGAGCGCGCGGCGCTCGTCAGGTGACAGTGCGCGAAGCACCGCTTCGTCGCAATGAACGAGGCAGAGGTATTTCATGCGGAATCTCCTTGCAGATTTGAGTGAGGACATCACTGGTCGAACGGCGACGGCCGAAATCGACACGGGCCGTCAAAAACTTTTTGTGCCCGGCAAAGACGCCAGCTGCCGCTCCAGAAATTGCCGCTCGGGCTGCTGGCGGACCAGCGACAGCGCCTGCAGATAAGCCTCACGTGCGTCGTCGGTGCGGCCCAGGCGCCGGCACAGCTCGGCACGCGCGCCATGCGCCAGGTGGTACTGGGCCAGCTCGCCACGTGCGAGCAACGCATCGATCAGCGCCAGCCCGGCCGCCGGCCCGTCGCGCATCGCCACGGCCGCCGCGCGGTTGAGCTCGGCCACGGGCGAAGGGTCGAGCCGCAGCAGCACGTCGTACAGGCCGACGATCTGTGGCCAGTCGGTGTCGGCGGCCGCGGGCGCTTCGGCATGCACCGCGGCAATGGCGGCCTGCAAGGTGTACGGGCCGAAGCGGCGCGACAGCAGCGCGCGCTCGACCAGCGCCGCGCCCTCCCCGATCTGTTCGCGGTGCCACAGGCTGCGATCCTGCGCGTCGAGCAGCACGAGCTCGCCCTGCGCCGAGGTGCGTGCGGTGCGGCGCGCGTCGTGCAGCAGCATCAGCGCGAGCAGGCCCAGCGCCTCGGGGTCGGGCAGCAGCTCGGCCACCAGCCGCCCGAGCCGGATCGCCTCGGCCGAGAAGTCGGCGCGCGTGACGCTCTCGCCCGACGAAGCCGCATAGCCTTCGTTGAACACGAGGTACACCACGCGCAGCACGGCGTCGAGCCGTTCGGGCAGCTCCGCCAGGCCCGGCACCTGGTACGGAATGCCGGCGTCGCGGATGCGCGCCTTGGCCCGCACGATGCGCTGCGCGATGGTGGGCGCGGGCACGAGAAAGGCGCGCGCGATCTCCTCGGTCGCCAGCCCGCAGACCTCGCGCAGCGTGAGCGCCACCTGGGCGTCGGGCGCGAGCGCGGGGTGGCAGCAAATGAAGACCAGGCGCAGGCGGTCGTCCTCGAGCGCGTCGGCATCGGGGTCGGCCTCGTGCCAGGCGGGCGCGGGGTCGGCCAGCGTGTCGGTGTGGGCGGTGGCCTCGTCCCACGCGGTGAAGCGCGCCTGCCGACGGATGCCATCGATCGACTTGAAGCGCCCCGCCGACACCAGCCAGGCGCGCGGGTTGGCCGGCACGCCTTCGTGCGGCCATTGCTCGAGCGCAGCGCGAAAGGCGTCGTGCAGGGCTTCTTCGGCCCGGTCGAAGTCGCCGAGCAGGCGCACGAGCGTGGCGAAGATGCGGCGCGACTCGGTGCGGTAGATCGCGTCCAGCGCGTCGAGTACGCCGGTAGGGGCCGTCGGTTGTTCTGTCACCCGGTGTCGCCGCCGAGCAGCCAACTCTCGAGCTTGACGAGCGAGCCCGTCCAGCCGTGGGTGTGGCCCTCACGCGCCGCTTCGTCGAAGAACTGCTGGTGCATGAGCACGAGCTCGCAGCCGCCCGCGTCGGGTTCAAGCTGCACCGTGACGCGCGACTCGCGTTCGGGCGTGCTGCGCCAGGCCCAGCTGAAGACCAGCTTGCGCTCGGGCACGACCTCCAGGTAGGTGCCGCTCACATCGTGCGTCTCGCCGTCGGCCGCCAACATCGTCACGCGAAAGCGCCCGCCCACGCGCAGGTCGACCTCGGCCAGCGGCACGACGATCTCTTCGGGGCCGAACCAGTGCTTCAGCGCTTGCGGGTCGGTCCACGCGCGCCAGACTTTGGCGGGGCTGACGCGGAAGTGCCGGCGGAGCGTGAGCGAGGGGCGCTCGGTGATGGGGCTGGTGGTGGGGCCGGGGGAAGGTTTCGCCATTCGGTGTCCTCCTGGTGATAGAGAAAGCGCGCCAGTGCATCGAGGCGGCCGGTCCAGAACTTCTCATAGCGCGAGAGCCACACGGCAGCCTCCTGCATCGGGCCCGCCGACAGCTCGCAGCGCACGACGCGGCCCGCTTTCGTGCGCGAGATGAGGCCGGCACCTTCGAGCACGCGCAGGTGCTTCATGAAGCCGGTCAGCGACATGCCATGCGGTTCGGCAAGCTCGGTCACGCTGAGGCTGCCCTCGCCCAGCGCTTCGAGCACGCTGCGACGCGTCGGGTCGGACAGCGCCGCAAACACGGCGTCCAGGGCATCTGAGTGAACCATGCGGTTGAGTATCTGGAGCGGCCCGCGGGCCGTCAAGCAATGGGCCCCGCGCAGGAACGGTTTATGCATGCTGCATCGCAGCATCATCCCCGCGAAGGAGCGCCCATGCTGGACCGAACCGCCACCCAGTTCTCTCACGTCAAGCCCGCCGACACCGAGTACGTCTCGGGCGGGCTGCGAGACTTCTTCCTGTATCGCGACCTCGGCATTGCGGCCGCCACCCACGGCAAGGTGATCGCGCACCTCGTCAAGGCCAACATGGCACCCGAAACGGGCACCGGCTGGCACCGCCACGAGGCGGACTTCCAGATCGTGATCATGCTCAAGGGCTGGGCGCGCTTCATGTACGAGGACAAGGAAACGCGCGTCGAGGCCGGCGACGTGGTGCACCAGCGCCCCGGCATCCGCCACTTTCTCTTCGACTATTCGCCCGACATGGAGTACCTGGAAATCGTCTCGCCGGCCGACTTCAAGAGCATCGACGTCGAGCCGGTCTGCGAGATTCCGCCGCCCACGCACTGGCCCTGAAACCCGCTGCCAGCGCGGCTTCGCGCGCCGATAAACTCCTCGCGTCTCACCAGAAACGACAACAACCGAGGAGAGAGAACTTGCGTATTCATACGGCCCGCCTGACGGCCGGCTTGCTGTTCGCGTGCGCCTTGACGGCCACCCACATCAGCAACGCCGCATCCCCCACCACCGCTTCCACGGCCTCTGCTGCGAGCTCGCTCGAAGCCGAGCAGGAAGCCGCCTTCAAGGCCGCCAAGGCCGTCCAAAAAGCCGGCCCCGCCGACATCGCCCTGCGCGACCAGGCCCACCTGCACCTGCCCGCCGGCTACGTCTGGGTGCCGACACCCGCCGCCGCGCAGCTCATGCGCAGCATGGGCAACCGCACCGACGACACCTTCATCGGCGCGATCTTCCCCGCCGACGACGGCGACTGGATGGCGGTCGTGAAGTTCGTGAAAGAGGGCTACATCAAGGACGACGACGCCAAGGACTGGAACGCCGACGAACTGCTCACCAGCCTGAAGGAAGGCACCGAGGCCGCGAACGAGGAACGCGCCAAGCGCGGCATCCCGGCGATCGAGGTCACGGGCTGGGCGCAGAAGCCGCAGTACGAAGCCTCGACGCACCGGCTGGTGTGGTCAGCGCTGTCGAAGAAGAAAGGCAGCGACGGCGGCAACCCCGGCGTCAACTACAACACCTATGCGCTGGGCCGCGAGGGCTACGTCAGCCTGAACCTCATCACCAACGCGAACGACCTCGAGAAGTACAAGCCCGACGCCACCAAACTGCTCGGCGCGCTGCAGTACGACGACGGCAAGAAGTACGCGGACTTCAACGCATCGACCGACAAGGTCGCCGCCTACGGCCTGGCCGCGCTGGTGGCCGGTGCCGCCGCGAAGAAGCTGGGCCTCTTCGCAATCGCCCTCGCCTTCCTGGCCAAGTTCGCGAAGGTCGCCGTGGTGGCGGGCGGTGCCGCGCTGTGGGGCCTGACGAAGCTGTTCAAGAAGAAGAGCTGAGTCGCAACTCCGGGCTCAGCGCCCTGCGAAGCGCGGTGCGCGCTTCGCAGTGAAGGCCGCCACGCCCTCGCGCGCATCCGCGCTGCCCGATCGCTCACGCAGCAGGCGGTGCTCCATCTCGAAGTGTTCTTCGATCGGGCGCGCCGTCGCACCGCTGCACAGTGCCTTGATGCCCGCGAACGATGCGGTCGCGCCGTTCGCCAGCCGCGTCACCAACGCTTCAGCTGCGGCTGCGAGTTCGGCGTCCGGGTACAGCGCATCGACCGCACCCGCCGCCAGGCAGCGCGCACTGTCGATCGGGTCGCTGAGCATCAGCCACTGCTGCGCGCGCACCGGCCCGATGCGACGCGACAGGAAATACGAACTCCCCGCGTCCGGCGACAGCCCGATGGCCGCGTAGCCCGTGCGCAGCTTCATCGACTCGGCCGCGAGCACGAAGTCGCCGCACAGCGCCAGCCCCACGCCCGCACCGCCGACCGTGCCGTTCACCGCCACCACCAAGGGTGCCGGGTTTTGCGCCAGCCGCAGCAGCGCGGGATGCAGCCTGTCGAGGATGGCGTCGACCAGTTCAGGCAGTTTCTCGCCCGCAGCCACGAACGAATCGATGTCGCCGCCTGCACAGAACACGCGCCCCTCGCCGGTCAGCAGGATCGCGCGCGGTGCGGCGTCGATCACCTCGTCGATGGCGCGCGACAGTGCATGGCTGCTCGCCAGCGACACCGAGTTGGCGCGCTCGGGCCGCTTCAGCACGATGCGGCCGATGCCGTCCTGCACGCCCCAGGCAATGCCTTCCTCGAACTGCATCGTGGTCATCTCAGATGCCCGTGAGCCCGCCAGTGCACATGAGCGTCTGGCCGCTCACGTAGTCCGACTCGGGCGCGCACAGCAGGTACACCGCGCCGGCCGCTTCTTCGGGCGTGCCGCCGCGGCCCAGCGGGATCGACTGTTCCATCATCGCCAGCAACCCCGGGTTGACGCCGACCTTGATCTCGCGCCCTTCGATGTTCGCCGTGGTGGCCTCGGCCGTGCTGGCCGTGAGCCGCGTCTGGATGAAGCCGAAGGCCACGCAGTTCACCGTGACGTTCATGCGGCCCCACTCCTTGGCCAGCGTCTGCGTCATGCCGACGATGCCGGCCTTGGCGGTCGAGTAGTTGGCCTGGCCCGCATTGCCGAAGAGCCCGGCCACCGACGAGATGTTGACCACCTTGCGCACCACGCGCCGACCGGCTTCGGTCTCTGCCTTGCCGAGCGCGCGAATCACCGGCTGCGCGGCGCGCAGGATGCGAAACGGCGCCGTCAGGTGCACGTCGATCATGGCGTACCACTGCTCGTCGGTCATCTTCTGCACCACGCTGTCCCAGGTGTAGCCGGCGTTGTTGACGATGATGTCCAGGCCCTTGAATTCGCTCACCGCCGTACCGACGAAGCGCTCTGCAAAGTCCGGTGCCGACACGCTGCCGACGCAGGCCACGGCCTGGCCGCCTGCGGCGCGGATGGCCTGTACGGTTTCTTCGGCCGGTTCGGCATCGAGGTCGTTGACGACGATGCGGGCGCCTTCCGACGCGAGCTTGAGCGCGATCGCACGGCCGATGCCGCGGCCCGAGCCGGTGATGAGGGCGACCTTGCCTTCGAGTTTGGGTGTCATGTCTTCTCTCTTCTTTCGTTCAGGGGATTCAGCGCAGCGCCACGAGCGCTTCGCCTGCGATGCGGGGCTGGCCGTACTGGTTGGCGCTGAGCACCTCCACGCGCACGCAGCGCTCACCGTTGTGTTCCAGCTTCTCGAGCACGCGGCCGGTGCAGCGCACGGCATGGCCCAGGTGCGTGATGCCCTGGAAGCGCACGTCGAAGCGGCGCAGCTGCGATTGGGGCGCCCACTGCGTGAGCAAGCGGCCGAGCCAGGCCATGCCCAGCATGCCCTGCGCGAACACGTCGGGCATGCCGGCCTTGCGCGCGAAATCGGTGTCGATGTGGATCGGGTTGTGGTCGCCCGAGGCGCCCGCGAACAGCGCGAGCGTGGTGCGGTTGACCGGTGCAAGCTGCAAGGCGGGCAGCTCGTCGCCGATCTGAATGCTGTCGTAGGTGGGATGGGTCATCGTGCGTTCCTTCTTCAGTGGCGGCACACGATCACGGTGCGCAGTTCGGCCACGAGTTCGTCGCGCTGGTTCGTGGCGCGCGAGGTCTTCACGACGAATTCGAGCGCGCCGTTCTTCTTGTCGTAGATGTCGCTGATGGTGGAGCGCACCGTCACCGTGTCGCCCACGCAGGCCGGCCGGTGGTACTCGAAGCTCTGCTCACCGTGCAGCAGCTTCGACAGCGGAATCTGCAGGTCGTCGAGCATCTGGCCCGACGCGCCCGAGTCCAGCTCGGCCGCGAACAGGAAGGTGGGCGGTGCGGGCAGGTCGGGGTAGCCGGCATCGCGCGCCGCGGCGGCATCGGTGTAGACCGGGTCGGTCTCGCCGATCGCCTTGGCGAAGAACTGCAGCCGGGTGCGCTCGATGGGCAGCACCGAAGCGGGCAGCTCGTGGCCGATCCATTTCTTGTCGATCATGTTCTGCCTTTTCCTCAGACGCGTTCGTACAGCGTGACCACGCAGGCGCCGCCCAAACCCAGGTTGTGCTGCAGCGCCATGCGCGCGCCTTCGACCTGTCGTTTGTCGGCTGTGCCGCGCAGCTGCTGGACCAGCTCCGTGCATTGCGCAAGACCGGTCGCGCCCAGTGGGTGGCCCTTCGACAGCAGGCCGCCCGACGGGTTGGTCACCACCTTGCCGCCGTAGGTGTTGTCGCCGTCGACCACGAACTTCTCTGCGCCGCCGATCGGGCACAGGCCCAGCGCTTCGTAGCTGATGAGTTCGTTGTGCGCAAAGCAGTCGTGCAGCTCGACCACGTCGATGTCCTTCGGGCCGACACCGGCTGCGTCGTACACCTTCTGCGCCGCCTCCTGCGCCATGCTGAAGCCGACCACTTCGCGCATGTCGCGGCTCTCGAAGGTGACGGCGCGGTCGGTGGTCATGGCCTGCGCCTTGATGCGCACGCTGCGGTCCAGGCCATGGCGCTCGGCGAAACGCGGCGAGCAGACGATGGCCGCAGCCGCACCGCAGGTCGGTGGGCAGGCCATGAGCCGCGTCATCACGCCGGGCCACATGACGGGCGCGGCCATCACTTCGTCTTCGGTGACGACGGTGCGGAACAGCGCCACCGGGTTGTTCGACGCGTGGCGGCTGGCCTTGGCGCGGATCTTCGCGAAGGTCGACATCTGCGTGCCGTACTGCTGCATGTGCGCCAGGCCCGCGCCGCCGAAGTAGCGCAGCGCCAGCGGCACCTGCTCATTGCCGACCAGCTCGTCGGTGATCGACTCGAAGTGGTCGAACGGGCTTGGGCGGTCATTGAACACCGCGCCGAGTGCGCCGGGGCTCATGTGCTCGAAGCCGAGCGCCAGCACGCAGTCGGCCGCGCCGCTGGCCACGGCCTGGCGCGCGAGGAACAGCGCGGTCGAGCCGGTGGAGCAGTTGTTGTTGACGTTGACGACCGGAATGCCGGTCATTCCCACTTCATAGAGCGCGCGCTGGCCAGCGGTGGAGTCGCCGTACACGTAGCCGACGTAGGCCTGCTGCACCAGCTCGTAGCCGATGCCGGCGTCTTTCAGCGCGGCATTGGTGGCGTGCGCGGCCATCTGCGGGTAGGGCTGGTTCGCGCCCGGCTTGGTGAAGGGGATCATGCCGACACCGACGACGTAGACATCCTGGCTCATGAGGGGCTCCTGAAATGAATGAATGGAAAGAAGGAGAGAGTTCGTCAACCGTCAGGCTACGCTTCGTTGACGGTCTTGCCAAAACGGTTCGCGCAACCGGGTCTTGAGCACCTTGCCGGCGCCCGAGAGCGGCAGTGCCTCGGCCACCGCCACGCTGCGCGGGCACTTGTAGTTCGCGATCAGCGCCTTGCAATGCGCGATGAGCACATCGGCCGCCAGCTCCTGGCCCGGCTTGAGCACCAGCACCGCATGCACGGCTTCGCCCCACTCCTCGCTCGGGATGCCGATGACGGCGCAGGCCGCCACGGCCGGATGCTGGTTGATGGCGTTCTCGACCTCGGCCGAATAGATGTTCTCTCCGCCGCTGATGATCATGTCCTTCAGCCGATCGACCACGAAGATGTAGCCGTCGTCGTCCATGTACGCGCCGTCGCCGGTGTGCATCCAGCCGCCGCGCACGGCCGCGGCCGTTTGCGCGGGCTGGTTCCAGTAGCCCTGCATCACGTTGGGGCCGCGCACCGCGACCTCGCCCACGGTGCCGCGCGGCACCTCGATGCCCTCGCCGTCGACGATGCGCACCTCGGTGCAGTAGCTCGCGCGGCCGGCCGAGCGCAGCTTGCCCCGGCGCTGGCCTTCGGCCGTGTGGTTGCGCGCCGGGTTGATGGTGGCCAGCGGCGACAGCTCGGTCATGCCGTAGGCCTGCACGAAGTCCACGCCCGGGAAGGCCGCCATCGCGCGGGTCAGCACCGCCTCCGCGATCGGCGAGGCGCCGTAGGTGATGCACTTCAGGCTGGACAGGTCGCGCGGCTCGCGCATGGCGGGATGGTCCACCAGCATCTGGATCATGGTGGGCACCAGCAGCACGTGCGTGACGCGGTCTTTCTCGATGGTGTTCAGCACAGCCTCGGGGCTGAAGGCCGGAATGATCGCGTGCGTGTTGCCCTCGAGCCAGTGCGGTGCGGAGATGCCCATGTCGGCCAGGTGGAACATCGGCGCGGCATGCAGGTAGCAGCCGTCGGGCGCGGCCAGGCCTTCGGCATGCAGGGCCAGCCCCGAGCTGCCCATGTTGGTGTGGCTCAGCATCACGCCCTTGGGAAAGCCCGTGGTGCCGCCGGTGTAGAAGATGCCGGCCAGGTCTTCGCCGCGGCGGCCCACATCGGGCACGGGCGATGCGGCGTCCAGCAGCGCTTCGTAGCCGTGCATGCCGGGCGGCGTGGGGCCGTCGCCGCAGTAGATCACCTCGCGCAGGCTGGTCGCCTGCCCGCGCATCTGCTCGACCACCGCGCGGAAGGTGTCGTCCACCAGCAGCAGCGAGGAGCCCGAGTCTTCGAGCGAATACAAAATTTCAGCCGCCGACCAGCGGATATTGCAGGGGTTGAGCACACCGCCGCCCCAGGGCACGGCCATCTGGTACTCGAGGTAGCGCGCCGAGTTGAGCGCCAGCATGGCGACGCGGTCACCCGCCTGCATGCCGAGCCCCTGCAGGGCGCCCGCGAGGCGGGCGACGCGCTCGGCATACGCGCGAAAGCTCAGGGTGCGGCCGGCGGCGCGCACGGCGATCCGGTCGGGGTGCTGCTGCACGCTGCGGTGCAGCGACTGGGTCTGGTACATGGCGGTTGTCTCCGTTCGGTTCTTGTGTGAACGCATGGTAGAAACCGCGCCGTGCCGCGGCGATTGCGCTTCGCATCGCCCGCATGGCAGAAAACCTCAATCGACACCCGCGCCGCCCTCGGGTCTGATCCGCACACGCATGCTGCAACCGCCCGTCACCATCCCGATCGTGTTCGTCCAGGGCATGCTCTCGGGCGTGCGCGCGCGCGGCGACAACGCACCGATCAGCATCGACACCGCGCTGCAGGACGCCGGCATCGCCCCCGCGCTGCTCGACGCGCCGGGCGCACGCGTCACGGCCGAGCAGTACGTAGCGCTGTTCGCGCTGCTGATGGAGCGGCTGGACGACGAGGCCCTGTGCTTCCTGTCGCGCCGCCTGCGCTGCGGCAGCTTCGCGCTCATGACCCGCGCCACGATGGGCGCGCCCACGCTCGAAGTGGCGCTGCGCCGCGTGGCCCGCACCTTCAGCCTGCTGCAGGACGACCTCGAGATGGTGCTCCTGCGCGAGGGGCCGCTCGCGGGCTTCGGCCTGCGGGTGCAGGGCATGCCGAGCGCACCGCTGAACTTCTTGCACGAGCTGATGCTGCGCGTGTACTGGCGGCTCTTTGCCTGGCTGCACGGCGGCCGGCTGACGGCGCGCCGCTTCGACTTCGGCTTCGAGCAGCCGCCTTACGCGGCCGGCTACAGCAAGGTGTTTCCCGCGCCGCTGCAGTTCGGCCAGCCGCTGTCGGCCGTGTGGTTCGACGCCAGCGCGCTGGCCACGCCGATCCACCGCGACGCACGGGCCATGCGCGACTTCCTGGCCGCCGCGCCGGCCCACGTCATCCTGCCGCCGCTGGGCGAACTGGCCGTGAGCGCGCGCGTGCGCACCGTGCTGCAGCAGCACCGCCCGGCCTGGACCGACCTGGCCACGACCGCGCGCAGCCTGCACATGTCGGTGAGCACGCTGCAACGCCACCTGGCGACCGAGGGCACCTCGTTCCAGTCGCTCAAGGACCAGCTGCGGCGCGACGTGGCCATCGTGCGCCTGAACACCAGCACCGTGCCGCTGGCGACGCTGGCCGAGGAGCTGGGCTTTTCGGACAGCGCGGCGTTCCAGCGTGCGTTCAAGACCTGGACCGGGGGGGCGCCGGGGTCGTACCGAAGGCGGCCCAATCCGGAGCCGGACTCGGACCCGGAGGCTTGACGCTACCCGCCTACCACTTGACCCGCACGCCGAGCGATCCGTTGATCGAACTCTTCACCTTGGCATCGCCGCCCGAGGACCACAGCTTGCCGACTTCGCCGTACAGGCTCGTCGTCTGGTTCAACGCCAGCGTGAAGCCGCCCGCGAGTTCGGTGCTGGTGCCGCCGGTCGGCGCTGCAATGTCGGTCGTCGTCGCGCCGTTCACGAAGCGTGCGATGTCAGTGCCGCTCGACGTCTTGTAGATGTTGACGCGACCGTAGGGCTGCAGCACGCCCATGCCGGTGTCGATCTGCCCTTTGATCCGCACGCCCGCACGGGCGATCCAGCCGCTGTCGGCCTGTGGTTGCGCGATGGCACCAACGATGGCCGAGTTGCCCAGGTCCATGTGGTGGTGGACCAGCTGCAGCTGCGGCTCGATGCGCCAACCGCTGTTGCCGATCGCAAAGGCTTGCCCCACTTCGATCGAGCCCAGCAGGCTGTTCCCCTTGCCGCCCACACCCGCACTGAGCATCGGCTCGACCGTGTAGCGGTGACGGCCGGACTGCACCACGGCATCGGCATAGAAGCCGCTGTCCGCGGTATAGGTGCCGTACACGCCGACGTACTGGCTGCGCAGGTCGTTGCGGCCCACGCCCAAATTGCGGATGCCGCTGGCAAAGCCGCTCACGCGCGCATCGCCGTCGAGCTGGCCGACGTACAGGCCGGCGCGCCAGTTCGGTGTGGCGAGCAGGTCGGTGCCGGCCTGGAAGCCGGTGAGGCGGCCCTTGCTGGTGGGCGAGACGGTGCCGCCCTGCTGGATGTCGATGTCGGTGGAGAGCACGCGGGCCCAGGCGCGGCGGTCGGAGCCGGTCGGTGTGCCCTTCACATCGTCATCGCCCACGCGCTTGCGCACATCGCCCAGCATCGCGAGGTTGCCCTGGCGCAGCTGGCTCGGCAGTGCGGCGTACAGCGCAGCTTCCGCTCGGTAGGTGACGACGGGCAGGCCGACCGGTTGACCCGGCGCCACCGTGTCGGTGGTGGAGCGCAGGTACCAGTTCTCGCCCGCGCCGCTCGCATCGGCGGCGTGCAGGCGGTACTCGTAGGCGCCTGCGTCTACATGGCCACCGGCCAGCGAGAAAGCGTCCTTCGTGGTCTGCGCGGTGCTGCTCGCGCCGTTCTGTGCGGTGATGACCTCGATGCCGTTGCCACTCGTGAGTGCGCCCAGGCCGCCGAGGTTGCTGATCTGCACTTGGGTCTTGCCGCTGGCGATGGCGGTGGGGCCGTCGAGCACGAGGCGGTCGGAGGGACCGGTGCCGTTGAGCGTCGTACTCAGTTTCAGCACGCCGTTGTTGCCGACGTACGGCCCCTTCACGGTCAACGTCGTGCCTGCGGTCGTGCCGGCCAACGACACGGTGCCGCTGTTCGTCAGCGATGCCACGGTTTGATTGAAGCTCGCGAGGTCGAGCGTGGCGGCTGCGGCCACGCTGTGCGCCGAGGCGGCGCTCAGCGTGTTCACCGCACCGGCCTTCAATGTGCCCTGCGCCACGTTCGTCGCACCGGTGTAGGTGTTGGCACCCGACAGCGTCAGCGTGCCCGTACCCTGCTTGGTGATGAAGCCACCACCGCTGATCGCACCACTCAGCGTGCCGCTGAACGCACCGGTGTCGATGACTGGATCGTTGCTGCCCGTCAGCTTGATGGTGTTGGCGATCGTCAGGCCATTCGCGCTGAAGCCCAGTGTGGTGTCGTCGTCCATCGACAGCGTGCCAGTGCCCAGCGCCTGGCTGTGGCCCACGTTCAGGCGGCCCTGGCGCAGCGCCGTGCCACCGGTGTGCGTGTTCGCGCCTGAGAGCGTGAGCGCTCCTGTTCCGACCTTGACGAGCGAGCCGCCGACGCCGGAGATCACGCCCGAGATTTCGGTGTCGCTGTTGAGCGTGCCCGTGGTCAGCGCTTTCGCACCGAGCAGCACGCGGCCGGCGCCTTCGAGCGAACCGATGGTGATGCCGGGTGTGCCGAGCTTGGACAGGAAGACCGTGCCACCGGCCTTGTTCACCACGCTCGCCTGCGCGGCCGTTGCGTTGTCGCGAATGTCCAGCACGCCATCGCGCTCATTGACGATCGTCGCTTGTCCGGCCGAGGCGTCGTCCCAGAGGTTGGTCGCACCGCCGGCGAAGTTGGTGATGTGGGCCTTGCCCGCGTTGGCGTCGAACCAGACCATGACCTCGCCACCGCGGTTCTCGATGGTGGCGTTGCCGGCCGTCGCGTTGCCGCGGAAGTCGATCGAGCCGCCGGCCTGCGCAATCAAGGTCGCGTGGCCGGCCGAGGCGTTGTCCTGGAACTGGACGAAGCCGCCATTGCCCGGCTGGGTGGCACCTGCCGTGATCTTCAGGCTTTCCGCGTCCGCACTGCCGCTGAAGATCAAGGCCGCGCCACTGCTCACGCCCACCGGGCCGGTGCCCACCGCGCCTGTCACGCCCAGATTCAAGCTGCCGCCGTCGACCTGCGTGCCGCCCTTGTAGGTGTTGGCCGCAGTGAGCAGCAGTTCACCGCCGCCGCTCTTGCGCAGGCTGCCCGAGCCGCTCATCGTGCCCGCGAAGCTGCCGCTGGCCACCTGGTCGAAGGCCACCTGGGCGTTGTTGACGATGGGGCCTCGCAGGCTGGTCGTGTCGCCCTGCAGCGTGCCGGCGCGCACGAGCGTCCCGCCCATGTAGGTGTTGGCGCCCTTGAGGATCAGCGTGCCCAGGTCGTCCTTCGTGAGGCCGCCCGAGCCGCTGAGCACCGACGCGATGGTCGCGCTCATCTGCGCCCCCGAGGCCGTGCCGTCGCCGACCTTGATGATGGTGCTGGCGTTGCCCAGCGTCAGCGCGTCGCCGGTGACGACATAGCCGCTGGTGGAGAACTGCGCGCCGTCGATGCTGATGGCGCCGCCGGTGTTGTCCACGGTGACCGTGCCGGCCGCGCCGCCGAACAGCGCGAACTGGTTCTGCTTCCAGCCGGTGTTGGTCTTGCCGTTGGCGCCGGTCCAGCTGTCGGACGGATCGTTGAGGGTGGAGTTGCCGATGCGCCAGGTGCCGGAGCCGCCGCTGATCGTGCCGTCGTTGTAGGTGGAAGGGTCGCCGCCCGCGCCGTCCCAGAAAACAAGATCGACGCCCTTGCTGTTGATCAGGTTGATCTCGCCACGCACGGACGACTGCACGTGCAGGTCGCCGGCTGTCGTGCCCGCGGGCGCTGTGCCGATGTTCAGGCCGTTGTCGATCAGCGAACCGGTGTAGCTGATCAGACGGTACAAGCCGGGCCCGAAAGTGCCCCCGGGTGCCTCCGCCACGTTGAGCGTGCCGTCGAGCACGAGGCCGCCGTTGACCTTGACGAGGTCGTTGAGCGGGCCGCCCACCGTGCCGGCCTGGCCCAGTTCGTAGCTCAGGAAGGCGCCCGGGTCGAAGCGCAGCATGCCCGTGGTCAGCGTGCCGAGGTTGCTGCCGGGTGCCAGCGTCGCGCCGTTGGCGATGGTGACCTGGCCCGAGATAGTTCCGCCGCCGCTGAGCGTGGCACCGTTCTTGACCTGCACCGTGCTCGTGCCCGTGGCGCTGCCGGTGGTGTTGTTCACGCGCAGCGTGCCGGCGTTGACCTCGGTCGCGCCGGTGTAGGTGCTGGCGCCCGTCAGTTCCAGAATACCCGTGCCGTTCTTCGACAGGGTGCCGGAGCCGCTGATGACGCCTGCGTAGCTCAGCTCGCCCGCGCGGTCGAAGACCAGGTCGCCGTCGTTGCTAATGATCCCCGTGATGCTGCCGGTGGTGCCGCCCGCGCCGATCTGCAGGATGTTGCCGGCCACGACGGTGGTGGCGCCCGTGAAGGTGTTGTCGCCGGTCAGGGTCAGCTTGCGCGCGCCCTTCTGCAGCAGGCTGCCGGTGCCGCTGATGTTGCCGGCGAAGGTGGTGTCGGCGCTGCGGTTGAACACCAGCGCGGCGTTGTTGGCGATGTTGCCGACGATGCTGCCGCTGTCGCGGATCTCCAGGGTGCCGCCGTTGAGGGTCGTGCCGCCGGTGTAGGTGGCGTTGCCTGTGTAGACCAGCGTGCCCGCGCCGGTCTTCGTCACACTGCCGCTGCCAGTGATGTGGCCTGCGAAGGCCGCATCGTTCGATCGGTTGAAGACCAGCGCCGCATGGTTGGTGACGTTGCCGTCGATGCTGCCGGTGGTGCCGCCGCTGCCGACCTGCAAGGTGCCCGCGCTGATGGTCGTGCCGCCGGTGTAGGTGTTCGAGCCCGAGAGCGTCAGGGTGCCGGTGCCCTCCTTGACCAGCGAGCCCGTGCCGTCGATGCTGCCTGCGAACGTGGTGCTCGCGTTGGCCGACCCGGCCGTCAGGGTGGCGCTCCCCAGTTGAACGGTACCGCCGACGCCCGACAGGCTCGATGCACGCAAGTTGAAGCTGCCCAGGTCCAGCACGCCGCCATTCACGGTGTACGCCGTGTTCTGCGACAGGGCAGATGCGGCGCCGAACCGCAACATGCCGTCGTGGACGGTGGTGCCGCCGCTGTAGGTGTTGGCACCGGTCAGGGTCAGGGTGCCCGCCGTCGTCTTCACCAGTTGGCCCGCGCCGGTGATCGCACCCGAGAACGCGCCGGACTCAACCGTCGTGGTCTGGGTTGGACCGTTGCCGGTCCGGGTGTTCAGCGTTCCGGCGCCCTGCAGGTTGCGGATGGTGACGTTGTAGCCGTTCAGGTCAAGCGTTGCGCCCTTGTCCACTGTGGTGGAAGCAACGCGGGAGAAGATGAAATCGGGGACAGTGGCGCCCGCCGCCTGCAGCGTGCCGCCAGCCACGACGACCGCGGCAGACGGATAGAGGCCGGCGGCGCCGCTGCTGCCGAAGCGGATGGTGCCGTTTTCAACGGCATTGCCGAAAACGGCGGTCGCCCCATCGCGGAGCCAGAGTCCACCATCGATACCGATGGTCGTGCCACTGGCGGCGGCCACCGTGCTGCGCTGTCCGTTGGCGAAGAGCAAGGAGTTGGTCAGGTCGAGGCTCGCGGTGGCGGTCAGCTTGCCGCCTTCGAGCGTGACTGTGCCGGCGCCGAGCGCGCCGGCCGTGCCGATCTGCACCGTGGTGCCTGTCTTGATCGTCGTTCCGCCGATGTAGGTGTTGGCAGCGCCCAGCGCCAGCGTGCCGCCGCCGTCGGCAGTGAGGCTGCCGGCGCCGGAGATGACGCCGTTCATGGCCAGATGCGCAGGCGTGGGGCCGCTGCCGTCGACGGTGACCGTAAGGTCGCCCGTGGGCAGGAACGCGCCCGTCAGCGTCCACTGGCTGCCGCTGTGGGCATGGACGCTCGAGAAGCCCGACATCGCATCGTCTTCGCTGCCGGTGCCCTGGAGATTCAGGGTGTTGTCGCTGCCGAGGGCAACCACCTGGCCGTTCAGCACCGACCCCGTCTGCAGCGTGAGCGACGCATTGCCTGCGTTGAAGGTGATGGCGTTCGCGCGGGTGACGCCATCGCCAGAGAGCCCACCCGAGATGGTGCCGCTGTTGACGATGCGCGAGGCACCACTGGCGACGACGCCTTCTCCACCCGCGCCCGCCGCGCCTGCGGCTGCGTCCGTGCTGCCGCCCCCCGTGCCGCCAAGGCCACCGGTGATGCTGCCGGCGTTGACAAGGGAAAGCCCGGGGCCTGAGAGCGAGAGGCCCGCCCCCCCGCGACCACCGCTGCCGCCATTGCCGATCGCCCCCCCGGCGCGGGCAACGCCCTCGCCCGCTCCGCCATTGCCGCCCTTGCCGCCGGACACGCTGCCGCCCTGGGCATTCGTGACCGTCGCCACGGTCCCGCTGACCGCAAGCCCGTGCCCCCCGTCGCCCCCCCCACCACCGCCGCCGCCACCGCCCGCGGTACCACCAGTGAGTCCGACGC
>NZ_PKMT01000010.1:0-141498 GCF_002849325.1 Variovorax sp. RO1
TGAACTTCACTTCTATCTCATGAGCGTTTTTAAGTCTTGCGACTTGTTCCGAAGAACTTACGCAATTACCTTCAAACGCCCACGCTTATCGGCTGTAATTTTTTAACGATCACCGAAGCAACTTATCGTTTACTTCGTTTTGCTTCGCTGCGATCAGCGGAGCCTTGTAGTCTAGCACGATTTTTTAAGTATCGTCAAACTTTTTTCGCTTTCTTCAACTTCTTTTTCCGCATCCCGAATCTTTCGATTCAAGCTGCCGAAGTTGTTTTCAGCGTAGCCTTCGATTATGCACTGTTTTTTCAAACCGCGTCAACTTTCGGAGACTTTTTTCGCTTTCCACTTCTTCTTTCCTGCAACCCGAACCTTTCAGTTCAAGTCGCTGAAGTTGTTTCCAGCGAAGCCTTCGATTATGCACTGTTTTTTCAAACCGCGTCAACTTTCGAAGACTTTCTTCACCACCCACAACCAGCACTCCTGAGAGCACCAGTCGCTTCGAAAACCAGAGGTATTCAGCAGCGAAGCCCACGAGTATATGACAGATTTCGAGCCCTGCAAGCCAAGCCGAAAGAAACTTGAAGAAGACCTTGATCGCCTCGCTCACCGCCAGCCTCAAGCCTCTTTCCTGGTTGTCAGCGCCTCTCCTGGATGACTCCAGACCCTCTCTATATAGAGAGCCACAAAGAAGCCCTCTCCGCTGGTCGCCAAGCGCCTTCACCCGCCCCTCCGATAATCCGTGCCACATGGCACTCATCACACTCCTCAACGCGCAGCTCGCGTTCGGTCACGTCCCGCTGCTGGATCATGCGGACTTCTCTCTTCTTGAATCGGAACGCATCGGCCTGATCGGCCGCAATGGCGCCGGCAAGTCGTCGATGCTCAAGATATTGGGCGGACTGGAAAAGCCCGACGACGGCACGCTGCAACTGCAGCAGAACCTTCGCGTCGCCTACGTGGCGCAGGAGCCCGCGCTGGACATGGATGCGGACGTCTTCACCGCCGCCAGCCAGGGCTTGGGCGAAGTCATCGCCATCCGTGACCTGTACCTCTCTGGCGCCGACGGACTCGACCTGGACGCCCTGCAGTCCAAGATTGAAGCCTACGACGCCTGGAACTGGGAGCAGCGCGTCGAAGAGACGCTGCACCGCCTCCACCTCGACCGCAACGCGCGCGTCGGCTCGCTCTCGGGCGGCACGCGCAAGCGGGTCGCGCTGGCCCAGGCCCTGGTGGCCGCGCCGGACGTGCTCCTATTAGACGAACCCACCAACCACCTGGACCTCGACTCCATCGAGTGGCTGGAACAGCTGCTGATCGACTTCAAGGGCAGCGTCGTCACCATCACCCACGACCGCAGCTTCCTGAACCGCGTCGCCACCCGCATCGTGGAACTCGACCGCGGCAAGCTGGGTTCCTACCCCGGCAACTTCGAGCAGTACCTCCTTCAGAAGGAAGAGCAGCTCGCCCAGGAAGCAATCATCAGCGCCAAGGCCGACAAGCTGCTGGCGCAGGAAGAGATCTGGATCCGCAAGGGCGTCGAGGCCCGCCGCACGCGCAGCCAGAGCCGCATCACGCGGCTGCAGGAACTGCGCGCCAGCCGCTCCGCGCGCCGCGAGGTGCAAGGCAGCGTCAACATGGACGTGGCCTCGGGCCAGTCCAGCGGCAAGATCGTGGCCGAGCTCACCGAAGCCACCAAGTCCTTCGGCGAGAAGACCGTGATCCGCAACTTCAGCGGCACCATCCTGCGCGGCGACAAGATCGGCCTGCTGGGCCCCAACGGCGCGGGCAAGACGACGCTGCTCAAGCTGATCCTCGGCGAGCTCGAACCCGACAGCGGCAAGATCCGCCGCGGCACCAACCTGCAGGTGGCGTATTTCGACCAGATGCGCGACAAGCTCGACCTCGACGCCACGCTCGAAGACTTCATCAGCCCCGGCAGCGAGTGGATCGAAATCGGCAGCCAGAAGAAGCACGTCAAAAGCTACCTGTCGGACTTCCTGTTCTCCCCCGCGCGCGCCAACTCCCCCGTGCGCTCGCTCAGCGGCGGCGAACGCAACCGCCTGCTGCTGGCGCGCCTGTTCGCGCGCCCGGCCAACGTGCTGGTGCTCGACGAGCCGACCAACGACCTGGACATCGACACGCTCGAACTGCTCGAAGGCCTGCTGCAGGACTACGACGGCACCGTGTTCCTCGTGAGCCACGACCGCACCTTCCTCGACAACGTGGTGACCAGCACGATCGCCTTCGAGGGTGACGGCCGCTGGCGCGAGTACGAGGGCAGCGTGGAAGACTGGCTGATCCAGTCGAAGCGCGCGCGCGAGATCGCCGAGCAGCGCCTCGCGTCGGCACCGCCGGCTCCTGCCGCCGCACCGGCCCCGGCCCCCGCGGCTGCACCCGCCGCCGCCCCCACGGGCGGGCCCCGCAAGAAGCTCTCGTACAAGGAGCAGCGCGAACTCGAAGCCCTGCCCGCGCAGATCGAAGCCCTCGAAACCGAGCAGAAGCGCATCAGCGAAATGCTCGAGCTCGACGGCGGCGCCATCTACGCGAGCGACGCCTCGCGCGCGGTCGAACTGAGCGAGCGTCACGCGAAGATCGACGACGAGCTGCTCGCCGCGCTGGAGCGCCAGGAAGAACTCGGCGCCGGGCGCTGAGCGTCGCTTTCCTGCGCCGGTTGGCCGCCCGTCCCACCCACGGCGGGCGCCAACTCGGCTATACATGCGGCACCGCCTTCCCCGGCTCCCGGAAAGATCCCGCCGCATGCCTTCTTCTTCCTTCCACGCGTTGGTCCGCCGCAGCGCCGCGCTGCTGGCGATCCTGGTGCTCGGCGCCTGCGCGCAGCTGCCGAAGGATGTGGACCGTCCCGTCTCGACCGCGCTCGCCTCGCCCGACGGCACGGCGCTGGCCACGCTGCTGAAAGAGCGGCGGCAGGCCGACAAGGCCCGCTTCGACTCGGGCTTCCTCTTGCTGGGCGGTCCGCAGGCCGCCTACGGCAGCCGCTTGGCGCTGATCGAGAGCGCTCAGAAAACGCTGGATCTGCAGTACTACGCCATCCATGCCGACGCCAGCACCGGCCGGCTGGTGCGCGGGCTGCAGGCGGCGGCCGAGCGTGGCGTGCGGGTGCGCATCCTGCTGGACGATTTCCACACCATCGGCCGCGACGCGCTGGTGCTCGGCCTGGCCTTCATCCCGAACATCGAGATGCGCCTGTTCAATCCGCTGGCGGGCTCGCGCGGCACCGGCTTCAACCGCATGCTCAACGCCATCGGCGAGGTCTCGCGCATCCAGCAGCGCATGCACAACAAGCTGTTCCTGGCCGACAACGTGATGGGCGTGACCGGCGGGCGCAACCTGGGCGACGCCTACTTCGGCAATGCCACCAACGGCAACTTCGTCGACGTCGACGTGCTGGCGGCCGGCCCGATCGTGCAGGACCTCTCGCGCAGCTTCGACAGCTACTGGAACAACGAGCGCGCCTACCCGGTGCAGTCGCTGGTCTCGCGCGAGGAGTTCCAGCGCATCCGCGAGCGCGCCCAGCGCGTCGAGAAGGAACTCGGCGACGAAGCCGCCGAAGCCCGCAACCGCCCGAAGCCACCCGACGGCGAGCCCCGCCCCGGCGCGGCGCCCACGGCCGAACAGCGCGCCCGCGCCTGGGACGAGAAGCCGCTCGACTTGCGCAGCGCCGCCTTCGTCTGGGCGCCAGCGCTCATGCTGGCCGATGCACCCGGCAAGATCCCCGCCGACCGCGGCCCCGGCGCGACGCGCAACCCCGACCTCGTGGTGAGCCGGCCCGCGCTGCCGTCGCGCAACGCCGCAGCGCTGGCCGACCTGGCGTCGAGCGGCGACACGGTGGTCGAAGGCCTGCTGCACCTGATCGGCCAGGCGCGCACCGACCTGCTGATCATCTCGCCCTACTTCGTGCCCGGCCCCGACATGCAGCAGGCTTTCGCCGCAGCGCGCGCGCGGGGCGTGCGCATCCGCGTACTGACGAATTCACTCGCTTCGAACGATGCGCCCATCGCCCACGTGGGCTATGCGCGCCACCGCAAAGCGCTGCTGACCGCGGGCGTCGAGCTGTACGAGCTGCGCAGTGAACAGACCGACTTCGGCAATGTGTTCGGCTCCTCGGGCAGCAGCAGCGCGGGCAGCGCCGGTGGTGAATCGCGCGCGATGCTGCACTCCAAGGTGCTGGTGATGGACGGCCGGCTGCTGGTGGTCGGCTCGATGAACCTCGACCTGCGCTCGCAGCTGCAGAACACCGAGATCGCGCTGCTGATCCGCAGCAGCGAACTCTCGCGCGTGGCGGCCGAGCAGATCGAGCGCGGCATGCGCGAGCGCTCATGGCATGTCGAACTCGAGAAGGGCACGCTGGTGTGGCACGCGCCCGAAGGCAGCGGCCTGCAGGACACGGACACCGAGCCCGACGCGAGCGCCACGCTGCGCTTCCTGCTGCGGCTGTTCGGGCCGCTGGCGCCGGACCAGCTGCTCTGACGTTCCGGCGAGACCCCGAGGGGGTCAGTGCTTGTGCTGGTGCGCACCGCCTGCTGCGGGCGCCGGTGCCGCGGCGGCGCCTTCGGGCGCACCGACCGGCAGCTTGAGTTCCAGCGTCGTCTTCGCGCCCTTGGCGTCCTCGAACTTCAGGGTCATGGGCACGGTCGCGCCCTTGGTCATCGCGCCCTTCAGGTCCATCAGCATCACGTGGTAGCCGCCGGGCTTGAGCTCGACGGTCTTGCCGGCCGGCAGGTCGAGGCCGCCGGTCAGTTCGCGCATGCGCATCGTGTCGCCTTCCATCTTCATCTCGTGCACCTCGGCCACGCCGGCGGCGGGCGTCGAGATGCCGACCAGCTTCGTGCCCGTGGGCGCGGTGAGCTTCATGAAGGCGCCGGTGCCGCTCTGGCCCGGCACCGACTGGCGCACCCAGGCGTCGCGCACGTCGACCGTGGCCACGCCCTGCGCGACCACATCGAGCTTGGCGGCGGGCTTCTTCAGGCCGGCCGTGGTGCTGCCCGAGGCGGGCACTTCCGCCCAGTCGACGCTGCCGACATCGCAGTCCTGGCGGACCTTGAACCACAGCGGGCCCGGCGCGGCGGGCACCTTGCCGCGCAGCACGAACTCGCCGCGCTCGCTGCCAGGCAGCGCGTTCTGCGGCGTCTCTGCGGTCCAGCGAACTTCGCCTTCGGCGCTGCCGGCCTTCGGTGCATCGAGCTTCCAGCCCTTGCGCGCCTGCGCATCGGTGAGCACGAAGCCCTTGGGCAGGCGCACCGCGAGGCCGGTGGTGGTCTTGGCGCCTTCGCAGGCGTGGCCGACGCGGAAGGCGGCGTTGTACTCGCTGCCCACGGTAGCGCCGCCCGGGGGCAGGCTCACGTGGGCGCCGGCGGCGCTGGCACCGGCCAGCAGGGCGCAGGCGGCGAGGGTGTGGAAGGTGGGGGTCGAGAGCTTTGTCATGGCGTGTGTCCTTGGAGAGGAAAAGTGAGGGTCAAAGGTCGAACTTGAGTTCGGCCACGAAGGTGCGTTGCGGGTACGGGTGGAAGGCCCAGTAGGTCCGGTTGTTGAGGTTGTCGATGCCGACGGCGGCGCTCCACTGGCGGTCGATGCGGTAGCGGATGCGTGCGTCGACCACGAAGAACTTCGAGAAGCCCATGAAGGCCATCCCGTTCGGGTCGCTGTTGTCGAGCGTGCCGTACTGCCGGCCGCTGTAGCGCGCGCCGACCGTGTAGCTCCACTTGGCATCGGGCCGGTAGGTGGCGAGCAACGAGGCGCGCACCTTGGGCACGCGCGGCTGGTCGCGCCCGACGCTGGCCGGGAAGCCGCTGTTGGCGGTGATCTTCGAATCGGTCAGCGTGAGGCTGCCGCTGAGGTCGAGCCCCTGGATGCCCGCATCGACCGTGTTCAGCGCCACCTCCAGCCCGCGCGTGCGGATGGCGTCGACGTTTTGCACAGTGCTCACGAGGTTGGTGAGCGCCTGGGTGTAGAGCGCGTCTTTCGTGTGCTCGAAGAACAGCGTGGTGCGCAGCACGCCGTCGAGCCCCCAGCGCTTGAGGTCGCGCTCGGCGCTCAGCTCGGCGGTCCACGAACGCTCCGGGCGCAGGTTCGGGTTGGTGTTGACGATGCGGTTGCCCTCGATCGAGCCCTGGTAGAGCTCGCTCACGGTGGGCATGCGCACGGCGCGGCCGGTCGAGGCCTTGAAGAGCCAGTCGGGCGTGGCCTGCCAGGCGAGCGCGGCCTTGGGCGAGACGAAGCGGTTCTTGCGCGGCGCGAAGTCGAGCAGCTTCGCCGCGTTGCCGAGCTGGCCGCTGTACGCCTCCCAGCGCTCGTGGCGCAGGCCCAGCGTGGTCTTCCAGTCTTTGGCGAAGCGCCAGGTGTCCTGCACGTAGAGCGAGCGCAGCCGCGTGTTGCCGTTGAAGGCGGAGAACGGCGACACGGCCGGCCCGCCGATCCAGTCGCGCGTGTTGCCGATGGCGCTGCGTAGCCGCGCGGTGTCCTGCTGGAAGCCGAAGTCGACCACGTGCGCGCCCACGCCTTCGGCCGAGCCGGTGGGCCGCCACGTGCCCGCAGCCTTGAAGGTGTGCCAGCCGGTGCCGCCCATGTCGGTGGTGCGGCCGGGGCCGCCGTAGAACGCGCCGGGCAACGCCACGGTCGGCGTGCGCGAGGTGTCCTTGGCGTAGTCGAACAGGCTCGCCGCGACTTCCCAGTCGAACACGCCGCCGGTGTGGCTCTTCACCGAGAGGCCGTGCATGTAGTGCGTGAGCGCCGTCTCGGTCGGTGCGAAGGCGGCGGCCGGCGTGTCCAGGGTGTAGGTGCGCCCGCCGAGGTTCACGCGCCCGCCGTACACGGGCTGCCCGAAGGCGTCGCGAAGGTAGGTGTCGGTGCTGCCGTGCGTGGTGTTGTGCCAGGCGCCCAGCGTGTAGGTGGCGCGCACCGTGGGCGAGAAGTCGTAGGCCAGCTTGAGCTTGGCCTGCTCCTGGGTCGTGTCGTAAGCGGTCGTGCCGCCCAGCAGCCACCACGGCTGGTTCGACGGGTTCAGCCCGAGCAGCGCGCCGGTGACGGGCGTACCGGCATTGCCCACCGTACCCGCGCTGACGAGCCGGTTGGCGAACGACAGCACCTGCCCCTTGCTGTGGGTGCGCGAGGCGCCGAGCCACCACGACCAGTCGCCGCTGCGGCTGCCCAGCGACAGGTCGAGCTGCTGGCCGCCCGGCGACGAATGGCTCTTGTCCAGGTCGAAGTTCGAGGCGAAGCCGCTGAGCTTGACGTGCGCCTCGAGCTGCGTGGGCATGCGCGTCACGTAGTCGACCACGGCGCCCACCGAGTTGCCCGGGTAGGCGGCCGAGAACGGACCATAGAGCACGTCGACGCGCTCGATCTCGTCGGGCGACACCATGCCCCAGCGCGGCGCGAAGGTGGCGCCGTTGCCCAGCGGGTTCGACAGCATGATGCCGTCCGCGTAGACCATCGCGCGGGCGCTGTTGCCCGTGCCCGAGGCGCGCGTGGCGAGCACCGCGTGGTTGAAGTCGCCGATGTAGCGCTTGCGCACCAGCAGGCTCGGCAGGTACTTGAGCGCGTCTTCGGCGTCGGTCGCGTTGACCGTCTCGGCGATCTGCTCGGCGGTCACGCCTTCGATGGTGGTGGGGATCTGCGTCGGCAGCGAGGTCGGCCGGCCACCACTGATGGTGACGGTGCCGAGCGTGCGGCCCGGGGCAGCCGCAGCACCGGCCTCGGGCGGATCAACGTCCGGCGGCGTTTGCTGCTGCGCCCACACCGGCGCGCTGAGAGGAAATGCCATGGCGATCGCCAGGGCGCGGGAGTGCTGCTTCATGGGGAACCGGCTCCACGAACTTCAAGCCAAAGGGACTGCCTGCGCGCACCCGGGGTGCACCGGCAGGCAGCGCTGTTGCTGATCGCTCAGGCGGAACGCGGGGGCCCACGGGCCGGCAGCGGTGCGGCCGTGGCCGCGGCATGGCGCGCGGCGGGAATCGGTTGAAGCATGCGTCCCAGCGGCAGGGGCGCATCGAAAGCGGTTGCCAGCGGCGGCGGGGGCGGTGCGCCGGTCAGCACGCACAGCGGGCAGTCCATGTGCGTGGCGCCCATGTCCTGCACGCCGTCTTCGGTGTGGACCACCACCTTGATGGTCCCGGCGCCGGAACACACCAGTTCCATCGCCTGCGGATGCACCATCGGCGACGCCACCGCCACGCCCAGCGACAGCACGAACCACAACAGCACCCACCGGCCGAGACGGCCGATCAGGCGGGGGTGGGGGCGCAGCGTGTGCATGGCGGTCGCGATTATCGGCGCACTTTGCTGTTCGCGGCCTTGGGGGCGGCCTTGCCCTTCGGCGCGGCAGCAGCCTTCGCGGCCGGCTTGGCCCCGCCCTTCGCTGCGGCCTTCTGGCTCTGGCTCTGGCTCTGGCCCTTGCTCGCCTTCTGCCCCTTGACGTTCTTGCCGCCACGCACCGCCTTGCGGGCCGGCGGCTCGGGCGCCGCGAGTGGCGGCATCGGCAGCGCCATCTGTGCCTGCGCCTCGGTGAGCACCGGCGTCACGGTGAAGCCGCGCGCCGCCATCAGCGTGGGCAGCCCCTGCGCGCCGACCATGTGCAGCGCGCCGACCGCGGCGAACGCGCTGCGCCCGCCCGCATGCAGTCGCTCTATGCCGTCGGCCAGGCCGGGGTTGCGGTCGTCGAGCAGGCGCTTCATGAGGCGCTGCTCGGCCGGCGTGTTCAGGCACCCGCACCACTCGGGGTACCGCGCCAGCCGGGCCGCGTCGCTGCGCGCCCAGATGTCGGCCAGCGTCTTGAGCTGGCCGCGCAGCCGGCCCGATTCCAGCTCGTCGAGCATGGCGTCGATCTGCTCGGCCTCCTCGGCTTCGGAACCGCCGGTGAGCCAGCGCAGCTGGTCGGCCGCGTTCTCGAGCGCGACGATCGGCTTGTTGCTGTTGCGGGCCGAGACGGCCAGCGTCTCGTCGACGCCGAACTCGGCATACAGGCCGTCGGCGCGCGCCGCCAGCGCGGTCAGCGTCGTGACCTGCAGGATGGGCGGCAGCCTGGCGGTCGAACCCGGCGACACGCAGGCCTCGGCGTTCTGGCGTTCGAGCCGGCGGGCGCGTTCGCCGCTGAGCACGCGCGCCACCGCGGCCGGGTCGGCGGGTTGGCTCAGGGCGCGCACCGTCGCCTCGTCGCGCGAGTCGAGCTCGAGCGCGAGCGTGTCGCTCTGCGCCATCGCCTTTTGCACGGTCGGGCCGGGGCGCACCCATTCGCCGCGCCCCAGGTGCAGGGTGCCGTAGAGCCACGAGGTGCGACCGTCGCGCTCGATGCGCCACAGCAGGCCGCGGTCGACGCCGTTGCGCAGGCCGATGCCGGGCTTCTCGAGGCTCGCGATGGCCGAGGGCGGGCAGGCGGCGGCATGCGCCGCGACCGCGATGAAACAACCACCGACACCGGCCAGGGCCTGGCGGGTCAGACGTGCAAGAAGGCGCTGGGGCGCCGGCCGGTCGGTGCCGCGCGACAGCAGGCGCAGCGGTGCGACGAGGGCTCGGAGTATCCGCAAGGCGAGCTCCATGATTGAAAGAAAGTCCGGCATTCTCACAGCAGCGCTGCCCATAATCCAAAACCATGCAAAGCATCTTTCACCTTGCCATTCACGTGCGCGACCTTGACGGCGCCCGCCGCTTCTACGGCGACGTGCTCGGCTGCGCCGAAGGCCGCAGCACCGACACCTGGGTCGACTTCGACTTCTTCGGCCACCAGATCTCGCTGCACCTCGGTGAACCCTTCGCCACCACCCGCACCGGCCGCGTCGGCGATGCGATGGTGCCCATGCCGCACTTCGGCATCGTGCTCGCGCTGCCCGACTGGCAGGCACTGGCCGGGCGCCTCGAGGCCGCCGGCACCGAGTTCGTGCTGAAGCCGCAGGTGCGCTTCGAAGGCCAGCCGGGCGAGCAGTGGACGATGTTCTTCTGCGACCCCTTCGGCAACCCGATCGAGGTCAAGGGCTTCCGTTCGCTCGACACGCTTTACGACAAGTGACCCCGCGCCCGCCCGCTCCCGCTCTTCGGACGCCCCGGGCGGCCGCGTCCTTCTTCGGCCCGGCCGCGATCGCATGGGTCGCGCTGCTGGGTACCCCGGTGGTCCACGCGCAGCAGGAGTGCGAGCTCAACGGCCAGCGCGTGAGCCCGGCCGATGGCAACAGCACCACCGGCAAGACCGGTCTGATGCGCTGCAAGGACCGCGGCACCGGCGAGCTCCAGCGCGAGCAGCAGGTGCAGAACGGCGTCTTCATGGGCCTGGTGCGCTTCTATGAAAAGGGCAAGCTCGCGCGCGAACATACCGTCAACGCCAAGGGCAACATGCAGGGCCGCGCGCGCGAGTTCGCGCCCGGCGGCCAGGTGCTGCGCGACGCCACCTACGACGACGGCCAGGAGCGCGGCCTCGTGCGCAGCTTCTACCCCGGCGGCCAGCTGCGGCGCGCCACCTTCCATCCCGACCGCGGCACCGAGCGCGCCATGGTCGAGTTCACCGAGCGCGGCCAGATGTCGATGCTGCGCTGCGCCGAGGCGCCCGTGCTGGCGCCGGTGGCCGACGATGCCAAGCTGTGCGGCTTCACGGGCGGGCCGTCGAACGTCGACCTGTTCGACGCGCGCGGCACGCTGCGCTCGAAGCTCTCGTACCAGGCGGGCAAGCGCGTGCGCACGCAGGAGTTCTACGACAACGGCAAGCCGTCGGTGCTCGACGAGACCAGCGGCAACCGGCGCGTGGAGCGCAGCTTTTCGTCAGAAGGCGTGAAGCGGCGCGAAACCGTGTGGCTGCTGATCGGTCGCTCGTCGATCCGCCAGCGCGAGCAGGAGTTTTCCGACCGCGGCTCGCTGGTGCGCGACCAGCGCTGGAACGCCTCGGGCGAGCCCGTGAGCGACGACAGCTTTCACCTCAACGGCCAGCCGCGCAGCAAGGCCGTCTACAGCAGCACCGGCAGTGAGCGCACGGTCGAAGTGACCGAGTTCTACGACAGCGGCCAGCGCGCCGCGCAGGGCCGCTACCTCGCGCCGGGGCGCAGCCGGCAGGTGCCCGTGGGCACGCACCAACGCTTCAATGAAAAGGGCGAGCTGCTGGCCGAGTCGAGCTTCGACGACAAGGGCCGCGTGACGCGCGAACGCAGCTGGGACGAGAACGGCGAACTGCAGCGCGACGACGAAGTCTTCGAAGACGGCTCGCGAAAAGCGTTCACCCGCTGAGGTGAACGCCCCCCGGCAGCATCAGTCCAGCTTGATGCCGGCCTGCTTGATGATCGGGCCCCAGCGCTTCGATTCCGCGCGCGACAGCGCCGCGAACTGCGCCGGCGTGCCGGGCATCGCTTCCATGCCGAAGTCGTCAAAACGCTTTTGCACGGCCGGCGTGCTGAAGGCCTTGTTCAGGTCGCTGTTGAGCTTGTTCACCACGGCGGCGGGCAGGCCGGCCGGGCCGAGGATGCCCTGGAACGCGAACACCTCGGTGTTGGGCACGCCCACTTCAGCCAGCGTCGGCACGTCGGGCAGGCGCTTGCTGCGCGCGCCCGAGCCGATGGCCAGCACGCGCACCTTGTTGCCCTGCATGATCGGCAGGCCCGAGGCCAGGTCCAGGAACATGCATGGCACCTGGCCGCCCATCACGTCGGCCATGGCCGGCGCCGCGCCGCGGTACGGGATGTGGGTGATGAAGGTGCCGGTGCGCGCCTTGAACATTTCCATCGCCAGGTGGTGCGGCGAGCCATTGCCGGGCGACGCGTAGTTGACCTTGCCCGGGTTGGCCTTCACGTAGGCCAGGAACTCCTTGAAGTTCTTCGCCGGAAAGTCCGGGTGCACCACCAGCGCGAGCGGGAACTTGCCGATGGCGCCGATGTAGGTGAAGTCCTTCTCGGGGTTGAACGGCAGCTTGCTGAACAGGTGCTCGTTGAAGGCCAGCACGGCGTTGTCGGCCGAGAGCACCGTGTAACCGTCGGGCTTGCTCTTGGCGACCAGGTCGGCGCCGATGTTGGTCGACGCGCCGGGGCGGTTGTCGACCACGATCTGCTGGCCCAGCGTCTGGCGCATGGCCTCGGCCAGCACGCGTGCGATCACGTCGGTGCCGCCGCCCGCGGGGTACGGCACGACCCACTTGATGAGCTGCGCGGGGTAGTCCTGTGCGTGGGCGAAGGGAGCAGCGGCCACGGCGGTGCCGGAAGCGAGCGTGGCGAGAAGGGTGCGGCGATCCATGAGATCAATCTCCTGTTTGTTGTTCGGAAGCGGACAGCGATGGTACGGGCAGCGCGCGCAACGCGTCGGCCAGCGCGGCGCGGCAGCGCGCCTCGTCGCCGACCTGCTCGAACAGCAGCAGCGCGAGCCGCGCGAGGAACAGCGATTCGCGTTCGGCGCCGGCCTCGGTGATGGCGCGCGCGCACTCGGCGTACAGGCGGTCGCGGGCGTCGGGGTGGAGCGCAGGGGCGGCGGTCGTCATGCGGGAATGTCCTGTGAGTTGGCAACGGCCGCGCGGGCCAGCGCGGCGGGCAGTGCACCGGTCGGCAGGCGGTGCCAGCGCGCGGCCACGTGGCCGTCGGGGCGCAGCAGGTAAATGGCACCGTCTTGCGCGCCTAGCGCTGCGAAGACAGCGGTGGACGCCTGCGCATCGGCGCCTTCAGTGCCGACACTCGCGATGCTGCGAACCGCAAAAGGCAAGGCGCCCTGCTGCGCTCGCTCGATGTCGGCGGCGGGCGGCGAAGCCGCATCCGGACGCAACACCAGCAGCGTGAACACCGGCGCGATCCAGTCCGTGAGATGGCCCTGTTCGAGTGCCTGCTCCGGCATCACCTCGCCGGGCAACGGCCCCGCCGGCAATGCATCGCCTTCGCTCGACAGCGCCGAATCGTCATAGCGCACGGCCTGCGTCTGGCGCGGGTTGATGAGCTGCGCGATGCCGCGGTGCGCCTCGGACAGCGACAGCGCCGCCTCGCGCAGCAGGTCGAAGCCGCGCGAGGGCGGCGACATGAACTCGGTGCTGCGCATCGCGGCCTCGGCGTTGATGTAGAAGGCCGCGATGCGCTCCTGCGAGTACGCATCGAGCAGCGCCGCGTCCGACAGGCCCTTCGCCACGCAGGCCAGCTTCCAGGCCAGGTTGTCGGCGTCGTCGAAGCCCGAGTTGAGGCCGCGCACGCCGAAGATCGGCATCGCATGCGCTGCGTTGCCCGCGAACACGACGCGGCCGTGGCGGTAGCTGTCGAGCGTCATCGCGCCGGCGCGGTACACCGAGGTCCATACCGTCTTCCACGGCAGGTGGCCTTCGCCGATGGCGTTGAGGTGGCGCTGCACGAACTCGACCACGGCTGCGGGCTGCAGCGCGTCTTCGGTGCTTTGCCCCGCGCGCAGCTGGTAGTCGATGCGCCAGATGTCATCGGGCTGGCGGTGCATCAGCACGGTCGAACCGGGATTCCACGGCGGGTCGAACCAGGCGCGGCGCTCGGTCGGGTGGCCGCTGTGCAGTTCGATGTCGATGATCACGTAGCGGCCTTCATAGCCCGTGCCCTCGAGCGCCAGCCCGAGCGACTTGCGCACGAAGCTCTGGCCGCCGTCGCAGGCCGCGAGCCACTGGCCGCGCAGGCGGTAGGCGCCTTCGGCGTTGCGCACGTCGAGCGTCACGCCCCCGCCATCCTCGTCCTGCGCGAGCGCCGTGAGCTCGGTGCCCCAGCGGATGTCCACGAGCCCCGGCGTCGCAGCGTTGCGGCGTTCGATCTCGTCCAGCAGGTACTGCTCGATGTAGTACTGCTCCAGGTTGATCATCGGCGGCAGCTTCTGCTGCGCGTCCTGCGGCATCTCGAAGCGGAACACCTCGGCCGTCTTGTAGAAGCTGCGCCCCACGCTCCACGGCAGGCCCTTGCCCAGGAAGGCCGGCAGCGCGCCCAGGCGCTCGACGATCTCCAGGCTGCGACGCGAGATGCAGGCCGCGCGGCTGCCCACGCAGACCGTGTCATCGGCCTCGAGCACCACGCTGCGCACGCCGTGGTTGGCGAGCCCCAGCGCCAGCGCCATGCCCACCGGGCCGCCGCCCGCGATCACGACCGGGTGGCAGCCGGGCTCCATGCCGTCGGCACCGAGCGACGGCAGCCGGGGCGCGAAGCGCGTGTAGTGGAAGGCGCCGACCGAGGGCGGCAGCGCGGTCGCGAAGGACGGCGGCGGCACGGGGCCGGTGGCGGCGTCGGCGGTACGGGTGGTGGTCATGGAACGGGATTGTCCCGATGCATCGCCCGCTCCAATGTCATAACTTCGTAGGAGGTATTTACCCTAGTATTCCTTCGAAACCCCATGAAACGCTGGCGCCTCCATTCCGCCGCCGACGCGCAGTTGTCGGCAGCCGTCGTCGGCGACGTGCTCGCGGGCATCGGCACGCCGCACCTGGCGGCCAGCTGCCTGGCGGCGATGCACCGCGTGATGCCCGTCACCTTCTGCACCGTGTTCGGCGTCGATGCCACCGGCCGCATCGAGACCGTCTCGGCCGCCAGCAGCTACGGCCACACGGCCGAGCGCACCGCCGAGCGTTACGTGGCGCAGCGCTTCGACCTGCTCGACCCGAACATGGCGTGGCTGGCCGCGCGCAAGCTGCCGAAACGCGCACAGCTGTGGATGGGCCACCAGCACGGCGACGAAGTGGCCGACCCCGCCTACCGCGCCGCCTGTTACGGCGACGTGGGCATCCGCGAGCGCAGTTCGGTGCTGCTGCTGCGCCCGAGCGGCCAGCGCGTGGCCGTGAGCTTCTATCGCAGCCTGGCGCAGCCCGAGTTCGGCGAGACCGACTTCGCCGTCATCGCCGCCCACGCCACGCTGCTGGCCGACGCCGCCAGCGCCCACAGCCGCAGCGCGGCGGCCGTGCACGAAGCGGCCGCGCCCACCCTCACCTCGCGACTGCTGACGCTGAGCCTGCGCGAACGCGAGGTGATCGGCCACCTGATGGCCGGCCGCACCGCGAAGGACACAGCGCGCGCGCTGGGGGTCGAGCTGAGCACGGTGCGCACGCATCAGTACCGGGCGTTCCGGCGGTTGGGGATTCGGACGCAGAAGGAGTTGCTGCGGGGCGGCGTGGTGGCTGCCGCCTGACCAGCGTCGTCGATGACGCTCAGCCGCCGATCAGGCAATTGAAAGTGGCCCACCGCCGGAGCTGCAGCAGGTCGGGCGCCCCGCACGTCAAGCTAGTGACGCAATCTATTTTTGCCCCCATGGGAGCAATATCGATCAACCAGTCAGCAATCCAATGAGTTTTGACCTCATGGGATCAAAACTTCAATCCCCAGCGGATTCCTCACCCGCCTTCACCACCGACACCGGCGCCTCCACCGCCCGCCCCGCCGTCGACACGATCTCCTGATCGATCGCGCCGAACAGCGAGCGCCCGTCCAGCCCTTTCATCTCGATGCGAATCGTGTCGCCGAACTTCATGAAATCGGTGGCGGGGGCGCCGTCCTGGATGGTTTCGATGCAGCGCTTTTCGGCGATGCACGAGTAGCCCTTGGGCCATTCCATGCGGCCGTTTTTCTCGACGCCCTTGTTGCTCACGGTGCCGCTGCCGACGATGCTGCCGGCGCGCACGTTGCGGGTCTTGGCGATGTGGGCGATGAGCTGGCCGAAGTGGAAGGTCATCTCGGGGCCGGCGTCGCACAGGCCGACCTTGCGGCCGTTCCAGCTGCTTTGCAGCGCCAGGTGCACGCGCCCGTCCTGCCAGGCCGCGCCGATCTCGTCGAGCGTGACGGCCACGGGGCTGAAGGCGGTGGCGGGCTTGCTCTGGAAGAAGCCGAAGCCCTTGGCCAGCTCGGCCGGAATGAGGTTGCGCAGACTCACGTCGTTGGCCAGCATCACGAGGCGGATGCCATCGAGCGCCTGGTCGGGGGTGGAACCCATCTTGATATCGCCGGTGACGACGGCGATCTCGGCCTCGAAGTCGATGCCCATGGCCTCGCTGGGCACGATCACGTCGTCAACCGGGCCCAGGAAGTCGTCGCTGCCGCCCTGGTACATGAGCGGGTCGGTATAGAAGCTCTCGGGCACCTCGGCGTTGCGCGCCTGGCGCACCAGCTCGACGTGGTTCAGGTAGGCCGAGCCGTCGGCCCACTGGTAAGCGCGCGGCAGCGGCGCCATGCACTGGGCGGGGTCGAAGGGGAAGGCGTGGCGTGCGCGACCCTGGTTGAGCGCGTCGTACAGGTCCTGCAGCTGCGGGCTCATGAAGCCCCAGTCGTCCAGCACCTGCTGCAGCCGATGGGCGATGCCGGTAGCGTAGTGGGCGAGCGTGAGGTCGCGCGAGACGACGACCAACTGGCCGTCGCGCGAGCCGTCCTTCAGGGTGGCGAGTTTCATGATGCGGGCGTGAGCTAGGGGAGCAAGGGCGCGGCGGTGCGCCCCCTACTAAACTGGTTGAACGGGCGGCAGTGTACCGAGTGGTCTTCGTGAACCTCGGCGCCGCAGCCCACTCCACACACCCATGTCGACGCACGTCGCGCCCCCACCGCTGTCCCTCGGCCTGCCCGGACGACCGTCCTGGCGCGCGCTCGCGGGGCTGACGCTGCTGGTAGCGCTGGCGCACCTGCTGCTGCTCGGGCTGGCGCCCATGGCCATCGGGCCGGAGCCTTCGCCGCTGGCCAGCAAGTTCATCACGCGCACGATCGTGATCGCGCCACCCGCGGCGGAAGCGCCCGCGGCACCGGCCGCCGCGCCGGTCGCGGCCAAGCCACCGCCGCCGGCCAAGCCAAAGCGCCCGCGCGAGGCGTCGGTGCCTCGCCCCAAGCCGGCCCCAGCCCCCGTGCCCGAAGCATCGACACAGACGCCGCCCCCCGAAACGCCCGACCAGACAGCGCAAGCCGCTACAGATTCAGGAGCAACAGCGCCCGAAACGCCCGCCAGCGCCCCGGCCGCCGCCACGGGCAACACGGCCGGTGGCACGCAGGGCGGCACGACCACGGCCGGCAGTGGCGCCTCGGGCACCATCGCCGGCACCCAGGCGCTGCGGATTCCGGGCTCGGTCACGCTCGATTTCGAGGCCACGGGCCAGAAAGGTGCCTCCCCGCAGCGCGGCGTGTTCGGCGAACTGGTCTGGCTGCAGGACGGCAGCCGCTACGACGGGCGGCTCTCGCTCAAGGCGGTGTTCTTCACCCTGCTGAACTGGCACAGCACCGGCAAGATCGGCCCCTCGGGCCTGGAGCCCGAGCGCTATTCGGAAAGCCGCAAGGCCGAGGTCGCCTCGCATTTCGTACGCGACCAGGGACAGATCGTCTTCAGCAACAACGCGCCGCCCGTGCCCCTGCAGCCCGGCGCGCAGGACCGCATGAGCGTCATGATGCAGCTGGGCGGCCTGCTGGCGGCCAGCCCGGCGCGGTACCCGGCCGGCACACGGATCTCGGTGCAGACCGTGGGCGTGCGCGACGGCGATGTGTGGGTCTTCGAGGTCGGCGACGAGGAACAGCTGAGCCTGCCGGCCGGCGAATTCACCGCGCGCAAGCTCACCCGCACGCCCCGCAAGGAATTCGACCGGAAACTGGAACTCTGGCTGGCGCCGAAGTACGGTTATCTGCCCGTGCGCATCCGGCAAACCGAGGCAAACGGCGATTTTGCTGACGCCCAATTGCGCAAACCCCTACCCCAGCCGCCCGCGAATTGAGGCAAAAAGGTTCACATATCAACAGCGCGACGACAACTGTTCTTGAAACTGGCGCGTTGATTGCTACCTAAACCCCATGAACGCCATCGACATCCTCACAGGGCCCGCCATGAACATGCTTTACGACTCCGAGTCCTTCGTCGTCGTGCACGTCCAGCCGAATGACGGCGACGAGCCGAGCACGAAGCCCAACGGCCCCGTGCTGGAGCGTCACGGCTTCGAGATCGTGGACAAGCGCTCCGGCAAGGAGGTGTATCTCGACGGTTCCTGGGCCGAACTGTTCCAGCAGCAGATCGCCGCGTGGCAGCTCAACACGCCCACGCAGGAAGAGGTCGAGGACACGCTCGAAGGCTACGCCGAGCTGGCGCACACGCCGGTGCTGGTGCACTGAGCGGCCTGCCCCTCCTGAACGAAACAAGCGCCCCGCGGGGCGCTTTTTCTTTGCCTGTCTCCCGAGCCCTCAGCGCTCGGTCCAGCGGTACATCGGCCCCACGATCAGCAGCACCGCCACCAGCCGGCACACCTGGAAGGCCGTGACCACCGGCACGCCCAGCTGCAGCACCTTGGCCGTGATCGACATCTCGGCGATGCCGCCGGGCGAGGTGCCCAGGATCATCGTGGCCGGGTGCAGCCCGGTCGCCCACGCCAGCAGCCAGGCCGCGCCGCCGCACAGCACCAGCATGCCGACCGTGCCCAGCGCCACCGAACCGAGCCAGCGCGGCGCCGTGTGCAGAAACTCGCGGCTGAAGCGCACGCCCAGGCTCACGGCGATCACCAGCTGCGCGGTGTTCGACAGCCAGGTCGGCACGGCCGACAGCGACTGCCCCGCGACCGTGAGCCCCATTGCCACCAGCAGCGGCCCCATGAACCACGGATTCGTGCGGCCCAGCGCCCGCATCACCAGCCCGCCCACGCCGGTGGCCAGCACCAGCAGGGCCAGCCCGGCCGGGTTCACCTCGCGCACGCCGGGCGGGTTGATCTCCAGGCCGTGCAGCCCGCTCCACTGCATCGCGAACGGGATCGTCACCGTCACCACCATCAGCCGCAGGCTGTGCGCAGCGGCCACGAGGTCGGTGCGCGCGCCGGCCGATTCGGCCAGCAGCGTCATCTCCGAGGCCCCGCCGATGGCACCTGCGAAGTAAGTCGTGGCTCTCATGGATTTCGCCGGCACATGCGGCATGCGTGCCGCATGCACGCGGTGCAGCCAACGACCGAAGGCCCAGCCCAGCAGCAGCGCCCAGCCGATGGCCAGCAAGATCGCCCACCACACGCCGGCCACCAGCGTCACCACCTGCGGCGTGAAATACAGGCCCAGCGCCATGCCGATGGCCCATTGCCCCATGTTGCGCAGCGGCGTGTGGCTGGCGGTCGGCAGGCCCGCGATCGAGGCCAGCGACACCGCGAACAGCGGGCCGATCATCCAGGGCAGCGGGGTGTGCAGCGCGACACACACGAGGGCGGCGGCCAGCGCCAGCAGCAGCGTGGCCAGCACGCGGAAGAGAAATCGGAACGACACGGGCAGGAACAAACGACGTCAAACGGCGGAAAAGGACGACAGCCCGGTGCAGGGCGCCGGGCATAGTATGGCGGGATGCTCCCTCGCCCTTCCCGTGCTTCCCGGCTCCTGGCCCCCCTGATGGCAGCCGCCCTGCTCGCCGGCTGCGCCGCGCTGTCCGCCGAAGCGCCCGTCGCGCGCCGCGTGGCAGCCCTGCTGCCGGCCGATGCCTTGCTGCTGGGCGAGCAGCACGACGCCCCCGAACACCACACGCTCGAGCGCGAAACCGTGCAGGCCCTGGTCGAGCGCGGCCAGCTTGCCGCGCTGGCGCTCGAGATGGCCGAGGAAGGCCGCAGCAGCGCCCGCCTGCCCGTCACCGCGACCGACGCGCAGGTGCAGACCGCCCTCGGCTGGAACGACAAGGCCTGGCCCTGGACGCGCTACGGCCCCAGCGTGATGACGGCCGTGCGCGCCGGCGTGCCGGTGGTCGGCGCCAACCTGCCACGTGCGCGCATGAAGGACGCGATGGCCGACGTCTCGCTCGACGTGCAGCTCAACGGCGAGGCCTACGCCATGCAGCAGGAGGCCGTGCGCGAAGGCCATTGCAAGCTGCTGCCCGAATCGCAGATCGGCCCGATGACGCGCATCCAGGTCGGGCGCGACCGCGCCATGGCGCAGGCGGTGATGAAGGCCCGCCAACCAGGCAAGACGGTGCTGCTGATTGCGGGCGCAGGCCACGTCACCAAGGTGCTGGGCGTGCCGCAGCACCTGCCGACGGATGTGTCGGTAAAGACCGTCCACCTGCAGGCCGGCGGTTCGACCGAAGACGACACCGCCGCCTACGACGCCACCTGGCGCACACCGGCGCTGCCGCCGGTGGACTACTGCGCGGGCGTGCTCAAGCGAACTTCTTGATCGAATCCGCCAGCGTGTTGACCAGCGTGTCGATGTGCTGCTTCTCGACGATGTAGGGCGGCGCAATCACCAGCACGTCGCCCGCAGCCCGCACCAGCGCGCCCTTGTGGAAGCAGTCGAGGAACACGTCGTACGCCCGCTTGCCCGGCGAGCCCGCAATGGGCGCCAGCTCCACCGCCGCCGCCAGGCCCAGGCTGCGGATGCCGATCACGTTCGGCAAGCCCTTGAAGGTGCTGTGGAAGGCATCGCCCAGCACCTTGCCCATTTCGCCGGCGCGCGCGAACAGGTTTTCTTCCTTGTAGAGATCGAGCGTGGCCACCGCCGCCGCGCAGGCCACCGGATGGCCCGAGTAGGTGTAGCCGTGGAAGAACTCGACCACGTGTTCGGGCGCGTCGGTCTTCATCATCGCGTCGTAGAGCTTGTCGCGACAGATCACGCCACCCAGCGGAATCACGCCGTTGGTCACGCACTTGGCGAAGTTCAGCATGTCGGGCACGACGCCGAAGAAGTCGGACGCGAAGTTGGTGCCCATGCGCCCGAAGCCGGTGATGACCTCGTCGAAGATCAGCAGGATGCCGTGCTTGTCGCAGATCTCGCGCAGGCGCTTCAGGTAGCCCTGCGGCCCCAGGTACCAGCCGGCCGAACCGGCCACCGGCTCCACGATGATCGCGGCGATGTTGCTCGGGTCGTGCAGCGGCAGGATGCGCGTTTCGAGTTCGACCAGCGGGTCTTCGGCCCACACCGGTTCCTGGTTGTGGATGTACGCATGGTTCACCGGGTCATGGATGAAGCGCATGTGGTCCACGCGCGGCAAGAAGGCCGAACCGAACACCTTGCGGTTGCCCGGAATGCCGCCCACCGACATGCCGCCGAAGCCCACGCCGTGGTAGCCCTTCTCGCGGCCGATGAACACGTTGCGGTGGCCTTCGCCGCGCGCACGGTGGTAGGCCAGCGCCACCTTCATCGAGGTGTCGGCGGCCTCGGAGCCCGAGTTGCAGAACAACACCTTGTTCAGGTCGCCCGGGGCCAGCGCGGCGATCATCTCGGCCGCCTTGAAGGCCTTGTCGTTGCTGACCTGGAAGGCGGTGGCGTAGTCCAGCGTGTCCAGCTGCTTCTTGATCGCCTCGTTGATCGGCTTGCGGTTGTGGCCCGCGCCCACGCACCACAGCGACGAGATGCCGTCGACGACCTTCTTGCCGTCGTGCGTCGTGAACGTCATGCCGTCGGCCGCCACGAAAACCCGCGGGTCTTTCTTGAAATGGCGGTTGGGCGTGAAGGGCAACCACTGGTTGTCCATGTTGAAGTCCTGGAAGGCCATGTCTCGCTCCTGCGGTGATGTGGTCGAGCAAAATCGCGATTCTGGCACCCCTGCCACAATTACGCCCCTGATGACGACCCCAACGCCCGCCTACATCCTGAACCTCTCCTGTCCCGACCGGACGGGCATCGTGCACGCCGTCTCGGGCTTCCTGCTCGAGCGCGGCGCCAACATCGAAGAGGCCGCCCAATACAACGACCACGGCACCGGCCTGTTCTTCATGCGCGTGCGCTTCGCCTGCGGTGAGCACAGCGAAGCCGTGCTGCGCGAGGAGCTGAAGACCTTCGCCACCGGCTTCGGCATGAGCCTGCAACTGCACGCCGCCGCCCAGCCGATGAAGACCGTGATCCTGGTCAGCAAAGAAGGCCACTGCCTGAACGACCTGCTGTTCCGCTGGAAGAGCGGCCTGCTGTCGATCGACGTGCGCGCCATCATCTCGAACCACCGCGACTTCTACCAGCTGGCCGCCAGCTACAACGTGCCCTTCCACCACATTCCGGTGACGGGGGCGACCAAGGCGCAGGCCGAAGCGAAGCAGCTGGAAATCATCGAGGCCGAGGGTGCCGAACTCGTGGTGCTCGCGCGCTACATGCAGATCTTGAGCAACGACCTGTGCAAGAGCCTGGCCGGCCGCGCAATCAACATCCACCACTCGTTCCTGCCCAGCTTCAAGGGCGCCAAGCCCTACTACCAGGCACACGACCGCGGCGTGAAGCTGATAGGCGCCACCGCCCACTACGTGACGGCCGACCTCGACGAAGGCCCGATCATCGAGCAGGACGTGGCCCGCGCCGACCACACCGACACGGTCGAAGACCTCACGGCCCGCGGCCGCGATACCGAAAGCCAGGTGCTGGCCCGCGCCGTGAAGTGGCACAGCGAGCACCGCGTGCTGCTGAACGGCCACCGCACGGTCGTCTTCCGCTAACCCACCCAACCGCCACTCCCAGATGCGCCTGCAGCTCCCGCTTTTTGCCCTCGCTGCCGCTCTGGCAGCGCCCGTCACCTTCGCCCAGGACGCACGCGTCGGCGGCGCCCCGCTGGCGCCCGACGCGCTGTTCGCGCGCGTCTCGCCCAGCGTCTGGGTCGTGCAAGCCAGCGACGCCCAAGGCAAGCTCCTGGCCACCGGCAGCGCGGTGGTCACCGGCCCGGGCACGGCCGTCACCAGCTGCAAGCTGCTGGCCAAGGCGAGTGCCGTGGTGCTGCGCCGCGACAACATGAGCTACGGCGCGGTGCTGGACCTCCCTGACGTCGAACGGGACCTGTGCCAGCTGCGCATCGCGAACCTCGTGTCGCCGACGCTGGGCGTCGTGCCCGCGGGGGCGCTGCAGGTCGGCGCGCCGCTGTACGTCATCGGATCGCCGCGCGGCCGTGAGTTGACGCTCGGCATTTCCATGCTTGGCGGCGTGCGCCGCAATGCCGCGGGCGCGCTCGAATCGCTGCAACTGGCCACGCCGACCGAAGCAGGCTTGGCGGGTGCCGGCCTGTTCGATGCACAAGGTCGCCTGGTGGGACTCGTCGGCGGCTCGGCCCCGGCGACCCTCGCCCTGCCGGCCGCGTGGATCGCGGAACTGCCGACGCGCGGCCAACGCGCCCTCGATCGCCTGGCGGCACAGCCCGCGCCGACGTCGCTGCTGCGCCCGAACATCGTGGAGTACCAGCTGCACGACCGCCTCACCAACACGCACCGCAAGGTGATCTACCGCGCGGACGCGGCCACCACCACCGACGACCGTCTCAGCTTCAACAACGGCGGCTATGTCGAAAAGACGGGCGGCGAGGTCGTCAGCGTCACGACAGCCGTGGCCGGCGAGTTCGACGGCGTCATGCCGCCGGGCGGCTGGGCCCGGCCGAGCCTGGAGCCCGACGCGGCCTGGGCCACGGAGTACGACGCCACCATGGGCGGCACGCGCATCAAGATGGACCTGCGCGCCAGCGTGGTGGACGACGCGGCCACGCTGCCGTTCGACGGCCGCGAACTCAAGGTGGTGAAGATCAACTACCGGGGCTACACCCAGCGCTTCGCGAACGCGGGCGCTTGGAGCGGCAACCAGTTCGGAACCTACCGCGCCAGCGTGTGGTTCTCGCCGGAGCTGGGCCGCGTCGTCCGCTTCGAGGTGCAGACGCGCGGCGGCGCGAGCGGCGGCGCGTTCCAGGTCAGCGAAGTACTCGAGCTGGTGAGCCTGCGCTGACCGGATAGCGCGCCGCGCGCGCTATCGGCTATCGATCAATTGCGGTACGGGTTGTTCGGGCGCCGGTCATCGCGGTTCGGCACGCCATCGCCGTCACGGTCCCAGCGGCCGCGGTTGTATTCCCAGCGGCCATTGTTCTCGCGCCATTCCGGCGGACGGTAGGCATAGCCCGGGCGTGCACGCACGTACATGCCGCGCACCCACACATGGCGACCGCCACGCCACTCGTAGTGACCCGGCGACCACACGTAGCCGCGACGCGGTGGCGGCATGCGCTCGTAGCGCGGCTCGGGCGGCGGCCCCTGGATGATCACTGCTTGTGCCTGCGCGGCCGTGGGAACGGTCAGGGCGCCCATGGACAGCAACGAGGCGGCACCGATGGAAAGAGCAACTGCAAGTGTTTTCATGAGAAAGCCCCATGGTTGTTGGAGGAGCTTTCATGCTGCCGGGGCCGTGTGAACCGCCTGTAAGCGGTGCGCGAAATCTTGTGTAGAGCTGTTTCTCGCCCGCGCGAGTGCTTTATTCCTGCAGTTCGCGCAGGTCGATGGCCGCGGCCATGGCCGCGTGGCCGGCGCGGTTGGGATGCAGGTGATCGCCGCTGTCGAATGTGGGATTCAGCTGACGCGGCGCGGTGGGGTCGCGCAGCACGGCGTCGAAGTCGATCACGCCGTCCACGTCCTGGCGGCTGCGCACCCAGCGGTTCACGGCCTCGCGCATGGCCTCGTTGGCCTCGTTGGCCTCGGTCGCGTAGGGCGTGTTGCCAAACGGCGGCACGGTGCCCAGCAGCACCTTCACGCCCTTGGCGCGCGCCTGCTTCACCAGCTGTCCGAGGCCGTCGGTGATGCGCTCGGCGGTGGGCACTTCGTGCGGCGCCACCTCCACGCCGGGCAGCGCCCCGAACGCGGCGCGGCCGATGTCGTTGGTGCCCAGCAGCACGATGGCGTGCGTCACGCCGCTCTGGCCCAGCACGTCGCGCGCAAAGCGCGACAGACCGTTGGGTCCGATGCTGTCGACCAGCAGGCGGTTGCCGCCGATGCCGGCGTTGAT
This sequence comes from Variovorax sp. RO1, assembly GCF_002849325.1. Taxonomy (NCBI): domain Bacteria; kingdom Pseudomonadati; phylum Pseudomonadota; class Betaproteobacteria; order Burkholderiales; family Comamonadaceae; genus Variovorax; species Variovorax sp. RO1. Next base: position 24,594 of record NZ_PKMT01000010.1, read on the forward strand.
CACCGACACCTCGTGCGCCTGCGGGCTGTCGCGCAACCGCGTGGCGAGCATGTCGGGGTAGGCGCCGGTGCCCGATTCGCCGCCGCCCGCGGTGATCGAATCGCCGAACGCGACCACGGTGCGTACCGGCTGCGTGGTGAGCACGTCGAGCCCGGTCACGATGTGGTTCATGGGCAGCGGCGCGGCCTTCGGCAGCTTGGGCGCCATCACTGCGTTGCCCTCGGCCAGCCAGCCGCCGCCGGCGCCCATCAGGTACATCGTGGCGAACGGCGTGGTGCGGTCCAGGTAGAGGCTGACCGCCACCGACTGCCCGGCCTCGACCTTCAGCGCCACACCGTCGCTCCAGGCTTCGGCGCCCGGCGCGATGGTGGTGGTGGCGCGCCCGCCGAAGCGCAGCGTGCGCAGCGAGGCCGGCGAGACGGCGTCCGTGCCGGTGCCCAACGCCACGCTGGCCGCGGCGATGCGCAGCGGCGTCTTGCCGAAGCGATTCGAAAAGCGGATGCGCACGCGCTCGCCGTCGAGCGAGGGCTGCAGCACCTGGCGCAGCGTCTGCGCACGGAACGCGCGCGTGTCCGGCGCGCCGCCCATCGCTGCCATGAGCGGGTTCGCGGCCATCTCGCGAAAGTCGAGCACCGCCACGGCCCAGCCCGCCACCCAGCGCGCCTCGGCCGGCTGGCGCGCCGCCTGCTCGGCCTGCTTCGCCCACACCGCCTGCACGCCCACGAGCAGCACCGCAAGGCCAAGAACGGCCATCCAGTGTGCAGGGGAGAGAGCGGCGTCGCGCAGACCGGCGCGCCAGCGGGCAAGGAGGTTCATGCGTGCAAAAACGGCCCAGTGTACGGAGCCGCCTTGCCCTCGCCAGTGACGAGGTCTAACCCCGGGTTACCAAGTGTCGACGTACGCCAAGGCCGCCTCGGCCGGCCGCGTCGCCGACGCCAGCCCGCGCACCAGCCAGCTGCGCGTGTCCGCCGGATCGATCACAGCGTCGATCTCCAGCGTCTGCGCCATGTGGATCGCCTCGCCGTTCGCGTACTGCTGCGCCACCAACTGCTTGAACAGCGCATCGCGTTCCGCGCCCTCGGGCACGGCCGCGAGTTCCTTGCGAAAGCCCAGTCGCACCGCGCCTTCGAGGCCCATGGCGCCGAATTCGCCGGTGGGCCAGGCCACGGTGAACACGGGCGCGTCGAAGCCGCCGGCGGTCATGGCCTGCGCGCCCAGGCCGTAGCCCTTGCGCAGCACCACCGCGAAGAAAGGCACGCGCAAATGCGAGGCCACCATGAACATGCGGCACACGTGGCGCACCTGCGCCTGCGCCTCGACTTCGGGCCCGACCATGAAGCCGGGCGTGTCGCACAACGACACGATCGGTAACCCGTGGGCATTGCACAGTTGCATGAAGCGCGCGGATTTGTCGGCCGCCTCCACGTCGATCGCGCCGCCCAGGTGGTGCGGGTTGTTCGCCATCAAGCCGACCGGCTTGCCTTCGATGCGCGCCAGCGCGGTGACGATGCCCGCGCCGAAGCCCGCGCGCAGTTCGAGCAGCGAGCCGGTGTCGGCCACGCCGCGCATCGCGGCGCGCACGTCGTACACGCGCAGCCGGTTCTCGGGTACCACGTGGCGCAGCGTGCGCGGATCGGCGCACTGCCAGTCGCTCACCGGGCCCTGGAAGTACGACAGGTACTGCTTGGCCGCAGCGACGGCGGCGGCCTCGTCTTCCACCAGGATGTCGATCACGCCGTTGCGCGACTGCACGCTGCTCGGCCCGATCTGCTCGGGCGCGAAAGTGCCCAGGCCGCCGCCTTCGATCATCGCGGGGCCGCTCATGCCGATGTTGCTGCCCTTGGTCGCGATGATCACGTCGGCGCAGCCCAGCAGCGCCGCGTTGCCCGCGAAGCAGCGGCCATGCACGATGCCGACGACGGGCACCTTGCCCGACAGCGCCGCGAACTGGCTGAAGGTGTGGTTGTTCAGGCCCGCAACGATCGGCATGTCGGTGTCGCCCGGCCGCCCGCCCCCGCCTTCGGCGAACAGCACCACCGGCAGCTTGAGCTGGTGCGCCACCGCGAGCAGCCGGTCGGTCTTGTGGTGGTTGCGCATGCCCTGCGTGCCGGCCAGCACGGTGTAGTCGTAGGCCAGCACGGCGCAGCGCGATTTCTCCGGGCCGAACTGCTTCGCGTTGATGCTGCCCAGCCCCGTCACCATGCCGTCGGCCGGCGTGTTGGCGATGAGGTCTTCGAGCGAGCGGCGGCGCGTCTGCGCGGCGATGGCGAGCGCGCCGTACTCGATGAAGCTGCCCGGGTCTTCGGCCGTGTCGCACAAGTCGGCGATGTTTTCGCGTGCGGTGCGCCCGCCCTGCGCATGGCGCTTGTCGACGGCCGCCTTGCGGTTCGCATCGAGCGTGGGCGCATGGCGGTCGATGACCTTCTGCAGATCGGGGCGGACCGCATCGAGGTCGTGCGCGATGCGCGCCTGCGCCTCGACACCCTGCGCATCGACGGCCTCCAGCCGCACCAGCGACTGGCCTTCGACGAGGTAGTCGCCGGGCGCGGCCAGCAGCGCGAGCACGCGGCCGGCCACGGGCGCGTGCAGCAGGTGCTCCATCTTCATGGCTTCGAGCACGCCGAGCTGTGCGCCGGCGGGCAGCACGTCGCCCACCGCGACTTCGAACTGCACCAGCTTCGCGGGCATCGGCGCCTTGACGGTGAGGCCGTCGTCTTCGCCCTCTTCCTGCACCGGTGCGCTCACCATCGCGGGTGCGGCGGGCGCGGTCACCTTCTTTGTGTGCTTTTCAAACGCCTTCGCGTCGGCGAGCAGGTCGCCCAGGTGCGCTTCCACGAAGCGCGTGTGCACGGCCTGCGTCGCGAACTCGGGCCGCGCGGCGATGGCGCACAGCAGCGGCAGGTTGGTGGCGATGCCGTCGATGTGGCATTCGTCGAGCGCGCGCAGAGAGCGACGCAGTGCGTCCGCGAAACGCGGCGACGGCGAATGCACGATGAGCTTGGCCAGCAGCGTGTCGTAGTGCGGCGACGGTGCCAGGCCCGCATAGCCGTGCGTGTCGACGCGCACGCCGGGACCGGCCGGCAGGTCGAAGCGCGCGAGCGTGCCGCCCGCGGGGCGCGCATTGCCTTGCGCATCGAGCGTCTCGGCGTTGATGCGCCACTGCACCGCGAAGCCGCGCTGCGGCGCCGTGCGATCGGCCTCCACGCCGAGTGCGCTCAAGGTGTCGCCCGAGGCGACGGCGAGCTGCAGCTGCACGAGGTCCAGCCCCGTCACCGCCTCGGTCACCGTGTGCTCGACCTGCAGGCGCGGGTTCGCTTCGATGAAGACAAAAGGCAAGGTGGCCGATGCGGCATCGACCAGGAATTCAAACGTGCCGAGTCCGCGATAGCCCACGGCCTTGGCCATGCGCAACGCGGCCTGCGTGACCTGCGCGCGCAGCGGCTCGGGCAGCGACGGGCTCGGCGCGATTTCCACCAGCTTCTGGAAGCGGCGCTGCAGCGTGCACTCGCGCTCGCCGAGGCTGGCCACGGCGCTGCCGTCGCCGAGCACCTGCACCTCGATGTGCCGCGCGTTGCGCATCAGGCGCTCGACGTACACGCCCTCGATGCCGAACGCCGCCTTGGCTTCGGACATGCAGCGCGCATGCGCCTCGGGCAACTCTTCGGCGTTCAGCACCGCGCGCATGCCGCGCCCGCCGCCGCCGCCGATGGCCTTGACCATCACGCCCGCGCCCTGCGCATGCTGCTCGGCGAAGAAGGCCTGCGCCTGCGCGAGCGTCACCGCACCGGCGCTGCCGGGCATCACGGGCACGTCGCACTGCGCGGCCAGTTCGCGGGCGCGGGCCTTGTCGCCGAACAGGCCCAGCTGCTCGGGCGTGGGGCCGATGAAGACCAGGCCCGCGTCGGCGCAGGCCTGTGCGAAGTCGGCACGCTCGCTGAGGAAGCCGTAGCCGGGATGCACCGCATCGCAGCCTTGCGCCTTCGCCACGGCGATCAACGCGGCCACGTCGAGGTAAGCCGAGGGGCCGGTCGCATCGAGCGCCACCGCCACATCGGCCAGTTGCACATGGAGCGCGGTGGCGTCGTCGCGCGCATGCACCGCCACGCTGGCGATGCCCAGGTCGCGCAGCGCGCGCACCAGGCGCACGGCGATCTCGCCGCGGTTGGTAATCAGAACTTTGGAAAACACGCAGTCGGCCTTTCTTTCAGGTCTTGTCTTTGAGCAGGCGGCGCAGCACCTTGCCCGCGCCGGTGGTCGGCAGTGCGTCGATGAAGCTCACGGCGCGCGGCGCCTTGTAGCTCGCCATGTTCTCGCGCGCCCAGGCCACGAGCGCATCGGCCTCGAGCGTGGCGCCGGGCTTGCGCACGATGAAGGCCTTCACGACCTCGCCCTTCTCGGGATCGGGCTGCGCAATGACGGCCGCCTGCGCCACCGCCGGGTGCTTGATGAGGATGGTCTCGACCTCTTCGGGGAACACGCTGTAGCCCGAGACCTTGATCATTTCCTTGAAGCGGCCGATGAAGGTGAGGTAGCCGTCGGCGTCGAGCTTGCCCATGTCGCCCGTGTGCACCCAGCCGTTGCGCAAGGTGGCGGCCGTGGCCTCGGGCTTGTTCCAGTAGCCCTTGAACGAGCCGGCGCTGGTGAGCACGATCTCGCCGACCTCGCCCGTGGGCATGTCGGCCTGCGTCTCGGTGTCGATGATGCGGATGGTCACGCCCGGCACCGGCACGCCCTGCGTGCCCCAGCGCGGCGCTTCGTGCGGCGTGTAGGTGTCGCAGGTGTGGGTTTCGCTCAGGCCGTAAGCGGCCTCGAAGGAGCTGCAGTGGTTCGCGTGCGAGCGCCACTGCGCGGCCAGCGGTTCGGTGAAGGCGATGCCGAAGCTGGTCACCGGGTTCATCTTCAGGCTAGCCAGGTCGAAGCGGGCGATGTCGGGCACCTGCATGCAGGCCACGTTCATCGGCGCGATGCTGTACCACCAGCTCACCTTGTAGGTGGCAATGGCCTGCAGCACGGTGCGCGGGTCGAAGCGGTGCAGCAGCACCGAGGCGGCGCCGCTGAGCACGGGCACGTTGACGCCCATGAGCATGCCGGCGATGTGATACAGCGGCGCGATCGACAGCAGCACGTCGCCGGGCCCCACGCCGTTGCAGTCGGCCGCGGCGCGCGTCTTGTAGAGCGCGTTGCCGTAGCTGAGCATCGCGCCCTTGGGCAGGCCGGTGGTGCCCGAGGTGTAGGTCATGAGCGCGATGTCGTCCATGTCGATGGCGACGGGCTGCGGCGTAGCGCCGCTGCGCATCACGGCGAAGAAGTCTTCGCAGCCTTCGGGCACGCTGCGTTCGGCCGTGCGCTCGGCGGCGAGTTCGGCCGGCAGGTCGAGCGTGGGCTCGGCGGGCAGCAGGTCGGCGTAGTGCACGACGAACACATGCGCGAGTGCGCTCTCGGCCTGCACCTTGCGCACCACCGGCAGGAGCGGCGCGGCCGCGACGATCACGCGCGCCTTCAGGTCGTTGACCTGGTAGGCCAGCTCGTGCTCCTTGTTGAGCGGCCCGCTCGGGCAGACGATGGCGCCGATCTTCTGGATGCCGAAGTGCGCCACCAGGTACTGCGGGCAGTTGTTGAGGAACAGCACCACGGGTTCGCCCTTGGCCACGCCCAGGGCCTGCAGGCGCGCGGCAAAGGCGTCGCTCGCGCGGTCGAGCTCGGCCCAGCTCAGGGCCTGGCCGTACCAGAGGCAGGCGGTGCTGTCGCCGCGCTCGCGCGCATGGTCGCGCAGGTAGGCGTGCAGCGGCTGCTGCACGCGCGGCGGCAGCTCTTTCAGACGTGCGGGGGTGGCGGGCGTTGTCTCCATGGCGTCACTTTCTCAGGGTTATCGATAGCCGCCTGCGCAGGGCCGGCGCTTGCCAATGCGGCATCGTGCACGAACAATCCTACCCATGGGTATAACTTCCGCGACACCGAACAAACCCTCTGCCACGCACGCAGCGCAACCGCACCTGCCGCAGGGCACGGGCCGCCAGCGCGCCGCCACGCAGGGCACCGACCTGCAGCGCGAGCGCATCCTGCAGGCGGCGGCGCAGCTGTTTGCCACGCAGGGCTACGCCAACACGACCATGGCGCAGATCGTGCGCGAGCTGGGCGTGACCAAGCCCTTCGTGTATTACTACTTCCGCGACAAGCAGGAGATCTTCGAGACGCTGTCGTGGCGCCCCGCGGTCGACTGCTTCACCGCGCTCGACTTCGCCGCCACCGACCCGCGCCGCGCGAGCGAGAAGGTGATGGAGGGCATCGAGGGGCTGATCCGCGCCACCATCGCGCACCATCCGGTGGCCTTCTTCGCGTACCGCGAGCCGCAGGTGTACCGCCCCGAATACCTCGAAGCACAGAAGAAGCTCGCACACCACTTCTACGACCTGCTGTGCCCGCTGCTCGAAGAAGCCCGGCGCGACGGCGACCTCGACTTCGACGAGACCAAGATCACCGCGCTCGCGGCCTGCAGCCTGCCGGGATTTCTCTACAGCTGGTACCGCCCGGGCGGGCGCCTCTCGCCCGACGAGGTGGTGGCGCAGCTCACGAAGCTGGCCAGCCGCGTGATCGGGCTGCGCGCGAAGCACTGATTCCGTCTTTCACACACCCTCCGGAGACACCTCATGAAGCTCACGCATGCGCCCTTGGCGCGGATCGCCCTTGCCTCCCTGTTTGCCATCGCCGGCACGGCCGCGCAGGCACAGCAGCCGACCTACAAGATCGCCTACATCGATCCGCTGTCGGGGCCGTTTGCCAACGTGGGCGAGCTGATGCTGATGCACACGCAGTACGCCATCGAGGACATCAACGCCAAGGGCGGCGTGCTCGGCGGCATGAAGCTGCAGCTGCTGCAATTCGACAGCAAGCTCTCGGCGCAGGAAAGCCAGAGCGCGCTGCAGGCGGCCATCGACCAGGGCGCGAAGGCGATCGTCACGGGCGGCTCGGGCTCGTCGGTGGTGACGGCGCTGGTGCTGGCCGTGGCGCGCTGGAACCAGCGCAACCCGGGCAAGGAACTGATTGTGCTGAACCACTCGTCGATCGACCCCGAGATGACCGGCAAGGGCTGCAGCTTCTGGCACTTCCAGACCGAGGCCAACACGGCCATGAAGATGAAGGCGCTGGCCAACTACATCAAGAAGACGCCGGACGTGAAGAAGGTCTACCTGCTGAACCAGGACTACGCCCACGGCAAGCAGTGGGCGAGCTACGGCCGCCAGCTGGTGGGCCTGGCGCGCCCCGACATCCAGTTCGTCGGCGAGACGCTGCACCCCATCGGACGCGTGAAAGACTTCGCACCCTACGTCGCCAACATCAAGCAAAGCGGCGCCGATTCGGTCATCACCGGCAACTGGGGCCAGGACATGACGCTGCTGCAGAAGGCGGCGGGCGACGCGGGCTACAACCTGCGCTACTTCAACCACAGCGCGGGTTCGGTGCCGGGCACGGTCACGTCGGTGTCGCAGGCCAAGACCGGGCAGCTCACGTGGGTGGCCGAATGGCACCCCGGCCAGGCCGACACGCCGAAGGTCGACGCGCTCGCCAAGGCCTACAAGGCCAAGACCGGCAAGGACTTCCTCGCACCGCGCATCGACCTCACGCCGCGCCTGCTGGCCGCCGCCATCGCCAAGGCCGGCAGCGTCGACACGGTGAAGGTGGCGCGCGCCCTCGAAGACCTGAGCTTCGACTCGGTGGTGGGCCCGGTGCGCATGCGCGCCGAAGACCACCAGCTGCTGCTGCCGCAGGTGGTGAACACCATCGCGCCGGTGGACGGCAAGGCGGTGAAGACGGGCTGGGAAGGCACCAGCTACGGCTTCCGCACCGACGCGGTCTATACCGGGAACGAGCTGGCGCAGGGCACCGACTGCAAGATGGTCCGGCCCTGACCTCTTTGAGTGCTTTTGGGGGACGTGCCCAGGCCACCGGGCACTTCCCTCCGCGAATGTCCCCCGGGCTTCGCCCTCCTCCTTGATTTCGCTGCGGGAAGCACCCAGTGCCCTGGGCACGGGGCACGCTGCCGGTTCATGACCTCTCTGTGAATGGCGATCACGCTGCCTGTGTGAACGCCCCAGCCGCCTCCTAAGGGAAACCCCGTCCTGCCTGCCCCCTGTGCCGTCGGGATACTCCGGATTCGCATCCCGGACATCCGAAGCGGGTCCCTACGCAGGCACAAGAAGGCACACATGGCAGGAAAGAACTCGCTCCATCCGATCCCCCATCCGGCGAAGAAACCCTTCGTCGGCAATCTGCTGTCCATCGGCTCCGACTCGCCGGTGCTCGACATGTGGAAGATTGCGCAAGACCTCGGCGGCATCTACTGGCTCGACATGCCGGGCATGCCGGTGATCGTGGTGTCGTCGCCCGCGCTGGTCGACGAGCTCTGCGAAGAGCCGCGCTTCGACAAGAGCACGCGCGGTGCACTGCGCCGGTTGCGGGCTGCGTCGCACGGCCTCTTTACTTCGGACACGCACGAAGAGACCTGGTCGAAGCCGCACAACATCCTGCTGGCCAACTTCAGCCAGCGCGCGATGCAGGCCTACCACCCGATGATGCTGGACATCGCGGGGCAGCTGGTCACCAAGTGGGAGCGCCTCAATTTCGATGAAGAGGTGGACGTGGTGCGCGACATGACCGCGCTCACGCTGGACACCATCGGCCTGTGCGGCTTCGGCTACCGCTTCAACTCGTTCTACCGCGAGGGCTTTCATCCTTTCGTCGATGCGATGGTGCGCACGCTGGAGACGGTGCAGAACCGGCGCGGCCTGCCGCTCGAGGAGCTGATGCTCAAGAAGGAGCTGGCGCAGCAGCGCAAGGACATCCGCTACATGCACAAGATGGTGGAAGACATCATCGAGGAGCGGCGCGCAAGCGGTGCCGACATTGCCACCAAGCCCGACCTGCTGAGCTACATGATCGCGGGCGTGGACAAGAAGAGCGGCGAGAAGCTCACCGACAAGATGATCCGCGACGAGTGCATCGAATTCCTCATCGCGGGGCACGAGACCACCAGCGGCCTGCTGTCGTTCGCCATCTACTTCCTGCTGAACAACCCCGAGGCCATGGCCAAGGCGCAGGCCGAAGTCGACAGCGTGTTCGGCGGCGACACCACGCAAAAGCCCACCTACGCGCAGGTCAACCGGCTGCAGTACGTGATGCAGGTGCTGAAGGAGTCGCTGCGCCTGTACCCGACCGCGCCGGCGATCTCGATGCGCGCCAAGGAAGACACGACGATCGGCGGCCAGTACACGATCAAGAAGAACAACATGGTCATCATGCATGCGCTGGCGCTGCACCGTGACAAGGGCATCTGGGGCGAGAACGCCGATCAGTTCAACCCCGACCACTTCAGCCGCGAGGCCGAGCGCGAGCGGCCCGTGAACGCATTCAAGCCCTTCGGCAACGGACAGCGCGCCTGCATCGGGCGGCAGTTCGCCCTGCAGGAGGCGGTGCTCACGCTGGGCATGATCCTGCAGCGCTTCAACCTGGTCGATCACACGGGCTACAAGCTCAAGATCAAGGAAGCGCTGACGATCAAGCCCGAGAACTTCAAGATCAAGGCGCTGCTGCGCGACCCGGCCTCGCGCCCGCGCGGCAATGGCGAGACGACCGCCGCGCCCGATGCGCCGGTCAAGCCGGCTGCGCGCAAGCCGCAGGCAGCGCGCCACGGCACCTCGCTGCTGGTGCTGCAGGGCTCCAACCTCGGCACGGCCGAAGACCTGGCGCGCCAGCTGGCCGAGGCCGGCGAACTGCGCGGCTTCTCGACCCAGCTGGCCTCGCTCGACGACTATGCCGAGCGGCTGCCGGCCAGCGGCGCGGTGGCGATCGTCTGCGCCTCGTACAACGGCGTCGCGCCCGACAACGCGGCCGAGTTCCATCGCTGGCTCGACAAGGCCGACGATGCACTCAACGGCGTGCGCTTCAGCGTGTTCGGCTGCGGCAACACCGACTGGGCCGCCACCTACCAGGCCGTGCCGCGCCGCATCGACGAACGGCTTGAAGCCTTGGGTGCCGACCGCGTGCACGCACGCGGCGAAGGCGATGCGCGCGAGGACATGGACGGCGCCTTCCAGGACTGGAGCGACGCGCTGTGGCCCGCGCTGGTGAAGGCCTTCGACATCAAGAACGGTGCCGACACGCCGGCCGAGGCCGAGCCGCTGTACACGCTCGAAGAGCTGCCGCCGCCGCAGAAGAACGCGCTGGTCGATGCGCTGGGCGCCGTGGCGCTGCGCGTGATCGAGAACCGCGAACTGCAAAGCGCCGGCGCCAACGGCGAGGCCGGTCGCTCCACGCGCCACGTCGAGCTGACGCTGCCCGAGGGCGTCAACTACGTACCCGGCGACCACCTGAGCGTGGTGCCGCGCAACAGCCCGGCGCAGGTCGAGCGCGCGATGGCGCGCTTCGGCTTCGACCGCTCGGCGCACGTGCGGCTGCAGGCCGTGCCGGGGCGCAAGGCGGCGCTGCCAGTCGACCAGGTCATCGCGGTCGATCGGCTGCTCGGCGACTACGTCGAGCTGCAGGACGTGGCCACGCGCAAGCAGATCGCCACGCTGGCGGCGTACACCGAGTGCCCCTTCACCAAGCCGAAGCTCGTCGCGCTCTCGGGCAGCGACGAGACCTCGCAGGCCGCGTACAAGGCCGAGGTGCTGCACAAGCGCAAGTCGCTGCTGGAGCTGCTCGAAGAGCACCGCGCGTGCCAGGTGCCGTTTGCCGTGTTCCTCGAAATGCTGTCGCCGCTGTCGCCGCGCTATTACTCGATCTCCTCGTCGCCGACGATGACGCCGGGGCGCTGCAGCGTGACGGTGGGCGTGGTGAGCGCGCCCGCGATGTCGGGCAACGGCACCTTCGAGGGCGTGTGCTCCAACTTCCTGGCGCGCGCGGAGGCCGGCGACACGGTGCACGGCGTGATCCGCGAGACCACGGCCGAAGGCTTCCGCCTGCCGGACGATGCCAACCGGCCGCTCATCATGGTCGGCCCGGGCACCGGCCTGGCGCCGTTCCGCGGCTTCCTGCAGGAACGTGCGGCGCAGGTCGAACGCGGCGAGGCGCTGGGCGAGGCGATGCTGTTCTTCGGCTGCCGCCACCCCGAGCAGGACTTCATCTACGCCGAGGAGCTGCAGGCCTGGTCGCACCGCGGCCTGATGAAGCTGCACACGGCCTTCTCGCGCGCCGGTGACCGCAAGATCTACGTGCAGGACCTGATCCGCGAACAGGGCGCGGCGGTGTGGAAGCTGCTCGAAGCGGGCGCCGTGGTGTACGTGTGCGGCGACGGCTCGCGCATGGAGCCCGACGTGCGGCGCACGCTCAGCGACCTCGCGCGCGAGCACGGGCAGGACAGCGCGGCGTGGATGGACCGGATGATTGCCGAGCAGCGCTATGTGCTCGACGTGTGGGCCGGGGCCTGAAGAACCCAGTCTGGAGCCCCAAAGAAGAAGACCGGCATTCGCCGGTCTTTTTTATTGGGGAGTGCGCGCCTCAGGTCAGGCGTTGCGGTCCGGGTCCGGGTACACCAGCGGCCCGAGCATGCCGCGGTTGAACGGCTTCCACGCGCCCTCGGGCTGCGCCAGCCGGTCGGCCACCGCATAGAGCACGGCCGGGTGCGCGCCGAGCCCCAGGTGGCTCGCGACCACCTCGATGTTCTCGGACTGCGGACCGGTCTTCTCGAGGCTGCAGCGCCATGCCACGACGCCGTCGGTGCGGCTGAAGATCGAGGTCGTGGGCACGGGCGGTGTGGGTTCGACGAACTTCATGCGGCGCGGGTCGTGCGAGCTCTGGCCGCTCACGCCTTCGTACACGCGCCAGGCGTTGGTGGCGCGCGGGCTGCCCGAGAACGGGCTGCCGAGCGTGATCACGTTGCGGATGAGGTCCTTCTGCGCCGAGGCCAGCAGCCGCGCGTAGACGCCGCCCAGGCTCCAGCCGATGACGCTGACCTTCTGGCCGCTCTTGTCGGCCAGGGTCTTGAGCAGGTCGACCATGCCGTCCTCGACGCCGGCGCGCGGGCCCAGGTTGCGGCCCTGGCCCCAGCCGTGCGCGTCGTAGCCGCGGCTGCACAGGTAGCGGCGCAGCAGCAGCGTGGACACGTCGCTGGCCACGAGGCCGGGCAGCACGAGCACGGGGTGCCCGTCGCCGCGTGGCGCGAGCTGCAGCAAGGGCCACATGGCGAGGCCGGCGCCGGTTTCCCAGAGGGCGCGCGCTTCGGCCAGCAAGAGCAGGCGCGACGGCGGTGCGATGGGTTCGTGGGTGGCGGTGGACATGATGGCGGCTTCCTTTCTGTTCTTTCTTCTGTAGGACGACGATGGGGGTGCGAAGTTGCACTCCCCGTCGGACGACGACTTCATTTATCCGAGGTATTTGCCCCTCAGGTAATCAAGATAAGCCCTCGATTCGCTGGAAACATACGGAGAAACCAGCGTGAGTGTGTAGAAAGCCGCCAAACCGGGATCGGCTTGCGCCAAGGCGTCGCGTCCCGGCACCAGCCGCTCGAACGAGAGCCAGCAGGTGGTGGTGAAGACCATCTGCAGCGCCAGGATGCGCGCCTGCTCGGCGCTGGTCTCGATCACGCCCGACGCCACCAGCCCTTCGCACAGCGTCTGGGCGGCGAGCAGGTTCTGCGCGGTCATGGCCTGGGCGCGCTGGCCCAGGGCCGGGTACTCGCTGGCCAGGAAGGCCATGTCGCGGTAGATGAAGCGGTATTCGTCGATGGCCTCGAAGCGCAGGTGCAGTGCGAGCCACAGGTCGTCGATGGCGGCAATGGAAGCCGACGAGCCGTTGAGCACTTCGAGCCGCTGCTCGAAGCGCCGGAACAGCCATTCGACGATCAGCTGCTTGGCCTTGAAGTGGTAGTGCAGGTTGCCCGGGCTCATGCCGAGCTCGGCCGCGATCTTGTGCGTGGACACGGCCGGAAGGCCTTGTGCGTTGAACAGCGCGAGGCTGGTCTGCAGGATGCGATCGCGCGTGGTGTTGGAGCTGGCCACAAGCGGCGTGTTGCGTGCGTTGTGTGCCGCTCAGCGCTTGCCGCCGGAGCCGCTTGAACTGGCGCGTGGGCCGGACGGTTTCTCGAGTGTCGCGAGGCGTTCGCGCAACAGCGCCACCTCGTCGCGCAGCGCCTGCACCTCGTCGGCGCTGGGCATGCCCAGGCGTTGCAGGGCGGTGGCGACACGCTGGTCGAACACGTCCTCGAACTTGCGGATGCCGAAGGTGTCGAGGCTGGGGAAGCCGCGCGTCAGCGCCGCCTTGGCACCCGCTGCGTCGGCCTTGCCCTGCCCGATGCCGAGCAGGCCTTCGATCACGTTGGCCTGGCGCTTGGCGACGTCGTTGCGCACGTTGTCCAGCGCCTTGAGGCCGGCGCGCAGCAGCGCTTCGGCCTTGTTGGTGCCCGCAGCAGCAGTGTCTGCAGGCGGTGTTTTCGCAGCCGGCGCCGCCTTGCGGGGCGCGGCTTTCTTCTTGGCCGCCGGAGCCTTCTTCGCAGGCGCCGCCCTCTTCTTCAACTTTGCAGTGTCATCGGGACGGGTCGCCATGCGGTGGTGCTCCAGGGGCGGTAGAAATGAAAAAGGGCGCGGTCAGCGCCCCGGGATCAGGCCGCCTTGCGGGCAGCGCGACGAACCGGCTTCTTGGCCGCAGCGACCTTGGCCTTCACGGTGCGCACGGGGGCGGCGGCTTCTTCGGTGCCGCTCACACGGGCTTCGATCTGCTTGGTGCCGGCGACGATGCGGTCAGCGATTTGCACCGACACGGTGGCGAAGGGCTGGTTCACGGTCGATAGGGCGTTCAGCACGGTGGTGGCAGCGGGCGATTCGATCTGGGCGACGCGGTTGGCGACGGTTTCGATGCCGCTGGTGGTGCCGGCAGCGACGCGGTCCATCGCGTTCACGATGCGGCTGGTGTCGATGTCCAGGCGGTTCGACAGGAAACCATGCACCTTCTCTTGCGCGCCGATCAGGTTGGCCTTGATCTGCTCGCTCACCAACGGAATCTGGCGGTTGCCCAGGAACTCGCTGTAACGCGAAGCGGCACCGCCCAGCAGGCGCTGCACGCCGGTGCGGTAGGCACCGACCAGGGTCTTGCCGGCGTCGTTGTACTGGCCGACGACGTGGATGGCGGCGGAAGCGATGTTGGTTTGCGTGGACATGTGAGATTTCCTTGAAGTTGATGGGCTCGCGGGGAATCGCGATGGGCCAATCATCTTCCGCAAGGCCTAGGCCTGGAAAACTAGAACGGTCGGAAAACTAGTCCAACTGCCCCAATTTTTTGCCCAGGCCGGGCCCGCCTGTCGATCATGCCGCAGCGGCGCGGGGCGATGCGGCGGCCTTGCGGGCCGCGGGCCGGGGTGCCGCCTTCTTCACCGCGGCCTTCTTGGCAGGGGCTTTCTTCGCGGCCGCCTTCACCGGTGCGGCCTTGGCGGGCGCCTTCTTCTTGGCTGCGACAGCCTTCACCGGCGCCTTCTTGCGCGCGGCCGGCTTGCGGGCAGGAGCTGCGGCCTTGGCTTCTTCTTTTTCTTCCGGCGCAGGCGCGGCCACGGGCTTGGGCGCAGCCGTCGCACCGGCAGCGGACGGGTGCTTCTCGGTGAGCGCCATCAGCAGCTTGTGCTCGGCCAGCAGGTAGTCGCCGATCTCGGTGATGTCGGGCACGGCACGGCGGCAGGCGATCAGGCCGTAGTCCATGCGGCCGTTGTAGCTCTGCACGGTGACGTTGAGCGCCGTGCCGTGGCTGGCGATCGACACGGGGTAGTAGCAGGTGACCAGCGCGCCCGCGAAGTACATCGGGAACGGCGCGCCCGCCACGTTCGAGACGGCCACGTTGGCCGCCGGCGGCAGCAGGTTGACGATGCCCGAGCGCCCCACCATCGACGCAATGCCCGACATCAGCCAGGGCGCGGCGAAGGTCGGGAAATCGTCCAGGATCACGGCCTTGAAGCGGTTCATCGTCGACTTGGAGCTGTTCGACGAGGTGTTGATCGCCTTCAGCCGCTGCACCGGGTCGGTGATGTCGGTGGCCAGGCTCACGAGGATCATGCTGGCCTGGTTGTTGGCCGTCTGGTCGCCGGCCTCGCGCAGGCTCACCGGCACGCCGGCCACCAGCGGCTTGGCCGGCAGCTCGTTGTTGTCGGCCAGGTAGTGGCGCAGCGCGCCGGCCACGGTGCCCAGCACCACGTCGTTGAGCGTCACGCCGAAGTGCTTGGCGATGTACTTGGTCTCGGCCAGCGAGATGGTGCGGCCCGCGAAGGTGCGCTGGTTGGTGATCGATACGTTGAGCGAGGTGCGCGGCGCGAAGAGGTTGAACTTCTTCGGCGCGGCGGCCGCGGCCTTGTCGGCCGCCTTCTCGTCGGGCTTGGCCAGGCCGCCGATGGCGCGTGCGATGGCCGGCGCCATCTTGAAGAGCTTCACGTACTGCTGCGCCGTGTTGCGCAGCGCGGCCGTGGCGAGTTCGGCCATGCCCAGCTGGTAGCCGCTGCTGCGCGGGCGCGAGCGCGGCGGCTTGATCACGCGGCCCGTGGCCTCCAGGTCGAAGATGGCCTTGCCCACTTCCACGCCGGCCTGCCCGTCGATGCCCGCATGGTGCACCTTGGTGTACAGCGCCACCTGGCCGCTCTGCAGGCCGTCGATGATGAAGAACTCCCACATCGGGCGGCTGCGGTCGATGAGCGTGGAATGCAACCGCGCCACGTACTGCTGCAGCTGGCGGTTGGTGCCGGGCTTGGGCAGCGTGATGTGGCGCACGTGGTAGTCGATGTCGATGTCGTCGTCGTCCACCCAGACGGGGTTGGACATGTCGAAGGGCATCAGCGCGAGCTTGCGCGTGAACACATCGGCCAGGTGGATGCGGCTGGCCATGAACGCCTTGGCGTCTTCGTAGAAGTCGCCCTTGTAGCCCTTGGGCAGATCCAGCACGTTGAGCGAGCCCACGTGCATCGGCATCTCGGGGGTTTCCAGGTGCAGGAAGGTGGCATCAAGACCGCTCAGGTGTTTCATGTGTGGTTCTCCTCGTTGGGGCAAGCGCCGTTCGGCAGGATACCGTGGGCATGGCGTTCGTGGGCCTTCGCTTCTTCAGTGTTTCCACCGGGGGAAGGCACGCGCGAGACAGGGGTTTGTCCCAAGCTTTGCGGGGATGCGCGTCCACTTGTAATGAAAAAATCAACGCACTTCGCGGGCCGCAACAACTGCTCACAGGCGGGTGCGGTCACGGGGGCTTCGTACACTGTGCCGCATGACCTCTGCGCACGACAACGACGACAACCTCTGGCTCGAAGACATCGACGGCGAAGCCGCTCTGGACTGGGCTCGCCAGCAGAATGCACGCACCGTTCACACCCATGCGCAGTCGCCCGACTTCCAGGCGATCGAGCAGGGCCTGCTCGAGGTGCTCGACTCGGACGCGCGCATTCCGATGGTCAGCAAGATCGGGCCGCTGTACTACAACTTCTGGCGCGACAAGGCGCACCCCAAGGGCCTGTGGCGCCGCACCACGCTCGCCGAGTACCGCACGCCCGAGCCCGACTGGGAGACCGTGCTCGACCTCGACGCGCTGGCCGCGGAAGACGGCGAGAACTGGGTCTGGCACGGTGCCGACTGCCTGGAGCCTGCCTACGAACGCTGCCTGATCTCGCTGTCGCGCGGCGGCGCCGATGCCGATGTGGTGCGCGAGTTCGATCTGGTGAACATGACCTTCGTCGAAGGCGGCTTCACGCTGCCCGAGGCAAAGAACCACGTCACCTGGAAAGACATCGACCACCTCTACGTGGGCACCGATTTCGGCCCCGGCTCCATGACCAGTTCGAGCTACCCGCGCCTCGTGAAGCAATGGCGGCGCGGCACGCCGCTGTCCGAGGCCGTCACCGTGTACGAAGGCGCGCACGAAGACATGTCGGTGAGCGCCTGGAGCGATCACACGCCCGGCTTCGAGCGCGATTTCGTCTCGCGCCAGATCGACTTCTACGACAGCGAAACCTGGCTGCGCGCGCCCGATGGCACGCTCGCCAAGCTCGACGTGCCCGACGACGCCAACACCGGCGTCACGCGCGAGTGGCTGCTGATCGAGCCGCGCGAAGACTGGACCGTGGCCGGCCGCACCTACACCGCCGGCTCGCTGCTGGCCGCGCGCTTCGACGACTACATGGCCGGCGCGCGCGAGCTCACGCTGCTGTTCGAGCCCGACGACACGACCGCGCTCGACGACTACTCATGGACGCGCCACCACCTCATTCTCAACGTGATGCACGACGTGGTGAACCGGCTCGAAGTGCTCACGCCGCCGGCCGACGGCCTGGGCGACTGGGCGCGCGACAGCCTGGGCGGCGCGCCCGCGCTCTCGTGCGTGGCGGCCGGCGGCATCGACGAGACCGAGAGCGACGACTACTTCCTGACCGTGAGCGGTTTCCTGCAGCCGACCACGCTGTACATCGGCACCCTCGGCCAGGGCGAGCCGCAGCCGCTGAAGCACAGCCCCGGCTTCTTCGACGCCTCGCGCTTTCGCGTGAGCCAGCATTTCGCGACCTCGGCGGACGGCACGCGCGTGCCCTACTTCGAGATCGCCGCCAAGGACCTCGTGGCCGACGGCACGAATCCCACGCTGCAGTACGCCTACGGCGGCTTCGAGATCTCGCTGGAGCCGAGCTACAGCGGCGGCATCGGCCGCTCCTGGCTCGAACGTGGCGGCGTGTACGTGGTGGCGAACATCCGCGGCGGCGGTGAGTACGGCCCGCGCTGGCACCAGGCCGCGCTGCAGGAGAACCGCCTGCGCACCTGCGAAGATTTCGCGGCCGTGTCGCAAGACCTGTTCGCGCGCGGCATCACCTCGCCCGCGCACCTGGGCGCCATGGGCGGCAGCAACGGCGGCCTGCTCATGGGCAACATGCTCACGCTGTACCCGCAGCTGTACGGCGCCATCGTGAGCGAAGTGGCGCTGCTCGACATGAAGCGCTACACGCAGCTGTCGGCCGGTGCCTCATGGATCGCGGAATACGGCGACCCGGAACAGCCCGACGAATGGGAATTCATCCAGACCTTCTCGCCCTACGAGAACGCCAAGGCCGGCACGCCCTACCCGCCCGCGCTTTTCACCACCTCCACGCGCGACGACCGCGTGGGGCCGGTGCATGCGCGCAAGATGCACGCGAAGCTGCTCGCACTCGGGCACGACAGCAGCTTCTACGAAAACATGGAAGGCGGCCACAGCGCCGCCGCGGACAACAAGGCGTCCGCCTTCATGGATGCGCTCGGCTACGCCTACCTCTGGCACCACATCGGGAGACCGACATGAACAGCAGCAGCAGCAGCAGCACCGCCGTCACCGTCACCACCACCCTCGAACTGATCGGCGCACCGACCGACATCGGCGCCAGCGTGCGCGGCGCGGGCATGGGGCCCGACGCGCTGCGCGTGGCGGGCCTGGCCGAGGCACTGGCGGGCCAGGGCTTCACGGTGCTCGACCGCGGCAACCTCGCGGGCCCGGCCACGCCGTGGGCGCCACCCGCCAACGGGCTGCGCCACCTCACCGAGGTGATCGCGTGGAACCGATCGGTCTACGCCGCCGTCGACACCGCGCTGGGCGCCGGCCACGTGCCCGTGATGCTGGGCGGCGACCACTGCCTGGCGATCGGCTCGATCAGCGCCGTGGCCTGGCATGCGCGCCAGCGCGGCAAGAAGCTGCGCGTGCTGTGGCTCGACGCGCACTCCGACGTCAACACCGAGACCACGAGCCCCAGCGGCAACCTGCACGGCATGCCCGTGTCGTGCCTGCTGGGCCACGGGCCCGCGGACCTCACGGGCTGGAGCGGCGAGCCCGCGGCGCTGGCGCACGACGCCATCCGCTTCATCGGCATCCGCAGCGTGGACGACGACGAGAAGAAAGCGATTCGCACGCTCGACCTGACCGTGTTCGACATGCGTCACATCGACGAGAACGGCATGCGCACCACCATGACCGAGGCGCTGCAGGACGTGGACGAGGACACCCACCTGCACGTGAGCTTCGACCTCGACTGCCTTGACCCGGCCGACGCACCCGGCGTGGGCACGGGCGTGCGCGGCGGGCCGACCTACCGCGAGATGCAGCTGTGCATGGAAATGATCGCCGACACCGGGCGGCTCGGCTCGGTCGACGTGGTGGAACTCAACCCCGCGCTCGACGTGCGCAACCAGACGGCCGAGGTGGCGGTGGAGCTCATCGAGAGCCTGTTCGGCAAGTCGACGCTGGTGCGCTGAGCGCGCTGCGTGTTTAGCCGCGGTTCGGCGACGGCGACACCGGGAAGGTGGTGGCGGCGGGGCGCGCAGACGGCTTTGGTGTCTCGTCCGCTGGCGCCGCATCGGCCGGCATGTCCGGGCCGCCGCCCTGCAGGAAGCGCTCGACCAGCGTGAAGAAGCGGTCGTAGAAACGTTCGTCGGTGAGCGTCTGGCTCGCCACCTTGACCATCGCCTCGTTGCTGCCGCCGAAGGGCAGCGAGAGCGAGCCGATGGCGCCCACGCCCAGGCTGGCCGAGTTGCTGCCCTTCTTCAGGCCGTAGCGGTCCTGCAATGCCGTCGCGAAGGCCACGGTGCTGCGTCCGGCCGAAGCGCTGCCGGTCCCACCCTGGCGTGCGCAGACCACGCGGAACTCGACCTCGACGTGCGTCTCAGCCGCGGGCTGGAAGCTCTTGTGCGCGGTCACCAGGTCGGCGTTGGCGGCCGTGACCATGTAGCCCTGGCTCAGCAGCGCGCGGCGCGCGGCTTCGCAGGTCTGCGCCTCGCTGGCGGCGTAGTTGCGCGTGTGGGTGGTGGTCGAGTCGAAGTCTTCGGGCTCGTAGGCCTGGCGCGTGCCCAAGGTGCCGCAGCCGACCAGCAGGAGCACCGACAGCAGGCTCGGGAACAGAAACGCCGGCACGCGGGCCGGCGAAGAGAAGAAAGCAGTAGAAGAGGTGGGGGGCATGGCAGGGCGGAAAGGACACCGGATGCTAACCACCCGGCGGCTTTGCTTCGAGCCCCCGGCGGGCCGGGGGTTCCCGAAGGGCCCTGAAAGCCCCAGAGATCGCGTCAGGGATAGAGGCCGCGTTCCTGGCGCGCCATCAGGATGCGCTCGCAGGCCACCGCATACGTCGCCGTGCGCAGCGAGATCTTGTGCTTGTCGGCCGTGTCCCAGATCTGGTTGAGCGCGTTCATCATGATGCGGTCCAGGCGCACGTTGATCTCGTCCTCGTCCCAGAAGAAGGACGAGAAGTCCTGCACCCATTCGAAGTACGAGACCGTCACGCCGCCGGCGTTGCAGATCACGTCGGGCACGACCAGCACGCCGCGCTCGGCCAGGATGTCGTCGGCCTCGGGCACCGTCGGGCCGTTGGCGCCTTCGAGCACCAGCTTGGCGGTGGTCTTCTTGGCCCGTTCGGCGGTGATCTGGCCTTCGAGGGCGGCCGGGATCAGGATGTCGCAGGCCACATCCCAGAAGTCTTCGTTCGGCACGATGTCGCCGCCGGCCTTGAAGCCGACCACGCCGTCGGTGCGCGAGATGGGCACGAGCTGGGCCAAATCGAGGCCGTTGGTGTTCACGATGGTGCCGGTGTGGTCCTGCACCGCGACGATCTTGGCGCCGGCCTCCACGAAGAGTTCGGCCGCGACCGAGCCCACGTTGCCGAAGCCCTGCACCGCGATGCGCGCGCCGCGCAGGTCCAGGCCCAGGCGGCGGGCCGCTTCACGGCCGGTGACGAACACGCCGCGGCCGGTGGCCTTCACGCGGCCCAGCGAACCGCCCAGGTGCAGCGGCTTGCCCGTGACCACGCCGGTGGCAGTGCCGCCGGTGTTCATCGAGTAGGTGTCCATCATCCACGCCATGATCTGCGCGTTGGTGTTCACGTCGGGCGCGGGGATGTCGGTGTGCGGGCCGATGATGATGCCGATCTCGCTGGTGTAGCGGCGCGTGACCTTCTCGAGCTCTTGCAGCGAGAGCTTCTTCGGATCGACGCGGATGCCGCCCTTGGCACCGCCGTACGGCAGGTTGACGGCCGCGGTCTTGATGGTCATCCAGGCCGACAGCGCCATCACTTCTTCGAGCGTGACGTCGGGGTGGAAGCGCACGCCGCCCTTGCCCGGGCCGCGGCTCATGTTGTGCTGCACGCGGTAGCCCTCGAAGTGGGCGATGGTGCCGTTGTCCATCTCGATCGGCACGTCGACGATCAGCGCACGCTTGGGACGCTTGAGGGTTTCGACCCAGCGCGCCAGCGGGCCGAGGTACGGCACGACACGATCGACCTGCGACAGATAGGTGCCCCAGGGGCTGTTGGCCGTCGGATTGACGAAGGAGAGTTTCTCGTTCATGAAAGATCCCTTGGTTGGAATGGATGGGCGCAACGATATGCCGACTGCGGGCGGTGCGCCATGGCTTATGCATGCCGCGATGGCGGTTATGCAAGAGAAGTTGGAAGGCCCCTTGCGCTGCCGCAAGACGCGGCCCGATGCAGGTGGATACGCACATGACAAAACCGTCATCCAGACGTTATCGACCGCGTGGATGCGCTTCGTACAGTCGTTCTCACCAACCAAGCAACCACCTCAAGGAGTGAACGAACATGAAGCTGTCTTCCACCACCCGCCTGCTGAACACCGCCGCCGTTGCCGCCCTGCTCGGCCTCGTGGCCGCGCCGAGCTTTGCCGGCAACTACGCCGAAGGCGATCCGCGTCCCGCGCCCTTCGCGTCGTCGACGACGCGCGCCGCCGTGACGGCCGACGCCCAGCAGTGGCTGAAGACCGCGCCCACCCAGGGCTACAACGAAAACATGGGCCAGGAGCCCGTCGTCGTCTCGGCCAACAGCCGCGCCGCCGTGGCCGCCGACACCCAACTGTGGATTCGCTCGGGCCTGGCCGCCCAGCAGTCGGGCGAAGCCGGCGCCGACATGTCGCGCCCCGGCTACCGCGAAGCCCAGGCCGCCTACACCAAGCTGCGCGAAGGCCCGGCCTACGGCGCGCTGGTCGACCAGCTCTCGGGCCGCCAGGCCGCCGCACCCGGCGCGCCCACGGTGCGCTGAATGCGGTGACCCACGGCTTTCGGTAGTCCAAACGACTGCGAAAGGGTAGTCCAACGGCATTTCCTTGGTTCTATCTCCTATGGCCGTGGCAAATAGGCCGCATTTTTTGCAGTCGATCGATGTGTGCGCCGGATAATTCTCGAATGCTTGATCTGGACCGCATCGATCTGCGCCTGCTGAAGATCCTTCAGGAAGACGGGCGCATCACCAACCTCAAGCTGGCGGAGGCCGTCGCGCTCTCCCCCACAGCGGTGCTGGCGCGCGTGCAGCGCCTCACGCGCGACGGCTTCATCCTGGGCTACGAGGCCCGCCTCGACCCCTACAAGCTGGGACGCGGCTTCACCGTGTTCGTCGAGGTGCTGCTCGACCGCACCACCGCCAACGTCTTCGACCAGTTCAAGGCCGCCGTGCAGGTGCGCGACGAGATCATGGAATGCCACATGGTCGCCGGCGGCTTCGACTACCTCCTCAAGACCCGCATGGCCGACATGGCCGCCTACCGCGAGTTCGCCGGCACCGTGCTGTGGCAGCTGCCGGGCGTGCGCGAGACGCGCACGTATGCGGTGATGGAAGAGGTGAAGAGCAGCGCGCGCTTGCCGCTCGGGGTCTGAGCCGGCCCTAGGCCGGCTTGCGTGCCCTGCCGCCGAAGATCGCGGTCCCCACCCTGACCATCGTGCTGCCGGCACTGACCGCCGCCTCGAGGTCCCCGCTCATGCCCAGCGACAGCGTGTCCAGCGCGATGCCTGCCGCGCGGATCGCCTCGAACACCGCATGCGCGCGCAGGCAGAGTTCGCGCTGCGCCGCGAAATCCGCCGCCGGTTCGGGGATCGCCATGAGCCCGCGCAGCCGCAGCTGTGGCAAGGCCGCCACAGCGCGCGCGAGCGCCAAAGCGTCTTCCGGCGGCACGCCGGACTTGTTCGCGCCGCCGTCCACGTTGACCTGCAGGCACACCTGCAGCGGCGGCAGATGGGCCGGCCGCTGGGCCGACAGGCGCTCCGCGATCTTCAGGCGGTCGATGCTGTGGACCCAGTCGAACTGCTCGGCCACAGGCCGTGTCTTGTTGCTCTGCAGAGGGCCGATGCAGTGCCATTCGAGCTCCGCGCGCAGGTCGGCCAGCGCGGCGATCTTGTCCAGACCCTCCTGCACGTAGTTTTCGCCGAACGCCGCCTGGCCCGCCGCGTGCGCCTCGCGCACCGCCTCCGGCCCGAAGGTCTTGGACACCGCCAGCAGGCGCACCGCCGCCGGGTCGCGCCCGGCGTCTGTACAGGCCTGGTCGATCCGGGCCCTTACTTGCTGGAGGTCGTCGCCAATCATCGTCATAATCTTCCGAATTCGTATCAAAACGTCACTAAAGCCTGCCCGAGGAGCCCCGTGGACATCACCCAACTGCTGGCGTTCAGCGTCAAGAACAAAGCCTCCGACCTGCACCTGTCGGCCGGCCTGCCGCCGATGATCCGCGTGAACGGCGACGTGCGCCGCATCAACGTCGATGCACTGGACCACAAGGCGGTGCACGCCATGGTGTACGACATCATGAGCGACACGCACCGCAAGCACTACGAAGAGTTCCTGGAGGTCGACTTCTCGTTCGAGATCGACGGCCTCGCGCGCTTCCGCGTGAACGCCTTCAACCAGGCGCGCGGTGCGGCCGCCGTGTTCCGGACCATTCCTTCGAAGATCCTCACGCTGGAGCAGCTCAACGCCCCGAAGATTTTCGGCGAACTCGCACTCAAGCCGCGCGGGCTGGTGCTGGTGACGGGCCCCACGGGCTCGGGCAAGTCGACCACGCTGGCGGCGATGGTGAACTACCTCAACGAGAACGAGTACGGCCACATCCTCACGGTGGAAGACCCGATCGAGTTCGTGCACGAATCGAAGAAGTGCCTGATCAACCAGCGTGAAGTGGGGCCGATGACGCTGTCGTTCTCGAATGCACTGCGCTCCGCGCTGCGTGAAGACCCGGACGCGATTCTGGTGGGCGAGTTGCGCGACCTCGAGACCATTCGCCTCGCGATGACCGCGGCCGAAACGGGCCACCTGGTGTTCGGCACGCTGCACACCTCGTCGGCCGCCAAGACCATCGACCGGATCATCGACGTGTTCCCGGGCGAAGAAAAAGAAATGATCCGCGCGATGCTGTCGGAATCGCTGCAGGCCGTGATCTCGCAGACGCTGTGCAAGACCAAGGACGGCCAGGGCCGCGTGGCGGCGCACGAGATCATGCTGGGCACGCCGGCCATCCGCAACCTGATCCGCGAGGCCAAGGTCGCGCAGATGTACTCCACCATCCAGACCGGCCAGGGTTCGGGCATGCAGACGCTCGACCAGAACCTGACAGAGCTGGTGCGCCGCAATACGATCTCTGCCGCCGAAGCGCGCGGCAAGGCCAAGATTCCCGAGAATTTCCCCGGCTGATTCGAACAGCCACCCGGAGCACAGACATCATGGAACGCGATCAAGCCAGCCAGTTCATCAACGACCTGCTCAAGCTCATGGTGAGCCGCAACGGCAGCGACCTGTTCATCACCGCCGACTTCCCGCCGGCCATCAAGGTCGACGGCAAGGTCACCAAGGTGTCGCAGCAGGCGCTGGGCGCGCAGCACACGCTGGCGCTCACGCGCTCGATCATGAACGACCGCCAGACGGCCGAGTTCGAGCGCACCAAGGAGTGCAACTTCGCGATCTCGCCCACCGGCATCGGCCGCTTCCGCGTGAACGCCTTCGTGCAGCAGGGCAAGGTCGGCATGGTGCTGCGGACCATTCCCGCCAAGCTGCCGACCATCGACGGGCTGGGCATGCCGCAGGTGCTGAAAGACGTGGCGATGACCAAGCGCGGCCTCACCATCCTGGTGGGCGCCACGGGCTCGGGCAAGTCGACCACGCTGGCCGCGATGGTCGACTGGCGCAACGAAAACTCCTACGGCCACATCGTCACGGTGGAAGACCCGGTCGAGTTCGTGCACCCGCACAAGAACTGCGTGGTGACGCAGCGCGAAGTGGGCATCGACACCGACAGCTGGGAAGCCGCACTGAAGAACACGCTGCGCCAGGCGCCCGACGTGATCCTGATGGGCGAAATCCGCGACCGCGAGACCATGGAGCACGCCGTGGCCTTTGCCGAAACCGGCCACCTGTGCATGGCCACGCTGCACGCCAACAGCGCGAACCAGGCGCTCGACCGCATCATCAACTTCTTCCCCGAAGAGCGCCGCGCGCAGCTGCTGATGGACTTGTCGCTGAACCTGCGCTCGCTGGTGTCGCAGCGGCTGGTGCCCACCGAAGACGGCCAGGGCCGCGTGGCAGCGGTCGAGATCCTGCTGAACACGCCGTTGATCTCCGACCTGATCTTCAAGGGCGAGGTGGGCGAGATCAAGGAGATCATGAAGAAGAGCCGCAACCTGGGCATGCAGACCTTCGACCAGGCGCTGTTCGACCTGTTCGAGGGCAACGCCATCAACTTCGAAGAAGCGATCCGCAACGCCGATTCGGCCAACGACCTGCGCCTGCAGATCAAGCTCAACAGCCAGCGCGCGCGCAGCACCGACCTGGCGGCCGGCACCGAGCACTTCGCGATCGTCTGAGGCCAGCACCGCCGGCGCACCGCGGGGCGCGCCGGCTTTCTTTCTTTGGCTTTAAGCTGTCGGCCATGAGCAGCATCAACCCCCGCACCTACGAATCCGTTCCCGCCCAGACGGTGGCCTTTCTCGGCCTCGGCGTCATGGGCGGGCCCATGGCCGGGCACCTGGCCAAGGCCGGCCACACGGTCACGGTCTACAACCGCACGCCCGCCAAGTCGCAGGCCTGGGTCGCCGAGTTCGGCGCGCCGGGCCGCCACGCCCCCACCCCCCGCGAAGCCGCGGCCGGCGCGGACATCGTGTTCTGCTGCGTCGGCAACGACGACGACCTGCGCTCGGTGGTGCTGGGCGATGACGGCGCCCTGGCCGGCATGAAGCCCGGCGCCGTGCTGGTCGACCACACCACGGCCTCGGCCGACGTGGCGCGCGAGCTGTCGAAGGCGGCGCTGGCGCGCGGCCTGCACTTCATCGACGCCCCGGTGTCGGGCGGCCAGGCGGGCGCGCAGAACGGCGCGCTCACCGTGATGTGCGGCGGCGACGCGGCGGTGTTCGAACGCATCAAGCCGGTCGCCATGGCCTTCTCGCGCGCAGTCACGCTGCTGGGCGAGAGCGGCGCGGGCCAGCTCGCGAAGATGGTCAACCAGATCGCCATTGCGGGGCTGGTGCAAGGCCTGTCGGAAGCCATCGCCTTCGGCCAGCGCGCCGGCCTCGACATGGAAGCCGTGCTGGGCGTCATCAGCAAGGGCGCGGCCCAGAGCTGGCAGATGGAGAACCGCGGCAAGACCATGATCGCCGGCAAGTTCGACTACGGCTTTGCCGTCGACTGGATGCGCAAGGACCTGGGCCTGGTGCTCGACGAAGCCAAGCGCAACGGCGCGCGCGTGCCGGTGACGGCGCTGGTCGACCAGTTCTATGCCGACGTGCAGCAGGCCGGCGGCAGGCGATGGGACACGTCGAGCCTCATCATCCGGCTCAAATGAAAAAAGCCCGCGGAAGCGGGCTTTTGTATTTCAGCGGACCGGCGTGGTGGTTGCCCCACCGGCCGGTGCGGGCAGCGGCTCCATCGGCGGCAGCGGCACGCGCGAACCCGAGGAAGCAGCTGGCGCCGAAGGCGTTGCGTTGCTGACGGGCGCCGGGCCCGTGCCGCCGCGCTGCGCGCCGGACTGGTTGGCCGCCTGGCTCGCCGCGAGGTCGGCCTCGCTCACCACCTCGACCACGCGCACCACCTTCGCCACGCCGGTCACGCCGCGCGTGATCTCGGTGGCACGGTCGGTCTCGCGCCGGGTGGCGATGCCCATCAGGTAGACCGTGCTGCGCTCGGTCACGACCTTGAAGGAGTTGGCGAAGATGTCCTTGGCGTCGAGCAGCGAGGCCTTCACCTTGCCGGTGATGTACAGGTCATTCGAGCGGTCCTGGAACGTGCTCGGGGCGCCGATGGTGAGTTCGTTGACCACCGAGCGCACGTTGACGACGCGGCTCACCTCGTCCTCGACGCGGCGGCGGTCGGCGTCGTTGCCGACGGCGCCGGTCAGCAGCACCTGGCGGTTGAAGCTGGTGACGCTCACGTACATGTTGTCGTTGGCGATGTCGCGCACGCGGGCCGCGGCACGCAACTCGATGCCCTGGTCGTCGAGCTGCGCGCCCGAGCTGCGGCGGTCGGTCGCTACCATGCCCACGCCCACCATTGCCGCGCCGCCCACGACGAGCGGCACGCAGGCGGACAGGCCGGCCACCAGAGCGGCGCCGAGGGTGAGCGCCAGAGCGAAACGTTGGGTCGATGCCTTGGTCATGGTCATGAGGAAACTTCCTGTTCTCCGAGTAACTGGGCATCCACGCCGTCGCACAGGCAATGCAGCGCGAGCAGGTGGATTTCGTGAATGCGCGCCGCACGCTCGTGCGGCACGCTGATCTGGACGTCGGTTTCGCGCAGCGCGCGGCCGATCGTGCCGCCTGTGCCGCCCGTGGCTGCGGCACCTGGCGCGGCCGCTGCCAAGCCGGTCGCGGCGTTGCCGAGCAGCGCCACCACCGTCATGTCGCGCTCGTGCGCGGCGAGCACGGCGGCCAGCACCGCGGACGAATGCCCGCTGGCGCTGAGCACCAGCAGCACGTCGCCAGCCTGGCCGAGCGCGCGCACCTGGCGCGCGAAGCGGTCGGCATCGGCGGCCTGCGGGCTGTCGGCCGCCGGGTCGGTGGTGTCGCCGGGCAGCGCGATGGCGCCCAGCTCGGGCCGCTCGCGTTCGAAGCGGCCCACGAAATTGGAGGCGAACTGCGCGGCCAGCAAGCCCGACACGCCGGCCCCGCAGGCCAGCACCTTGCCGCCGCTGGTCACGCAGGCCAGCAGCGCCTGCATCGCTTGAGAGATGGGTTTGCTGAGGACCGGGCCGGTCTGGTATTTGAGGTCGGCACTGTCAATGAAGTGCTGCTGAATCCGTTGCTCGAGCATGGGGCGCGATGATAACTGGGGGTCGTGAAACAAGACGTTGGTGTGGTGGAGCCTTCAGGAAGGCTTCAGTTCCCTGGCGGGTGCGTCAGCCGGCATCGAAGGCGGCTTTCAACCAGGTGATTTTCTCCTCGATCAGCACCACGTCGAAACGGCACGGCGGCAGCGACCGCAACCGACCCAGGTAATGCCGCGCGGCCAGCACGATGCGCCGCTGCTTGCCGGCCGTGATGCTGCCGCCCGCGCCGCCGTGCGAGGCCGCGCTGCGCTGGCGCACCTCGACGAACACCAGCGTGCCGTCGCGCGGATCGCGCATGATCAGGTCGACCTCGCCGCCGCCGCGCCCCGGCGTTCGATAATTGCGCGCGACCGGCACGAGGCCGGCCCGGCGCAGGTGGTCGAGCGCGGCGTCTTCCGCCGCATCGCCGCGATGCTTCGTCGTCGTGGTGCTTGTCGTCATGGCTCCCTGCCCTGTTTTTTGTTTTCGCTGCCCTACGGAGAAACCTCTTGGCTTCACTCGCCCCTGCTTCCTTCGGCGCCGCCCTGCCGGCCGCGCACGACGCCGCGGGCGCGCAGCATTATCCGCAGGGCACGCTGTATGTCGTCGCCACGCCGATCGGCAACCTGGCCGACATCACGCTGCGTGCGCTGCATGTGCTGCAGCTGGTGGACGTCATCGCCTGCGAGGACACGCGCCACACGCAGACGCTGCTGCGTGCCTACGGCATCGACCGCCCCGGCGCGCGGCTGCTCGCGGTACATCAGCACAACGAGGCCGAGGCCGCGCAGGCCGTGGTCGCGCGGCTCGCACAGGGCGAACGCATCGCCTACGTGAGCGACGCCGGCACGCCCGGTGTGAGCGACCCCGGCGCGCGCCTGGCCGCCGCCGTGCGCGCGGCCGGCCAGCGCGTGCTGCCGCTGCCGGGCGCCAGCAGCGTCGTCACGCTCGTGAGCGCGGCCGGGCTCGTGGCCGACGGCGGCGAGAGCAACGCACACAACAGCAGCGCCTTCGTGTTCGCGGGCTTCCTGCCGACCAAGGCCGGCGAGCGCGACACCGCCGTGCAGGCGCTCGCACAAGAGCCGCGCGCCGTGGTGCTGCTGGAAGCGCCGCACCGCATCGAAACCCTGGCACGCGCACTCGCCGTGCTGGGCGAGCGCCGCATCACCGTGGGCCGCGAGCTCACCAAGCAGTTCGAAGAAATCGCCACCGTGGCCGCCAGCGCACTGCCCGACTGGTTCAGCGCCGACCGCGACCGCACGCGCGGCGAGTTCGCCCTGGTGCTGCACCCCGTGGCGGTGAGCGGTGACGGCGGCGCGGAAGGCGAACGCGTGCTGCGCCTGCTGCTGGCGGAACTGCCGGTGAAGACAGCCGTGAAGCTGGCCGCAGAGATCAGCGGCGCGCCGCGCAACACGCTGTATGAGCTGGCACTGCGCATCCGCAACGAAGCCGGCAGCGACGACGACACCGACGGCGCGTAGCCCTCAGCCGTCCAGCTCGGCGTAGCGCCGAAAGATCCCGTCCTCGTTGAACGCGATGCGGCGCGGGCTCTGCAGATAGTCGTGCACGCGCTGGCGCCGCCGGATGTTGGCGTGCAGCTTTGCGACCGACGGCGTCGCGGCCAGCGCCCGCGCGGCGGCTTTCGGAAAAGCGTACTGCAGCCCATCCACCAGCTGGAACAGTGACAGGTCGGCGTAGGTCAGCACGTCGCCGACGAGGTGCAGGTCGCCCGAGGGATTGCGCTGCAGCACCTGCTCGAACCAGTTCAGGAATTTCGGGATGCGTGCTTCGCGGAAGGCCTGTGCACGCTGCAAGGCCGCATCGCGCTGGTCTTCGTAGTAGTCGCCGGTCGAGATCGGGTGGTGGGTGTCGTGCGCCTCGGCCACGGCGTCGGCGATGGTCAGCTGTAGCTGGTGCGTCCACAGGCCGTCGGATTCGCCAATGCCGGCCAGGCCGAGCTTCGGGCCGAGGTACAGCAGGATCGCGGCGGTCTGGCCGACCACGATGTCGCCGTCGATGAGAAACGGCGGTGCGAACGCGGCGCGCGGGTTGTCAGGGTCGCCGAGCCGCTGGCCCAGCGCGGACTCGCCTCCGCCTTGCGACGCGGGCAGCCGCGCGACATCGACGTAGTCGGCGCCCGCCGCCTCGAGTGCGAGTCGCACGAATTCGCCGCGGCCCTGGATCGTGGGCCAGTAATGAAGTTGGTATGCCATGCGGCCATGGTGTCAGGGCCGGCGGGACGCTGCAACCGATGGCCGGTTACGAGGGTGTCAGATCAGGCGACGCAAGCGCGCGGCCGGCTCACCAGAACTTCCACCACGGGCGCGGCGGCTGGCGCAGGGCCAGGGGGCGGGTGTCCAGGTCGGCACTCTGGCTCGGCGGAATCGAATCGCCGAAGCGGCGGCGCATCTCGGCCTCCAGGGCGTGTGCGATGCCGCGGGCCTGTTTCTCGCCGCGCAGCGCGCGCCGACGCCATTCGGCGGCGTGTGCTGCGAGGCTGGTTTCGTCCAGTTCGGAGAGCTCCATATGCGGGGAATTTTTACATGCATGCGTCCGTGTGACGGGGTGCAACGGCGTGTCACTGCCCGGTCACGCGGATCTCCGGATCGGCCTTGTCTTGCAAGGCCAGGCCGGGTCGGGGAAGAAGTGAAAAAACCGGAAGCCCTTGCGGAATTTCCGGTCTTGAAGGTGGTCCCGCCGCCAGGAATCGAACCTGGATCTCAGCCTTCGGAGGGCCGAATTCTATCCGTTGAAATACAGCGAGAGGGGTGCTCCGGAATGCACCGGAGCCACACATTATGGCCTATCAGGCGGGGGCGGTTTCTGCGTCCTGCGCCGTCGGGACGCCACCGGCCGGCGTGCGCGGGAAACCCAGCCCGGCCAGGTAGACGCGGAAGGTGCGCCGGCCAGTGGGCACGAGGTCGAAGGCCGTGGGGTCGAGCAGCCAGTTCTGGATCAGCCCGCCGATGAGCGCGTGCATGCCCTGCGCCGCCATCGCGCCGGGCATCGGCAGCTTGATGCGGGCGCGCCGCGCGGCCAGCCGCAGGGCCTTTTCGAAATCGACCACGCAGGCGTTGCGGGCGTCGAGGTGGCGCTGCTGCACCGAGGCCATGTCATGCGTGTATTCGACCTTGTGGGTCGCGATGTCGAACACGCGCCGCACCTGCAGGTCGGTGACCATGAGCGTCAGCGCGTGGACCATGCCTTCTTCGATCTCGGCCAGCGGGTCGTCGCTGCCGCCGGGCGCCTCACTCTTGGGCGGCGTTTCCAGAGGCAGGATCACGCGCTCCATCATGGCGTTGAACAGGTCAGCCTTGTCCTTGAAGTGCCAATAGATGGCACCCCGGGTCGCGCCGGCCTGCTGCGCAATCTGCTGCAGCGTGGTCTGCGACACACCTTGCGCCTGAAACAACAGCTCCGCGGCATCGAGCAATCGATGCCGCGTTGCCAGTGCTTCTTCCTTCGTACGACGTGCCACCAAGTCTCCTGATTTGTAAAGCGAACGGCCTTTGCGTATCGTGGGGCCATTGCATGGCTGTCACTATACATCCATGAATGTATGTAAACTAGCGCGCTTCTCGGATGGCCCACCTGCCCGTGCTGGTTTACGGATCTCTCCCGCAAAAGCGCCATCTCCCGTCTTCGCACCAAAGGAATCACATGCCTCTTCTGCATGTCTCGCGTCAACCGTCCTTGTCGTTTTCGCCGCGTCTCGCGACCGTGGCCTTCGTCTCCCTCCTGTTCCTGGCCGCTTGCGGCAAGGGCGAGGCCCCGGCCGGACCGGGCGGCGGTGGCGGTGGCGCCCGTCCGGCGCCTGAGGTCGGCGTGGTGGTGGTCAAGCCCACCGACGTGGGCCTCGTGACCGAGCTGCCCGGCCGCCTCGAAGCCTCGCGCATCGCCCAGGTGCGCGCCCGCACGCCGGGCATCCTGCTCAAGCGCGAGTTCCGCGAAGGCAGCGACGTGAAGGCCGGCCAGCTGCTGTTCCGCATCGACCCCGCACCGCTGGTGGCCGCGACGCAGAACGCCCAGGCCGCACTGGCCCGCGCCGAAGCCAACGCCGTGCAGGCCAAGGCACTGGCCGACCGCTACAAGCCGCTGGTCGAGGCCAACGCGGTGAGCAAGCAGGAATACGCGACGGCCGTGGCCTCCGCCAAGACGGCCGAAGCCGACGTGGCCGCCAACCGCGCGCTGTTGCAGACCGCCAAGATCAACCAGGGCTACGCCGATGTCACGTCGCCCATCGCGGGCCGCATCGGCCGCGCGCTGGTCACCGAAGGCGCACTGGTCGGCCAGGGCGATGCCACCGAGCTGGCCGTGGTGCAGCAGATCAACCCGCTGTACGTGAACTTCACGCAGTCGGCCTCCGACGTGCTCAAGCTGCGCCGCGCCGTGGCCGCCGGCCAGTACAAGCGTGCCAGCGGCGAAGAAGCCGCGAGCATCCGCGTGGTGCTCGAAGACGGCACCGACTACGGGCAGGACGGCAAGCTGCTGTTCTCCGACCTCACGGTCGACCCGACCACGGGCCAGGTCACGCTGCGCGCCGAAATTCCGAACCCCAAGGGCGAGCTGCTGCCCGGCCTGTACGTGCGCGTGAAGCTCGAGCAGGCCCAGGTGACGAACGCCATCACGGTGCCGCAACAGGCCGTCACGCGCACCCAGCAGGGTGACCACGTGACGGTGGTCGCCGCCG
The DNA here is from genome assembly GCF_002849325.1 of Variovorax sp. RO1. Lineage (NCBI taxonomy): Bacteria > Pseudomonadati > Pseudomonadota > Betaproteobacteria > Burkholderiales > Comamonadaceae > Variovorax > Variovorax sp. RO1. The sequence continues at coordinate 57,300 of NZ_PKMT01000010.1, forward strand.
ACGGCAAGCTGAGCCAGCGCACCGTGAAGATCAGCGCCGCCAAGGACAACCAGTGGGTGGTGCTCGACGGCCTGAAGGCCGGCGAACAGGTGATGGTCGACGGCTTCCAGCGCCTGCAGATGATGCCGCCCGGCACGCCCGTGAAGGCAGTGCCTTGGCAGAAGCCGGCGCCGAACGGCGCGGCTGCACCAGCGGCTGCTGCACCCGCGGCACCGGCAGCGTCTGCTGCCGCGGCACCCGCCGCCAGCCCGGCTTCGGCCCCGGCTGACAAGAAGTAATCAGGAGCGCCTCGCATGGCCAAATTCTTTATCGACCGACCGATCTTCGCGTGGGTGATCGCACTGTTCATCATCGTGGTGGGCGGTGTCGCCATCACGCAGTTGCCGATCTCGCAGTACCCGCCGGTGGCCCCACCGGCCATCGTGATCAACGTCGCCTACCCCGGTGCGTCCGCGCAAACGCTCGAGGACAGCGTGCTGTCCGTGATCGAGCGCGAAATGAACGGTTCGCCCGGCCTGATCTACATGGAATCGGTGGCCCAGGCCGACGGCACCGGCGCCATCACCATCAGCTTCGAGGCCGGCACCAACGAAGACCTCGCGCAGGTGGACGTGCAGAACCGGCTCTCGCGCGCCACGCCGCGGCTGCCCTCGGCCGTGACGCAGCAGGGCGTGCGCGTCGACAAGTCGCGCAACAACTTCCTGCTGTTCGCGATGCTGTCTTCGGACAACCCCGACTTCGACCCGGTGGCGCTCGGTGACTACGCCGCGCGCAACATCGTGCCGGAACTGCAGCGGATCGACGGCGTGGGCCAGGCCCAGCTGTTCGGCTCCGAGAACGCGATGCGCATCTGGATCGACCCGGCGAAGCTGCAAGGCTTCAACCTGTCGTCCAACGACGTCAACACCGCGATCCGCGCGCAGAACGCCCAGGTGGCTTCGGGCACGCTCGGCGACCTGCCGAACATTCCCGGCCAGGCGATCTCCGCCACGGTGACGGTGAACGGCCAGCTCAACAGCGTCGAGCAGTTCCAGAACATCGTGCTGCGCGCCAACACCGACGGCTCGACCGTGCGCCTGAAAGACGTGGCGCGCGTCGAACTCGGCGGCCAGAACTACGCCACCTCGGCGCGCCTGAACGGCGTGCCGGCGGTCGGTATCGGCGTGCAGCCCACGCCGACCGGCAATGCGCTGAAGTCGGCCAAGGCCGTGCGCGCCAAGATGGCCGAGCTGGAGCGCTACTTCCCCAAGGGCGTGAAGTGGGACATTCCGTACGACAGCTCGCGCTTCGTGCAGATCTCGATCACCGAAGTGGTGAAGACGCTGTTCGAAGCCATCGCGCTGGTGTTCCTGGTGATGTTCCTGTTCCTGCAGAACTGGCGCTACACGATCATCCCGACGATCGTGGTGCCGATTGCGCTGCTGGGCACCTTTGCCACGCTGCTCGCGCTGGGCTTCTCGATCAACGTGCTCACCATGTTCGGCATGGTGCTGGTGATCGGTATCGTGGTGGACGATGCCATCGTGGTGGTGGAGAACGTCGAGCGCATCATGAGCGAAGAGGGGCTGTCGCCGCTCGACGCCACGCGCAAGGCGATGCAGCAGATCTCGGGCGCCATCATCGGCGTGACCGTGGTGCTGATCTCGGTGTTCGTGCCGCTCGCGTTCTTCGCGGGTTCGACCGGCAACATCTACCGCCAGTTCTCGGCGGTGATGGTGGCCTCGATCGGCTTCTCGGCCTTCATGGCGCTGTCGCTCACGCCGGCGCTGTGCGCCACGTTGCTCAAGCCGGTGGAAGCCGGCCACCACCATGAGAAGCGCGGCTTCTTCGGCTGGTTCAACCGCGGTTTCTCGCGCACGGCCAAGGGCTACGAAGGCTTTGTCGCGCGCATCCTGCGCCGCGCCGCTCGCTACCTCGTGATCTACGCCGCGATCATCGGCGCCGTTGCGTACTTCTACACGCACCTGCCGAGCTCGTTCCTGCCCGAGGAAGACCAGGGCAACATCATCGTGAACGTGCAACTGCCCCCGGGCGCGACGCAAGAGCGCTCGCTGTCGGTGATGCAGCAGGTCGAAGGCTTCATCCTGAAGCAGCCTGAAGTGCAGAGCATCGTGAGCGTGATGGGCTTCAGCTTCTCGGGCCAGGGCCAGAACGCAGGCCTCGCCTTCGTGACGCTGAAGGACTGGGAAGAGCGCAAGGACCCGGCCCACTCGGCCAGCGCGCTGGCCGGTCGTGCCTTCGGTGCGCTGTCGGGCATCCGCGACGCCTTCATCTACCCACTGAGCCCGCCGCCGATTCCCGAGCTGGGCAACGCCAGCGGCTTCAGCTTCCGGCTGCAAGACCGTGCAGGCGCAGGCCACGAGGCGCTGATCAATGCGCGCAACCAGCTGCTCGGCATGGCCGGGCAGAGCAAGATCCTCGCGCAGGTGCGCCCTGACGGCCTGGAAGACGCGCCGCAGCTCGAGATCGACATCGACCGCGACAAGGCCAACGCCCTGGGCGTGAGCTTCGACGCGATCAACAGTGCGCTGTCGACCTCGCTGGGTTCGAGCTACATCAACGACTTCCCGAACCGCGGTCGCCTGCAGCGCGTGGTGGTGCAGGCCGATGCGCCGGCACGGATGCAGCCGGACGACCTGCTGCGCCTGAACGCCGTCAACACCAAGGGCCAACCGGTGCCGCTGTCGGCTTTTGCGACCACCAAGTGGGTCTCGGGTGCCACGCAGACCGTGCGCTACAACGGCTACCCCGCCATCCGCATCAGCGGTGACGCGGCGCCGGGCCAGAGCACGGGTGCCGCCATGGCCGAGATGGAAAAGCTCGCCGGCCAACTGCCGCAAGGCTTCGGCTTCGAGTGGACCGGCCAGTCGCGTGAAGAAAAGCTCGCCGGCTCGCAGGCCATGATCCTGTACGGCTTCGCGATCCTGGCGGTGTTCCTCTGCCTGGCCGCGCTGTACGAGAGCTGGTCGATCCCGCTGTCGGTGATCCTGGTGGTGCCGCTGGGCGTGCTGGGCGTGCTGGTGGCGACGATGCTGCGCGCCTATTCCAACGACGTGTACTTCCAGGTGGGCCTGATCACGATCATCGGCTTGTCCGCGAAGAACGCGATTCTGATCATCGAGTTCGCGAAAGACCTGCAGGCGCAGGGCCGTGGCGTGGTCGAGGCCGCGCTCGAGGCCGCGCACCTGCGGTTCCGTCCCATCATCATGACCTCGCTGGCCTTCGGCCTGGGCGTGCTGCCGCTGGTCCTGGCTTCGGGCGCAGGCTCGGCAAGCCAGCGTGCCATCGGCACCGGCGTGCTCGGCGGCATGGTGACCGGCACGGTCCTGGCCGTGATCTTCGTTCCGGTGTTCTTCGTGGTGGTGCGCACGCTGTTCAAGGGCAGCGCGCGCCAACGCGAAGCCGACAAGCGGCATGCGGCCGCAGCCGGCATCACGGGAGACCAAACACATGACTAAGAAACCTCTGATTCCTACCGTGCTGGCAGCCGCGATGCTGCTGGCGGGCTGCTCGCTGATTCCGACCTACGAGCGCCCCGCGGCGCCGGTGCCGACCACCTTCCCGGGCGACCCGGCGCAGCCGTCGGGCCAGGCCGCGGCCGCCCTGCCCTGGCAGGACTTCTTCACCGACCCGCGGCTGGCGGGCCTGATCCAGACGGCGCTGGCGAACAACCGCGACCTGCGCGTGTCGGTGCTCAACATCGAGCAGGCACGTGCGCAGTTCCAGATCGAACGCTCGGCGCTGTTCCCGGCGCTCGGCCTCACGGGATCGGGCTCTCGCTCGAGCCCCAACGCCTACCAGGCAATCGATCCGACGCAGGGCAGCGTGGCCTCGCAGTACAGCGTCAACTTCGGCTTCACGGCCTGGGAGCTCGACTTCTTCGGCCGCATCCGCGCGCTGAAGGACCAGGCGCTGTCGCAGTACCTGGCCACCGAAGAGTCGCGCAAGGCCGCGCAGATCAGCCTGATCGCAGCGGTCGCCAACGGCTGGCTCACGCTGCTGGCCGACGACGAGCTGCTCGAGATCACGCGCCAGACCATGGTCACGCGCGACGAGTCGGTGCGCCTGACCAAGCTGCGCTTCGACAACGGCGTCTCGTCCGAGATCGACTTCCAGGCCGCGAATTCGCAGGCCGAGACCGCGCGCGCCGCCTATGCGCAGCAGCAGCGCGCCCGCCTGCAGGACGAGAACGCACTCGCCCTGCTGCTGGGTGCCCCGGTGCCGGCCGAGGCCACTGCCGGTGGTGCCAAGGGACTCGCGGGCATCCGCCCGATGGCCGACGTGCCGGCCGGCCTGCCCTCCGACCTGCTGACCGAGCGGCCCGACATCCGCGCGGCCGAGCAGCAGCTGATTGCGGCCAACGCCAACATCGGCGCGGCGCGCGCGAACTTCTTCCCGCGCGTGTCGCTGACGAGTTCCATCGGCACCGCGAGCAGCGAGTTCTCGAACCTGTTCGATCGCGGCACCAAGGCCTGGAGCTTCGCGCCCACGGTCACGCTGCCGATCTTCGATGCGGGGCGCAACATCGCGGGGCTCAACTCGGCCAAGGCCGGGCGCGAGATCGCCGTGGCGCAGTACGAGAAGTCGGTCCAGACCGCCTTCCGCGAAGTGGCCGATGCACTCGCGGGCCGCGCCACGCTGGGCGAGCAGGCACGTGCGCAAACCGCGCAGGCCGACGCCGAGGCGGTGCGCTACAAGCTCTCCGACCTGCGTTATCGCAACGGCATCGCCAGCGCGCTCGACCTGCTCGACGCGCAGCGCTCGCTGTTCACGGCGCAGCAATCGGCCGTGGCCACACGCCTGCTGCAGCTGCAGAACCAGGTCACGCTGTACAAGACGCTGGGTGGCGGCTGGGCCACACGCAACAACGGTTGAGACACCTGCGCGTCCGATATGGAGAGGTCAATTGCCCGCGCGGGCAAAGGGCCTCTCTATAATCGCCGGTTGGTTAGAAAAAGCCCCCGACGAGCCCCCCGTTATTGAGGACGCCATGAGCGCAGACCCGCACAACCAGGCCACAGAAGAAGCCCACACCGGCCCGATCAAGAACCCGAAGCAACTGCTGCTCGCGGTATTTTTCTCTTTCATCATTCCGATCCTGATCATCGTGGGCCTCGTGTCCTATGTGGTCTCGGGCACCAAGCCCGCCGGTACCGCGGAGGGCGACAACATGTCGCTCTACGGCGTGACCAAGGAATCGCGCGACCGTGAAGTGGCCGAGCGACTGAAGAAGGTCGGCTCCATCGAGATCCGTGACGCCAACCGGCCGCTGGCCGCCGGCGACGCCGTGTTCAAAGCCCAGTGCGTGGCCTGCCACGGCGCTCCCGGCATCCCCGGCGCCCCGCACCTGAACGATGCCGCAGCCTGGGGCCCGCGCATCGGCCAGGGCTACGCAACGCTGCTCGAGCACGCGCTCAAGGGCAAGGGCGCGATGCCCGCCCAGGGCGGTGGCGACTTCGAAGACATCGAAATCGGCCGTGCCGTGGTGTACCTGGCCAACGCCGGTGGCGCCAAGTTCCCGGTGCCGGACCGTCCGGCAGCGGCTGCCGCGCCGGCCGAAGGTGCTTCGGCTGCGGCCAGCGCGCCTGCCAAGTAAGCAATCGACGGCGCCCTGCGCCCATGAAAAAACCGGCCTGCAAGCCGGTTTTTTTACGCCCGGACGATCCGGAATGCTATCTTTTCAATAGCTACGCAGCCGCGCCGTCATGGCGCTCCGCCGGGCTCAGCACATGGCCGAAGCGCCCCGGCAGGTCGGCCGCCTGCACCGGCTCCGGCGTCCAGAGTCCTTGCTCGATCGCTTCGGCGGCGATGCCCACGTCCTGCGTGTGCACCAGCCCGAGCCCCGCCGGCGCGACCAGATAGAGCCGGCCCTCCTCGTCGAGCAGGCAACCGGTCACCTCGGCCGGCGCGCCCGTGTGGGCCGCGACCGAGAAGCCGCCGGCCGCCTCTTGCGCCACGCGCCACACCAGCGGCGCCGCCTCCAGCTCGACATACACGCGCTGCGGTCCGTTCTGGAAGAACCACTGGCCGTCGGCGTCGTGCTCGTAGTTGCGGTGAATGAAGTCGATCAGCTTGTCGTGCCGCAGCATCGAGCCCTTGGCGCTGCGAAACGGGCCCTGCGCCTGCGTGCGGTCGTCGCGCATGTACCAGTTGCCGCGCGCGTCCAGGCCCAGCCAGCCGTAGCAGTGCGGCACGTTCGGCCATTTGGCCAAGGCTTGTTTGACGATGTCATCCATGGGTCGTATTTTGCGCGCGCACCGACGAGAGGTGGTAGGCCAGCCACCCGCCGACGCTCTCGGGCATCCCGCCCACATGCCCCGGCGGCAGGCCGAGCGGAAAACCCACATGCCCGCCGCCCGCGGGCTGCCACAGCGTGACGTGCGAGCCGACCTCGTTCGGCCCCGGCAGGCTGCGGGCCGGAATGAAGGGATCGTTGCGGGCGTTCACCACCAGCGCGGGCACGCGGATCGCGCCCAGCAGCGGCTTGGAGGAGCCGCGCGCCCAGTAGTCGTCGGTGTTGCGAAAACCGTGCAGCGGCGCGGTGAACACGTCGTCGAAGTCGTAGAGATCGCGCGCCGCCATCAGCCGGTCGCGGTCGAACAGGCCGGGGAACTGCGCCAGCTTGGCCAGCGCCTTGGGCTTCATGGTCGCGAGGAACATGCGCGTGTAGACCAGCCGGTTGAAGCCGCGCCCGATCGCCTCGCCGCCCGCCGCGAGGTCGAGCGGCGCGCACACCGACGCCACCGCGTCGACCGAGGCGCGCGCGGTCTCGCCCGCTTCGCAGGCCCAGCGCAGCAGCGCATTGCCACCCAGCGAGACGCCGGCCGCCAGCACCGGCCCGCCGCCGCCCTGCACCACGTGCTGTGCGTGCATGCGCCGCAGGATCCAGTCGATCTCCTCGTAATCGCCCGAGTGGTAGGCACGCGGCGCGAGGTTCAGCTCGCCGCTGCAGCCGCGAAAGTGCGGCACCGCGAAGGCCATGCCGCGCGATGCGGCAAAGGCCGCGAAGGCCTCGGCATAGTGGCTGCGCGACGAGCCCTCGAGCCCATGAAACAGCACCAGCAGCGGCCGGGGCCCGGGCTGCGGCGCGTCGACAAAGTCGACATCGACAAAATCGCCGTCCGGCGCGGTCCAGCGCTCACGGCGGTACACCGGCGCCGGCCCGTCGAAGCGGCGTGCCCCCAGCGCGGCCCAGATGGTCTGCAGGTTGCCGCCGGGCAGCCAGCGCGGCGCGGTGTAACCCATGGCGCCGTGCACGTCGTGCGCAGCGGGCGACGCGGAAGTCGGTGCAAACGAAGAAGAAGGAAAGGGAGAGGCCATCGCTCAGAGGGCTTCAGTGAAGAACCTGCGGCGGATCGTTCGCGTCGTCCGGCTCGCGCGCGCTGCCCGGGCTCGCGTGGTGCGCCACCATGCGCCAGCCCTGCGCGGTCTTGTGATAGACGTTGGTGGCCAGCACGAAGGCATGGCGCGGGCCCTCGGCCGTGAGCACTTCGATGCGCTCCAGCACGTTGTGCACGGCACTCGCGAGCGACTCGATCTTGCGCACGCGCGCCGGCGTCGCATGGATGGCCCCGTTGCCGAACATCTGCTCGAAGGCCGCGCGGATCGCCACTGCGCCCACAAGCCGCGGGCCGCCGGGGTGGACGCAAAACACCTCGTCCTCGTCGGCCCAGCAGGCCATCAGCGCATCGACATCGCCGCGTTGCAGCGCTTCGTAGAAAGCGGCCTCGACATCGTCGGCAGTGCCGCCGATGGCCGCGGCGGCGCGGAAAGGGGTCTTGGGCATGGCGGTGAAGGGCGAGAGCGAAGGGGGTAGACCGGATTTTGCCCTGCCCATGTCACGGCCATGTGGCAGCCGGTGACGGGGCAGTGGGTACCTCGGGGGCAGACGCGGGAATGAGCCACGCGCGCGCCGCCGCCTCGGTGGCGCCCTGCGCGGCCTGCCACACCATCTCGGGCGCGGCCACATGCACGCCGGGCGGCGCCACGCGCAGCGCGAGGTCGACCAGCTCGGCCATCCTGGACGCGCGCACCGGCTGCTCGTTGGCCGGCACCATGAACCGCATGATCGACAGCATCCAGGCCGCCAGCCGCTCGCCCACGTTGGCCAGGCGCACGGCGGTGGGCTTGCGCGCCGAGCGCAGCAGGATCACGCGCTCGAAGCCGCAGGCGACCACGGCCTGCTCGTCGAGGCTGGCCAGTCCGCGCTTGAGCGCCTCGGGCAGCCGGCCGCGGTCGTGCGGCTGCACGATGGCCAGCGTGCGCACGCCGCTGGCGCGCAGCCAGCGCGCCAGTTCGGGTAGGTCGGCAGGGTCGGGGTGCCACAGCGCACGCTCGCGGCCGTGGTACAGGCGCGGCGGATCGAAGGCGACCACCGCGACATCGGCCGCGACCGGCGGCCACTGCGCAATCGGCAGCGCCGGGCACAGAACACTTTCGACACCGGGCAGACCGTCGTGCATCGGTTCGCGCGCCAGCACGCGCGTGCGCCGGAAGCGATGGCGGCCCGCGAGCCGGTGCAGCAACTCCTGCCCGAGCGCGCCGGTCGCGCCCGCAATCAGCAGCGTGCCGACGGGCGGCGCGGCAACGGTCGGCACCGCGCGGTTCGCGGCTTGCAGGGCGTGGAGCGGATCGAGGGCCATGACCCCGTCTATGCTAACTTCGGCCTTCTTCTGCGGAGGTAATGCAAATGATGATGAAGCGCTGGTTCCTGATTCTCGCGGCCGTCCTGTCCCTCAGCGGATGCGGCTACAACGACTTCCAATCCCTCGACGAGGCCAGCAAGTCGGCCTGGAGCGAAGTCCTCAACCAGTACCAGCGGCGTGCCGACCTCGTGCCGAACATCGTCGCCACCGTGAAGGGCGAGGCCAGCTTCGAGCAGGACACGCTCACCAAGGTGATCGAGGCACGCGCCAAGGCCACCTCGATCCAGGTGACGCCCGAGACGCTCAACAACCCCGAAGCCTTCAACAAGTTCCAGCAGGCACAGGGCGAGCTCTCGTCGGCGCTGTCGCGGCTGATGGTGGTGGCCGAGCGCTACCCCGACCTCAAGGCCAACCAGGCCTTCCGCGACCTGCGCGTGACGCTCGAGGGCACCGAGAACCGCATCACCGTGGCGCGCAACCGCTACATCGAGAGCGTGCAGGAGTACAACGTGCTCGCGCGCAGCTTCCCGACCAACCTCACGGCCATGGTCTTCAGCTACAAGCCCAAGGCGAACTTCTCGGTGCAGAACGAAGCCCAGATCTCGACACCGCCCACGGTCGATTTCGGCGCCCCGAAAAAGTAAGAAGCGGCGCCGATGGCCGCTGCCCTGATCCGCCGCGCACTGGCTGCGATCCTTGTCGCAGCCCTCGCGTGGGCCGGCCTGCCCGCACTGGCGCAAAGCCTGCTGCCGATCCCCGCGCTCACCGCGCGCGTGATCGACCAGACCGCCACGCTCGACGCCGCACATCGCTCGGGCCTCGAGACCAAGCTCGCGGCCTTCGAGCAGCGCAAGGGCTCGCAGATCGTGGTGCTGATGGTGCCGACCACGGCGCCCGAAGACATCGCGAGCTACACGCAGCGCGTGGGCGACACCTGGAAAATCGGTCGCAAGGGCGTGGGCGACGGCCTCCTCGTGATCGTCGCCAAGGACGATCGCAAGATGCGCATCGCCACCGCCAAGACGCTCGAAGGCGTGGTGCCCGACCTCGCGGCCGTGCGCATCATCGACGAGGAGATGAAGCCGCGCTTTCGCAACAACGACTTCGCGGGCGGCCTCAACGCGGCGGTCGACCGGCTCATCGGGCTCGTCGACGGCGAGCCGCTGCCCGAGCCTTCACGCAGCAGCAGTAGCAGCGGTTCAAGCAGCAACGACGGCTTCGACTGGGAGAACCTCGCGATCTTCCTGTTCGTCGGTGTCTTCGTCGGCGCGCCGATCGCGCGCGCCATCCTGGGCAAGACCATGGGCTCGGTCGCCATGGGCGGCGGCATCGGCGTGGTCGCGTTCTTCCTCACGACCAGCACGGTCATCGCGGTGATTGCCGGGATGGTCGCGCTCATGGTCTCGCTGTTCTCCGGCCTCGCCGGGTTTGGTCCCGGCCGCGGCGGCAGAGGAGGAGGCGGCGGCGGCGGCTGGAGCAGCGGTGGTGGAGGCGGTGGCTGGGGCGGAGGTGGCGGGGGTGGCGGCGGAGGTTTCAGCTCCGGCGGCGGTGGCAATTTCGGTGGCGGCGGCGCTTCGGGAGACTGGTGAGAAACATGGCAACTGCAGATCCCACGTTCTTCTCGAAGCTGGGCCGCATCTGGCGGCATCTCTGGACCGACGAAGCCGCGGTGCGCCGCGTGCTGCCGACCGACGCAATGGAGCGCCTGGCCGGCCGCGTGGCCGCGAGCGAGCGGCGCCACAGCGGCGAGGTCCGCATCTGCGTCGAAGCCGGCCTGCCGATGTCGTACCTGTGGCGCCACGCATCGCCCCGCGAGCGCGCCGTCGCGATGTTCGGCAAGCTGCGCGTGTGGGACACCGCGCACAACAACGGCGTGCTCATCTACCTGCTGCTGGCCGAGCACGCCATCGAGATCGTGGCCGACCGCGGCATCGACGCCCACGTGGGCAGCGCCGAATGGGCCGCGATGACGCAGCGCATGGGCACGGCCTTTCGCGAAGGCCGCTTCGAGGACGGCATCACGCTGGCGCTGGAAGAGGTGTCGGCGCTGCTGATGACCCACTTCCCGCTGGCCGAGAACCAGCCCGACACCAACGAGCTGCCCGACGCGCCCGTGGTGCTCTGAGGCCCGGCGCCCTGCGCGCCCGTGCCTTGCAATTCGCGCACACGGCCCCTATTTTTCGGGCATGACCGAATCCGAATCGCTGCACATCGTCTGCCCGCACTGCCACACGACCAACCGGGTGCGCACGGTGCAACTGGGCAGCGCGCCCGACTGCGGCAGCTGCCACCGCCCGCTGTTCACCGGCCACTCGACCGCGCTGCCCGACGTGACCACCTTCGACCGCCACATCGCGCGCAACGAGATTCCGGTGCTGGTCGATTTCTGGGCGCCTTGGTGCGGCCCGTGCCGCCAGATGGCGCCGGCCTACGAGCAGGCGGCGACCCAGCTCGAACCGCACGTGCGGCTGGCCAAGGTCGACACCGAGGCGGTGCAGGCGCTGGGCGCGCGCTTCAACATCCGCAGCATTCCGACGCTGGCGCTGTTCAAGGGCGGGCGCGAGGTCGCGCGGCAGGCCGGCGCGATGGGCGCGGCTGACATCGTGCGCTGGGTCAAGGCCAACGGCGCGGGCTGATCCCACAACCGGCGGCGCTCACTTGCGCGGCGGCATCTTCGCCATCGCGTCGAGCAGGTTCATCTTCATGCCGTTGCCCATGACCATGTCGCCCGGCTTCTGGCCGGGCTTGCAGGGGCCGACCCACTTGGCGTCGATGACGCTCGTGCCTTCGGTGCGGCCCATCAGCGGCGGGCTGTAGGTCGACTTGCTCTCCACGCGGTAGGCGCTGCTGAAGTCGCCGCTCATCACGGCGCGCGAGGTCGCGGTGGTGGGGCCGATCTTGCAGTCCGAGTCGATGACGAGCTTCACGCCTTCAAGGCGCAGCTCCTGCTTGGAGCACATGTCCTTGCCCATGCCCTGGCCCATCTCGCGCATCGCCTTGTCGGTGGCCGCGTCGATGCATTGCTGGATCGTCTGGGCCGGCGTCTTGGCCGTGGCCGCGCCGCCCTCACCGGTCTGGATTTCCCACAGGCCCGGCTTGCGCGCGGGGTAGTCGATGGCGAACGCGGGGCCGGCCAGGAGGCAGGCTGCGGCGGCAATGGAGCGCAGGCGAAAGGTCATGGCGGGCTCGGTGAACGGCGATGCCGATTTGTACCGTCGGCGCCTGCGCGGCGGAATACCGCGATCGGTCTACGCCGCGCGCGCCGCGACCGGGGCCAGAGCGGCCGACGGGCGCTCACGCAGCGCGAAGCCCATCGCCAGGCCCAGCCCGAGGCCGCCCAGCACATCGATCAGCACATGCTGGCGCACGGCCATCGTCGAGTACACGATGGCCACGGCCCACACGACATTGAGCAGCCGCAGCCAGCCCGGCGCGCCGGCCTCGCGCAGCTGCCGCACCAGCACAAGACAAGCGAACACCGAGAACGACACATGCAATGACGGAAAGGCGTTGCCCGCCGCATCGAAGGTCTTGAGGAAATGCAGCGACGAGCCCGGTGCGGCATCGATCGCGAAGTTCGGGATCGCCGTGGGCATCCACCAGAACACGGCCAATGCGATCACCGTCATCACGGCGCAGCCGATGGCGATGGTGTTCAGCTCGCGCCGGTCCTTGGCCAGCAGCACCGGCAGCGCGATGTAGGCCCACAGCGTGAGATACACCGGCAGCATCGCCGGCCAGAACGCGATCAGCCGGTCGACGGCCGTGAGCGGCAACACCCACGCCGGCCCGGCGTGGTGCATGACCCAGAAGTACAGCGGAAAGAAGCCCAGCGTGGCGACGGTGTTGCCGGCCAGCTTGAGCAGCCACAGCGTCTGGCAGCGCTGCCAGAGGGCGCGCGGCCAAGGCAGCGGCGAAGGGGCGTCGAAAGAAGAGGAAGAGTGCGTCATGGTGGCCGCTGGTGCCACGCCCTGCCCCGCATGGATCAGCGGGGCCTGTGCGCAGCTACCAGGGCGTCCACTTTAATTCGCTGGCGGCCGATGCCACCGTGCGTTCGATGAAACGCACGCCGCGCGCACCGTCTTCCACGCGCGGATAGTCGGCCGCGAGCGGGTCGGCCACCTGCCCCGCGAGCCGCGCGCGGATGTCCGCTGCCACGCCCGCATAGACGTTCGCGAACGCCTCGATGAAGCCTTCCGGATGGCCGGCCGGCAGGCGGCTCGCGCGCCGCGCCGACTCGCACAGCCAGGGCGCACCGCGCGTGAGCAGGCGCCGGGGCCCGTCGTGCGGCAGGTGCACGAGCTGGCTCGGCTGCTCCTGGCGCCATTCGAGCGTGCCCAGCGTACCGGAGACGCGCAGGCGCAGGTCGTTCTCCAGCCCGGTGTTGATCTGCGAGGCCACCAGCACGCCGCGCGCGCCGCCCCGGAAGCGCAGCAGCAGGCTGCCGTCGTCGTCGAGCATGCGGCCCGGCACCAGTGCGCCGAGGTCGGCGCAGAGGCTTTCGATGTCGAGGCCGGTGACGGTGGCGACGAGGTTCTCGGCATGCGAGCCGATGTCGCCGATGGCGCCCGCCGCGCCGCTGCGTGCGGGGTCGGTGCGCCAGTCGGCCTGCTTGTTGCCGCCCGCGGCTTCCACATGGCTGGCGAGCCAGCCCTGGTTGTATTCGACGACGACCTTGCGGACCTCGCCGATCTCGCCCGTGCGCACCATCTCGCGCGCCTGCCGCACCATCGGGTAGCCGGTGTAGTTGTAGGTGACGCCGAACACCGTGCCCTGCTTCGCCACGGTGGCGACCAGCGCATCGGCTTGGTCGCGCGTGTGCACCAGCGGCTTGTCGCACACCACGTGAAAGCCGGCTTCCGCGAAAGCCTGTGCCACGGGGTAGTGCACGTGGTTGGGCGTGACGATCGAGACGAAGTCGATGCGCTCATCGGCCGGGCGCTTCAGCTCGTCGGCCAGCAGCGCCTGCCAGTCGCCGTGGTTGCGGTCGTCGGCCAGGCCGAGGTCGCGGCCCGAGGCGCGCGCCTTGTCCGGGCTCGACGACAGCGCGCCGGCGACCAGCGCGATCTGGCCATCGAGCGCCATGGCCTTGCGGTGCACGGCGCCGATGAAGGCGTCGCGACCGCCGCCGACCATAGCGCAGCGCAGGGGACGTGAAGCGATCTCGGTCACCTTAGAACGGCGAATTGGGATGGTAGAAATCCTTGGCGTTCTCTTTGGTGATCAGCACCGACGGAATGATCGTCGTCGCCGGCAGCTTCTCGCCCTTCAGGCGCGCTTCGGCCGTGAGCTTGATCGCGTCGTAGATGAACTTGGGCGAGTAGCTCACGTCGGCACCGATGCGCTTGTCCTTGCCGTCCATGATGGTCTTGACCATGTCCTTGGCGCCGGCGCCGCCGAACACGATCTTGATGTCGTCGCGCTTGGCTTGCGAGATGGCCTTGAGCACGCCCACGGCCATGTCGTCGTCGGCGGCCCAGATGGCGTCGATCTGCTTGAAGCGCGTCAGGTAGTCCTGCGTGACCTTGAAGGCGTCGTCGCGGTTCCAGTTGGCGTACTTGGCATCGAGCAGCTTGATGTCGGGGCTGCCCTTGAGCACGGCGTTGAAGGCGTCCATGCGCTCGTTGTCGAGCGTGGTCGCGATGCCGCGCAGAGCAACCACATTGCCCTTGCCGCCGAGCTGCTTGACGATGTACTCGGCCGGGATCCTGCCGAAGGCCGTGTTGTCGCCCGCCACGTAAGCGTCTTGCGCGCTGGTGTCGGTGAGGCCGCGGTCGACCACGGTGACGTACGCGCCCTTGGCCTTGACCTGCGCGACCGGCTTGGTCAGCGCCGCCGATTCAAAGGGGAACACGACGAGCGCGTTGATCTTGGTGACCGTCGACAGGTCTTGCAGCTGGTTGGCCTGCTCGGGCGCATTGGCTGCGGTCTTGATCGTGATCTTCAGGTCCTTGTGCTGCTTCTCGAGGTCCTTCTTCGCCTGGTTGGCCCAGTAGTTGATGCCGCCCATGAAGCTGTGCGTGGCCGCGGGAATCGACACGCCGAGGTTGACCTTTTCCGCGGCAAGCGCGGGCAGGCTGGCGGCGAACGCTGCGGTGGCAACCGCCGTGAGCGCGAGGCGTCGGGTGAAAGTCGTCATGCTGGATGTCTCCTCTTTGGTGGTGGAACGGAACGAACGGAAAACTTGCGGCCGAGCGCCGGGCCGCCCCAAGCCGGCCGCGCCTCCCCCTCGGGGGGTGGAGTTACACGAGCGCAGCGAGTGAAAAGCCGGGGGGCCATCATCTGCGTCCGCGTTGAAGGAACGCGACGACGATGATCACGAAGCCCTGGACAGCAGCGTTCAGGTACACGCTGATGATGCTGGTGAGGTTCAGGATGTTGCTGATGACCGAGAGCAGAATCGCGCCCACCACCGTGCCGGTGATGCTGCCCGCGCCGCCCTTCAACGCGGTGCCGCCGACGATCACCGCGGCGATCGCTTCGAGCTCCCACAGCAGGCCGGTGGTCGGCGAGGCCGAGCCCAGGCGCGGCACGTACAGCAGCGTGGCGATGCCCACGCACACGCCGAGCAGCACGTAGGTGAGGATCTTCACGCGGTCGACGTCCACGGCCGCGTAACGCGCCACCTGCTCGTTGGAACCGATGGCCTGCACGTAGCGCCCGTAGGCCGTGCGGTTGAGGATGACGCCACCGATGATCGCCACGATCACGAACACCCACACCGGCACCGGGATGCCCGCAAGGCTCGCGTAGTACACCGGCGCATAGAGATCGGACAGCTCGTTGTCGAGCGTGAGCGCACCGCCATCGGCAAAGTACGTGAGGTAGGCGCGGAAGATGCCGAGCGTGCCCAGCGTCACGATGAAGGGCTCGATACGGCCCTTGGTGATGAGCAGGCCGTGCGCCAGACCGAACAGTGCACCGAGCACCACGGCGAGCACCGCGCCCATCATCACTGCCATCAGCGGCGAGCCCGAGGCGGGGCCGGCCCAGTTGATGAACATGATCACGCTGCCCGCGATGAGCGCGGCCATCGAACCCACCGACAGGTCGATGCCGCCCGAGATGATCACGAAGCACATGCCCACCGCGATGATGCCGATGAAGGCCGTGCGCGTGAGCACGTTCATCGCGTTGTCGACGGTGGCGAAGTCGCTGTTGAGCAGCGTGCCTGCGATGCACAGCAGCACGAGGCCGATGACCGGACCGAGGCCGTGCAGGCGCTCGGTCCAGCGCGGCTTGGCCTCGCTGCGGTGCGCTGCTGCTGCAGTTGCTGCGGCCGCTTCAGGCTGCGGTGGAGGTGTCTGCGGTTCCGGTGGCATGAGCGATGAGCTCCTCTTCAGTCAGGTGGGTCGCGTCCAGCGTGGCAACGAGCCGGCCCGCGCGCATCACCGCGACGCGGTGGCACAGGCCGATCAGTTCCATCAGCTCGGACGAGACGACGATCACCGCGAGGCCTTCGCGGGCGAGTCGCTGGATCAGGAAATAGATGTCGCGCTTGGCGCCCACGTCGACACCGCGCGTGGGCTCGTCGAGCACCACCACCTTGGGCTGCGGCTGCAGCACCTTGGCGAGCGCGAGCTTCTGCTGGTTGCCGCCCGACAGCGACGAGGCGCGCACGTCGAGCGAGCCGGTGCGGATGCCGTAGTCCTTCACCGCCTCGCCGAGCGCGAGCCGTTCGGCGTCGGGCTTCAGCCAGGGCTGCGCGTAGCGCTCGAGGGCCATCAGCGTGAGGTTCTGGCGCAGGCCGAAGTGCACGTGCAGGCCCTTGCCCTTGCGGTCTTCGCTGAGGTAGGTGAGGCCGTGTTTCGCGGCATCGCGCGGGTTGCGCCAGCCCTTGCCGTGCGGCACGGGCTCGCCGCGCATCTCGACGGTGCCGCTGGCGGGGCGCAGCCCGAGCAGGCCTTCGAACAGCTCGGTGCGGCCCGCACCGACGAGGCCCGCGAAGCCGAGGATTTCGCCGGGGCGCACCTCGAAGCTCGCGTCCTGCGCCCAGCCGGGCACGCTGAAATTGCGCACGCGCAAGGCGGGCTTGTCGGCCGCCACGACGAGGTCGCGCGGCGGGTACAGGTCGGCCAGTTCGCGGCCCACCATGAGGTTCGCCATCTGCTGGCGCGAGACCTCGGGCGTGGGCGCGCGCGCCACGAAGCGGCCGTCGCGCATCACGATCACCTCGTCGGTGACCTGCTCCACTTCGTCGAGCTTGTGCGAGATGTAGACGATGGTCACGCCGTCGGCGCGCAGTTGCGCGATGAGCTTGAACAGGCGCTCGGTCTCGCCGGGCGTGAGCGTGGCGGTGGGCTCGTCCATGACGAGCAGGCGCGCGCGGCGGGCGATGGCTTTCGCGATCTCGACGAGCTGTTTCTCGGCGACGATGAGGCGGCGCACCTTGGTGCGCGGGTCGATGGCCAGGCCGACGGCGGCGAGCGCGGCGGCGGCGTCGCGCTCCATCGCGGCGTCGTCGAGCAGGAACCCCTTTTTCTTTTCGTGGCCGAGGAAGATGTTCTGCGCCACGCTGAGGTCTTCGGCGAGGTTGAACTCCTGGTGGATCAACACGATGCCCAACGCCTCGGCATCGCGCGAGCTCGTGAAGGTTTGCGGCTGGCCGTTGATGCGCAACGTGCCGCTGGTCAGCGACTCGTAGCCCGACAGGATCTTCATCAGCGTGGACTTGCCCGCGCCGTTCTCGCCGAGCAGGCCGTACACGCGACCCGGCGCGAGCGCAAAGCTCACGCCGTGCAGCACCTGCACGGGGCCGAAAGCCTTCACCACGGCATCGAACTCGACGGCCACGCTGCCCTTGATGGTTTCCACGGCGGTCATGGCGCCACCCCTCGGGCCTTGAGCGTTTCCTGCATCGCCAGCACGCCCGCGCCGACGAGGCCGCCCTGCGTACCGAGCGGCGTGTACTGAATCTCGAGGTGCCGCGTCGACAGCGCGAGCGAGCGCTGGTAGACGCTCTGGCGCACCGCCGCGAGAAACAGCGGCCCGATGCGCGTGATGCCGCCTCCGATGAACACGTGCGACGGATTGAAGAAGTTGACGACCGACGCGAGCATCTGCCCGATGAGGCTGCCCGCGCGCTGGATGATGGCGTTGGCCGCCGGGTCGCCGCCGCGGCTGGCTTGGCCCACGTCGAAGGCATCGATGCGCCCGCGCGTGCGCAGGCACTCAGCCAGCGTCGCACTTTCGCCGGCTTCGGCCGCCTGCATCGCCATGCGCGTGATCGCAGGGCCGGCCGCCATCGCCTCGACGCAGCCCAGGTTGCCGCAATGGCAGCGCGGACCTTCCTGGTCGACGCAGATGTGGCCCACGTCGCCGGCCGAACCGGCGGCGCCGCGGTACACCTCGCCGTGGCAGACGATGCCGCAGCCAATGCCGGTGCCGATCTTGATCACGAGGAAATTCGAGAGCGAGCGACGCAGCCGCCACAGTTCGCCGAGCGCCATCAGGTTGACGTCGTTGTCGACGAACACCGGCGCGGCATAGTCTTCACGCAGGTAGTCGCGGATCGAGAAGCTGTCCCACGCCGGCATGAGCGGTGGGTTCACGAGCTGGCCGATCTCGAAGTTGACCGGGCCGGGCACGCCGATGCCGATGCCCATGACGTTGCGTGCGCCCTGCCCGCAACGCGCGAGCAACTCGCGCATCAGCACGCGCACACGGGCCAGCACCACGGCCGGGCCTTCGCGCACGTCGGCGGCTTCTTCGTGCTGGGCCAGCACCGTGAGGTCGGGGCGCAGCACCGCGACGTCGAGGCTGGTGGCGCCGATGTCGATGCCCACGAGCACGCCGAGTTCGCCATTGAGCTGAAGGTTTTCGGCGCGCCGACCGCCCGAGGAGCGCTGCAGGCCGGCTTCGGCCAGCAGGCCTTGGTCGACGAGGCCGGCGATCAGGCCGTTGGCCTTGCTCTTGGAGAAGCCGAGCTGTTCGGCCATGGCATGGCGCGAGCCGCCGGCCGACCAGAAGGTCGATTCCAGCAACCGCATTTCGTCGGTCGTGATGCCGCTCCAGGGTGCCACGCGTTTGTCTCCGCTCTTTTTTGGAAAGGCGCCGGTCGAACGATCAGACGATCGGCCGCCGGGCGAAGGCGAATACTAGGAGCGCATCTTCAGCCGGGCAAGGCTTAACTTCGACCTATTTCAAACCAAACAAGCACGCGATCTGGAAAGGGCGGACGAAAAAAAGCCACCCGAGGGTGGCTTTTTCTTTGCTTCGACCCGAAGGCAGCGGCTTTGATTTACTTCTTCTGGCGGTACTTGCGCAGCGCAGCGATCTGCGCAGCCATCACGGCCAGTTCCGACTGCGCCATCGCGATGTCGATGTCGCTCTTGGCGTTCTTCAGCGCTTCCTCGGCGGCCGCCTTGGCTTGGTTGGCCTTCTCGTCGTCGAGGTCCTTGCCGCGGATTGCGGTGTCGGACAGCACGGTGACGGCGTCAGGCTGCACTTCGAGAATGCCGCCGGCCACGAAGACGAACTCTTCGCCGCCGTCAGCCGTTTCGATGCGCACGGCACCGGGGCGGATGCGCGTGATCAGCGGCGTGTGACGCGGATAGATGCCGAGCTCACCGGCTTCACCGGGCAGCGCGACGAACGTGGCTTCGCCCGAGAAGATCGACTCTTCTGCGCTGACCACATCGACGTGAATGGTGTTGGCCATCTGAGTTCCCATGCCGCCTTAGGCGACCTTCTTGGCTTTTTCGAACGCTTCGTCGATCGTGCCCACCATGTAGAACGCTTGTTCCGGCAGGTGGTCGGCTTCGCCGTTCACGATCATCTTGAAACCACGGATGGTTTCGGCCAGCGACACGTACTTGCCGGGCGAACCGGTGAACACCTCGGCCACGTGGAACGGCTGCGACAGGAAACGCTGGATCTTGCGGGCGCGGGCCACGGCGAGCTTGTCGTCGGGCGCCAGTTCGTCCATGCCCAGAATCGCGATGATGTCGCGCAGTTCCTTGTAGCGCTGCAGGATGCCCTGCACGGCGCGGGCCACGTTGTAGTGCTCTTCGCCGACCACGTTCGGGTCGAGCTGGCGCGAGGTCGAATCCAGCGGGTCCACGGCGGGGTAGATACCCAGCGAAGCGATGTCACGCGACAGCACCACGGTCGAGTCCAAGTGGGCGAAGGTCGTGGCGGGCGACGGATCGGTCAAGTCGTCGGCAGGGACGTACACGGCCTGGATCGAGGTGATCGAGCCGACCTTGGTCGACGTGATCCGCTCTTGCAGGCGGCCCATTTCCTCGGCCAGCGTCGGCTGGTAGCCCACGGCGGAAGGCATACGACCCAGCAGTGCCGACACTTCGGTACCGGCCAGCGTGTAGCGGTAGATGTTGTCCACGAAGAACAGCACGTCACGGCCTTCGTCGCGGAACGACTCGGCGATGGTCAGGCCGGTCAGGGCCACGCGCAGACGGTTGCCCGGGGGCTCGTTCATCTGGCCGTAGACCATGGCGACCTTGGAGTCTTCGAGCTTCTCGAGGTTCACGACGCCGGAGTCGGCCATCTCGTGATAGAAGTCGTTGCCTTCGCGGGTACGTTCGCCCACACCAGCGAACACCGACAGACCCGAGTGAGCCTTGGCGATGTTGTTGATGAGTTCCATCATGTTCACGGTCTTGCCCACGCCGGCACCACCGAACAGGCCCACCTTGCCGCCCTTGGCGAACGGGCACACCAGGTCGATCACCTTGATGCCGGTTTCCAGCAGGTCTTGCGACGGCGACAGCTCGTCGTACGCGGGAGCCTTGCGGTGGATGGAGGCGGTCAGCGTCTGGTCGACCGGACCACGCTCGTCGATGGGCGCGCCCAGCACGTCCATGATGCGGCCCAGCGTCGCCTTGCCCACGGGCACGGTGATGGGGGCTTGCGTGTTGGTCACGATCAGGCCGCGGCGCAGGCCGTCGGAAGAACCCAGCGCAATCGTGCGGACCACGCCGTCGCCGAGCTGCTGCTGGACTTCGAGCGTCAGTGCGCTGCCTTCGAACTTGAGGGCGTCGTAGATCTTGGGCATCTTGTCGCGCGGGAATTCCACGTCGACCACAGCGCCAATACACTGAACGATCTTGCCTTGAACTGCTTCTGCTTGAGCCATGTCTGCTCCGATAAAAATTTAAATCTGTTGAGGTCCGAAGGGCTCAGACACCGGCGGCCGCCGCAGCGCCCGAAACGATTTCCGAGAGCTCCTTGGTGATGCCGGCCTGGCGGGTCTTGTTGTAGACCAGCTTCAGCTCGCTGATCACATTGCCTGCGTTGTCGGTGGCGGCCTTCATGGCCACCATCCGCGCCGAATGCTCGGACGCCATGTTCTCTGCCACGGCCTGGTAGACCAGCGACTCCACATAGCGAACCAGCAGCTCGTCGATCACGCTTTGCGCATCGGGCTCGTAGATGTAATCCCACGAATGCTGGCCTTCCTCGACTTGCAGCGAGTCTTCGGCCAGCGGCAGCAGCTGCTCGACGAGCGGCTCCTGCTTGATCGTGTTGATGAACTTCGTGTAGCACAGGTACACGGCCGAGAGCTTGCCTTCCGCGTAAGCGTCGAGCAGCGTCTTGACCGGGCCGATGAGCTTGTCCAGGTGCGGCGTGTCACCCAGGTGGGTGACATGCGCGACCACGCGGGCGCCGATGCGGTTCAGGAAGCCAAGGCCCTTGCTGCCGATGGCGACCGACTCGATCGCCACGCCAGCGGTCTGCGCTTCACGCAGCTTGGCCGTCACGGCGCGCAGCAGGTTGGTGTTCAAGCCACCGCACAGGCCCTTGTCGCTCGTCACGATGATGAAGCCGATCGCCTTGGCGTCGTTCTTCTTCATGAAGGCGTGCGTGTACTCGGGATTCGCCTTGCCAAGGTTCGCCGCAATGTTGCGGATCTTCTCGCTGTAGGGGCGGGCGGCACGCATGCGCTCTTGCGCCTTGCGCATCTTGGAAACCGAGACCATTTCCATGGCCTTGGTGATCTTCTTGGTGTTTTCCACCGATTTGATCTTGCCGCGGATTTCCTTACCAGCTGCCATATGAACTCCTTCTTGCGTCGGTCAAGGGGTCGATCAGGCGAACGACTTCTTGAACGAGGTGGCGGCAGCCAGCAGTTCGGCTTCGGCGTCCTGGCAAACCTTCTTGAAGGCTTGCTTTTCGGCGCTGTCGTCCGGCTTGGCGGGCTTGACGTCCCACTTGGCACCGTTCTTTTCCATGGTCTCGAGCAGGGCGGCGTGGCTCGTCTTCAGCAGCTGATGGAAGCCGTGTTCGAACGGGAGCACCTTCTTGACGTCGATGTCGTCCATGAAGCCCTTGTTCACTGCGAACAGCGTGGCATTCATCAGCGAGATCGGCAGCGGGCTGTACTGGGTCTGCTTGAGCAGTTCCGTCACGCGCGCACCGCGGTCGAGTTGCTTGCGGGTCGCTTCGTCGAGGTCGGAAGCGAACTGCGCGAACGCGGCCAGTTCACGGTACTGGGCCAGGTCGGTACGGATGCCGCCCGACTGGTTCTTGATCAGGTTGGTCTGCGCCGACGAACCCACGCGCGACACCGAGATACCGGCGTTGATGGCGGGGCGGATGCCGGCGTTGAACAGGCTGGTTTCCAGGAAGATCTGGCCGTCGGTGATCGAGATCACATTGGTCGGAACGAAGGCGGATACGTCGCCGGCTTGCGTTTCGATGATCGGCAGTGCGGTCAGCGAACCGGTCTTGCCCTTGACTTCACCCTTGGTGAAGGCTTCGACGTAGTCGGCGTTCACGCGGGCTGCGCGCTCGAGCAGACGGCTGTGGAGATAGAACACGTCGCCGGGGTAGGCTTCGCGGCCTGGCGGGCGGCGCAGCAGCAGCGACACCTGACGGTAGGCCACGGCTTGCTTGGACAGGTCGTCATAGACGATCAGGGCGTCCTGGCCGCGGTCGCGGAAGTATTCGCCCATCGTGCAGCCCGAGTAGGCCGACACGTACTGCATGGCAGCCGATTCGGAGGCCGATGCGGCCACGACGATGGTGTAGTCCATCGCGCCGGCTTGTTCCAGCGAGCGCACCACGTTCTTGATCGACGAAGCCTTCTGGCCGATCGCAACGTAGACGCAGGTCATGTTCTGACCCTTCTGGTTGATGATCGCGTCGATCGCCACGGCGGTCTTGCCGGTCTGGCGGTCACCGATGATCAGCTCGCGCTGGCCACGGCCGACGGGCACCATCGAGTCGATGGACTTCAGGCCGGTCTGCATCGGCTGGTCGACGGACTTCCGTGCGATCACGCCGGGAGCGACCTTTTCGATCACGTCGGTCATCTTGGCGTTGATCGGACCCTTGCCGTCGATCGGCTGGCCCAGTGCGTTCACCACGCGGCCGATGAGCTCGGGGCCCACGGGCACTTCCAGAATGCGGCCCGTGCACTTCACGGTGTCGCCTTCGGAGATGTGCTCGTACTCGCCCAGAATCACGGCGCCGACCGAGTCGCGCTCGAGGTTCAGCGCCAGGCCGAACGACGGCGTGCCGTCAGCCGTGGGCGGGAACTCGAGCATTTCGCCCTGCATCGCGTCCGACAGGCCGTGCACGCGCACGATGCCGTCGGTCACCGAGACCACGGTGCCCTGGTTGCGGATGTCGGCGCTGACGCCAAGGCCTTCGATACGGCTCTTGATCAGTTCGGAAATTTCTGCGGGATTGAGTTGCATGACTCTTTCCTTCTTTCAATAAATAGGGCCAACCGCGGCTCGCCGCCTCAGGCGGTGAGCGCTGCTTTCATTTGTTCGAGACGCGCCTTGACGGAGGTGTCGAGGACTTCGTCCCCCACCACCACACGAATGCCGCCGATCAGCGAAGGATCGGATTCCACACGCGTGTTCAGCGGACGACCGAAACGGCGCTGCAGCGCCGCGCCGACTTCGGCGAGACTCGCCGCGTCGATCGGGAAGGCGCTGTAGATCACCGCGTCGGACGTACCGCTCTTGGCGTTCTTGAGCTCGCGGTACTGGGCCGCGACTTCGGGCAATGCAGCGAGCCGGCCGTTGTCGATCACCGTGCGCAAGAAGTTCTTGCCGGCGTTCGGCAAGGCTTGCGGCAGGAGGCCGGAAATCAGGTCGAAGACCTGTTCCTGCGACACCTTCGGGTCGGCAGCGAACTGCAGGAGCTGCGGATCGGCAGCGATGGCGGCCAGCTGGCCGATCCATCCGGCCGTGCCTTCGAGGTCGCTCGAAGTAGCCTCGAAGAGCGCGTCCGCGTAGGGGCGGGCAATGGTCGCAAGTTCGGCCATATCGTCCTCAGAGCTCGGTCTTCAGGCGCTGGAGCAGGTCGGCGTGGACACCGGCATTGACTTCCTTGCGGAGAATCTGCTCGGCACCCTTGACGGCCAGTGCAGCAACCTGCTCACGCAGGGCCTCACGGGCACGCACGGACTGCTGTTCGGCTTCGGCGTGCGCGTCGGCCACGATCTTGTTGGCCTCCACAGTTGCACGGCCCTTGGCCTCTTCGATGATCTGCTGGGCGCGGCGCTCGGCATCGGCCAGACGGCTGGTGGTCTCGTTGCGAGACTGAACCAGTTCCTGCTCGACGCGCTGGTTGGCGGAAGCGAGTTCAGCCTTGGCCTTCTCGGCGGCCGCCAGGCCCGCAGCGATCTTTTGTGCGCGTTCATCCAAGGCCTTTGCGATGGGCGGCCACACGAATTTCATCGTGAACAGCACCAGCAGCAAGAAGACGATGGCCTGAACGAACAGGGTCGCGTTGATACTCACGGCAACACCTTTCTGGAGTGGCGTTGAACCGGCTTACTTGGGCAGGTTGGCCAGCAGGGTCGCGGCGAACGGGTTGGCGAAGGCGAACAGCAGAGCGATGGCCACGCCGATCAGGAAGGCCGCGTCGATCAGACCCGCCAAGATGAACATCTTGGTCTGCAGGTCGTTCATCAGCTCAGGTTGACGGGCCGACGATTCCAGGAACTTGCCACCCATCAGCGCGATGCCGATGGAAGCACCGATGGCGCCGAGACCGACGATCAGACCACAAGCGAGAGCGACGAGACCGAGAATGTTTTCCATGATGATGACTCCTTAGAACAGATTTAAAGCAAACGAAAAGAAAAAGGGAAACTCAATGCGCCTCATGCGCCTGGCCCAGATAGATCAGGGTCAGCATCATGAAGATGAAAGCCTGCAGCGTGATCACCAGGATGTGGAAGATCGCCCAGACAGTGCCGGCAATGATGTGCCCGATGGGCAGCAACACACCGGAGAACGAGGCCGCCATGGCACCGCCCATGAGGGCGATGAGCATGAAGACGAGCTCGCCTGCATACATGTTGCCGAACAACCGCATGCCGTGTGAAACCGTCTTGGCCAGGTACTCGATGACCTGCATCAGCAGGTTGATGGGCCACAGCAGCGGGTGGGCACCGAAGGGCGCGGTGATCAGCTCGTGGCCCCAGCCGCCCAGGCCCTTGACCTTGACGCTGTAGAAGAGGCACAGAAGCAGCACGGAGGTGGAAAGACCGAGCGTGGTCGAGAGGTCGGCGGTCGGCACGGCACGCATGTAAGCGTGGTGCGGATCGTGGCCCATGGCCGAATACACCTGGGTCCAGATGGCCGGCAGCAGGTCGACCGGCAGCATGTCCATCGCGTTCAGCAGGAAGATCCAGACGAACACGGTGAGCGCCAGCGGGGCAATGAACTTGCGGCTCGCGGCGTTGTGGATGTTGGCCTTGGCCTGGTTGTCGACCATCTCGACCAGGATTTCGACCGCCGCCTGGAAACGGCCGGGCACGCCGGGCGTTGCCTTGCGGGCAGCCAGCCACAGCACGAAGCAGCCCAATGCGCCGACGATCAGCGCGTAAAGCACCGAGTCGAGGTTGATGACGTTGAAGTCAACAATGGCGGATTGAACGACGGGCTTGAGGCTCCAGTCGACTTGCCAGTGCTGGAGGTGGTGAACGATGTATTCACTCGCGGTCGGGGCGTGTCCTTCGGCGGCCATCTTTCAGCGTCTCTCTTCCAAAACAGTCAAATCCGGTTCAAAAATTTGGGCCGCACCAACAGTGCCACCCAGTACATCTTCATGGCGACCACCACGCCAGCCACCATGGCCAGCCAGACGAGCCCCCCGATCAGCCACGGCGCCGCGGCCAGCAAGGCTACGGTCAACGCGATCTTGATCATCTCCCACACAAAAAACCTCAACATGACAGCCTGCGACGGCATGCCCGGCTTGCGCCGGACACCGCGGACAAACAAGGCCGCGGGGATCGCTACTGTCATGGCTCCATAAAACGCCGAGATTGCAGCCTCGGATCGCGCCGTCCAGATCCACGCCAGGCAAGCTACCACCACACCTGCAGCCACTTGGGCTGCGATCACCCACCAGGGTGACAGCTCGGGGTTTTGCTCGCGCAACTTCTGGGCCTCTTCGGCCGTCAGTGGCTTGAAATCGGATTCTTCGGCGTCAACCTCAGGGACAGGGGCGTTGGTTGTCATTCGAATGCACCCCGTGTTTGTCCCCGGAGAATTTTACAAAGCCATTGATTATAAGTAAAACCTAGCGGGGTCCCGACATAACGTGACACTTCGTCCACAGTTCTGCACCGAGTGTGGCGTCCGCCCATAATTTGCGGATGCAAGACATCACCTCGGCACTGCCCGACACGCCGTGTTTTCTCAACGGCGAATTCACCCCGCTGCGCGACGCGAAGATCAGCGTCCTCGACCGCGGCTTCATCTTCGGCGACGGCATCTACGAAGTCATCCCTGTGTACTTCGGAGTGCCCTTCTGCTTCGACGAGCACATCGCGCGCCTCGAGCGTTCGCTGGCCGAGCTGCAGATCGACAACCCCTACTCCCGCGACGAATGGCGCGCCATTGCGATGCAGCTTGCCGCACCGCAAGGCAACGCACCGCAGGCGATCTACTTCCAGGTCTCGCGCGGTGTCGCACCACGTGACCACGCCATGGTGCGCGGCCTGCGCCCCACGGTGTTCGCGATGGTGAACCCCCTGCCGCCGGTGGCCGATGCGGTGCGCGCCAAGGGCGTGACCTGCGTCACGGCCGACGATTTCCGCTGGCAGAAGGCCCACATCAAGAGCACCAGCCTGCTGGGCGCGGTGCTCGCGCGGCAGATCAGCGTCGAGGCCGGTGCGACCGAAACCGTGATGTTCCGCGGCGACTCGCTCAGCGAGGCTTCGTCGAGCAACGTGTGGATCGTGAAGGACGGCACGCTCATCGGCCCACCGAAAGACAACCTCGTGCTCACCGGCATCCGCTACGGCCTGCTCGAGCGTCTGTGCCAGGACAGCGGCATTCCCTTCACGCTGCGGCGCGTGTCGCGTGACGAAGTGTTCGGCGCCGACGAACTGCTGCTTTCTTCCGCCACCAAAGAGGTGCTGCCCGTCGTCACACTCGACGGCCAGACCATTGGCAATGGCCGTCCCGGCCCCATCTACCAAAGCTTGTATGCCGCCTACCAACAGGCCAAGCAACGCAACGCTGAGAAGCCAGGAGCCCTTGCATGACCGACAACACCACGCCCCCGACCGATACCACAGACGACACGGCCCCGATCCCCGATCCGCGCAAGGAATCGCTGATCGAGTACCCCTCGCAGTTCCCGATCAAGGTGATGGGCGCCAAGACCGAAGGCCTGGTGCACGCCATCACGCAGATCGCCGAGCGCTTCGACCCCAACTTCGACGCCACCACCGTCGAGCTGCGCGACAGCAAGGCCGGCAACTACCTGGGCGTGACGATCACCGTCACCGCCACCAGCCGCGAGCAGCTCGACGACCTGTATCGCGCCCTGTCGTCGCACCCGTCGGTCAAGGTCGTTCTTTGACCATCGAAGCGCAGTCGCTCGGCCGGGCCGACTATCTCGCCACCTATGCGGCGATGCAGCGCTTCACGCAGGAGCGCACGCCCGAGAGCCCCGACGCGCTATGGATTTGCGAGCACGACCCCGTGTTCACCCAAGGGCTCGCGGGCAAGACCGACCACATCCTGGCCCCCGGCCCGATCCCGGTCGTGCAGACCGACCGGGGCGGGCAGGTCACCTTCCACGGCCCCGGCCAGGTGGTGGCGTACCCGCTCATCGACCTGCGGCGCGCCGGCTACTACGTCAAGGAATACGTCTACCGCATCGAGGAATCGGTGCTGCGCACGCTCGCCCATTTCGGCGTGACCGGCCACCGCGTACCCGGCGCCCCGGGCATCTACGTGCGCCTGGACGACCCGTTTTCGCACGCCGCACTCACCGGCCCGATGCCCGGCGCCGACCCGTTCCGGGGCCTGGGCAAGATCGCCGCGCTGGGCATCAAGGTGAGCCGCCACGCTACCTACCACGGTGTGTCGCTCAATGTCGCGATGGACCTCGAACCCTTCTCGCGCATCAACCCTTGCGGCTACGCCGGGCTGAAAACGGTCGACCTTTCTACAATCGGCGTCCAAACCACATGGGAAGAAGCTGCCGGCGTGCTGGGCCAGAAGCTCATCACCTTCCTGGCACCGTAGCAATCCAATGAGCACCACCGAAGTCGTCCGCGACGCCCAGAGCGCCGAAAACTACAACCCCCTGGCCAAGCAGAAGGCCGCGGCCAAGCTGTCGCGCATCCCCGTCAAGGTGGTGCAGACCGGCGAAGTGCTCAAGAAGCCCGAGTGGATCCGCGTCAAGGCCGGCAGCCCGACCACGCGCTTCTACGAGATCAAGCAGATCCTGCGCGAAAGCAACCTGCACACGGTCTGCGAAGAAGCCTCGTGCCCGAACATCGGCGAATGCTTCGGCAACGGCACGGCCACCTTCATGATCATGGGCGACAAGTGCACGCGCCGTTGCCCGTTCTGCGACGTGGGCCACGGCCGCCCCGACCCGCTCGACAAGGACGAGCCGCTCAACCTGGCCAAGACCATCGCCAAGCTGCGCTTGAAGTACGTGGTGATCACCAGCGTCGACCGCGACGACCTGCGCGACGGCGGCAGCCAGCACTTCGTCGACTGCATCACCAACATCCGCGAGCTCTCGCCGATGACGCAGATCGAGATCCTCGTGCCCGACTTCCGCGGCCGCGACGACCGCGCCCTCGAGATCCTCAAGGCCGCGCCGCCCGACGTGATGAACCACAACCTGGAAACCGCGCCGCGCCTGTACAAGGAAGCGCGTCCGGGCAGCGACTACCAGTTCAGCCTGAACCTGCTGAAGAAGTTCAAGGCGCTGCACCCGAAGGTGCCGACCAAGAGCGGCATCATGGTCGGCCTGGGCGAAACCGACGAAGAGATCCTGCAGGTGATGCGCGACATGCGCGCCCACGACATCGACATGCTGACCATCGGCCAGTACCTGTCGCCGTCGGGCTCGCACCTGCCGGTGCGCCGCTACGTGCACCCCGACACCTTCAAGATGTTCGAGGAAGAGGCCTACAAGATGGGCTTCAGCCACGCGGCTGTCGGCGCCATGGTGCGTTCCAGCTACCACGCCGACCAGCAGGCGCACGCCGCCGGCGTCTGACGACGCCCCGCCCGACCGCCCGCCACGCACGGGCCTCGGCGCACTCCCTCTCTCCCTGACCTCGCCCCCGCAGCCGTTTCCGAACGGCCGCGGCGACGGTCGCGCGCGCCTGCCGCGCCTTCCAAAAAACTGATTAGAACCTCCGGGGGAAATAACCCGGGGTATCAAAAAATTTGCGACGGCATTCGCTTGCGCCTGCCAATTCCATCCCCTACGCTGACCTCCTGATTTCGTCCGACTCGAAATTAAAAAACAGAGTCGACTCGTTTTTCAGATTCCCACGGAGGCTTTGACAAGGAAATTGAACGATCAATTTCCAAGGCATTGTTTTGCCCAAAAATAATTAGATCCGCATCGCACGAAGAATTCATTCATCACGGCCCGCGCGTTTCCATCCCCACGGAGAAACTGGAATGCATGCCTTGCTCGAAGCCATCGACTCGCCTCATTCGCTGCGCCAGCTCGGCATCGCGCAATTGCCGGGCCTTGCGGATGAACTGCGGACCTTCATCGTCGACAGCGTGTCCCGCACGGGCGGCCACTTCGCCTCCAACCTCGGCACCGTCGAGCTGACGGTCGCCCTGCACTACGTGTTCGACACCCCGCGCGACCGCATCGTGTGGGACGTGGGCCACCAGAGCTACGCCCACAAGATCCTGACCGGCCGGCGCCAGGGCATGGCCACCTTGCGCCAATTCGGCGGTATTTCCGGATTTCCGCGCCGCACCGAATCCGAGCACGACCATTTCGGCACCGCGCATTCCAGCACGTCAATTTCCGCCGCCCTGGGATTTGCACAGGCCGCCCGAATTTCCAATTCAACCGAGCACGCCATTGCAGTGATCGGCGACGGCGCTTTGAGCGCCGGCATGGCCTTCGAGGCCATGAACAATACGCAGGCTTGCGGCCGTTTATTGGTGATATTGAACGACAACGACATGTCGATTTCACCGCCCGTCGGCATGCTGCGCCTTTATCTGGGCGGATTGATTTCAGAGCGTGCTTATGCCAGCGCCAATGAAGCCTGCCGGCAAAGATTGCGTGCCATGCGCCCGTCGCTGGCCCCCTGCGAGCCCTCGGACCTCGGCCTGTCACCCGCCACCCTGTTCGAGCAATTCGGCTTCCACTACACCGGCCCCATCGACGGCCACGACCTGGGCGCTCTCGTCCCCGCCCTGCAGCGGTTGCAGGCGCAGCCCGGCCCGCAGCTGCTGCACATCGTCACGCAGAAGGGCCACGGCTACCGCCCGGCGGAGCAGGACCCGGTCCTCTACCACGGCCCCGGCAAGTTCGACCCCGCCGTCGGCATCAAGACCGCCCCGGCCACCACGCCTGCGAAGCCGACCTACGCCCAGGTCTTCAGCGATTGGCTCTGCGACGAGGCCGACGCCGATGCGCGCGTGGTCGCCATCACGCCGGCCATGCGCGAGGGCTCGGCCCTGATGGACTTCGAGCGCCGCTTCCCCGAGCGTTATTTCGACGTCGGCATCGCCGAACAGCACGCCGTGACCTTCGCTGCGGGGCTGGCAGCGGCGGGGATGCGACCCGTGGTCGCTATCTACTCGACCTTCCTGCAGCGCGCCTACGACCAGCTGATCCACGACGTGGCCTTGCAGAACCTGCCGGTCGTGTTCGCGGTCGACCGCGCCGGCATCGTCGGTGCCGACGGCGCGACCCACATGGGCGCCTTCGACATCGCCTACCTGCGCTGCATTCCGAACCTCGTCGTGATGGCCGCGTCCGACGAGAACGAGTGCCGCCAGATGCTGCACACCGCGCTGCGCCACGACGGCCCCGCCGCCGTGCGCTACCCGCGCGGCAGCGGGCCCGGCGCGCTGCCCGTGCGGCAGATGCAGCCGCTGCCCATCGGCCGCGGCCACGTGCGGCGCGAGTCGACGCAGCCCATGGGCGCACGCATCGCCATCCTCGCCTTCGGCACCATGGTCGCGCCCAGCCTGGCCGCCGCCGAACGGCTCGACGCCACCGTCGCCAACATGCGCTTCATCAAGCCGCTCGATGCTGGTCTGGTGCTGTCGCTCGCCGAGACGCACGACGTGCTCGTCACCGTCGAAGAAGGCTGCGTGATGGGAGGCGCCGGCGCCGCCTGCCTCGAGTCGCTCGCGGCGCAAGGCGTGCTGATTCCGTCGCTGCAACTCGGCCTGCCCGACCAGTTCGTCGAGCACGGCGACTGCGCCAAGTTGCTTGCTGCCCACGGCCTCGACGCCGACGGGCTGGTGCAGTCGATCCAGGCGTTCTTCGATGCCAACGCCCCCGCGTTCCGCACGGCTCGCATGAGCCTCGTTTCCTGAAAGAAAACCCACCGTTCCCTTCGTTGAAATCGCCACAGGAGAACCCGATGAGCACAGCCACCGCCCGCCGTATCGATACGCCCGCCCCGCCCTCGCTGCGCGTGATCCGCGGCACCGAGGTCAGCGCCTACCAGGCCAAGGTCGAATACACCTATCAGGACAACCCCGAGGACTGGCGCAAGGCCATCGGCGACTGCCTGCTGTTCCAGTTCGGCGTGTACGACGACCCCGAATCGCCGCAGCCGATCTCGCTGGACGAATCGGGCATCAAGTACTTCGACCGGCAGCTGAAGCTGGCGGGGCTGACCGGCCCCGACCGCCGCCCCGTCCACCGCATCCTGGACATCGGCTGCGGCTGGGGCTACATCCTCAAGCACCTGGCCACGCGCTTCCCGGAATGCCAGCGCCTCGAAGGCGTGAACGTCAGCCGCTCCCAGCTGGAGCACTGCGCGCGCTTCCACACCGAGCAGGGCCTCACCGACCGCATCACGCTCTACCAGTGCAACGCACAGGACGTCGACCTGCTGCCCGACCCGCAGGTGCCCTACGACCTGGTGATCATCCGCGGGGTGATCTCGCACTTTCCGGACGACCTGTACGAACGCACGATGAAGAAGCTCGCCACGCGCGTGCGTCCCGGCGGGCAGGTGATCATTTCGGACAACCTCTACAACGTGGCGCCGGACAACTACAAGTCGGACACCTCCGACGAGGTCGACCGCCTGGCCTGCAAGCACCGCAAGACGCCCGCGTACTTCCGCCAGGTGCTGGAAGACAACGGCTTTCCGGTACAGGACATGCAGGTGCTGCCGTCCAACATCGACGTGGCGCACTGGCTCATGGACTCCAAGGCCAACATCGAGCGCCACTTCACCGCCAACAACATCCCCGCGCCACTCGAAGAGCTGCGCGTGCTGGCCGAGAACTGGTCCGTGGCGCTGATCAAGAACAAGGTGTCGACGTACAGCGTGATTGCGCGCAGGTCCGCGTCCTGAACCGGTGCGCATTGCGCCGTCCCTTCGGAAGGAACCCGGTGAACCCCATGAGAACCTTGATCACGCTTCCCCCGATGTACTGCCCGTTCCAGCACGTCATGCATCCCAAGGTGGCGCAGTTCGACAAGGACACCGCGGACTGGCTCGAACACTGGGAGCTCTACTGGGACGAGCCCCAGAAGCGCCGCATGGTGCGCGCAGGCTGGGGGCGCCTGGCCGCGCTGGCCTATCCGACCGGCACCGACGCGCTCATCCAGATCGCGTCCGACTGGATGGCCTGGGCCTTCGCCTACGACGACGAATGGTGCGACGAAGCGCCCGTCACGAAGAAGCCGGAAGCCATGATCATGGCCGCCGCACGCATGAGCCGTGCCCTCGAGTGCCCCGAGTACCCGGTCGATCCGACGGACCGCTACAGCCTGTCGATGCAGGAACTGCGCATCCGCCTCGAGCGCCATGCCACGCCGGTGCAGGTAGGGCGCGTGATCGAGGCGCAGAAGGGGTACTTCATGGCCGAGATGGTGAAGGCCGCCTGCATGTCTCCGACCCTGAGCGAATGCGTCCTGCTGCGCCTCACCGGCGGCGGCGGCATGATCTTTCCGGTGCTGCGGCACGTGGTGGCCGGCATCGACATCGACCAGACCACCTACCTTGACCGCAGGATCGTGGCCATGACCGAAATGGCCGCCACGCTGGTGGTCTGGGAAAACGAGTTCTTCTCCTATGCCAAGGAGAGCATGCGCGCCAGCCTGGACACGCGCGGCCACAACGTGATCGACGCCGTCCGGCGCGAGTTCGGGTGCGACGGCATGCAGGCGCTGACCTGGCTCAACGCCATGCACGACCGCGTCATGGGTCTGTTCGTGCGGCTGCGCGAGCAGTTGCTGCAAGACGCCACGCCGGAGATCGCACGCTACATCGAGGCGCTGATCCACTACCAGACCGGCATCCTCGAATGGCACCGGATCGACGAGCGCTACCGCTGCCTCAGCGCGGAAGACACGGCCCCTTGCTTCGACGGCGGCGGGCCGGCCGCGCCCGCCTCGGCGGGCTGAATGCAGGAGACCGCAATGACTCCTGAAGCGCTGTTGCAAGACAAAGCCTGCGAGGTCCCGGCGTCGGACGACGGCCCGGCCGGCACCTTCGACCTCTGGACGCGCGACACCGTCCGGCGCACCGAGCACGCGCTCGCCGCGCTGCTGCCGGCCTCCGACACCTTGCCCGCGCGCCTGCACGAGGCGTTGCGCTATGCCGCACTCGGTGGCGGCAAGCGCATCCGCCCTTTGTTGTGCCAGGCCGCGGGCGCACTGGCTGATGCGCCGCAAGACGCGCTCGACGCCACAGGCGCGGCGATCGAGATGGTCCACGTCTACTCGCTCGTGCACGACGACCTGCCCGCGATGGATGACGACGACTTGCGCCGCGGCAAGCCGACCGTGCATGTGGCCTACGACGAGGCCACGGCCATCCTCGTGGGCGATGCGCTGCAGGCGCAGGCCTTCCTAACCTTGAGCGAGCTGTCGCTGCCGGCCGAGCGCCGCATCGCGCTGGTGCGCGAGCTGGCGGAGGCGGCCGGCTCGCGCCAACTCGTGGGCGGCCAGGCCATCGATTTGCAAAGCGCGGGCCGGTCATTGAGCCAGCCCGCGCTCGAGCAGATGCACCGCATGAAGACCGGCGCCCTGATTCGCGCGGCGGTGCGCATGGGCGCGCTGTGCGGCGTGGCCGACGTGCCGTCGAACGCTGCGCTGTACCGCGCGCTCGACGACTACAGCCACGCGGTCGGCCTGGCCTTCCAGGTCGTCGACGACATCCTCGATGCAACCGCCGACACGGCCACGCTGGGCAAGACCGCAGGCAAGGACGCATACGACGACAAGCCGACCTGCGTGTCGATGCTCGGCCTCGACGCCTCGCGCGCGCTGGCCGCCGAATTGCGCGAGCAGGCCCATGTCGCGCTCGCGCCATTCGGGCCGCATGCCCGGCGCCTCGCACAACTGGTCGACCTGGTCGTCCACCGCGCGCACTGAACTTCCACCGTCCTGCGCGCATGCCGCGCATCACTTCTTGAAAGACCCTCCATGAAGCCCGTCCGACTGCCAGAAATTGCGTGCCCGCTCCCCTTCGCCGTCTATCCCGACAGCCCGAAGTTCGACGCGGCCACCGCCGCATGGATGATCAAGTGGAAGCTCTACAGCGACGACGCGCATTGCGAGCGCCTGACCCACACCGAGTGCGGCCGCCTCGCCGCCCTCATGTACCCGACGGCGAAATCCGACGCCCTGCTGCAGGTCATGGCCGACTACACCATCTGGGCCTTCGCCTTCGATGACGAGTACTGCGACGAAGGCGAGATGAGCCGCAGGCCCGCGGACTCCACCCTCGCCATGCACCGCATGCAGCGCGCCATCGAGTGCCCCGAATACACCATCGACCCCAACGACAAGTTCGCCCTGGCGCTGCGCGACCTGCGCCGGCGCATGGACGCCCTGGCATCGCCGCTGCATGGTGCGCGGTTCGTCAATGCCCAGCGCGGCTACTTTTTCGTCGAAATGAACAAGCTGGCGCACGACGCGCCGCGCGAGTTCAACGACTGCGCGACGCTGCGGCTGGCCTCCGGCGGCGGCATCGTCTTTCCGACGCTGGCGCACATCGCGTCGGTCAACGCCATCAGCCAGCAGGACATGGAGAGCCGCCGCATGATGGCCATGATGGAGATGGCGGCGATGCTCATCGTCTGGGACAGCGACATCTACTCCTACGGCAAGGAACTGGCGCGCGAACCCGACGGTCGCCAGCACAGCCTCTGCGCGTGGATCCATCACCGCCGCGGCCTCGCGCAGGAAGACACGATCCGCGAGGCCATCGGGCTGCGCAACAGCGTCTTCAGCCTGTACCTGCGGCTGCGGGAAGACATGCTCTCGGACGCGGCACCCGAAGTCCGCGACTACATCCGCGGGCTCGACGGCTACGTGCGCGGCGGATTCCACTGGATCCAGAACAACGACCGCTACCGCTTCAGGAACGGCGTGAGCGGCGAACGCGCCTACGAAGGCGGCGACCTGGCGAGCGCCCTGCCACCCGACGACGGCACGCCGATCCCGGTGCCGGCGCTGGCCTGGTGGTGGGAGCACGACCCGTTGCGGCGCGGTGCCGGACGCCAAGCGCACCGCCTCCAGGAAACGGTTCCGGCCGGCGCCTGAGCGTGCCGACGCACCGTCCGAATGTCATCGACCCCGGAGCTGCCGCCATGTCCGAATCGACCATCCATGTCATGAGGGAATCGCCCTTGCGCAGGGTGCATCCCGCCGGCGACGAGTCCCCGCCCGCCGCCCTGAGCAGCCGCCCGCCGATGACCGCGCACATGAAGTCCCTGCCCGGTGACGCGCGTGCGGTGCTGCCCGACCCGAACGGGTGGTTCGCCGTCTGCTTCAGCCACGAACTCCAGCGCGGTGCGGTGCTGGTCAAGCCGCTGATGGGTCGCGACATCGTCCTCTACCGCACGCAATCGGGCCTCGCCCGCGTGGTCGAGCCCTACTGTCCCCACATGGGCGCGCACCTGGGGCACGGCGGCCGGGTCGAGGGAGACAACCTGGTGTGCCCCTTCCATCACATGCAGTTCGGTCCCGAGGGCGGCTGCGTGCACACGGGCCGCGCCGGGGCCGTGCCCCGCATGGCGCTGACCGCACGGCACATGCGGGAGCGCAACGGTGTCATCTTCACCTGGGTGCATCAGGAAGGACTCGCCCCCTCATGGGAGCCGCCGACGCACGACCTGACCGGCTGGAGCCGGCCGGCCTGGGTGCACCAGGAACATGGCGGGTATTTCCAGAACTCGGGAGAAAACAGCGTCGACCTGGTCCACTTCGACACGATCCACAACTTCCGGCAACCGCAGATGTCGGCCGACGTCGTCGACAACCTGCTGGTGGTCCGGTTTTCCGCCAGGTTGCTGGGCAGGCCCTTCTTTCTGCATCTCACCAACTACGACGCGGGCAACCTGTACGGGCACTTCACGCTGCCTTCGCTCGGCCTGGAGCTCTGCGTACTGGGATATGCGACACCCGATGCGCATTTGCGCTGGTCCCTGCGCATGGTCACGGCCATGAGAGTCGAGCGCTTTGCGCGCTGGCCTGCAGCGATTCAGTCGCCGCTCTATGCGCTGATGAGACTGGTCGCGGGCGTGTGGGCCGACCGCACGGCGGGCCAGGACACGAGCGTCTGGGAGCACCGGGGCCATCCGGGAAGCTTCAGGCTGATGGCCGAGGAACGGCCTGCCGCGCTGTACCAACGCTGGGTGCAGCAGTTCTATTCGTACGACTTTCCGGGCGTGAAGCCTTCGGCCACGGACCGGCCTGCGCAGGAGGACGCGCGATGACCTCCCCCGTCGCCCATTCAACCTTTCGAGGAAACCCACCATGCGCGTCATCCTTGCCCAGCCCCGTGGTTTCTGCGCCGGCGTCGTGCGGGCCATCGACACGGTGGAACACGCGCTGCGGCGCCACGGCACGCCCGTCTACGTGCGCCACGAGATCGTCCACAACAAGCACGTCGTCGACGACCTGAAGGCACAAGGCGCGGTGTTCGTCGAAGAGCTCGCCGAGGTGCCCGCCGACGCCGTCGCGATCTTCAGTGCGCACGGTGTGAGCCACGCGGTGGAAGTCGAAGCACGCGAACGCGGCCTGCGTGCGATCGACGCGACCTGCCCGCTCGTCACCAAGGTGCACGAACAGGGGCGTCGCTATGCCGCCAAGGGCTATGCGCTGATCCTCATCGGCCACGCTGGGCACCCCGAGGTGACGGGCACGCTCGGGCAGATTCCCGCGCCGGTCAGGCTGGTGCAGACCGAGGCCGACGTGGACGCGCTGCCGCTCGATGCCGACACGCCGCTGGCCTACATCACGCAGACCACGCTGTCGGTGGACGACACGCGCGGCATCATCGATGCGCTGCAGCGGCGCTTTCCGCAGATCGTGGGGCCCGACACGCGCGACATCTGCTACGCCACGCAGAACCGGCAGACGGCTGTGCGCGAGCTGAGCCAGCAGGTCGACGTGGTGCTGGTGGTCGGCGCGCAGAACAGCTCCAACTCGCAGCGCCTGCGCGAGATCGCGGCGCAGGCCGGCGTGCGCAGCTACCTCATCGCACAAGGCAGCGAACTCAAGCCCGACTGGGTGCGCGACGCCGCCGCGGTGGGCGTCACGGCCGGCGCGTCGGCACCCGAGACCATGGTGCAGGACGTGGTCGCCGCGCTGCGCCGACTGGCCGACGTGGAACTGATGACGCTGCCCGGGCGCGAGGAGCACGTGGTGTTCCGGCTGCCGGCCGAACTCGCGCCTGAAGCGGTCACGCCATGAAACCGCCGGTCGCACGCCGCCTCTCGCGGCAGGTGCGCGTCGGCACCGTGCGCATCGGCGGCGACGCGCCCGTGGCCGTGCAGGCCATGACCAACACCGATACCGCCGACGCGGCCGCCACCGTGGCGCAAGTGGCCGCGCTCGCGCGTGCGGGGGCCGAGCTGGTGCGCCTCACGGTCAACAACGAAGAGGCCGCCGTGCAGGTCGCGCCGATCCGCGATGCGCTCGCGCGCCAGCAGGTGCATGTGCCGCTGGTGGGCGACTTTCATTTCAACGGCCACCGCCTGCTCGCGCAGTACCCCGACTGCGCGCAGGCACTGGCCAAGTACCGCATCAACCCCGGCAATGTCGGCCGGGGCGCCAAGCGCGACGAACAGTTCTGTCAGCTCATCGAGATCGCCTGCCGCCACGACAAGCCGGTGCGCATCGGCGTGAACTGGGGCAGCCTCGACCCCGCGCTGCTGGCGCGCATGATGGACGCGAACGCGCAGGCCGCGCAGCCGCAACCCGCCGACGAGGTGATGCGCCAGGCGCTCATCGTCTCGGCGCTGGAGAACGCGGCACGCGCCGAAGACGTCGGCCTGCCGCGCGACCGCATCGTGCTGTCGGCCAAGGTGAGCCAGGGGCAAGACCTCATCGCCGTGTACCGCGAACTCGCCGCGCGCTGCGACTACCCGCTGCACCTGGGCCTGACCGAAGCGGGCATGGGCTCCAAGGGCATCGTCGCCTCGGCCACCGCGATGGGCGTGCTGTTGCAGCAGGGCATCGGCGACACGATCCGCGTGTCGCTCACGCCCGAGCCGAACGGCGATCGCACGCGCGAGGTGCTGGTGGCACAACAAATTTTGCAGTCGATGGGGCTGCGCGCCTTCACGCCCAGCGTGACGGCCTGCCCCGGCTGCGGGCGCACCACGAGCACTTTCTTCCAGTCGCTGGCCAGCCAGATCGAAGGCTGGCTGCACGCGCAGGCGCCGGCCTGGCGCGTGCGCTTTCCGGGCGTGGAAGACATGCACGTGGCGGTGATGGGCTGCGTGGTCAACGGCCCCGGCGAGAGCCGGCTCGCGCACCTGGGCATCTCGCTGCCGGGCTCGGGCGAGCAGCCCGTGGCGCCGGTCTAC
Organism: Variovorax sp. RO1; assembly: GCF_002849325.1. Lineage (NCBI taxonomy): Bacteria > Pseudomonadati > Pseudomonadota > Betaproteobacteria > Burkholderiales > Comamonadaceae > Variovorax > Variovorax sp. RO1. Next base: position 96,181 of record NZ_PKMT01000010.1, read on the forward strand.
ATCGACGGCGAACGCGCGCTGACGCTCAAGGGCGAGCACATCGCCGACGACTTCACGCGGCTGGTCGAGACCTACGTGGCTGCGCGCTACGGCGCCGATGCCGAGGCGGGCCAGCGGCTGCGCGCGTGGATGAAGCCGGTGCCGTCGCACGAGCGCGTCGTGCCGATTGCTGCCGTGTGAAGGCATCGCCATGACCACGCAACGCCTCACCCTGCTCGGTGCCACCGGATCGATCGGCGACAGCACGCTCGACCTCGTGGCGCGCCACCCCGATCGCTTCGCGGTGCACGCGCTGACGGCGCACCGCAACCTCGACAAGCTCTTCACGCGCTGCGTCGCCTTCCGCCCCGACGTCGCGGTGGTCGACGATGCGCAAGATGCGGTGCAGCTGCAAGCCCGTCTGCGCGCGGCCGGCCTGCGCACCGAGGTCATGCACGGACCGCAGGCGCTGTGCGAGGTGGCGCAGTCGGCGGGCTGCGACACGGTGGTCGCGGCCATCGTCGGTGCGGCGGGTTTGTTGTCGTCGCTGGCGGCGGCGCGCGCGGGCAAGAAGATCCTGCTCGCGAACAAGGAGGCACTCGTGATGTCCGGCGCGCTGTTCATGCGCACGGTCGCCGCGCACGGCGCCACGTTGTTGCCGCTGGACAGCGAGCACAACGCGATCTTCCAGTGCCTGGCGAGCGCACCGGTCCGTGGCGCGGGCGTCGAGCGGCTGGTGCTCACCGCGTCCGGCGGGCCGTTCCTGCACCGGCCGCTCGAAGCGCTGGACCGCGTGACGCCCGACGAGGCCTGCGCGCATCCCACCTGGCGCATGGGCCGCAAGATCTCGGTCGACTCCGCGACGATGATGAACAAGGGGCTCGAAACCATCGAGGCACGCTGGCTGTTCGCGATGCCGCCCGAGCGCATCGAAGTCGTGATTCATCCGCAGAGCGTGATCCATTCGATGGTGGCCTATGCCGACCAGTCGGTGCTGGCCCAACTGGGCCGCCCCGACATGCGCACGCCGATCGCGCATGCGATGGCCTGGCCTGAACGCATCGACTCCGGCGTGGCGCCGTTGGACTTCCTGCAGCTCGCCCATCTGAGCTTCGCAGCACCCGAGCTGAAACGCTTTCCCTGCCTGCGCCTGGCGCTGGAGGTGCTGCGCAGCGGCTGTGCGGCGAGCGTCACGCTCAATGCCGCGAACGAAGCGGCGGTCGACGCGTTCCTGAACGGGCGCCTGCGCTACACCGACATCGCTTGCGTGGTGGAAGACTGCTTGCAGCACGCGCCCGCATCGGCGCACGAGACCCTCGACGACATCCTCGCGGCTGACGCGCATGCGCGCGTATTAGCGGCTCAGGCGATCCAGCGTGCAGCAGTGCGATCTGCATCGCCTGTGGTCTCGCCTTCCGTGTCGACCACCTTGGACGAAGGCGCAGGCGTTCGGCTGTAGCGCGACAGCCACTTGGCCGCCACGGCCAGCGCCATCGGCGGTGGCCGTGGGGTCTCACGCACGGCGCGCGATGCGCCATGCGCCTCGTGCGCCGCGCCGGTCACCATGGCAGCGAGTAGGTCTTGGTGTTGGTGAAGCTCTTCATGGCTTCGAGCACGCCTTCCTTGTAGCCCAGGCCCGAGTCCTTGATGCCGCCGAAGGGCGTGAGCTCCAGGCGGTAGCCCGGCACCTCGCGCACGTTCACGCTGCCCACGTTCAGCTCGCGGATGAAGCGCGTGATGTAGTCCAGCCGGTTGGTGCAGATCGACGACGACAACCCATAGGCCGTGCCGTTCGAGATGCGGATCGCCTCGTCGATGTTCTTGAAGCGGATGACCGGCGACACGGGGCCGAAGGTCTCTTGCTTGGCAACGGTCATCTCGGGGTCGACGTGGTCGAGCACGGTGGGCGAGTACAGCGCGCCGCGGCGTTCGTTGCCGTACAGGAGCTTGGCGCCGGCTGCGATGGCCTCGTTCACGACGGCTTCGAATTGCTTGGCCGCCGCTTCGTCGATCACGGTGCCCATGTCGGTGTCGGGGTCCATCGGGTCGCCGTACTTCAGCGCGCGGGTCTTGGCGACCAGGAGTTCGACGAACTGATCCGCGACCGACTCGTGCACCAGCATGCGCTTCACCGCTGTGCAGCGCTGGCCCGAGTTCTTGTACGAACCGTTGGCAGCCAGCGTCGCAGCCTCCTCAATGTCCGCGTCTTCCATCACGATGATCGGGTCGTTGCCGCCCAGCTCCAGGATCTGGCGCTTGTAGGTGGCCTTGCCCGCGATGTACTTGCCGATGGGCACGCCGCCGGTGAAGGTGACGAGGTCGACGTCGGCATTGGTGAGCAGCTCGTCGGCAATCTCCTTCGGGTCGCCCGTGAGCACCGACAGCATCTGCGGTGGCAGGCCTGCCTCGTACAGGATGTCGGCCAGCAGGAAGGCCGTGAGCGGCGTCTTCTCGCTGGGCTTGAGCACGATGCGGTTGTTGGTCGCAATGGCCGGCGCCACCTTGTGGATCACCTGGTTCAGCGGATGGTTGAACGGCGTGATGGCGGTGATGGCGCCCAACAGCGGCTCGCGCATCGTGTAGACCTTGCGGCTCTTGCCGTGGTGCGTGAGGTCGCACGAGAACACCTGGCCGTCGTCGACCAGCGCCTGGTTGGCGGCGAACAGCAGCACGTCGGAGGCGCGACCCACTTCGTACAGCGAGTCCTTGCGCGACAGGCCCGACTCGAGCGTGATGGTGCGCGACATTTCATCCAGGCGCGAGGCGATGATCTCGCCGGCGCGCATGAGGATCTTGTAGCGCTCGTAGCGCGTGAGCGTGGGCTTGTAGTCGCGGGCGATGCGCAGGGCGTTGCGCACGTCGTCCAGCGTGGCCTTGGGCACGGTGGCGATCACTTCGCCGGTGTACGGGTAGGTGACGTCGATGGTGCGGTCGCGGTGGACTTTCTCGCCGGCGATGCGCAGCGCTTCGCGGTACACGGTGCCGGGCTTCAGGGCGGAATGGTCAGACTTGCTCATGGAATGCTCCGTCAAAAGGGGTCAGGCGGCGGCCAACAGCGGGCCTTGGGCGTGGTTCAGTGCGAGGTCGAGTGCATCGAAGTTGCGCAGCCGGCGCGTGCTCGCCACGCCCGCGACGGGGCGGTTGCAGATCAGGGGCACCTTCTGCTCGGACACACCACCGTGCGAACGCAGCGGCACTTCGAGCGCCGAGAGGTCGTGGCGCGTGGCCGAGGTACCGATGACGGTGCTCTGCTCGCTCACCACCACGATGTCGCCGATGCGGTCCGGCGGCAGCTCGAAGCGCTGTGCGGCCTCCTTGCGCGAGAGCACGAACTCCATGCCGGGGATGCGCTGGATGCGGTCGATCCAGCCGGGCACCTGGTTCTCGTCGGGCACGTACACGGTCGCGAAGGAGCCGAGCGCGCCGTGGTGCACCACGTACGGGTCGGTGATCGGCAGGATCACGCGGGCGCGGCCCGGGCCGTACCAGTCGTCGAGCACGTCCTGCAGATAGATCACGTTGGGCGAACCGTCAGCACCGTGCTTGTCGTTCATGCCGTGGTCGGCCGTGAGCACGATGGTGGCGCCCAGTGCATCGAGCTGCGCGAGGTAGCCGTCCATCATTTGATAGAACGCGTTGGCGGCGGGGCTGCCCGGCGCGGCCTTGTGCTGCACGTAGTCGGTGGTCGACAGGTACATCAGGTCGGGGCGCTGCGACTCCATCAGCTTCACACCGGCGGCGAACACGAACTCCGACAGCTCGGCGCTGTAGACCGAAGGCACCGGCATGCCGACCATGTCGAGCACGTTGTCGATGCCGTTCTCTTCCATCGTCACCTGATCCGACTTCTCCGACGAGAAGCAGATGCCCTTCATCTTGTGACCCAGCAGCTTGCGCAGCTTGTCCTTGGCGGTGATCACTGCGAGCTTGGCGCCTGCATCGGCGAACGCAGCCAGCACGGTGCCGGCGCGCAGGTACTTGGGGTCGTTCATCATCACTTCCTGGCCCAGCTCGCGGTCGAAGAAGTAGTTGCCGCAGATGCCGTGCACCGCGGGCGGTGCGCCGGTCACGATCGACAGGTTGTTGGGGTTGGTGAACGAGGGCACGACGCAGTCGGCGAGCAGGTCGGCGCCGCCCTTGCGCATGGTGTCGAGGTAGGGCGCGACGCCGGCGGCAATGGCCGCATCGAGGTAGGCCGGCTCGCAGCCGTCGACGCAGACGACGACGACCGGGCGGACCATCCAGCGGTAGCTGCGGCCGTTCACTTCGAGGGAATCGGATTTCATGAAGGGGTACTCCTTGGCAAGTTGTGTGTAGGGGTGCGACGGCTTCAGCGGCGGATGAACAGCGCGATGAAGGCGCTGATGAGGCAGCTGCCCGCGACGATGGGGAACACCACCGAGGTGCTGCCCGAGTGGTCCAGCATCCGGCCGATCAGCGGTTCGCCCAGGCCGGCCAGCAGGTACGAGAAGAAGTTCATGACACCGGTGGCGGTGCCGGCACGCTTGGCACCCACGAGGTCGGGGCACAGGGCCCAGAACGACGAGGCCGGGCCGTAGACGAAGAAGCCAGCGAGGAACAGCAGCCCCAGGCCGAAGATGCTGGTGGGCAGCAGGTACATGCCCATCGAGGCGACGGCGCCCAGCAGCATGTACAGCACGATGGCCTTGTAGCGCTTGGAGCCGAACACCTTGTCGGAGATCCAGCCGTTGGTGAGCGCACCGAAGGCCATGCCCACGGGCAGCGCCACCGAGATCCAGGCCGGATCGATCATGCCGTCGGCGGCCTTGGCCCAGTCCTTGCCCAGGAAGTGCACCGGCACCCAGACGATGAGGCCGTAGCGTGCGGCGTTCTGGAAGCCGATGGCCAGCGCGGCGATCATCAGCTTGGGGTTGCTGAGCACGGCCTTGTAGCGCGACCACGAGCTTTCTTGCGGCTCGCCGTCGGCCACGGCGGCCTGGGCTTCCTGCGGATTGTTGTTGGCCACGCCGGTGTCGGGCGACTTGAAGCCCATGTCTTCGGGCCGTTCACGGGCGATCAGGTAGAAGGCGATGCCGCCCACCAGCATCAGCAGCACGGGAAGCCGGAAGATCCAGCGCCAGTCGAGGTGCAGCACGTTGACGACGATGATCGACGTGACGAACGACAGCACCGAGGCGCAGCCGGCAGCGAACACGTAGAAGCCGTAGACCTTGCCGCGCTCGCCCGCGCCCCACCAGTTCGACAGCAGCCGGCTGCCCGGCGCCCAGCCCAGGGCCTGGAAGTAGCCGTTGATGCCCCACGGAATCGCCAGGCTCTTGAAGCCGACCGCGAAGCTCACGACCCAGTTGGCGGCGCACGAGAGGATGGCGCCGGCCGTCATCACGCGGCGTCCGCCGAACTTGTCGCCCAGGTTGCCGTTGATGGCCTGCCCGACGGCATAGCACCACAGCAGCGAGGTCGAGGCCCAGCCGAGCATTTCCTTCGAGAGGCCGAACTCCTTCTGGATGCCGGGGATGGCGAAGCCGAAGGTCTGCCGCCCCGTATAGAAGAAGAAGTAGCAGAACATGGCCGCGAGCAGCATCCGCCACTGCGCCTTGCGGAACGAATTGTCGAGGGGGGACGCGTAGGTGCCCGCCTGCAGGATGGGATTGGCCGCTTGCATGGTATGTCTCCTTGTCTTGACGGGCGTGGGGCCCGTGGGGCCGGCTCGAAATGGCCGGCATCGCTGTCTGTCTTGCCTTACTGACTCTCTTGTCTCGCTGCGCAGTCCCTGCCTGTCAGGCCAACGCCGCCGCGCCGATGAAGTTCTTGCCGCGCGCGCCGTCCATGGCACGCGCGATCATGGCCGCCGCTTCGCTGTCCGCCACGCCATAGTCGGCAAACTCGGTCTTCACGCCAAGCCCCTGCAGGAATGCCCGCAGGCGCTGTGTGGCGGTGGCCAGGTCGGGGCCGAAGATCAGCTGCAGCGTCTGGTCGCGGTCGGGCGAGCGGGCCCAGGCTTTCTCCAGCACGAGCGGCAGCGTGAACGAGCACGCGATGCCATGGGCCAGGCCGTGGCGCAGCGTCATCTCGTAGGAGATGGAATGCGCCAGCGCCGTCTTGGTGTTGGAAAACGCCATGCCGGCCTTCAGCGCGGCCAGCGCCATGCGCTCGCGCAGGTCGAGGTTGCCCAGGTCTTTCAGCAGCGCCGGCAGGCAGTCGAAGATGTCGCGCACGGCCGAGACGGCGAAGGTGTCGGAGACCGGGTTGGCGTTGACGTTCCAGATCGCTTCGAGCGCGTGCGACAGCGCGTCGAGCCCCGTCGACACGGTGGTGCCCGCCGGCACCGAGAGCATGAGCTCGGGGTCGACGATGGCGGCCTCGGGCCAGGTGGCGTCCAGGTGCAGCGAATATTTCTTCTGGTTGCCGGCGTCCCAGATGGTGGCCCAGGGCGTCACCTCGCTGCCGGTGCCGGCGGTGGTCGGCACGGCGATCAGCGGCTTGACGCTGGCAGGCACGAAGGGCTTGCCGGTGGCCAGCAGCGCGACGAGCTCGTCGAACTGCCCGTTGGCCGTGCCCACCATCAGGGCCTTGGCCGTGTCGATGGCGCTGCCGCCGCCCACCGCGACGATGGCGTCGCAGGGCGCGTCCGATTGCCAGAAGCGGTTGTACAGGTCGCGCAGGTGGGCGACATCGGGGTTGGGACGCACGTCGTCGATCACGGTGACGAGGGCATCGCCCAAGAGCGCCTGCAGGCGGTCGACCAGGCCGAGCCCGCGGGCTTCGGGGAAGGTGACGAGCGCGACGCGGCGGCCCGCCAGGAGCGAGGGCAGCCGTTCGAGGCTGCCTCGCCCGGAATGAATGGACACGGGGTTGCGGTAAGCGTGGGGCATGTTTTTTGTCTCCGGTTTCTGTCTGGCCGCAGTGTCGAAGCGGCGCGCCGGAGCGTCCAATCGCATTTCGCGCGTGCAACCGGTCCAAAACCGATGGATGCCTTGGGGTAAGCCTGCATAGGCGCAGGCGCCGAATCTGAGAGAGGCTCGGTGCACGCCCCCGGCACCGACGCCCCTCACGACCGCCCCATGTTTCACCAGTACTACAAGTGGATCCGCTGCTTCCACGCCGTCGCCAAGACCGGCGGTTTCACCACGGCCGCGCGCTACCTGCACATCGGCCAGCCCACCGTGACCGACCAGGTCAAGGCGCTCGAGGAGCGCTTCAACGTCGAGCTGTTCTTGCGCAGCGGGCGCGCCGTGCGGCTCACGGCCGCGGGTGAGCAGCTGTATGCGATCACGCAGGGCCTGTTCGGGCAGGAAGAAGAAGCGATGCAGTTCCTGCAGCGCGCCCACAAGCTGCGCACGGGGCTGGTGCGCGTGGGCGCGGTGTCGCCGCCCATTGCGCTGGAGCTGGCGCGCAGCTTCAAGCGCAGCCACGCCGGGCTCGACCTGACGGTGTCGATCGGCTCCGAAGCTTCCACGCTCAGCGGGCTGCAGGACTTCGACATCGACGTCGGCATCCTCGTCGAACCGCCCGAGATCGAGGGCCTGCACCAGGTGCCGTACCGCGTGGAGCGCATCGTGGCCGTGGTGCCGGCGAAGCACCCGTGGGCCAAGAAACGCACCATCGCCACGCGCGACATCGCGGGCGAGCCCGTGATCCTGCGCGAGCCCGGCTCCAAGACGCGCCACCGCGTCGAGCGCGCCTGCGCGCAGCAGGGCGTGCAGATGAACTGCGTGATGGAGATCAACAGCCGCGAGGCCATCCTGCACGCCGTGGCCAACGGCATGGGCGTGGGCTTCGTGACGCAGATCGAATGCATTCCGCTGCCCGGCCTGAAGGTGGTGGAGATCGATGACGCCGAGCTCTCGATCAGCTACTCGCTGTGCTGCCTCGCGGTGCGCAAGGACCGGCCGCTGATCCGCGCGCTGTTCGACGTGGCGCAGCAGGGCGACGACACCGGGGATTGAGCGGGGTTTCGTCGCGGGCGGCACACCCCGCGGCGGGCTTCTTCGCTATCCTGCCGTCTGGCCTCAGACGAAGGATCGACCTTGAACTTGCACCCCGCCCTCCAGGACGCCGCCGCGCGCGATTTCGGCACGCTCGCCGACCTGGTCCGCCTCCACGCCCAGCACACGCCCGATCGCCCCGCGCTGGCCGATGCCCAGCAGACGCTCGACTACCGCGCGCTCGACGCGCTCATGGACCGCATCGCCGCCGCCCTGCAGCGCGACGGCCTGCGCGCCGGCGACGCCATTGCGGTCTGCGCCGCCTCGTCGGTGCCCTATGCCGCCGTGTTCCTCGGCGCGCTGCGCGCGGGCGTCGCGGTGGCCCCGCTGGCCCCCGGCTCCGCGCCCGCCAGCCTGGCGCGCATGATCTCCGACGCCGACGCGCGCCTGCTGTTCACCGACGCCTCGGCCGCCGAGGTGGTGGGCGCCGCACAGGCCACGGGCCTGCCGCACATCGCGCTCGACGGCTCCGACGTCGGCCGCGCCCTCGACGACTGGCTCGCGGCGCCCGGCGCGAAGCCGGAGCCCGTCGACGTGCAGCCCGGCTGGGCCTTCAACATCATCTATTCGTCGGGCACCACCGGCGAGCCCAAGGGCATCGTGCAGGGCCACGGCATGCGCTGGTCGCATATCCAGCGCGGCGCCAAGTACGAGTACGGCCCCGAGACGGTCACGCTGCTGTCGACGCCGCTGTACTCCAACACCACGCTGGTGGTGTTCTTCCCCACGATCGCCTTCGGCGGCTGCGTGGTGCTGATGCCCAAGTTCGACGCGCTGGGCTACCTGCAGCTGGCCGTGCAGCACCACGTGACGCACACCATGCTCGTGCCGGTGCAGTACCAGCGCCTGATGGCGCACCCGCGCTTCGACGCGCACGACCTCTCGACCTTCCGCCACAAGTTCAGCACCAGCGCGCCCTTCAACGCGGCGCTCAAGGCCGACGTGCTCAAGCGCTGGCCTGGCGGGTTGGTCGAGTTCTACGGCATGACCGAAGGCGGCGGCACCTGCATCCTCGAGGCGCACCTGAACCCGACCAAGCTGCACACCGTGGGCCAGCCCGCGCCGGGCAGCGACATCCGCCTGATCGACGAAGAAGGCAACGAGCTGCCGCGCGGCGACACCGACGTGGCCGGCGAGGTCGTGGGCCATTCGGCCGGCATGATGACCGGCTACCACCGCCAGCCCGAGAAGACGCGCGAGGCCGAATGGTTCGACGCCACCGGCAAGCGCTTCATCCGCACCGGCGACGTGGGCCGCTTCGACGCCGACGGCTTCCTCACGCTGTTCGACCGCAAGAAGGACATGATCATCAGCGGCGGTTTCAACATCTACCCGAGCGACCTCGAAGGCGTGCTGCGCGGCCACGCGGCGGTGGCCGACGTGGCGGTGGTCGGCGTGCCGTCCGAGCAGTGGGGCGAGACGCCCGTGGCCTTCGTGGTGCGCCGGGAAGGCGACGCCACCCCCGAAGACGCGCTGCTGCAGTGGGCCAACGCGCAGGTCGGCAAGACGCAACGGCTGGCGCGCCTGCGCTTCATCGACGAGCTGCCGCGCAGCGCGATCGGCAAGGTGCTCAAGCGCGAGCTGCGCGACCTGAGTGCCTGACCGAGTGAGCGCCGCAAGCACCGACACCGCGCCGCCGGAACAAGGCGGCGGCAACGGCCTGCTGTGGGTGCTGGTGGCCGTCGCCGTCGTGTTCGCCTTCGTGCGCCCGCGCGCGCCGATGGACTGGCTGCAGCTGGTCGACTGGCAGACCGTGGGCGCGCTCGCGGGCCTGCTCGCCATCACGCAGGGCGTCGAGAAGAGCGGCATGCTGCAGGCCGCCGCGCGGCGCCTGCTGGCGCACACGCACAGCGAGCGCGGCCTGGCCATGGCGCTCACGGCCACGGCCGCGCTGCTGTCGGCGCTGGTGACCAACGACGTGAGCCTGTTCCTGCTGGTGCCGCTCACGCGCGTGCTGGCCGTGCAGGCACACCTGCCGCTGGCGCGGCTGGTGGTGCTGCAGGCGCTGGCCGTCAATGCGGGCTCGGCGCTCACGCCCATCGGCAACCCGCAGAACCTGTACCTGTGGCACCGCTCGGGCGAGAGTTTCTTCGGCTTCATGGCCATGATGGGCCCGACCGTGGCGATCATGGGGTTCTGGCTGTTCGTCGCCGTGTGGTGGCTGGTGCCGCGCACGCCGATCGCGCTGCGCGAGGAGACCGAGGCCGCGCCCGTGCAGCCGCGCCTGCTGGCGCTGGCCGGCGTGCTGTTCGTCGGCTTCGTGGTCGCGCTCGACCGCCACTGGCTGCTGCCCGGCCTGGGCGTGGTGTTCGGCGTGCTGCTGCTCACCTACCCGCGCGTGCTGCGCGGCATCGACTGGGCGCTGCTGGCGATCATTGCGCTGATGTTCGTCGACCTGCGCCAGGCCGCCGAGCTGCCCGCCGTGGCGGGGCTGCTGGGCCACTGGCCGATCGCCGAAGGCTGGCGTGCCTACCTCGCGGCCATTGCGGCCTCGCAGATCATCAGCAATGTGCCGGCGGCGATCCTGCTCGACCGCTACGTGCACGACCTGCCCGCACTGGCGGCCGGCGTGAGCGTGGGCGGCTTCGGCTGCGTGCTGGGCTCGCTGGCCAACCTCATTGCGCTGCGGCTGGCCAAACTGCCGCACGGGCTGCGCGAGTTCCACCGCATCAGCATTCCCTTCCTGCTGGTGTGCGCGGCCTCGGCGCTGCTGCTGCGGCTGGGGTGATGACAGGCGGCGGGGCGGCGCGGACAATCGCTCCCGCCATGCACACACCCGCTCCTGTCCTCTCGCTGCGCGACTACACCCAGTCTCGCGGCAGCCACGCGCACGACCACTTCCAGGTGCTGCTCGGGCTCGACGGCGTGCTCGAGATCGAAGTCGAAGGCCGCGGCTCGGGCATCGGCACGGGCCAGGCCCAGGTGGTCGCACCCGGCGACCGTCACGACTTCGAAGCCCGGCGCGGCGGCAGCGTCTGCCTGGTGCTCGACACGCCGCATGCCCCGTGGGCGCGCTGTGTCGAACAGCCGCCGTCCGACGCGCCCCGATTGCACGCGCTGGCCCGCTACCTTGCGCACTGCCTGCAGCAGCCGCAGCACGCGGCCCTCGCCCTGCAGCACGGCCCGGCCCTGCTGCTCGAGGCCTGGGGCGTTGTCGCCCCTTCGGTCGCGGACACGCGCCGCCGCCGCATCGATTGGCCGGCCCTCGCAGCCTGGGCCCAGGCGAACTGGCACCGGCCGCTGGGCGTCGCCGACCTCGCCGAGGTCGCCTGCCTGAGCCCCAGCCAGTTCGCACAGCGCTGCCGCGAGGAACAGGGCCAGAGCGCGATGCTCTGGCTGCGCACGCTGCGGCTGGCCCACGCGCGCGAGCTGCGGCTCGAAGGCCTGAGCGTGGCCGAGACGGCGCGCCGCACGGGCTACCGGTCGCCGTCGGCGCTGACCGCCGCACTGCGCCGCTGACTTTGTCTTTGCATGTCTCCCTCCCCCGCTGGGGGAGGGCAGGGGTGGGGGCACGACGGCCTCCGAAAAAAGCGCGGCGCCTCATCGAAGGCCTGCCCCCATCCCCACCTTCCCCCAGCGGGGGAAGGTGCAACACCAGACCGTCGTTGCGCGACGATGTGCAGTCATCGCGCGACGACCGCCTCACGTAGCCTCGGCTCCATGCCCGCCACCTTCTACGCCCTGCTCGCCATCGCGCTGTGGGCCACGCTCGCCGCCTTCGGCACCGCGCTGTCGCACCTGCCGCCGTTCTTGCTGACCGGGCTGGCGCTGATCATCGGCAGCGTGCCGAGCTGGCCGCTGGTGCTGCGCGACCGCCGTGCATGGCGCGTGCCGCCGCGCACGCTGGCGCTCGGGGTGTACGGCCTCTTCGGTTTTCACTTCCTGCTGTTCATCGCGCTGCGGCACGCGCCGCCGGTCGAGGCCAACCTCGTGAACTACCTCTGGCCGCTGCTCATGGTGGTGCTCGCGCCGGTGCTGCTGCCGGGCGTGTCACTGCGCCCGCTGCACGTGGTGGCGGCGCTGCTGGGCTTCGCAGGCGCGGCCATCGCGATCCTCGGTGCGCGCAGCGGTGGCGCTGCGCTTCCGGGTGCGCCCGCCACGTACTGGGGCTTCCTGCCCGCGGCCGGCTCGGCCTTCATCTGGGCCAGCTATTCGCTGTGGACGAAGCGCGTCACGCCCTTCCCGACCTCGGCCATCGGCCTGTTCGGCCTGGTGTCGGGCATGCTCTCGCTGGCCTGCCATGCGCTGCTGGAGCCGTCGGTGCCGCTGTCGGCCAAAGACTGGCTGCTGGTCGCGCTGTGCGGCCTCGGCCCCTTGGGCGCGGCCTTCTTCGTGTGGGACATGGCGCTCAAGCGCGGCGATGCGCGGCAGATCGGCATCCTCAGCTACCTCACGCCGCTGGCCTCCACCGCGCTGCTGCTGGCCGTGACCGGCCGGGCACTCACGGCCAGCATCGCGCTGGCGGCGGCACTCATCATCTCGGCCGCCGTGATGGGCACGCGTGCGAAATGAGACAAATCAGGGCGATGCCGGACAGAGCTTGTCGTTTTTTGTGGCTAGAGTGGAGGCTCAGGAAAAAGGAGTCACCCCCATGGATCAGAAGAACAAAAAGACCGAGGATTTCGAGATCACGCCCAAGCTGGTGTTCGACATGAACCTGGCGCTGTACCTCGACCTGGTGGCCGCGCTGGAGGGCGCAGGCGCCGTCACCTACCGGCAGATGGCGGCGCGGGTCCTGAACATCAGCATGGACGCCCGCACCGACGGCGACACCAACCTGTCGACCGTGCTCGAAGGCATCGCCCAGGGCTTCGCAGGCCATGGCGACGGCCTCTCCATCGAACTGCTGAAGGCCGCACGCGGGCTGCGGGAGGACGATGCGATGGGGGATATTCCGATGCGGCCTGTCGACGATTGAGGTTCGGGGCGCCGCGGCGCCCCTTTCAGTTACTCCTCGGCGACCTGGAGGACCAGCTTGCCGAAGTTCTCCCCCGCGAACAGCTTGTTGAGCGACTCGGGGAAGGTGTCGAGCCCCTTCACGATGTCTTCCTTGCTCTTCATGCGGCCGTCCTTCAGGTAGCCGGCCATCTCGGCGATGGCGATGGGGTAGCGGTCGGCGTAGTCGAACACCACGATGCCTTCCATGCGCGCGCGGTTCACGAGCAGGCTCAGGTAGTTCTTCGGGCCGGCGGCCGGCATGCTGTTGGCGTTGTTGTACTGGCTGATGGCGCCGCAGATGATCACGCGGGCCTTGCGCGCCAGGCGTGCCAGCACCGCATCCAGGATGTCGCCGCCGACGTTGTCGAAGTAGATGTCCACGCCCTTCGGGCAGTGGGCCTTGAGGCCTTCGCGCACGGCGCCCGCGCCGGCCTTGTAGTCGATGCAGGCATCAAAGCCCAACTCTTTCACGACCCAGTCGCACTTGGCGGCGCCGCCGGCGATGCCGACCACGCGGCAGCCCTTGATCTTGGCGAGCTGGCCGACGGTCTGGCCCACGGCGCCGGCTGCGCCCGAGACGACGACGGTTTCGCCTGCCTGGGGCATGCCCACGTCCATCAGGCCGAAGTAGCCGGTCATGCCGGGCATGCCCAGCACGTTGAGCCACTGGGTGATGGTGCCCACGCGCAGGTCGATCTTCACGAGGCCGTTGCGCTTGATCTGGTCTTGCGGCACGAGCATGTATTCCTGCACGCCGAGCGTGCCGTACACGGTGTCGCCCACGGCGAACTGCGAGTTCTTCGAGGCCACCACGCGGCCGATGCCGCCGGCGCGCATCACCTCGTCGATGGCCACGGGCGGGATGTAGCTCTTGGCGTCGTTGAGCCAGCCGCGCATGGCGGGGTCGAGCGACAGCGACAGCGTCTTGACCAGCACGCCGCCTTCGTCGGGCTGGGCCACAGGCTCGGTGCTGAAACGCCAGTGCTCGCGCGTGGCCGTCCCCTCGGGGCGCTTGGCAAGACGGACCTGGTGGTTGGTGAGGGGGCTGCTCATGGTGTCTGTCTCCTTGACGTGGATGTGCCGGGCGTCGGCGATGCAGGCGCATCGTAGTCGCGGGGCAAGGCCCCGCGCGTAGCGCAGGCGACAGCCCGCCGGGCCCCTTCCGCGGCCCTGCTATGGAAGCAGGAGCAGCCCGTACACCGCCGCCGTGGCGACGCCCAGCACCGAGGCCACGGCGCCGATGCGCCGCGCCCAGGCGGGCCGGTAACTCACGAGGCCGACCACCACGAGCGCGGCGGCCGTGAGCGCGCCCAGCCACAGCACCCAGCCCATGGCCAGCCCGCGCAGGCGCAGCGCGGCGACCAGCGAAAGGAGGAGCAGCGCCGCCCCACCCAGCTGCTGCCAGGGCCGCGACGGGCCCGGCGTGTGGCCGCGCCCGTGGGCGTCTTCGTAATGCCGATCCATCGCCAGGCTCAGCGTGACGAAGCCGCCGAGCGCCGACGCGAACAGGGCGCACACCAGCGCGAAGGTGCTCATTGCAAGCACCTCCGCGCCGGAAGCCCCGCCCTCACCGGACGACGAAGCTCAGCGTGGCGACGTGGCGCGTCTGCGTGTAGGGCTTGCCGTCCCAGGTGCCCTTGCCGTCCTTGTCGGTGTGGTTCACCTCGACCACGTATTGGCCGGGCCAGGGCGTCTGCAGCGTGACCTTGCCGGCGTCGTCGGTGGTGAACTTCTTCTCCCACTTGGGCGGGCCGAACACGACCACTTCGGCCTTGGGCAGGGGCTTGCCCGCGAGCAGCAGCGTGAAGCTGTTGCTGTTGGCGGCCTGCGGCACGAGCTCGAGCGTGTGGCGCGCGACGGTCTCGGTGCGGCCGGTGCGTGCCTGGTAGAGGCTCGCCACGCCCTTGTCGCTGACGTAGGCGCCCACGAGGCGCGCGTCGCCGCTGGCGTCAGCCTTGACCACGAAGTGATCGGCATGGCGCGTAGCGGGCGTCTCCTTGCCGTCGGCCGCAATGCCGCGCGGCGCACTGACCAGCTTCAGGTGACCCGACTCGGTCTCGCGCAGGTCTTCGGCCCATTCGCCGAAGTAGGCCTTGGCCTCGCCGCCCGCGGCGGGTTCGAGCCAGACGAAGTGGGCGTGCGCGGCGCCCGAGAAAACGAACGCGGCCGCCGCGAGGGTGGCAAGGGAGAACAGGGGTTTCTTCATGGTCGATGCTCCTAGGTTGGTTGATGGCATGGTTGAGACGGAATGGAAGGCGGGGTGTTCAGAACTTGGCGCGCAGGGTGACGCTCACGTTGCGCGGCTCGCCCCAGAACACGCTGTCGTAGAAGCCCACGTTGCGGTAGTACTTCTTGTCGAAGACGTTGCGGATGTTCAGCTGCGCCGTGAGGTTCTTGTGGATCTCGTAGCTGGCCATGAGGCTGAACACCGCGTACGACTTCTGCGAGATGCGCGGCAGCGGGTCCTTCATGCTGAACAGCGGCGGCTGGCCGTACCACGACTCGCCGTAGATGCCGCTTTGCGCCGTCATGTCGCCGCCGACCTTCAGGCCGCGCCAGGCGCCGCCGAAGCGGTAGGCGGTCGCAAAGCGCAGCAGGTGCTTGGGCTGGTTGGGCACGGCGCGCGCGCCCTTGGCGGTCTTCGCATCGAGGTAGGTGTAGCCGGCGGTCACGTTCCAGTCGGGCGTGATCTGGCCCGACACGTCGAACTCGAGGCCGCGCGCGGTCACGCCGTCGCCGCTGGCCACGTAGGCCTGGCCGCCGTCGGGCAGGCGGAAGCCGGCGGACACGCTGCGGTCGAGTTCGGCGAGGTTCTTCTTCTTGACCTGGAACACGGCGGCCGACGCATTGAGCGCGCCGCCGAAGTACTCGCCCTTCAGGCCCAGCTCGGCGCTGGTGCCGGTCTCCGGCGTGAGGTACTGGTCGTTGCGGTCCTTCGAGGTCTGCGGGCGGAACAGCGTGGTGTAGCTGCCATACAGCGAGTGGTGCTTGTCCAGGTCGTAGACCACGCCGACATACGGCGTGACCTCGTCCTTCGACTCCGACTTGCCCGTGGTGCGCGTGTACTGCTGCACCGTGTTGTAGGCGTGCGTGTAGCTGCGGTAGTTGCTCACGCGCGCGCCGACGATCACGCTCAGCGGGTCGGTGATGCTGAAGCGGCCCGCCGCGTAGCCGCCGTTGAGCTGCGTGAAGCCCACGGTCTTCGAGCCGTCGACCAGGAAGATGGGGCGCGGGATGTTGCCGGTCCACGTGCGGTAGTCGGGAATCGACAGCGAGAACGGCACGATCGATCGCCCGCCCTGCGTGGTGTAGGTCTGGTTGCCGCCGTTCCATCCGGCGATGAAGGTGTGGCGCCGCCCGAACAGGCTGAAGGGGCCCGTCGCGTACAGGTCGAAGTTGTCGTTGACATACTTGCCTTCGCCGTAGTTGCCGCTCCACAGCGACATCCCTGCGCCGGTGAAGCGGTTGGGGTAGCCGCCACCGCCATAAGCCACGGTGGTGTTGTTGGCGCTGGTGGTGCGCGCATAGCCCAGGTGCACCTTCCAGTCGTTGTCGAAGCGGTGCTGCAGCGAGACAAAAGTCGTGTGCTGCTTGTTGGCCCAGGTGCTCCACGGTGTGCTGAGGCTGGTGTTGCGCGGCAGATTGGCCAGCGAGCCGTCGTGGTTCCAGTACGGCACGGCACCCCAGGTCGCGCCCGTGGGCTTGTTGTCCTGGAAGTCGACGCCTGCGGTGAGCAAGGTGGAGCGCGTGAGGTCGGCTTCGACGATCACCATGCCCACGGTCTTTCGCTCGTGGTACATGTCCATGTAGGAGTCGCGGTCCTGCCAGGCCAGCGCGGTGCGCGCGCGGATGCGGCCGTCGGCGGTGAGCGGCCCCGACAGGTCGACCTCGGCGCGCTTGTGGTTCCAGCGCCCGTAGGTGAGCGAGGCGCTGCCCTGGAATTCGCGCGTGGGGCGCTTGCGCACCGAGTTGATGGTGGCCGACGGATCGCCCGTGCCGCCCATGAGGCCGGTGGCGCCGCGGATGACCTCGATGCGGTCGTACAGCACGGTGTCGGACAGCGGCGAGTTCGGGCCGCGCGGCATGCCGTCGATCTGGAAGTTGTTGATCGAAAAACCGCGCGCCGCGTAGTTCACGCGCTCGCTGTCGGCCTGCCCGACCATGATGCCGGTGGTCTGGCCCAGCACGTCGTCGATGCGGGCGCTGCCCAGGTCGTCCATGCGCTCGCGCGTGATCACGGTCACCGACTGCGGCGTCTCGCGGATCGACAGGTCCATGCGGGTCGCGGTGGAGGCCTGCTCGGCCGTGTAGGAGCGGCTGCCCTCGGTGCGGCCGCTGCGGTCGCCCGACACGGTGACTTCGGACAGTGCCGCACCGCTGGCGGCGGGCTGTTGCTGCTGCTGCGCGCTGACAACGCCGCAGCAAAGCAGGGCGACAAGGGCCACGGGAGACCGCCGGAAGCGGGCGCGTGAAAACGAATGCTGGTTCATGGCATGAAGAAAGGGGACGGCCCGACCCGTGAGATCGGCAACGCCCGTTGGCAGGAGATGGCTAGCGACGCACACCCGACCGCGAAGGGGCCGGCAGCGACCTGGCTGCGGAGAAAAAAATCAGTGCGTCAGTAGGTGCCGCGCAAGGTCACGAGCAGGTGGCGCGGGGCGCCGTAGAAGCTGCTGCTGGTGCTCGTGCGGTAGCGCGTGTCGAAGACGTTGTTCAGCGCCACCGACACGGCGAGGTGCTTGTTGATCGGGTAGCGCGCCATGAGGTCGAGCGTGGTGTAGGCCTGCTGCGTGAAGCGCGCGTGGCCCGAGGGGCCGAGGCCGGTGCTGTAGGTGTCGCTCTGCCAGTTCAGGCCGCCGCCCACCGTGAGGCCGTTGCCGATGCTCGCAATGCGGTAGCTGGTGAAGAGCTTCAGCAGGTTCTTGGGCACCTGCGTGTTCAGGCGTTGGCCGGCCGCGTCGCGCGCCACGCTGTGCGCAAAGCCGCCGCCGACCTGCCAACCGGGCAGCAGCTCGCCGGCGATTTCAAATTCGTAGCCGCGCGTGGTCGTGCCCTTGGCCGCGCGGTAGGCGGCCGAGCCGTCGGGCGCGAATTCGTTGTCCAGGCGCACGGCGAGGTTGTCCTGCTTCACCTGGAACATGGCGGCGCTGAGGTTGAGCCGGTCGCTGTAGAACGCGCCCTTCACGCCGGCTTCGTAGGCGTGGCCTTCGAGCGGGTCGAGGTAGGTGCCGCTGCGGTCCTTGCTGGCCTGCGGCTTGAAGATGCTGGTGTAGCTGGCGTAGGCCGACCAGTGCTTGTCGAGGTCGAACACCACGCCCGCGTACGGCGTGACGACGCCCTTCTCGCTGCGCGCGGTGACGGTGGCGGCGCGCTGCAAAGGGAAGCTGCGCGTCACGTCTTTCCAGTCGCTCACGCGTGCGCCGACGATCACCGAGAGCGCATCGGTCGGCCGCAACCGCACCGTGGCATAGGCGCCGGTCTGGCGCGTGGATGTGTCCTGCCGACCGGTCACGGGCTGATGCGGTAGGGCCGGCAGGTCGCCGGTCCAGCTGTTGAAGTTCGCCAGCCACGGATCGAAGCCCGCCACGTTCCAGCCCGCGTACAGCGGCGCGTCGCTGTGCGTGCGCGAGGCGTTGTAGCCCAGCACCAGCTCGTGGCGCCGGCCGAAAAGTTCGAAGGGGCCGCTCGCGTACAGGTCGAGCGCGTTCTGCACCGGCACCGCGTTCCAGCGGTGGGTCCACAGGCCGAGCCCCGCACCGGTGGCGCGGTTCATATAGCCGCGCAGCGCGTAGCCGATGACGTCGTCGTAGGCGCGGCGCGAGCGGTTGAAGGCGGCGTGCACGGCCCAGCCGTTGTCGAAGCGGTGGTCGAGCGCGGCGAAGTACTGGCGCTGGTCCTGGTACGAATGGGCCCAGCGCGCGGCGGCGCTGCGCGAGCGGCCGTAGTCGGCCTCGGTGCCGTCGCTGAAAAACAGCGGCAGGCCGGCGCGTGCCACGCCGTCGTTGTCGTGCCGCTGCAGTTCGAAGCCGGCGCTCAGGCGCGTGGTGCGCGTGAGGTCGGCCTCGACGATGCCGTAGAACAGGCGTTTGTTCTCGTGGTGGCGCTCGATCCATGAGTCGCCATCTTGAACAGCCGCGACCACGCGCGCACGCACGCGGCCGTCGGCGGTGACGGGCCCGCCGATGTCGAGCTCGGCGCGCTGGCGGTTCCAGGTGCCCGCGCTGAACGAGGCGCTCGCCTGCAGCGCGTTGCCCGGACGCTTGCGCACGAGGTTGACGGTGGCCGCCGGCGTGCCCACGCCGTTGAGCAAACCGGTGGCGCCGCGCACCACCTCGACGCGGTCGTAGAAGGCCAGGTCGCCCGTCTGCAGCAGCCAGGTGCCGGCTTGCGGAATGCCGTCGATCTGGTAGTTCTCGACCTCGAAGCCGCGCGAGTAGACGGCGTTGGCGTCGGTGCCGGCGTTGCCGCTCTGCACGAAGCTCAGGCCGGGCGTCTGGCGCAGCACGTCGCTGATCTGGCTCAGGCCCTGGTCATCAATGCGGTCGCGCGTGAGCACGCTGACGGATTGCGGCGTCTCGCGCAACGTGAGTTCGAGCCGCGTCGCGGTCCCGAGCGCGCCGTCGGTGGTGTAGGAGCCGGTGCCTTCGGTGACGGTGCCGGTGTCGCGCCCGCCGGTGACCGTGACCTCGTTGAGCGCACCGCCCGCCGCGGGTGCTTCGGCCTGCGGCTTCGGGCCCGATGAGCGCTGCGCCGCGACGCGCAGTGCATAACCACCGGACGCACCACGCACCGCTTCAAGGCCGCTGCCTTCGAGCAACTGCAGCAGCGCCTCGCGCGCCGTGTAGCGGCCCTGCAGCGCGGGCGCGCGCTTGCCGCGCACGACCTCGGCATCGACGCCGAGCAGCAGCCCCGTGCGCACGGCGAGCGCGGTCAGGGCACTGCTCAGCGGCTGCGCGGGCTGGTGCCACTCGAAGGCCGCATCAACAGCGGGCGTCTGCGCGGCAGCCGGCACGGCGAGCAGCACCAGGGTCGCCAGCGCAACAGCGCGGCGCAGGCGATGCCAACGCTTCACGCCAGCGTGCGCGGTCTCGGTCGGGTCTGCTGCAGGTCCTGTCATGGTGTGGTGAATCTCTTTTCACCACCTATGACAAGCGGGCACGGGAAACGGGTAGCGGCGGGCGCGAAAAAGTTCGACGGCCCGGTCACGGCGGTGCCGTGGCGGTCACCCGCACAAGCCACGGCGACAGGGTCGAAACCCGCAAGCTCGGCAGCGCGCTGGCGAGCAGCGCGAGCGCGGCGTCGCTCTGCTGGATCGGCAGCACGCCGGTGAAGCGCAGCGCGCCCAGGGCCTCGTCGTCGGCCAGCAGCAGGCCGGGCCGGTGCTGGCCGAGCTGGCGCAGCACCTCGGCCACCGGCGCGTCGTCGAACACCAGCCGGCCCTGCGGCCAGGCCAGGCCGCCGGGCGCGGCGGGCACGGTGTCGGTGGTGACGCCGCGGCGGTCGAAGCGCACCTGCTGCCCCGCCTGCACATCGACCCAGCGGTCGTCGCCGCCATCGAGCGGCTGCACGCGCACGCGCGATTCGGTGACGGTGACGAGGGTGTCGTCCGCCTCGCGCCGCACGGCGTAGCGCGTGCCCAGCGCCTGCGCGGTGCCGTCGCGGTCGACCACGGCAAAAGGCTTGTCGCCGTGCGCGACCTCGACGAAGACCTCGCCGCGCAGCAGCTGCACGCGGCGCACGCTGCCAGAGAAATCGATGTCGATGGCCGAGTCACTGTTCAGCGCCACGCGGCTGCCGTCTTCCAGTCGCAGGTGGCGGATCTCGCCGACGCCGGTGCGCTCGTCGGCCAGCCAGGCCTGCCACGGCATCGCAGCGCCCGCCACGAGCAGGCAGGGCAGCAGCACGAGCGCACCCAGCATCTGACGCGACGGACCGCGGCGCGCGGGCTGCGGCGCGGGGGTGTCGGGCGTCACCGATTCCCACATGCGGCGCATCTCGGCCAAGAGCCGCGCATGGCGTTCGTCGAGCGCGCACCACGCGTCGCAGGCGGCGCGCGTGGCGTCGTCCACTGCGTCGTCGGCGAGGGTCACGGCCCAGAGCGCCGCCTCCTGGCGGAGGCGCTCGGCAGTCGCGTCAGGCATGGGCCGGGGCTTCGGCAGTTTCCGGCTCCGGCGCGACCGCCGCCATGCGGCCGTGGCAATGCGCCAGCACCTTCGCGAGGTATTGCTTCACGCGCGTCTCGGACACGCCCAGCTCGGCCGCGATCTCGCGGTACGAGCGCCCTTCGACGCGCGCCATCAGGAACGCGGTGCGGCTCTTCACGTCGAGCTCGGTCGCCAAGAGCGCGAGCACCTGGCCCAGCAGCTCGCGCGCGCAGGCCCTGTCTTCGGCGCTCGGCGCGCAGGCGTCCTCGGCCATCAGCGCGACGGTGCGCAGCACCTCGGCCTCGACCTGCATGCGGCGAAAGCGATTGATCATCAAACGGCTCGCCACCACCTGCAGGAAGGCGCGCGGCTGGCGCAGCACCGGCTGCTGGGGCAGCTCGATGAGGTTGAGAAAGGTGTCGTGCGTGAGATCGGCCGCGGTGAAGCCGCAGCGCAGGCGGCCCAGCAACCAGCTGCGCAGCCAGCCCTGGTGGTCGACGTACAGCTGCCGGACTTCCGGATGGGACATGGTGTGAAGGGGCATCGCGGGCAGCGACGCAATTGAGAGTTATTCTCATTATAGATTTGTAAAGTTTGTCCTGTCCCCCGAAACGTCTCATTCCGCAGGAGGCGTGCCGCGCGGGCTACCCGTTTCCGCGTCTCGCACGTCTTAGCAGCATGACCCTCGTTTTCTTCCGCAAGGGCGCCCGGTGACGGCGCCCGCTTCCCGTTCGCGCGCCGGCTCGCGCCTGCGCATCGCCGCCTTCGCGGCGCTGGCCTTGGCCGCCGCTGCCGTGGCCTATGTCTGGGCGAGCCCGCGCGACCCCGGCTGGGAAACCGCCGTGCTGCGCCGTGGCGACATCGAAAGCAGCGTGACCGCCATCGGCACGCTGCAGCCGCGCCGTTACGTGGACGTGGGCGCGCAGGTGTCGGGCCAGATCCTGCGGCTGCACGTGCAGCCCGGCGACCCGGTGAAGAAGGGCCAGCTGATGGTGGAGATCGACCCCAGCGTGCAGCAGGCCACGGTGGACGCCGGCCGCGCCTCGCTCGCGGGCCTGCGCGCACAACTGGCCGACCAGCACGCGCAGCACCGGCTGGCGCGCCAGCAGTTCGCACGCCAGCAGCAGATGGCCGCCGAGGGCGCCACGCGCGCCGAAGACGTGCAGACCGCCGAAGCCACGCTGGCCTCGGCCGCCGCGAAGATCGCGCACCTCGAAGCCCAGATCGCCCAGACCCAGGCCACGCTGAAGGCCGACGAGGCACGCCTGGGCTACACGCGCATCTACGCGCCGATGGCCGGCAGCGTGGTCTCGGTGCAGGCGCGCGAGGGCCAGACGCTCAACGCCACCTACCAGACGCCCGACATCCTGCGCGTGGCCGACCTGTCGAGCATGACGGTGTGGACCGAGGTCTCGGAAGCCGACGTGCGCCGCGTGAAGCGCGACATGGCCGTGTACTTCACCACGCTCGGCGCCGACCGCCGCCGCTGGGAAGGCACCGTGCGCCAGGTGCTGCCCTCGCCGCCCGTGCCCGCGGGCAAGGGCGGCGGCGACGCGCCGCAGGCACCGGCCGCCAGCAAGGTCGTGCTCTACACCGTGCTGTTCGACGTCGACAACGCCGACGGCGAGCTGATGCCGCAGATGACCGCGCAGGTGAACTTCGTCGCCGCCTCGGCGCGCGACGTGGTGGTGGCGCCGCTGCCCGCGCTCACGGCCGTGAAGGGCCAGAGCGGGCGCTTCACCGCGCGGGTGCTCGGCCCCGACGGCCAGCCCGCACCGCGCGAGGTGCGCATCGGCGTGCGCGACCGGCTCTCGGGCGAGGTGCTCGAAGGCCTCGCCGAAGGCGAGCGCCTGATCACCGGCGAGCGCGCGGCCGGCGGCGGCACGCGGAAGTTCCAGCTGTGAGTGCCAGCGATGCAGTCACGACCCCGCTGATCGCGCTGCACGACCTGCGCAAGTCCTACGGCGGCCACGACGGCGCGCCGGCCGTCGAGGTGCTGCGCGGCATCACGCTCGAACTGCATGCGGGCGAGTTCGTCGCCATCGTCGGCAGTTCGGGCTCGGGCAAGTCGACGCTGATGAATCTGCTCGGCTGCCTCGACCGGCCGACGCAGGGGCGCTACCTGTTCGCCGGCCAGGACGTGGCCGGCATGGACGCCGACGCGCTCGCGCGGCTGCGGCGCGAGGCCTTCGGCTTCGTGTTCCAGGGCTACCACCTGATCTCCACCGAGTCGGCGCAGGAGAACGTCGAGATGCCCGCCATCTACGCCGGCGTGCCGCCCGCCGAGCGCGCCTCGCGCGCACGCGGGCTGCTCACGCGCCTGGGCCTGGGCGATCGGCTGGGCCACCGGCCGCACCAGCTGTCGGGCGGCCAGCAGCAGCGCGTGTCGATCGCACGCGCGCTCATGAACGGCGGGCGCATCGTGCTGGCCGACGAGCCCACCGGCGCGCTCGACTCGCGCAGCGGCGAAGAGGTGATGGCGCTGCTCGACGAGATGGCCGCCGCCGGCCACACCGTGATCCTCATCACGCACGACCGCGAGGTGGCGCAGCGTGCGCGCCGCGTGATCGAAATTCGCGACGGCTGCATCGTGTCGGACAGCGGGCGTGCGCCCGCCGAAGCGCTGCCAGAGCCGCTTCCCTTGCCCTCCCCTGCGAACACAGCCGACGCAGCCGACGCAGCCGACACCCCGCGCGCCCTGCTCTCCGAGCTGCACGAGGCGCTGCGCGCGGCCTGGCGCGTGATGTGGATCCATCGCTTTCGCACCGGCCTCACGCTGCTGGGCATCGTGATCGGCGTGGCCTCGGTCATCGTGATGCTCGCGGTCGGCACCGGCTCGCAGGAGGCGGTGATGAAGCAGATCTCGCTGTTCGGCGCCGACAAGATGTACGTGGCCGCCATTCCCGACAGCGCGCGCGGGCGCGGCGGCAAGCTCACGCTGGCCGACGTCGACACCCTCCGCCGCCTGCCCAACGTGCGCGTGGCCATGCCCTACATCGAGGGCTTCGTGGTGGCGCGGCGCGGCAACGTGGACCACCGCACCGAGGGCGGCGGCGCCACCACCGACTTCGAGCAGGCGCTGAAGTGGCCGACCGCGCGCGGCATCTTCTTCGACGAGAGCGACGAGCAGAGCCTGGCCAAGGTCGCGGTGATCGGCGAGCGCGTGCAGGCCGCGCTGTTCGCCGACGGCACCGACCCCGTGGGCCAGCGCATCCTCCTGGACAACGTGCCTTTCGACGTGCTGGGCGTGCTCGCCGCCAAGGGCGCGGGCGGCGGCCAGGCCAGCGAGGACGAGCGCGTGATCGTGCCCTTCTCCACCGCCGCCGCGCGGCTGTACGGCAGCAACCATCCGACCTGGGTGGCGGTGGCCGTGCACGACGTCGACAAGGCCTCCGAGACGGCGGCGGAAATCGTCGAGGTGCTGGCCGCGCAGCGCCACGTGCGCGACGTGCAGGTGTTCAACCAGACCGAGTCGATCAAGGCGCGCGCGCAGACCCAGCGCACCATGACCGTGATGCTCGGGCTGATCGCGGCGGTGTCGCTGGTGGTCGGCGGCATCGGCGTGATGAATGTGATGCTCATGACCGTGCGCGAGCGCACGCGCGAGATCGGCATCCGCATGGCCACGGGCGCGCGCCAGCGCGACATCCTGCGGCAGTTCCTCGTCGAAGCGGTGCTGGTCACGGTGACCGGCGGCGTCGCGGGCGTGGTGGGCGGGCTGCTGTTCGGCGCCGCGCTCATGGTGGCGGGCGTGCCGGTGATCTTTTCCCTCACGGCCATCGCGGGCGCCTTCGGCTGCGCCGTGCTCACCGGCCTGGTGTTCGGCTTCATGCCGGCCCGCAAGGCCGCCGCGCTCGACCCGGTCGCGGCCCTGTCTTCCGAATGATGAATGCCATGACGCGCCTTTTCTCTCCCGCCGCGCTGGCCCTGGCAGCGCTGCTGCTCGCGGGCTGCGCGACGCCTTCCACCGATGCGCCTGTGCGCACACCGCCCGTCGCCGATCCGTGGTGGACGGGCTTCGGCAATACCGAGCTGCCGGCCTTCGTTGCGGCGGTCGATGCCGGCAACCCCGACGGCGACGCCGCCGAAGCGCGCCTGCGCCAGGCCGAAGCGCAGGAGCGCATCACCGGCGCCTCGGCCTGGCCTGAACTTTCCGCGACCGCCGATGTGCAGCGCCAGGGCCGGCTCGGCGGCGATGCGAACGTGAGCGGCAACCGCCGCGCGCTCGGGCTCGATGCGCGCTACGAGGTCGACCTGTGGGGCCGCCTGCGCGCGCAGCGCGACAGCGCCGGCGCCTCGCTGCAGGCCAGCGCCTTCGACCGCGACGCGGTGCGGCTCGCGCTGCGCGCGGGCGCGGGCGCGGCCTGGCTCGAGGCGCTGGGCCTGCGCGAGCGCACGGCCATCGCGCGACGCAGCCTGGACGATGCCGAACGGCTGCTGCAGCTGGTCGAGGCCCGTGCGCGCGCGGGCGCGGCCTCGCCGCTCGAACTCGCACAGCAGCGCGGCATCGTCGCGTCGCAGCGGCGCACGGCCGCCACGCTGCGCCAGCAGTCGCGTGCGGCGGACGTCCGCATGGCGCGCTGGCTCGGCCAGGCGGGCAGCGAGGTGCCGATTGCCATCGCCAGCCTGCAGCAGCTCGCACTGCCCTCGGTCGAGGCGGGCCTGCCGGCCGACCTGCTGGCGCGCCGGCCCGACATCGCACGCGCCGAAGCCGCCCTGGCCGCAGCCGATGCGGACGTGGCGGCGGCGCGCGCGGCGATGTTCCCCACGCTCACGCTGAGCGCCGGCCTCGCGGCCGCGGGCCCGCGCTTCGGCACGCTGTTCGACCACCCGGTGTACAGCCTCGCGGCAGCGCTCGCGGCGCCGATCTTCGATGGGGGCCGGCGCGCGGCGACGCGTGACCTGTCGGCCGCGCGGCGCGAGGAACTGCTCGCGAACTACCGCGCCGCCACCGTGGCCGCTTTCACCGATGCGCTGACTGCGCTCGAGGCCGTGGCCGCGCTGGACACGCAGCGGGTGGCACAAGACGAGGAACTGGCGCAGGCCGAACGCGCACGCACGCTCGCCGAGTCGCGCTACCGCGCGGGTGCCGAGACCTTGCTCACGCTGCTCGATGCGCAGCGCACGCTGTTCGCCGCGCAGGACGCGCGTGCACAGTTGCTGCAGGCACGGTTACAGGCCAGCGTGGCGCTGTACCACGCGCTCGGCGGCGGATGGACCGCCGAAGCGGCAGCCACCCCGCGCGTCAGCCGAACCGCACGCTGATCTGCAGCCCCGGGTGCGCGTTGCGCACCGTGAGCCGGCCGCCGTGGGCTTCGGCGATGAGCCGGCACAGGTACATGCCGAGGCCGACACCGCCCGTGGCGCGCGCCCGCGCGCCGTCGGTGCGGTAGAAGGGCTCGGTCAGGCGTTCGAGCTGCGCGTCGTCCACGCCGGGACCGAAGTCGCGCACCTCCAGCTCGGCACCACCATCGGCCGGCGCGCGCAGGGTCACGGTCGGCGGCTGCGGCGCGCCAGCGCTGTAGCGCAGCGCGTTGTCCAGCAGGTTGCGCACCATCAGGCGCACGCGCATGCGGTCGACGGCCTGCGGCGGCAGGCCGTCCGCGAGGTCGAGCTGCACGGCCTGTGCGCCGGGCATCTCGGCCACGATCTCGCGCACCAGCACCGCCAGGTCGACGGGCTCGCGTTGCAGCGCGGCATGCGGGCTCGCGAGGCGTTCGCTTTCGAGCAGGTCGCTGATCAGGTCGCGCATCTCGTTGAGGTCGCGCAGCAGCGCCTCGCGCTCGGCCTCGCCTTCGGGCGTGGCGGGCAGCAGCTCGGCATTGAGCCGGGCCCTTGTGAGCGGCGAGCGCAGCTCGTGGCTCAGCGCCAGCAGCAGGCCGCGCTTGGCGTCGAGCATGGCCTGGATGTCGCTGGCCATGGTGTTGACGCGCTGCGCAAGGTCGCCCAGGTCGTCGTTGCGGCGGATCGGAATCGGCTGCGTGAACTCGCCGCGGCCGAAGCGCTGCGCGCCCTCGCGGATGTCGATGAGCGGACGCAGCAGCCGGCTCACCAGCCCGTAGGCCACCACCACGAGCAGCAGCAGCACGCCCAGCGTGGTCCAGCCGGCCGCGCGCGGCGCGAGCTGCCACAGCCGGGGTGCCCAGCCGAAGATGACCTTGTGCCCGTCGGCCGTGGGTCGCACGAACCAGCGCTCGGTGGAGAACATCGACTCGTCGCGGTCGCGGTCGCGGAACCAGCCACCGCGTGCGTGCATGTCGTCGCCGGGGTTCGATTCCCAGTTCACGGTCGGCCCGGTGATGCGGATGGTGATCGGCAGCCGGTCGACCAGCGCCTGCGCGCGCGCCGTGTCGGGCGGCGTGCCGAGTTCGGTGACCAGCCGGTCGGCGTAGTCCGTCAGCATCGGCTGCGCGGCCTCGGCCCAGGTGCTGGAGAACGAGCGCTTCATGCCGCCCACGAACACCGCAGCCATCACGAGCGCGAGCACCACGAACATCATCACGATCCGCACGCGCACCGAACTGCGCCAGCGCTGCTGCATGTGGGCGTGCATGCGCGCGTGCCAGTGCCGGCGCCGCTCCTTGCCGGGGCACAGGCCCTCGCCGTCGGCGGGCACGGCGCCTGCGCGCCTGCGGGAAAACTTCATGAAGAAGACTCGCCCGGCGCCACGGCCAGCGCATAGCCGGCGTTGCGCAGCGTCTTGATGCAATCGAGCGGCTCGAGTTTCTTGCGCAGCCGGCTCACCACGATGTCGACCGCGCGCGTGAAGAGCTCGGCCTCGTGGCCGCGCAGCCGGTTGAGGATGTCGTCGCGGCTGAACACCTTGCCGGGCTCGCCGGCCAGAAGCGCGAGCAAATCGAACTCGGTGCCGGTGAGCTCCACGCGCTCGCCGTGGCGCGTGACCTGGCGCCGGTCGAGGTCGATCGAGAGGCCGTCGAACACGCGCAGCTGGGCGTTGGCAGCAGCCGCCGCCGGCGCGCTGCGCTGGCGGCGCAGGATGGTCTGCACGCGCGCCACGAGTTCGCGCGGCTCGAAGGGCTTGGGCACGTAGTCGTCGGCGCCGAGTTCGAGGCCGACCACGCGGTCCATCACCTCGCCGC
The DNA here is from genome assembly GCF_002849325.1 of Variovorax sp. RO1. Taxonomy (NCBI): domain Bacteria; kingdom Pseudomonadati; phylum Pseudomonadota; class Betaproteobacteria; order Burkholderiales; family Comamonadaceae; genus Variovorax; species Variovorax sp. RO1. The sequence goes on from NZ_PKMT01000010.1 coordinate 124,309, forward strand.
GCGCGGTGAGCATCACGATGGGGATGTCGCTTTCCTTGCGGATCTCGCGGCACAGTTCGAAGCCGTCCATCTCGGGCAGCATGACGTCGAGGATGGCCGCGTCGTAGTGCCCGGCACGCAGCTTGGCAATGCCTTCGCTCGGGCGCGTGGCGCTGTCGAGCGTGCAGCCGAAGCGTGCGAAGTAGGTGGTCAGCGGCGCGGCGAGGTGTTCGTCGTCGTCGATCAGCAGGATGCGCGGCATGGCGGGATTGTGCCTCCTGGCAAAGAGAGCGCGAATGGCAAGGCTTGCAATCAATCCGGCCGGCATCGCACCGTCCGGGTCAGGCGGGGCTTCGGCACCCGCAGGGTCGCGATCACCATGGATCGGCGCGGCCGATGCGGCCGAGGTGGGTGGACGCAAAACCGGTCGCGTACTTGAGGCCGAAGCCCAGCGCATGGTCGAGCCCGACGCGGGCCAGCCAGATCAGGCCACCGGCCACCGCCCACGGCTGCGCCGCGAACACGCCGAGCGCCAGCAGCAGCACCGGCCCGATCAGCGCATGCGCCGCGTTGTACAGCGCCGCACCGACGCGCGGCCCCGCGAGGTAACCCAGCAGCGAGAGGTCGGGCGCGAGCAGCCAGAGCGCGAACACGCCCCAGCCCATGCCGAACTGGGCATAGCCGACCAGTGCCACCGCGAGCACCACCGCGCCTTCGAAGCGCAGCACGGTGCGCACACCGTCCACGGCTGGCGCTGCCGGTTCGCGCAACGCCACGGAGGCAGCGTGGTGCTGCGGCTCCCGCAGAGCGGGTCGGCGCAGCGACACGAAGCGCGCGAAGCCGGGGGGCGAGCCCATTTCAGCCATGACGGGACCAGCGACGGCCGCCGCGCTCCATGAAGTCGCGCACCTTCTGTTGCTGGGCGGGATTCAGGTGATCGAAGAAATCGGCTGCGGCGGCGATGACCTCGGGGCTGCCGGTGCGCACCACGGCGGTCTTCTCTTCGATGAGACGTGCGGCGCCGGACTGGTCGAGCGTGTTGCCCGCGAACAGTGCCTTGAACTGCGAGCGCGGATCGCCCGAGCCGCCTGCACCCCGCATGGCCTGGCGCTGCGCCTGCAGCTTCTCGGCGAGCACGGTGAGCTTCTGCTTCTGCGCGGCGTCGAGCTCGAGCTTGCTGCCGACGCGCTCGACCATCTTGGTGCGGAACTCGGCGCTGTCGCCGCCCCAGCCGTGGCGGTGACCGGCACAGCCGGCGATGCTGCCGGCCACGACGGCCAGGCCCGCGAATCCGAACAGGGTTCGTTTGATCCAGTGCTTCATAAGGGTGCTCCTTCATGCGCCCCTGCGCGGGGCTGCTTCAGTGATGGACGAGGCGACAGCGGCGACGCATGCGCCGCAGTGGCTCAGAGGCGGTTGCCGCTGTCGCGCGCGGCGGCGGCACGCGCGTCGACGGGGTTCTGCATGGTCGAGATGACCTTGCTGTTCACGCGCGAACCGGACGACACGTTCTGGTCGGGCGCGGCGGCGGTGCGCACGGCGTCGGCGACGACGCGGGCGCGCTCGGTCGACACGGCCACGGTCTCGGGGCCGCGCGACCCACGCACGACGTTCTGATCAGGGGCGGCGGCAGTGCGCACGGCTTCGGCGCTGACGTCGGCACGGCTCATGGCCGACACGGGGGCGTGAACGCCTTGGTAGGTTTCAGCCTTGGCGCCAGCGGCGGCGAGCATGGCGAAGGAACCGACAGCGACGAGCTGGGCGAGGGAAAAAGACGACTTGACGATCATGATGCAGGCCTTTCTTTCAGGGGTTGGAAGAGGAGACCTGATGGTGCGCGTCACGGTGCGGCGAGTCCTTTCACGCCCGTATCGCCGTATTTCGGTTTGTTTCGTTCGGCCCGCAACCCGCCGTTTTCACGGCGCATCACGAAGACAAAGGTATGCGAAAGCGCGGGCTCAGCCCGCGAGAGCGGCGGCGGGATCGTCCGCGTCGAGCACGCCCCGCGCCCAGGGCTCGAGCTTGGCGGTGTCGGCGCGCAGCACTTCCTGTTTCACGGCGAGGATGCGCGACGGGTGCATCGAGAAGCTGCGCAGGCCCAGGCCCAGCAGCAGGCGCGTGAAGGCCACATCGCCCGCCATCTCGCCGCACACCGACACGCCCTTGCCCTGGCGGCGGCACTCGGTGATGGTGTCGGCCACGAGCTTGAGCACCGCGGGGTGCGCGGGGTCGTAGAGGTGGGCGACGGCTTCGTCGGCGCGGTCGATGGCCAGCGTGTACTGGATCAGGTCGTTGGTGCCGATCGACAAAAAGTCGAAGTGCTTCAGGAAGGTCTTGAGCGTGAGCGCGGCGGCCGGGATCTCGATCATGGCGCCGAGCTTGACCGGGCCGTACACCGCGCCGCGGTTGTCGAGTTCGGCACGCGCGAAGTCGATGAGCGACAGCGTCTGGCGGATCTCGCTGGCGTGCGCGAGCATCGGAATGAGCAGGTGGATCTCGCCGTGCGCCGCCGCACGCAGGATGGCGCGCAGCTGCGTGAGGAACATCGCCGGATCGGCCAGGCTCCAGCGGATCGCGCGCAGCCCGAGCGCGGGGTTCAGGTGCTCCTGCTTGCTGGCCGACTTGCCGTCCAGGGGCTTGTCGGCGCCGACGTCGATGGTGCGGATGGTGACGGGCATGCCCTGCATGCCCTCGACCGCGCGCTTGTAGGCCTGGTACTGCTCTTCTTCATCGGGCAGTCGCGTCTGGCGCGCCGAGTTCTCGCGGCCCATGAAGAGAAACTCGCTGCGGAACAGGCCCACGCCCACGGCGCCGGCCTTGACCGCGCCCACCGTGTCTTCGGGCATCTCGATGTTGGCGAGCAGATCGACGCGCTGGCCGTCGAGCGTGACGGCGGGCTTGTGGCGCAGCCGCGCGAGCCGGCCGCGTTCGAGGTCGCCCTGGCGCTGCTTGAAGCCGTACTCGGCCAGGATGATCGGCGACGGGTCGACGATCATCACGCCGGCTTCGCCGTCGATGATGACCCAGTCGTCCTGGCGCACCAGCTGGCTCGCGGAGCGCGCACCGACGATGGCCGGGATGTCCATGCTGCGGGCGACGATGGCGGTGTGCGAGGTGCGCCCGCCCACGTCGGTCACGAAACCCGCGAACACGCTCTTCTTGAACTGGAGCATGTCGGCCGGCGAGAGGTCGTGTGCAATGAGCACCAGCGGCACGTCGAAGCCGTCGCCCGCGGTGGGGTCGTCGTCTTCGTCGTCGTGGTCGTGATGGGCGGCGGCGCGCTTGCGGCGCGGCGGGCTCGGCGCGAGCACGGCGGCCGTGCCCTTCATGCGATGCAGCATGCGCTCGACCACCTGTTCGAGGTCGGCCTTGCGCTCGCGCAGGTACGGGTCCTCCATCTCGTCGAACTGGCGCGCGATGATTTCGAGCTGCGTGGTCAGCGCCCATTCGGCGTTGTACAGCCGCTCGCTGATCCAGTGCTTCACGCCGCCGCTGAGCACGTCGTCCTGCAGCAGCATCTGGTGCACCTCGAGCAGCGCCGCGAGTTCGTGCGGCGCGTCGTTGGGGCCCATCTGCGCCACGCTGGCCTGCAGCTTCGTGAGTTCGTCGGACACCGCATTGCGCGCGGTGCGCACGCGGTCGATCTCGGTCTCGATCTCGTCGGGCTTGATGAAGTAGTGCGCCACGTCGATGCGGCTGGACACCACCAGCACCGCGCGGCCGATGGCAATGCCACGGGCGACAGGGAGACCGTGGACTGCGAAGGTCATGCGCGGGTCCTTATTCGCCTTCGCCGAACTTGTCGTCCATTAGATGGACGATGGCGTTCATGGCTTCTTCTTCCTGGGCGCCGTTGGTCTCGAGTTCGACGGTCACGCCGAGGCCGGCGGCCAGCATCATGACGCCCATGATGCTCTTGGCGTTGATGCGGCGGTCGCCGCGCGACAGCCACACCTCGCAGGGGTAGCTGCCCGCGAGCTTGGTCAGCTTGGCCGACGCGCGTGCGTGCAGGCCCAGCTTATTGCTGATGGTCACGGATTTCTTGATCACTGTGCTTTCTTTTCGCCTGGTTCTGGGGAGCCGCCACCGCCACCTGCATCACGCCGGCGGTGCCGCCCGCAAGAGCGCGCTGCACCAGCGTCTCCAGCGGTTCGTGGCGGTAGGTGACGGCGCGCAGCAGCATCGGCAGGTTGACACCGGCCACGAGCCGCGAGCGCACGCCGTCCACCAGCTTCTGTGCGACGTTGCAGGGCGTGGCGCCGAACACGTCGGCCAGCACCAGCACCTGCGAGCGCGGGGCATGCAGCTGCTGCGCGAGCGTGATGCGCGCGGCGGCCAGCGTTTCTTCGGGCGACACGTTGGGCAGCACGTCGAGTGCCACGACCGCCTGTTCGCAGTCGGGGAACACATGCAGCGCGCACTGCCGCAGCGCCTGTGCGAACGGGGAGTGGGCAATGATGAGGATGCTGTTCATGCGGCTCGGAGGACGACGCGTCGATTATGCGGGGGCGCCCAAAGGAAGTAGAGACATGGAGGACACAACGCGCCAGCCGGGGAAGGCGGCCATTGGCGCCGCGGCAACAGCTACAAAAACGATAGCTGCACCTCGGGGCCCGAGCTCAGGGCAGGCGCAGGCCCTCGAAGAAGGTCTTGGTCGCTTCGGGCGAGGACGGACGGCCGAGCACGGTGGCCTGGTAGAGCGACACGCTGCCGTCTTTCTGCGACTGCGCGAACCAGAGCACCTGGACCGGCGCCACGCCCTGCTGCGCCGATTGCCCGTCGAGCCGCCACGGTGCGGGAACGGCCGTGGCGCGCGGCAATGTGGCCGGTCCCTGGATCACCTGCGCCACGCCGAGCTGGCCGTATGTGGCCGTGCGCCAGGCCGTGAGCCAGGCCTCGGCCTGCGCCGGACTGGTGGCGGCGGCATGGGCCACGGCAAAGGTCGCGCCGCCGGCTTCGCAGCCGGTCATGTCGACCTGCACCGACTCGGCGCCCAACGGCAGCGCGCGCTGGGCGCGGTCGGCCTTGCAGGGCAGCAGCGCGACCAGGCCGGCGTCGGCGATCGGCACTTCGCGCCAGTTGAAGGTGGGGCTGCAGGCGCCCAGTGCGGCGGCCAGGGCCAGCACGGGCCAGGAGGAGGAAGGAAGCGATGGCATCAAGGGCGATTATCGAACGGCCGTCGGGAGGGAAAAGGCCGGAAATGGCCCCGCCGGCGCGATCCGGCACGCGGAACTAAAATCGCCCCGCCTCTCTCCTTCAGGTGCCCATGAAAAAATACATCGCTGCCGCCGCCGTCGTGATCGCCCTGGCCGCCGGCGTGGGCGTGTACCTCGGTTCGGGCAGCACGGCCGCCCCGGCCTCGACCTTCGTGCTGCTCGACGGCACCACCAAGAGCACGGCCGACCTGAAGGGCAAGGTCACGCTGGTCAACTTCTGGGCCACCAGCTGCGTAACCTGCGTGGCCGAGATGCCCAAGGTGATCTCGACCTACGACAAGTACAAGGCCAAGGGCTACGACACGCTGGCGGTGGCCATGAGCTACGACCCGCCGAGCTATGTCGTCAACTTCGCCGAAACCCGCAAGCTGCCGTTCAAGGTGGCGATCGACAACACCGGCAGCGTGGCGCAGGCCTGGGGCGACGTGAAGCTCACGCCGACCACTTTCATCGTCAACAAGAAGGGCGAGATCGTGAAGCGCTATGTGGGCGAGCCCGACTTTGCCGAGCTGCACAAGCTGATCGAAAAGCTGCTCGCAGAGGCCTGATCTCCCGGCACCCAAAGCAAAACGCGCTCCGAGGAGCGCGTTTTTCGTTGCCGAAGCCCCGCTGCTTACTGGTTGCGGAAGCTGTCGTGGCAGGCCTTGCAGCTCGCGCCGGTCGCGCCGAACTGGGCTTTGAGCGCGTCGATGTTGCCGGCCTTGGCGGCAACCACCAGCTTGCCGGTCTCGGCGATCACCTTGTCCTGGTGGTCCTTGAACTTCGCGGCTTCCTTCCAGACCTCGGGCTTGGCCTTGCCGCCCTCGGTGCCGGCGCCGAAGCCAGCCCAGGGGAGCTTGGCCATGTCGGCCACCACCTCGGCGTTGGCGGCAGCGGCAGCTGCGTCATAGGGCACGCGGCCGTTGGCCATGGCGCCCAGGCGGCCGAAGTGCTGGCCCATCACGAACAGCGCGCTCTGGCGGTACTTGATGGCGTCTTCGGACTTGGCGAACTGTGCCGCGGCGGGCAGGGACATCGCAGCGCAGGCGGCTGCAAGGGCGAACGAAGCGAAACGGATCATCGTGGGACCTTCCTTGTGTGGGGTTTGGCACCGTCGAACGCGGCGCTGCGGGCAGTGTAGGGGCTGCCTGTGTCGGGCGCATAGCAACAACCCGGTGCAACGACCGGGCCGGACTTTGCTAATCTGCGCCTTCCGCAGCCTTGCGCCCCCGGCGCCTTTTTCGATGACCGACACCCTCTCGGTGGCCCGCACACGCGTCTGGGACCTGCCGACCCGCCTTTTTCACTGGGCACTCGCCTTCGCCGTGATCGGCCTGATCGTGACGGGCCTGAACGGCATCATGGAATGGCATTTCCGCCTCGGCTACACCGTGCTGGCGCTGCTGCTGTTCCGCCTGGTCTGGGGTTTCGTGGGCGGGCGCTGGTCGCGCTTCGCGGCCTTCATCTACGCGCCGGGCTCGGTCATCGCCTACGTGCGCGGCAAGTCGCATCCCGACCACCTGATCGGCCACACGCCGCTGGGCGCGCTGTCGGTGTTCGCGGTGCTGGCGCTGCTGATCCTGCAGGTCGCCACCGGTCTGATGGCCGACGACGAGATTTCCGCCTCCGGGCCGCTGACCCGCTTTGTCTCGGGCGCCATGGTGAGCCTGGCGACCGGCTGGCACAAGGCGCAGGGCAAGTGGATCGTGATCGCCCTCGTGAGCCTGCATGTGCTGGCGGTGCTGTTCTATGTGCTGGTCAAGCGGCACCGGCTGGTCGGGCCGATGCTGTCGGGTGACAAGCTGGTGATTGCGGGTGCGGCCCCCAACGGGAACGGGAATGGCAACGGCGTGCCCCCGAGCCGCGACGATGCGGTATCGCGCACGCTGGCGCTGGTGCTGTTCGCGCTGTGCGCGGGCGTGGCGTTCTGGGTGGCGTCGTTGCGCGTATGAGCGGCTTTTCCGTCTCCCGCCCGCTGCCCCTGTCGGACGTGCCGGCCGTGGTGCTCCTCACGCCCGACGAACCGCATGAAGTCGATGCCGTGCGCGCGATCTTCCGCGACTACGCGGGCTCGCTGACCATCGACCTCGCGTTCCAGGATTTCGACGGCGAACTGGCCGGCCTGCCCGGCGAGTACGCCGAGCCGCGCGGCACCTTGCTGCTGGCGCTGGTCGATCCCGCCCATGTGAACGAGGACGCCGGCCGCGCCGCGCCCACACTGAAGCGCGCCGATGGCACGCTCGCCCATGTGGCGGGCTGTTGCGCGCTGCGTCCGATCGACAGCACGGACTATGCGAACGCGGCGGAAATGAAACGCCTGTATGTGCGCCCCGGGTTCCGGGGCCTCGGGCTCGGCCGGCAGCTGGCCGAAGCCATCCTGGATGCGGCGCGCAGCGCAGGCTATGCCTGCGTGCTGCTCGACACCCTCGACGACATGGAGTCGGCGCGCGCCCTCTACGAAGACCTGGGCTTCGCGGAGGTGCCGCCCTACTATCACAACCCCGTCGCCGGGGCCCACTACCTCAAGGTAGACCTCTAGGCTCGCCCCCAGGCTGCGCGCACTTCGTGTCGCTTCTCCAACCCCCTACCGGGGGCGGGCCGGCCGCTTCGGGCGGCCGTGCGCGGCGGCCCCCACGAAAGATCCGGGTTTAACCGCGGGCTTGCGCCAGCAGCGTGTCGGCGTCGCTCACTTCGAACTTGCCCGGGCCTTCGACGTTCAGCGTCGCGACCTTGCCGTCCTTCACGAGCATCGAGTAGCGGTTGCTGCGCAGGCCCATGCCGCGGCCGGTCAGGTCGAGCGTGAGGCCGGTGGCTTTCGCGAAGTCGGCGCTGCCGTCGGCCAGCATGCGCACCTTGGCGCCGGTCTTCTGGTCGCGCGCCCAGGCGCCCATCACGAAGGCGTCGTTCACGCTCACGCACCAGATCTCGTCCACGCCGGCGGCCTTGAAGTCGTCGAAGTGCTGCACGTAGCCCGGCACATGCTTGGCCGAGCAGGTGGGCGTGAAGGCGCCCGGCAGTGCGAACAGCGCGATCGTCTTGCCAGCGGTGGCCTTGGTCACGTCGACCGGGTTCGGGCCGATGCTGCAACCTTCGCCCTCGACTTCGGAATATTCCTGCAGGGTGGCCGAAGGAAGGGTGTCGCCGACTTTGATCATGTAATTTGCTCCTGAAAAAGAAAAACGGCCCACATTGTGGGCCGTTTTCGGATGGGTTGCCTCGAGGGCGACCGAGTGCTTGATCAGACCAGGGCGGCCTTCTCGACCAGACGGGTCACAACCCAGTTCTTGGTCTTCGAGATCGGACGGCTTTCCGTGATCTCGATGGTGTCGCCCAGCTTGTACTCGCCCTTTTCGTCATGGGCGTGGTACTTGCTCGTCTTGGCCACGATCTTGCCGTAGAGCTCGTGCTTCACACGGCGCTCGACCAGCACGGTCACGGTCTTGGCACGCTTGTCGCTGACCACCTTGCCGATCAAGGTGCGCTTGAGGGATTTTTTAGCTTCCGTCATGTTCACTCCTTACTTGGCGGCTTGGGTCTCTTGCTCTTTCTGAGCAAGAATGGTCTTGGCGCGAGCGATGTCGCGACGCGTCACGCGCAGCGTCGTGGTGTTCGACAGCTGTTGCGTGGCTTTCTGCATGCGCAGGCCGAAGTGGGCCTTCTGCAGATCTTTGATTTCAGCGGTCAAGCCTGCGACGTCCTTCGTGCGCAGGGTTGCAGCCTTCGTCACCTTGGCCGAAGCCGCGGTTTCTTTCTTCTTACGTGTTGCCATGGGTGTTCTCCTCTCAGGCGCCGAGCTGGCGAGCGACGAACGTCGTACGCAGCGGAAGCTTGGCGGCGGCCAGGCGGAACGCTTCGCGGGCGAGTTCTTCGGGCACGCCGACGATCTCGAACACGATCTTGCCAGGCTGAATTTCAGCGACGTAGTACTCGGGGTTGCCCTTACCGTTACCCATCCGCACTTCAGCGGGCTTGGTAGAGATTGGCTTGTCCGGGAACACGCGGATCCAGATACGGCCACCGCGCTTCACGTGACGCGAAATCGCGCGACGAGCGGCTTCGATCTGGCGCGCCGTGAGGCGGCCGCGGTCGGTGCATTTGAGACCGAAATCACCGAACGCAACCGAGTTACCCGTGGTTGCGATGCCGGTGTTGCGGCCCTTTTGTTCCTTGCGGAACTTTCTTCGTGCAGGTTGCAGCATGTTTTGTTACTCCGTGAGGGCCCCAGGCACTTGCGTGCCCGGGAGCGACCGATTACTCGGTCTTGGCACCGTCCGCTGCTGCAGCGGGCGCGGCTTTGCGGACGCGCTTAACGGCGGGTTTCGAGTCTGCACCGGCACCGCCGGTTGCTTCTGCGGGCTTGTCGCTGCCATCGGCCGGAGCGGTGTTGCCACCGATCGGACCACGGGCACCGGCACGGGGGCCGGGACCACGACGGTCGCCACCCGGACGGTCGCCAGGGCGACCATCACGGCGGGGACCACGCGGGCGGCGCTCTTCGTCCGGACGCGGCGTTTCGACGGCCGGCAGGTCGTTACGACCCAGCGTGTCGCCCTTGTAGACCCAGACCTTGACGCCGATGACGCCGTACGTGGTCTTGGCTTCCGAGGTGCCGTAGTCGATGTCGGCGCGCAGCGTGTGGAGGGGCACGCGACCTTCGCGGTACCACTCGCAACGAGCGATTTCGATGCCGTTCAGGCGGCCCGACGACATGATCTTGATGCCCAGGGCACCCAGACGCATGGCGTTTTGCATGGCGCGCTTCATGGCACGGCGGAACATGATCCGCTTTTCGAGCTGCTGCGTGATGCTGTCGGCGATCAGCTGCGCATCGATTTCGGGCTTGCGCACTTCTTCGATGTTCACTGCCACCGGCACGCCGAGCTGCTTGCCCAGTTCGCGCTTGAGGTTCTCGATGTCTTCGCCCTTCTTGCCGATCACGACGCCCGGACGAGCCGAGTAGATCGTGATGCGTGCGTTCTTGGCGGGACGCTCGATCATGACGCGCGACACCGAAGCGTTCTTCAGCTTCTTCTTCAGGTATTCGCGAACCTTGATGTCTTCGGCCAGCATGCCCGCGAAATCGCGGTCGCTTGCGTACCAACGGCTGGACCAGTTACGGGTAACCGCAAGGCGGAACCCGGTTGGGTGGATTTTCTGTCCCATATTTCTTCCAGGCCTTCTTAGTTGCCAACCGTCACGTACACATGGCACGTGGGCTTGCTGATGCGATTGCCGCGACCCTTGGCGCGCGCCGTGAAGCGCTTGAGCGTTGCACCTTGCTCGACGTAGATGGTCTTGACCTTCAGCTCGTCGATGTCGGCACCGTCGTTGTGCTCGGCGTTGGCAATTGCCGACTCGAGCACCTTCTTGATGATCACAGCGGCCTTCTTCTGCGTGAATTGCAGAACGTTGAGCGCTTGATCGACCTTCTTGCCGCGGATCAGGTCCGCGACCAGACGGCCCTTGTCGACCGACAGGCGGACACCGCGGAGGACTGCACGTGTTTCAGACATGGTCGTTCCTTACTTCTTCTGGACTTTTTTGTCCGCGGGGTGCCCCTTGAACGTGCGCGTGAGCGCAAATTCGCCGAGCTTGTGGCCGACCATCTGGTCGGTGATGTACACGGGCACGTGTTGCTTGCCGTTGTGCACAGCGATGGTCAGACCGATGAACTCGGGCAGAACCATCGAGCGGCGCGACCAGGTCTTGATCGGCTTCTTGTCCTTGTTCGTCACGGCCTTGTCGGCCTTGGCCACCAGGTGGTGGTCGACGAAAGGACCCTTTTTGAGAGAGCGAGTCATTGGCTATCCCTTACTTCTTGCGACGCGACACGATGAAGACCTGCGTGCGCTTGTTGTTACGGGTGCGATAGCCCTTGGTCAGGTTGCCCCACGGGTCGACAGGGTGGCGGCCTTCGCCAGTCTTGCCTTCGCCACCACCGTGCGGGTGGTCGACCGGGTTCATCACCACGCCGCGAACGGTCGGGCGGATACCCATGTGACGCTTCACACCGGCCTTGCCGAGCTGGCGCAGGCTGTGTTCTTCGTTCGCCACTTCACCGATGGTCGCGCGGCATTCGATGTGAATGCGGCGGACTTCGCCCGAACGCATGCGGACCTGGGCGTAAACGCCTTCACGGGCCAGCAGCGTGGCCGAGGTACCGGCCGAACGAGCGATCTGCGCACCCTTGCCGGGTTGCAGTTCGATGCAGTGGATCGTCGAACCCACGGGGATGTTGCGGATCGGCAGGGTGTTGCCGGCGCGGATCGGGGCTTCGGCGCCCGACATCAGGGTTGCACCAGCTTCCAGACCGCGCGGGGCGATGATGTAGCGGCGCTCGCCGTCGGCGTAGCAGACCAGAGCGATGTGGGCGGTGCGGTTCGGGTCGTACTCGATGCGTTCGACCTTGGCCGGGATGCCGTCCTTGTTGCGCACGAAGTCGACAATGCGGTAGTGGTGCTTGGCACCACCGCCACGATGGCGGATCGTGATGTGACCGTTGTTGTTACGGCCGGCCTTCTGGAACTGGGGTTCCAGCAGGGCTGCGTGAGGGGCACCCTTGTGCAGGTGGTCACGCGAAATCTTCACCGCGCCGCGTTGGCCCGGCGAAGTGGGTTTCATCTTGATGACGGCCATGATTAAGCGCCTTCCCCGACGAGGTTGAGCTCTTGACCGGCCTTCAGCGTCACATAAGCCTTGCGAACGTTGTCGCGGCGGCCGATGGACTTGCCAAAGCGCTTGGTCTTGCCCTTGGTGTTGAGCACCGACACGCCCTGGACTTCGACCTTGAACATCAGTTCAACAGCGGCCTTGATCTCGGGCTTGGTGGCGTCTTGCAGCACCTTGAAAGTGACAGCGTTCGACTTCTCGCCGACCATCGTGGCCTTTTCGGACACGATCGGTGCGACCAGCACGTTCATGAGACGGCCTTCGTCGAACTTACGTTGTGCAGGGGTGGGGTTCACGCGGCTCATGCGAACATCTCCTTGAGCTTGTCGACGGCACCCTTGGTGACCAGCACCTTCTTGTAGTGAACCAGCGACACCGGATCGGCGTAACGGGGTTCGACCACGAGGATGTTGACCAGATTGCGCGAGGCAAGGTACAGGTTTTCGTCGACTTCTTCGGCGATCACGAGCACGGACTCGAGATTCATTGCCTTGAAACGGGCTGCCAGCGGCTTCGTCTTGGGCGAATCCACAGTCAGCGAATCGACCACGGCCAGACGGCCTTCGCGAGCGAGCTGCGAGAAGATGGCGGCCATGCCGGCGCGGTACATCTTCTTGTTGATCTTCTGCGAGAAGTTTTCGTCAGGCATGTTCGGGAAAATGCGGCCGCCTCCGCGCCACAGGGGCGAGGACGTCATACCGGCACGGGCGCGGCCCGTTCCCTTTTGCTTGAAAGGCTTCTTGGTCGAGTGCTTGACCTGTTCGCGGTCCTTCTGGGCGCGCGTGCCTTGGCGGGCGTTGGCCTGGAATGCAACGACGATCTGGTGGACCAGGTCTTCGTTGTAGTCACGGCCGAACACGGTCTCGGGGGCGTCGTACTTCGACGCGGCCTGGCCTTGTTCGTTCAGGAGTTCGAGTTGCATTACTTCGCTCCTTCAGCCGCTTGCGGCTTGGCCTTGATGGCGGGACGCACGGTGACGAAGCCACCCTTCGAACCCGGGATCGCGCCCTTGATGAGCAGCAGCTGACGTGCTTCGTCAATGCGGAACACGTCGAGGTTTTGCGTCGTGCGGGTGACGTCGCCGAGATGGCCCGTCATGCGCTTGCCGGGGAACACGCGACCGGGGTCTTGTGCCATGCCGATCGAGCCGGGCACGTTGTGCGAACGGCTGTTACCGTGCGACGCGCGCTGCGAGCTCATGTTGTGACGCTTGATCGTGCCGGCGAAGCCCTTGCCGATGGTCGTGCCTTGCACGTCCACCTTCTGGCCCACGGAGAACACGCTGCTTGCCGCGATGACGCCGCCAGCCTTGTGCTGACCTGCGGTATCGGCGGTGACGCGGAATTCCTGGCTGATCTCGCCAGCTTCGACACCTGCCTTGGCGAGGTGGCCGGCTTGGGGCTTGGTCACGCGCGATGCTTTGCGCGAACCGAACGTCACCTGCAGGGCGACGTAGCCATCGGTCTCTTGGGACTTGATCTGGGTCACACGGTTGTTGGACACATCCACCACCGTGACAGGAACTGCGTCCCCGTCATCGGTGAAGAGACGCATCATCCCCACCTTGCGGCCCAGCAACCCGAGGGAGTTGCTCAGACTCATTTGTTTTCTCCAAAAATGGAAGACTTCCTTCGCCGCTGCCACTTCAATTGGCGACAGCGTTTGGCTGGTTTCCCGGCCTGCGAGAGAAGGTTGATAAATCTCTGCCAGAACGACGCCCGTACGGACGCAACAAGGGCAGAGCCAGAGATTATAGCCCGCAGTCGAACCGGGGCGCAAGTGGCCCTGTTTGGGCCGGATTCAGGGGCTTCCGGCCCGCCTGGGAACGGCCTTCAGGCCTATTTCGCGGGCTGCGAAATGATGTTGTCGCCGTCCGGCAGCGGCTTGATGTCGCCGTTGGCCTTCATGGCGGGAGCCGCCGTGCCGGTCTGGATCGCAATGGAAATGGCGCTGGTCCGGCCACCCTGCGTGATGAACACGTTGAGGTAGGCCAGGCCATCACCCTGGCTGATCACCGTGACGGAAGCATCGGAGCGCTGCCCTGCCGGCACGCTCAGCGACGCACTGCCGGAGAGCGTCAGGCCCGCATCGACCGTCAGAGTGACGCTCGCGCCCGCCGGGTCGCTGACGCCATCGAACTGCAGGACGACCACGATCGGCTTGCCGGCCTGCGGCGTGCCGCCCAGCCGGTACTGAAGCCTGACGCCGGAGTCATTGGGTTTTCTCGATGCGGTCACCCAGGGGCCGGCAGCAACCTTGTGGCTCGAAGTCGACCGCTTCGTGGTGGCGTGTGCTGACGGTATGCCGTCGGCCAGGGCGGAAACCGGGAACATGGACACTGCAAACCAGGTCAATGCCACAGCCAACGGGAAGCGAGTATTCAGAGTCATGGCTGGGCCCCCTACTGTTGCTGGACGAGAACGGTGAGGCATTTCTGCGCGACAGGAGAAGCGGCCATCGCCGCATCCCGCACTGCCAGAACGTACTCACCCGCACTCAGGCTGACCCGATTGCCCGACCGGGCAACCTCCCCGCCCCTGAAGACGTCGAAGTCCGGCGCCGTGGCACCCCCGATCGAGACCTGGTACTCCCGGTCCGCCGGCGCAATGAAGCGCAGATAAGCGATGTTGCCGTGCTTGTTGCCCGTACCCGCCGCATTGGAGACACAGACGTTGGGGACCGTGGCACCCACCACCAGAGACCCATACACCGGCAGTGCGATGGGCACCCCGCCATCGTTCGATTCTCCCGTGCCATACGCGTCGTTGGAGGTGATGTTTTGTGCATTCAACAGACCCGTCAGCGTCGAGGCATTGCCAGCAGACGTCGCCTTGAACGCCGCGGCGAACGAGTGAATCGACGTGACAGCGGCCCCGCTGCGGAACTGGAAGCCAGTCAACGTGTCATGGATGGGCTTGAACCCAGCCTGCCGATTGAGGTTCCACAGGATGGCTTGGATCGATCCTTCGCGGAACCATCCGGGATTGGTCGAGGGCCCGGTAGTGAGATCCACGAGCGCGAGGATGCTGCCCTGCTGCTCGCCCAAAGAGTCCGCATAGTTGCTTCGGTTGAGCGCAATGCCCGACCAGGCATTGCCCCATCCTTCGGAAAAAGCCACTCGCCGGTCAAGGCGGTCGCCCGTCGAATGCTCGCCTCCGATGGAATCGTCGCGACTGAAGGCCGACTGGTAATAGTGACCCCATTCATGCGCGATCACCGAGACATCGAATTCGTCCGTGTCGACGTTTGCCTTGCCGAGCACGTAGATCTGCCGACCATTGCTTCCATTGTTGAAGAAGAAGGTCGTGCCGATCTGCCCCGCTGCCAGGCTGCCGGGCGACGGCGCGTTGTTGATGCTCCAGAAGACTTTCAACGAAGGAAAAGTCGAAGCCGGCGCCACAGACAGCACCTTCTGCATCGAGGTGTAGACCGTGTCGAGCACGGAGAACGGCGCCGCCACCCGCGGCCCGCTGTACCCCGAGCCGTCCCAGCCGCTGTCCGCGCGCAGGTCGCGCGTCGATGCCGCACTGCCCGACGAGAAGCTCGCCGACTGCATCGAATACAGCGCCTCGCTGCGGGTGTTGTCGCGCACCGCGACATCCCACGTGGCACCCGGACCGGTCCGGGTCAGTTGGGCCCGGACGCGCACGATGATGTTCGTGTTCGCCGGCACCGAGACCGCGTAATTGCCGCTGTCGTCCGTTGTGGTCACTGCGAGCTGCGCCGTTGTGTTGGCATCGAGCACTTCCACCGTGGCACCACGCACCGGCTTGGCCGTGGTGTTCGCATACACGAGGGGGCCGTTGTTGTTCGGCACCGAGTCGTAGGTGGCTTTCCCGCTCAGGGCGACCGGATTCAGCACGATCGGCAGACCGATGGGTAACCCACCACCGCCTCCGCCGCCACCACCTCCCCCACCGCAACCCGCCAGCAATGCCGCGGCAATGCACGCCGCACCGAATGCAAAAGAGAACTTCTGGCTCATCACGTGTGCTGTCCTCGTTTCAGCCCCGGCGCACTGCGTGCTGCAGGCCGGTGCGCGAGGATGCCACAGTTGAGAAACAAACGTGAAGCACAAAAAAGCCCGCCTGCATTTCTGCAGGCGGGCTGTGCTCGGAATGCGACGCGAGGTCGAATTACTGCAGCTTGATCTCGACGTCGACGCCGGCCGGCAGGTCGAGCTTCATCAGCGCGTCCACGGTCTTGTCGGTGGGATCAACGATGTCCATCAGGCGCTGGTGCGTGCGGATTTCCAGCTGGTCGCGCGACGTCTTGTTGACGTGCGGCGAACGCAGGATGTCGAAACGCTTCATGCGGGTCGGCAGGGGCACGGGGCCCTTGACGATCGCGCCGGTGCGCTTGGCGGTGTCCACGATTTCAGCGGCCGACTGGTCGATCAGCTTGTAGTCGAATGCCTTCAGGCGGATGCGGATCTTTTGCTTGGTAGCCATGGTGATTCCTTTGCGTCCAGCTTAGATGTCGAGGATCTTGGCCACGACGCCCGAACCCACGGTACGACCGCCTTCACGGATGGCGAAGCGCAGGCCTTCTTCCATCGCGATCGGGTTGATCAGCTTGACGGTGATGCTGACGTTGTCGCCAGGCATGACCATTTCCTTGTCCGTGGGCAGCTCGATCGCGCCGGTCACGTCCGTCGTGCGGAAGTAGAACTGCGGACGGTAGTTGTTGAAGAACGGCGTGTGACGGCCGCCTTCGTCCTTGGACAGGACATACACCTCGGCGGTGAAGTGCACGTGCGGCTTGATCGAGCCGGGCTTGCACAGCACTTGGCCGCGCTCGACTTCTTCGCGCTTCGTGCCGCGCAGCAGCACGCCGACGTTGTCGCCCGCTTGACCCTGGTCCAGCAGCTTGCGGAACATTTCCACACCGGTGCAGGTGGTCTTGACGGTCGGGCGGATGCCAACGATTTCGATTTCTTCACCGACCTTGATCACGCCGCGCTCGACAGCGCCGGTCACCACAGTGCCGCGACCCGAGATCGAGAACACGTCTTCGACGGGCATCAGGAACGTGCCGTCCACAGCGCGCTCAGGCGTGGGGATGTACGTGTCCAGCGCTTCGGCCAGCTTCAGGATGGCTTCTTCGCCCAGCTTACCCTTGTCGCCTTCGAGGGCGAGCTTGGCCGAGCCGTGGATGATGGGGGTGTCGTCGCCAGGGAACTCGTACTTGTCGAGCAGCTCGCGCACTTCCATTTCGACCAGCTCGAGCAGCTCGGCGTCGTCGACCATGTCGCACTTGTTCAGGAAAACGATGATGTAGCCCACGCCCACCTGGCGAGCCAGCAGGATGTGTTCACGGGTCTGGGGCATCGGGCCGTCAGCGGCCG